>NZ_CP187127.1:765000-1030000 GCF_049601575.1 Comamonas sp. 23 | reverse complement strand
AACCCTGCAGCGCCTGCACCTGGACCCACAAGCGGTCGTCGGCAACCTCTCAGGCGGTGTGAAAAAGCGCGTGGCGCTGGCCCAGGCCCTGGTGCTGCGCCCCGATGTACTGTTTCTCGACGAGCCGACCAACCACCTGGATCTGGACTCCATCGCCTGGCTGGAGGACCTGCTCAAGGAGTTCAAGGGCAGCATCATTACTATTACCCACGATCGCTCCTTTCTGGATGCGGTCGCGACCCGCATTGTCGAGCTGGACCGTGGCCAGCTGCGCAGCTACCCCGGCAACTTTGCGCAGTACGTCGTGCAAAAGCAGGAGCAGTTGGTGCAAGAGTCGGTGATCAATGCCAAGGCCGACAAACTGCTGGCCCAGGAAGAGATCTGGATCCGCAAGGGCGTCGAAGCCCGCCGCACGCGCAGCCAGAGCCGGATCGAGCGGCTCAAGGTGATGCGCAACGAGCATGCCGCACGCCGCACCGCCCAGGGCAGTGTGAAGATGGACATTGCCTCGGGCACGGGCAGCGCCTACCAGGGCAAGATCGTTGCCGAGCTGACCGATGTCAGCAAGCGTTTTGGCGACCGGACCATTGTGCGCAACTTCAGCACCACGGTGCTGCGCGGCGACAAGATCGGTCTGCTCGGCCCCAATGGCGCGGGCAAAACCACCTTGCTGAAGATGATTCTGGGCGAGTTGGCCGCAGACAGCGGCACGATTCGCCAGGGCGCCAACCTGCAGGTGGCCTATTTTGACCAGATGCGCGATGCCATCAATCTGGATGCAACCCTGGAGGACTTCATCAGCCCGGGCAGCGAATGGATCGAGATCGGCAACCAGCGCAAGCATGTGAAAAGCTACCTGAGCGATTTCCTGTTCTCGCCCGCACGCGCGCACTCCCCGGTGCGTTCCCTGTCGGGTGGCGAGCGCAACCGCTTGCTGCTGGCCCGCTTGTTTGCCCGCCCCGCCAATGTGCTGGTGCTTGATGAACCCACCAACGACCTGGACATCGACACCCTGGACCTGCTGGAAGACCTGCTGCAGCAGTACGACGGCACGGTCTTCCTCGTCAGCCATGACCGGACCTTTTTGGACAACGTGGTCACCAGCATCATCGCCGCCGAAGGCGATGGCCATTGGCGCGAGTACGAGGGCTCGGTGCAGGACTGGCTGATCCAGTCACGCCGCTCGCGTGAGATTGCCGAGCAGCGGGATGCTGTGCAAGCCAGCAAGCTGGCCAAAGAGAGCAAGGCCGCCGCCGCTGCCCCCGCGCCAGCGCCCGCTGCAACAGCCGTGCCCAGCGCACAGCCCAAGCGCAAGCTGAGTTACAAGGACCAGCGCGACCTGGACACCTTGCCCGCCCGCATTGCCGAGCTGGAGGCCGAGCAAAAGGACATCCAGGCCAGGCTGGCCGATGGCAGCCTCTACACCAAGGACTATGGCCAGGCGATGCAGTTGCAGCAGCGCGATGCCGCCATTGAAGAGCAGCTGCTTGAAGCATTGATGCGCTGGGAAGAGCTGGCCAGCTGATCCGGCGCCGCGCTGCGCTGTGCCCTCAGCGGCTCAGCGCGGCATGGACTCGGCCTGCGCAAACTCCGCGCGCACCCGCTGGTAAACCCGCCAGAAGCTCGGGTCCTGCGTACAGGCATAGTTGATGCGCATCAGCGTGGACGGCTGGCGGCTGGCATGGAAGAGGCTGCCCGGCGCAATCAGGTAGTTTTCATCGAGCATGCGCTGGGCCAGCACCTCGGTATCCATGCCTGTATCGACCCAGCCGAACATGCCTGCGGGCTCGGTGACAAAGCGGCAACCAGCCTCCAGCGCCAGCGGCACGCTGTGCTTGCGCGCCTGCACCAGGTGGCTGCGCATGCGCTCGATATGGCGCCGCAGCTGGCCGTTTTCCATACACAGCGCCATCGCGCGCTCCATCAGCGCCGGGCTGGTCAAGGTCGAAAGCAGCTTGGTGTCCAGCATGCGGTCCACCAGATCGGGTGGCGCCGCCATATAACCCACGCGCCAGTTGGGCGCCAGAATCTTGGCAAAGCCGCTCACATAGATGCTGCGCTTCAAGCCATCGAGCACGCTGAGCCGCGTGGCATGCTCGGGGGCAATATGGCTGTAAGTATCGTCCTCGACGATGTAGAAATTGAAGGCCTGCGCCAGTTGCAGCACCTGGTGGGCGGCTGCCGGGTGCAGGCTGTAGCTGGTGGGGTTGTGCAGCACGCTGACGCTGACATAGAGCTTGGGCGCATGGGTTTCGCAGAAATGGCGCATGACGGCCAGATCCGGGCCATCGGGCCCGCGCGGCACCGGCAGCACCTGCATGCCCAGCGCCGCAAGCCGGGCAAACTCCACCGACCAGCCCGGCTCCTCGACCATCACCGCATCACCGGCTCTCAGCAAGGTGCGGCTGACAATGTCCAGGCCCTGGGTCGCGCCCATCGTGGTCATCACCTGCTCCAACGCCACCGGCAAGCCCAGCGCCTTGAGGCGATCGGCCAGCAGCGTGCGCAGCAGTTCATCGCCCATCGGCGCGCCGTAGCTCCAGTGCATGGCATGCAGCGCGTCCGAGCCCACGACCTTGCGCAGCGCCGATTGCAAAAACTGGTTCTGCAGCCATTCGGGCGGGAACATGCCCGCCCCCGGCTGCGGGTGCGTGGCCTTGTGCATCATGCCCCGGATCAGCGAGGTCGCATTGATGCGGGCAGAGGCCGCCGGCAGCGACAGCGACACCGCATCCTTCAAGGTCTTGTCCTTGGCCGCAGGTGCAGCGGATGGCGCGGTGACCACGGCCTTGGCCACATAGTCACGCACATAAAAGCCGCGCTGGCGGCGCGCCTCCACCAAGCCCTGGGCCTGCAGCAAGTCATAGGCCGCGACCACGGTATAGGGGCTGACGCTTTGCTGGGCAGCGCAGGCCCGCACCGACGGCAGCCGCGCGCCGGCCGGCAGCAGGCGCGAGCGAATGCGTTCGGCAAAGCGCGCCGCCAGTTGCTCGGTCAGGGTATGGGTGGTATCGCGGGTCAGCATGGCAAAAGAGTGAGATGTACTGGTTTTGGCACCAATACAGTTCATGGTATTGATTTTCTGTCTGTACTGTAACTGTATTGCTATCAGCGCTACATTATTTTTTGGCAAGCCTGCCCCCGAGGCCCAGACTGTCCCCGCCGCAACCGGCCTGCGCCCTCGCTCTGCGGGAATGCTGCAGCGGCAGGGCATGATGGGATCCCCCAAGGGCCGTAGATACGATCACCATGACAACGACCATGACCGCCGTAGAGTTCAGCGCATTTCTGGTACTGGCCACGGCCATGAGCTTTACCCCCGGACCCAACACCACGATGGCGGCTGCCATGGGCGCCAACTGGGGGCTCAAACCCGCGATGCGCTTTGTCTGGGGCGTGCCCCTGGGCTGGGGCGCCCTGCTGCTGCTTTGCGCCAGCGGCGTTGGTGCGCTGGTCATGGCGGCGCCCGCCCTCAAAGGCGCCATCAAGGCCGTCGGCATTGTCTACCTGGTCTGGCTGGCCTACAAACTCAGCCGCAGCGGCCGGTTGGCTGAGGCCCAAAACGGCCATCTGCTCGGTTTTTGGCAGGCCGTGGGCTTGCAATTCGTCAACGTCAAGGCCTGGTTGTTGGCGCTGGCCATTGTCGCGGGCTGGATTGTCGGCTTTCAGGATGCGCTGACGCGCCTGGCCATCGTGCTGCCGGTGATGCTGTTTTACGCCTTTGCTAGCAACTTTCTCTATGCCTCCGTTGGCGCGCTGCTGCGCAGCTGGCTGGCCCAGGGCCAGCGCCTGCTGTGGTTCAACCGGGCGATGGCCCTGATCCTGGTGCTGACCGCAGCCTGGATGATCAAGGCCTGAAGCCCGCAAGAAACAAAGCCTGTGCCACCACCCACAAGCCCACCGCTAGACGGACAATCAAAGCCCTACTGGCAGGCCCGAGATGAGGCCTGCCCCTGCAAACCAACCAACATGCAGGCCAAAAGCCTGCCGGCAGAGGCCGCCCGCCGTGTGCCATCCCAGACGCCCGGCCCCTGCCAATACGCCAACCCCAAGGTGGCTCTGCGCTGCATCCACCCCGGCCAGGGCGCTGTCGCCCCGGCTACCTGTAATGAGATGAGGAAATGATGACGAACTGGACCCTGGCCAAACGCGCCGCCAGCATGAACCCCTCGGTGATCCGCGAGATCCTGAAAGTGACCGAGAAGCCCGGCATCATCAGCCTGGCCGGTGGCTTGCCCTCCCCCAAGACCTTCCCGATCGCGGCCTTCAAGGAAGCGGCGGACAAGGTGCTGCTGCAAGACGGCGCCTCTGCGCTGCAATACGCCGCCAGCGAAGGCTATGCGCCGTTGCGCGAGTTTGTGGCCCAGCAGCTGCCCTGGGACGTCAGCCCCGACCAGGTGCTGATCACCACCGGCTCCCAACAGGGCCTGGATTTGATGGGCAAGATCCTGCTCGACGAGGGCAGCCGCCTGCTGGTGGAGACCCCCACCTATCTGGGCGCGCTGCAGGCCTTCTCCCCCCAGCAACCCCAGGTGGTGGGGGTGGACAGCGATGACCAGGGCGTGATCCCCGACGACCTGGTGCGCAAAGCCGGAGAAGGCGCGGACAAGGCACGCATGGTCTACCTGCTGCCCAACTTCCAGAACCCGACCGGCCGCAGCATGGACGACGCCCGCCGCCAGGCCGTGGTGGACCGCCTGGCCACATTAGGCATTCCGTTTCTGGAAGACAACCCCTATGGCGACCTCTGGTACGACCAGGCGCCCCCTGCCCCGCTGACCGCCCGCAACCCCGAGGGCGGCGTGTACCTGGGCTCCTTCTCCAAGGTGCTGGCACCCGGCCTGCGCCTGGGTTATGTGGTGGCGCCCAAGGCCGTCTACACCAAGCTGCTGCAGGCCAAGCAGGCGGCCGATCTGCACACGCCCACCTTCAACCAGCGCATGGTGGCCGAGGTGGTGCAAAGCGGCTTTCTGGACCAGCATGTGCCCACCATCCGCACGCTCTACAAAAAGCAGCGCGATGCGATGCTGGCCGCGCTGGCTGAACATTTCGCGGACCTGGATGTGCAGTGGACCACGCCGACGGGCGGCATGTTCCTCTGGCTGCGCATGCCCGAAGGCATTGATACCGTCGCCATGCTGCCCGCCGCCGTCGAGCGCAATGTGGCCTATGTGCCCGGCAGCGCCTTCTATGCCAGCCAGCCCGACAACCGCACGATGCGCCTGTCCTATGTAACGGCCTCGGAAGAGCAGATCCATATTGCGATCCGGGCGCTGGCTGATACGGTGCGTGCCGCGCTGGCAGCGCGATAAGCCAGCTGGCCTGATCGCCAGAGCGCCAGTCCGCATGGCAGGCACTCTGGCCACACCACCACCACGCAGCCCGCCTGTGCGCGGGCCGCGCGCCAATACCAAGGAAGAGACATGCTGAAAATCTGGGGCCGCATCAGCTCGATCAATGTGCGCAAGGCCGTCTGGGCCGCGCAGGAAGTGGGCGTTGCGTTTGAGCGCATAGACACCGGCGGCAAGTTTGGCGGCACGCAGACGCCGGAGTTTCTGGCCCGCAACCCCAATGCGATGGTACCGGCCATCGAAGACGGCGAAGGCGCCATGCGGCTGACCCTGTTCGAGTCCAATGTGATCGTGCGCTACCTCTGCGCCCGCTACGCGCCCGGCGTGCTCTACCCGGCAGCGCTGGCCCAGCGCTTTGATGCCGAGCGCTGGATGGACTGGCAGCAAACGACGATGAACCCCGCCGGGCGCGATGCGTTTATCCAGCTCATCCGCACCGCCCCCGCGCAGCGCGATGCGCCAAAGATCGCCGCCTCCATCGCCGCAATGGAGCCCTTGCTGCAGCTGCTGGACCGGCATCTGGCCAGCCAGCCCTATCTGCAAGGCGCACAGTTCGGCATGGCCGATATCCCCGTCGCCTGCGAGGTGCACCGCTGGTGGAACCTGCCCGCCGCCGCCTACCAGCGGCCCCACTACCCACATGTGGAGCGCTGGTTTGCCGCGATGCTGGCCCGCCCGGCCAGCCGGGGCGTGTTGGATATCACGATCGAATAAGCGCCGCCCAGCCCGCTCCCCGCACCGCGCCAAAACGGCTCGCCCCACCATTTGTTGACATCCCAAGACCCAACCACCATGCAGCCACGCCGCTTTGCCCAGCTCGATGTATTTGCCGACCATGCCCTGCAAGGCAATGCGCTGGCCGTGGTGCTCGATGGCGAGGGCCTCAGCGCCGCGGCGATGCTGAACTTTGCGCGCTGGACCAACCTGTCCGAAACTACCTTTGTGCTGCCGCCCACGGCCGAGGGGGCCGACGGTGGCGCCGATTACCGCTTGCGCATCTTCACCCCGGCGGGCGAGCTGGCCTTTGCCGGCCACCCAACCCTGGGCAGCTGCCAGGCCTGGCTCAACGCCGGCGGCACACCGCGCCAAGCGCAGCGGGTGGTGCAGGAATGCGCCAAAGGCCTGGTCAGCATCCAACGCTCGGCTGCTGCTGGATTGGAGGGCTTGGCCTTTGCCGCGCCACCGCTGCAGCGCAGCGAGGTACCCGCCGGTGTGCAGGCGCAGGTGCTGGCCGCCCTGGCACTGCAGGCCGATGACCTGGTCGCCGCGCAGTGGCTGGACAATGGATCACGCTGGATGGGTTTGCTGATGCGCGATATAGAGGTGCTACCCCGCGCCCAGCCCAACGCGGCCGCGCTGCGGGCCCTGGGCATCAAGGCCGGCCTCTGCGCCCTCCACCGGCCCTGCAGCGGCACGATTGCGGCAGAACCTGTGCTGGAAGTACGCAGCATCACCTTGACCGCCCACGGCATTGCCGAAGACCCGGCCACCGGCAGCCTCAATGCCAGCCTGGCCCAGTGGCTCAGCGCAGCCGGCCATATCGCTCTGCCCTACTGCGTGCAGCAAGGGGCGGCGATCGGCCGCGCGGGCCGCATGCGCCTGGTCGCCGATGCGCAGGGCCAGATCTGGGTGCAGGGGCGGGTACACAGCGTGGTCACCGGCCACGTCGTTCTCTGAATACCGAAGAAAGGAAGCTCTTATGCGTACACGCGCCTTTATGCAGGTGGATGTGTTTTCCGAAACCGCCTACCGTGGCAACCCGCTGGCCGTGGTGCTCGAAGGCGAGGGCCTGAGCGACGAGGCCATGCAGGCCTTTGCCCGCTGGACCAATCTGTCCGAAACCACCTTTTTGCTGCCACCCACACCCGAGGGCCGCGCCCAGGGGGCGGACTACCGGGTGCGCATCTTCACCCCCAGCGGCGAGCTGCCTTTTGCCGGCCACCCGACCTTGGGCAGTTGCCACGCCTGGCTCGCAGCCGGCGGCCAGCCGCAGCAGACCGGCCGCATTGTGCAGGAATGCGCCAAGGGCCTGGTGCCCTTGCAGCAAGACGCGCGCAATGGCCGGCTGGCCTTTGCCGCACCCTCGCTCAGCCGCAGCGCCATCAGCGCGGCCGAGCTGGCCCCGGTGCTGCAGGCCATCGGGCTGCAGGCAGACCAGGTGCTGACCAGCCAAAAACTCAACAACGGCCCCGTGTTCTGGGCCTTGCTGCTGGACGACCCCGACACCGTGCTTGCGATCCAGCCTGATCTGGCGGCGCTGCATGGCCTGGGCATGGAGCTGGCCGTGGCCGCGCTGTACCCGCAAGCGGGCAAGGCACTGATCGGCCGCGCCAGCCGCGAGGCGCGTGCGTTTGACGGCGCCACAGGCCAGGCCAGCCGCCCACCGGAGGCCGATATCGAGGTGCGCGTCTGGTTCAACACCGGCACCAGCCTCAGCGAAGACCCGATAACCGGCAGCCTCAATGCCAGCCTGGCCCAGTGGCTGCTGGCCGAGGGCCATCTGCAGGCCCCCTATGTCGCCAGCCAGGGCATCAACCTGGACCGCAGCGGCATCGTCAACATTGCGCAGGATGCGGCAGGCCAGGTCTGGGTGGGCGGCCATATCTCCGCAGGCATCCAGGGCGAGGTGCTGCTGTGAACGGCGCCGGACTGGACCACCTGGTTGTCATGGCCGCCAGCCTGGACGAAGGCCTGGCCTGGTGCGAGGCGAGCTTGGGCGTGACGCCCGATGCGGGCGGCCAGCATGCCTTCATGGGCACCCACAACCGCCTGCTGCGCATCAGCAGCCCAGCCTTTGCCGCCAGCTACCTGGAGGTCATCGCGATCGACCCGCAAGGCCAGGCGCCCCGCAGCCACCGCCGCTGGTTTGACATGGACGATGCCGCACTGCAGGCGCAGGTGCGCAGCCAGGGGCCGCAGCTGACCCACTGGGTCGCGCGCGTCAGCGGCATAGCACAAGCGACCGAGGCCTTGCGCGCCCTGGGCTATGGCGCCGGCACGCCCCAGGCCGCCAGCCGGCAAACGCCCCGGGGCCTGCTGGCCTGGCAAATTGGCCTGCGCCCCGATGGCCAGCGCCTGCTCCAAGGCCTGCTGCCCACCTTGATTGAATGGGGAGACCAGCACCCGGAAGCCAGCATGGCGGATAAAGGCGTTGCACTGCAGCAGTTGCAGCTGCTGCACCCCGATGCAGCGGCCCTGCACACCGCGCTGCAGGCAATAGGCCTGGGCAGCCACCCCGCCTTACAGGTGGCCCAAGCGCCCACGCCTGCGCTGGTCGCGCATTTGCACACGCCCAAGGGGCTGGTGCAGCTGCGCACGCAGCCGTCTCTGACCCGCTCTTCAACGCACCCTTTTTTCTGATCTATGCAAGCCATCTCCCTGCCCAGCCTCGCCGAAATCGAGGCCGCCTCCCGCATCGTCTACCGTGAGTTCCAGGCCACGCCGCAGTACCGCTGGCAGCTGCTGGGCGAACGCCTGGGGGCCGAGTGCTGGCTCAAGCACGAGAACCACACGCCCGTCGGCGCGTTCAAGATCCGGGGCGGTCTGTCTTACTTTGCACAGATGGCAGCGCGCGGCACCCTGCCCGCGCAGGTGATCAGCGCCACGCGCGGCAACCATGGCCAGAGCATTGCCTGGGCTGCGCGCAGCCATGGCGTGCGCTGCACCATCGTCGTGCCCCATGGCAACTCGGTCGAGAAGAACATGGCGATGCGTTCGCTGGGTGCCGAGCTGATCGAGCACGGAGACGACTTCCAGGCCGCCCGCGAGCATGCGATGGCGCTGGCCGAGCACAGCGGCGCCCACATGGTGCCCAGCTACCACCCGGACCTGGTCAGCGGCGTCAGCACCTACTGGTGGGAATTTTTGCGCGCCGTACCGCATTTGCAGACCGTCTATGTGCCCATTGGCCTGGGCTCGGGCGCCTGCGCCGCCGTGGCGGCCAAGCTGGCCTTGCAGCACCCGGTGCGCATTGTCGGCGTGATCAGCACCGGCGCCACCACCTACCGTGATTCCATCGCCGCCGGTGAAGTAGTCGAGGCGGTGGTCAGCACCGAGATTGCCGACGGCATGGCCGTGCGCCGCGCCGACCCGATGGCCCTGCCGGTGCTGCGCCAGCACCTGGACCACCTGGTGGCCGTCAGCGACGACGAGGTGCGCGCAGCGATGCGCTTCCTGTTTACCGACACCCACAATGTGGCCGAAGGCGCCGGTGCCGGCGCCCTGGCCGCCGCGCTGCAGGAGCGCGAACAGATCACCGGCCAGACCGTGGGCCTGGCGCTGACCGGCGGCAATGTCGATGCGGCCGTGTTCAGCGAGGTGCTGCGGGGTTGATCCTCAGCGGGTAGCCATCAGCGCGGCGGCACCGTCCACGCCAGCTGGTGGATCTCCTGCAGCAGCAATGCCAGTTGCTGGGCCGCTGCCTCGACCACCGCCCGGCCTTTGTCTGCCGTGGCACCCGCGGCATTGCCAACGGCGCCGCAGGGGTTGTAGTCTTCCATCGCCCAGCCCATCTTGGCGCTCTTGCCATTGCCCACAATCGCAAAGCGCCCCGCCCGGTCCTGCGACGTGGAATGGAAGCAACCCGCCTGCGCCATGTCCACCTGCGCGGGTGCAAGGTGCAGCATCATCGAGGTTTCCACCTCGCCGCCATGGATGCCAAAGCGGTGCTCCTCGGCGCTGAACAGGCCCGTCACTTCGGCGGGCAACGGCAGGCCGCCCCAGCTGCTGCTGTAGACCAGCATGCCATTGGCGATGCGCAGCTCGCGCGCGACGATATCCATCACCGCCACCTGCCCGCCATGGGTGTTGAACATCAGCAGCTTGCGGATACCCGCACGCGCCACCGCCTGGCCCAGCGCCGTCCACAGGTCGATGATGAGCTTGGGCGGCAGGCTCAAGGTGCCGGGAAAGTTCAGGTGCTCGGTGCTCAGGCCAATGTTCTGCGCCGGCAGCACCAGCACGGGCACATCGGCTGGCAGCAGCGGCATGGCCGCCGCCACAATGCCTTGCAGCAAGGTGGCATCGACAGAGACTGGCAAATGCGGGCCATGCTGCTCCACTGCGCCGACGGGCAGCACCGCCACCGTGCTGGCCGCCAGGCCGCTGGTCTGCGCCTGGGCAAATTCGCGCGTGCTGATATCGGCCCACCAGCGCGAAGACCAGGTGGCGACAGCAGGGTTTTCAGAGGCGGGCATGGGCATTCCAACAAACAGGCGGCACACCATGTGCCGGCGCAGCAGCTATCTTAGGCCATGCAGCTAAGCCTAAGCCGTCTTGAGCCGGCGGTACAGGGTCTGCCGGCTGATGCCCAGCAGCTTGGCCGCCTGTGATACATTGCCCCGGCACTGCTGCAGCATCTGCGCAATGGCGGTGTGCGAGAGGGTTTTCAGATCGGTGGCCGGCAGGCTGGGTGGCTGCGCTTGCGCGGCCAAAGCGGCTACCGCCATCGGCGCGCCCTCGCGGTAGCGCAGCAGCTCCTGCGCCAGATCGTCGGAGAGCTGCGACCAGCCAATCGTGTCCTCGCCGGGCAGCAACAGCGCCGATGCGGTCTGCAGCGCGTTGGCGTACTCGCGCAGATTGCCGGGCCAGGGGTAGTGCGCCATTGCAAAGGCCAGATCAGGATGCAGCCGTACCGGCTGGCTGGGGTTGAACTGGTCCAGCAAGCGGCGGGTGATGGCCTCGCGGTCGCTGCGCTCGCGCAGCGCGGGCAGCTGCAAGGCCAGGCCGTTGATACGGTAGAACAGATCGGCCCGAAAGCGCCCCTGCGCCACCGCCTCGCGCAGCTGGTGGTGGGTGGCACAGACCAGCGCAAAATCGAGCTGCTGGGCCTTGCCGCCGCCCAACGGCGTGATGCTGCGCTCCTGCAGCACACGCAGCAAACGGGTTTGCAGCGCCAGCGGCATATCGCCAATTTCATCGAGGAAAAGCGTGCCGCCCTGGGCCTCGCGCAAGCGGCCCAGTTGGCCATCGCGCCGGGCGCCGGTGAAAGCCCCGGACTCGTAGCCAAACAGCTCGGCCTCGATCAAATGCTCCGGAATCGCCGCGCAATTGATGGCCACAAAAGGCGCGGCATGGCGTGCGCTGCTGTCGTGCAGCGCGCGCGCAAACAGCTCCTTGCCTACGCCCGATTCGCCCTGCACCAGCAAGGCAATGCCCTTGCCCCAGGTGCGCCGCCCGCGCTCGGCCGCAGCGCGCCAGCCCGGGTCACCGGTGTCCAGCCGGGCCAGCGCATCGGGCGCCGCTGGCTGGGGCACGGCCACGAGCGGCGCCCGGCCCGCGCGATCGCCTGGCAGCGCGGGCGGTGCAGCGCCCACCGGCGTGGCGTGTGATGCCTGAGGCAGCACCAGGCGCGCAAACACGCTGCGGCCGGTGTGCAGGGCCGCCAGATGCAAGCGCTCGGTCTGGGTATGGCCCCGGGCCAGCCAGTCGCGCAGCGGCATCGCGCTGATGTCGTCCCAGTGCAGATGGCCCCAGTCGGCCGCGGCAATCTTGAGGCTTTGCATGGCGGTGCGGTTGCCGCCCAGCAGCAAACCATCGGGCGTCAGCGCCAGAATGCCTTCGGCGGCGGTACCCACCCCTTCGGCCTGGGTGTGGAAATGCATGCGCCAGTCGCGCTGGTGGCGTGCCAGCAGCCAGCGGTTTTCGATCATGCGGGCAGCGGTGGTGGCCAGCCCCAAGGTATGGGCCTGGGCCAGGCGCTGGTCGCCAGAGATATCGAGCACGCCCAGCAGCTGGCCCTGGGCGCTGAAGATGGGCGAGGCTGCGCAGTTCAAAAAACTGTTGGCCTCCAGAAAGTGCTCCGCGCCTTCGACGCGCAGCGGCGTGGCTTCCACCAGCGCCGTGCCAATCGCATTCGTGCCACGCGCCTCTTCGGTCCAGATCGCGCCACTGCGCAACGCCACGCGCTCGGCCTTGTTCAGGAAAGGGGCGTCACCCAAGGTGTGCAGCAGGGTGCTTTGGGCGTTGGCCAGGATGACCATGCTGTGGCTGTCCTGGATCTGCTCGAACACATAGTCCATCACCGGCCGGGCAATGGCCAGCAGGTCTTCGCTGCGCGTGAGCACCTGGCGCATTTCGGAGCCGGTGAGCGGGTCGCCGTAAGACACCCGGCCGACTGGCTGTACCCCTGCGCGCAGGCTGCGTTGCCAGGAGCTGGCAATGCGCGCCTGCACCGCCCCGGGCGGGCATTCACCATGTGCCAACAAATGCACCCGTGCCTGGCGCAGCACCTGGGAGGTGATCTGGGGATCCATGTTGTCTCCTTGCAAGCCTGTCTGCGCAGGCCCATGGGGACAGTATAGGAAAGCGGCCGCACGGAGTCGCCGTGAATAGCCATGCCGCTGTCCGACTGTTCCAGATTGGAACACCTGCATTGTCCGGCGCTGTTCCAACGCCAGCCATCGCGGCCAGCGGGACTGATACAAATCAAGCACTTGGCACGCAATCGGGCCTGGCATGCATCTTGATATCTCAGGTGTGACTCGTGCCTTTTCCTGCTGGCATCCGGCACGAATCAGCTTGCGATATCCATTTCCAAGGAGACACACCATGCAATACGTATTTCCCGGCCAATCGGGCGCCAAGATCAGCTACAAAAAGCAGTACAACAACTTCATTGGCGGCCAGTGGAAGGCGCCGGTCAAGGGCCAGTACTTTGATGTGATCTCGCCGATCAACGGCCAGGTCTACACACAGGCCGCACGCTCGACCGCCGAAGATGTGGAGCTGGCACTGGATGCCGCCCATGCCGCGGCCGATGCCTGGGGCAAGAAATCAGCCACCGAGCGCTCCAATGTGCTGCTGCAGATTGCCGAGCGCATCGACGCCAATACCGAACTGCTGGCCTACGCCGAAACGGTGGACAACGGCAAGGCGATCCGCGAGACGCTCAATGCCGACATTCCTCTGTCGGCCGACCACTTCCGCTACTTTGCCGGCGCGCTGCGGGCGCAGGAAGGCGGCATCAGCGAGATTGACTACACGACGGTGGCCTACCATTACCACGAGCCGCTGGGCGTTGTGGGCCAGATCATTCCCTGGAACTTCCCCATCCTGATGGCTGCCTGGAAACTGGCCCCCGCCATTGCTGCGGGCAACTGCGTGGTGCTCAAGCCCGCAGAATCCACCCCCATCAGCCTGCTGATCCTCATCGAGTTGATCGAAGACCTGCTGCCCGCCGGCGTGCTTAACGTGGTCAACGGCTATGGCCGCGAGGCCGGCATGCCGCTGGCCAACAGCAAGCGCATCGCCAAGATTGCCTTTACCGGCTCGACCAGCACCGGCCGCGTCATCGCCCAGGCCGCTGCCAACAACCTGATTCCGGCCACCTTGGAGCTGGGCGGCAAGTCGCCCAATGTGTTCTTTGCCGATGTGATGGACCAGGACGACGCCTTCCTCGACAAGGCGATCGAAGGCCTGGTGCTGTTTGCCTTCAACCAGGGCGAGGTCTGCACCTGCCCCAGCCGCGCGCTGATCCATGAGTCCATCTATGACCGCTTCATGGAAAAAGTGCTCAAGCGCATTGCCGCCATCAAGCATGGCAACCCGCTGGACACCGACAGCATGATGGGCGCGCAGGCCAGCAAGGAGCAGCTGATCAAGATCAGCAGCTACCTGGACCTGGGCCGCCAGGAAGGCGCTGAAGTGCTGATCGGCGGCGCCGAAGCCAAGCTTGGCGGCGACCTGGACGGCGGCTACTATGTACAGCCCACGGTGTTCAAGGGCCACAACAAGATGCGCATCTTCCAGGAAGAAATCTTTGGCCCGGTGTTGGCGGTCACCACCTTCAAGACCGAAGAAGAAGCGCTGGAGCTGGCCAACGATACGCTGTACGGCCTGGGCGCAGGTGTGTGGACGCGCAATGGCAACCTGGCCTACCGCATGGGCCGCGCGATCAAGGCGGGCCGCGTCTGGACCAACTGCTACCACCACTACCCCGCGCATGCCGCCTTTGGCGGTTACAAAGAGTCCGGCATCGGCCGTGAGAACCACAAGATGATGCTCAACCACTACCAGCAGACCAAGAATCTGTTGGTGTCCTACTCCGAAAACAAGCTGGGCTTCTTCTAATAGACAGGGTATGCAGGGCGGTGTGCCCGACCCAGGCTGCCTCAGCAGTCAGGGCTGGGGCCACGCACACCGCCTGTGCAACACCACCCATTCCCGCCGGCATGGCACCTGCCTTGCCCACCTCACAGGAGACAGCAACATGGTTGTGGAAAAGGTAGTGGCCACCCCGGCCGCGCAAGCGCTGATTGCCTTGCTCAAAGACAAGCATGGCCCTGGCCTGATGTTTCACCAATCGGGCGGCTGCTGCGACAACAGCGCGGCCAACTGCTACCTGCTGGGCGAGCTGACGATTGGCCAGGGCGATGTCTACCTGGGCGATATAGGGGGCTGCCCGTTTTACATGAGCACCTCCCAGTACGCGTACTGGAAGCACACCCAGCTGATCATCGATGTGATCGACACGCACGGCGGCGGCACCTTCTCACTCGAAGGCCCCGAGGGCAAGGCCTTTCACACGCGCTCGCGCGTCTTCAGCAGCGACGAGCTGGAGGCGCTGCAGCAACAGGACGCGCCAGCCATTGCAAACAATGCGCAGTCCTAGGCCAGGTCAAGCGCTGCACCTACCCCACAAGAATGGTGCAAGAAATACAGGTATTCTTTTCATATCAATGGCTTAAGCAATAACCATGGGTGCAGGCAGGTGAAGTTGCTGCAATGCAGCATTCTTCAAAGCTTTCTACAATTTCCCTAGTTTTAACCCACTGGGAATGCCCATGACTGCAAGACACACTACCCAAGCCAAGGTCCAGAATCTGGCCACCAAAAGCCTGGAGCTCAGCTTGGCTGCTCCCCAGGTGGTCGCACAACGCGTGGGCCGCATGATGCTCGCTGGCACCCAGCCTTCGGCGCGCGACCAGCAAGAGTTCTACCGCATGAGCAACGAAAAGGTCACCGCCTTTTACGAATCCTGGATCGGGATGTGGACCCAGGCCTGTACAGCCTACTGGCAGGCCGCCGCCAGCCTGTATACCGTCCCAGGGCCGTTCACCCCCGGCAGCAGCAACCCGCTGGCCGCCTTTGGCGTGGGCAAGGCTACCTCGCGTATGGTCACGCAGCAGGTACGGGCCGTCACCGACGTGCTCAACGCCGGCATCACACCCGTCCATGCCAAGGCCGTAAGCAACGCCAAGCGGCTCTCGCGCAGCAAGCGCTAAGCAAATTTCAATCTACTGCTGCACCTGGTTGCGCTGCAAGGCCCACATGCTGGCATAGCGCGCACCCTGCGCCAGCAGCTGCGCATGGGTGCCGCGCTCCACAATGCGGCCGGCGTCCATCACCAGGATTTCATGCGCATCCACCACGGTGGACAGGCGGTGGGCAATCACCAAGGTGGTCTTGCCCTGCGCGGCCTTTTGCAGCTCCTGCTGGATGGCGCGCTCGCTGGCCGAGTCCAGCGCCGAGGTGGCCTCGTCAAAGATGAGGATCGGCGGGTTCTTGAGCAAGGTGCGGGCAATGGCCACGCGCTGCTTTTCGCCGCCCGAGAGCTTGAGCCCGCGCTCACCCACACGGGTGGCATAGCCTTCGGGTGAGGCGGCGATCATCGTGTGGATGCGCGCGGCCTGCGCAGCCTGCACGATCTCCTGTTGCGATGCGCCGGGCCGGCCATAGGCGATGTTGTAGGCGACGGTGTCATTGAACAGCACGGTGTCCTGCGGCACGATGCCGATGGCGCGGCGCAGGCTGTCCTGCGTCAGATCGCGGATGTCCTGGCCCGCAATGCGGATGGCGCCCGCCTGCACATCGTAAAAACGAAAGATCAACCGCGCGAGCGTGGATTTGCCGGCGCCCGAAGGGCCCACCACCGCGACGGTCTTGCCCGCAGGCACGACAAAGCTCAGGCCCTGCAAAATGGGGCGGCCCGGGTGGTAGGCAAAATGCACGTCGTCAAAACGCAGCTCAGGCTCGGCCTGCAGCGCCAGCGGCTGGGCCGTCGGCGCATCGGCCACCTCGCGCTGCTGGTCCATCAGCACAAACATGCGGTCCAGGTCGGTCAGGCTTTGCTTGATCTCGCGGTACAAGGTGCCCAGGAAATTGAGCGGAATGTACAGCTGGATCATGAAGGCATTGATCATCACCAGATCGCCCAGGCTGAGCCGGCCGTCGACCACGCCCTGGGTGGCACGCCACAGCATTGCGACCAGCGCGACTGCAATGATCAGCTGCTGGCCACTGTTGAGCAGGCTCAGGCTGCTTTGGCTCTTGAGGCGCGAGCGGCGCAGTTTTTCCAGATCCCCGTCATAGCGCTGGGCTTCAAAGGCCTCGTTGTTGAAGTATTTCACCGTCTCGTAGTTCAGCAGCGAGTCAATCGCCTTGCTGTGCGCCGAGGAGTCGATCAGGTTCGCCTCGCGCCGAAAATGCGTGCGCCACTGGGTGACCACCACGGTGAACGTGATGTAGACCGTGAGCGCAACGATGGTGATGATGGCAAACCAGATATCGAACTGCACGGCCAGAATGCCCAGCACCAGCGCCAGCTCGATCAAGGTGGGCACGATGCTGTAGAGCGAGTACGAGATGAGCGACTCCACCCCTTTGACGCCGCGCTCGATATCGCGCGTCATGCCGCCGGTCTGGCGCTCGAGGTGAAAGCGCAGGCTCATCGCATGCAGATGCTCAAAGGTCTGCAGCGCAATCGCGCGCGCGGCGCCCTGCGTGGCTTTGGAAAACACCAGCTCGCGCAGCTCGCCAAACACCGAGGTCAAAAGCCGCAGGCCCCCGTAGGCCAGCAGCAGGCCCACCGGCACCACCAGCAAGGCCTGGGGTTGGCCGGGCCGGATATCGAGCGCATCGACCACATGCTTGAGCAGTACCGGCACGCCGACATTGGCCACCTTGGCCCCCACCATCAGCACCAGGGCGGCGAGCACCCGCCACTTGTAGGTCCACAAATACGGCAGCAGTCGCTTCAAGGTACGGCCGTCGCCAGCGGTCAGATTTTTTCCATCACTAGGGGTAGGGCTTGTGGCGGCAGGCGCCTCGGCATAACGTCGCATCGGAGACAATGGTGGGTTTGTTATAGACCTCCATTGTGACCATGAATACCCCACGCACCGCATCCAACGCGCTTCCCCAGGACAAAGAGCTGGTTTTGCGCGTGGTTCCCATGCCCGCCGACTGCAATGCCAACGGCGATATCTTTGGCGGCTGGGTCATGTCGCAGGTGGATCTGGGCGGCTCGGTGCTGCCGCTGCGCCACTCGCGCGGCCGCACCGTCACCGTGGCGGTCAATGAATTCATCTTCAAGCAGCCCGTGCGCGTGGGCGACATCCTGTCGTTCTACGCCAAGCTGGTGCGCGTGGGCACCACGTCGATGACGGTCCAGGTCGAGGTGTTTGCCGAGCGCCTGTCCAAGCAAGGCCAGTTCTTCAAGGTGACCGAGGCGACCTTGACCTATGTCGCCATCGATGACGAAGGCCATCCCCGCACCGTGCCGCCGCTGCCGGTCTGACCGGCCATGGGCCACCGGCGACCGGCCTAAAAACACCAAAGCCGCTGCAACGCAAATCTGCGCTGCAGCGGCTTTTTCACAAGCGGGAGGCCGGGGCCTCAGCGATCAAGCCAGGCTTTCGGCGGGCTTTTCCGTCTTGTTGGTCGTGGTGCTGGCGGCCACGGTTTTGCGCGTGCTGTTGGAGCACTCGATCTCGCCGGTCAGCTGACCACCTTCTTCGATGATGACCTTGCCGTAGCGGATCTTGCCGTGCACACGGCCGCTGCCAAAAATCACCAGCTTGTCGCGCACCGTCAGGTTGCCTTCGAATTCGCCATGGATTTCGGCGATATCGATCTCCGCCGAGCCACGGAAGGCCCCTTCTGCGGCAATCTGGATCACGCGCGAATCCATCGTGGCCTCGACCGTGCCTTCCACCACCAAGGTGTCGCAATCGGTGATCTCAACGCCCTTGAGCTTGATATTGGGGCCAACAGTCAGTTTGCTGCCGGTGCCGGCGGTGGTGTCAGTGGTCACGGTGCTGGTGTAGGAAGAGGTAGGAGAGAGGTTGCTGGGCTCGTCGGCCTTGTGGCCGCTCAGGTTGCCGCCGAGCACGGAGCTGGCAGAGCCCGCTGCGGTGCTGGGCAAGGTGCTGCCCGAAGTACTCGAAGCATTGCCTCCCATGAATTTGGAGGCAGAAGAGTCATTGTCACGGCGTCCGCCGAAGAAAGGGTTTTGTACAGCCATCGGTTCTCCTTGTGAAAAGCTTCAACATGCTATTCAATTTATAGCTAGGGTGTTCACAAAATTTGACACTAGTCGTAACAGGCGGCAACTATGGCGGCCTTTCCTATCAATACTTTCATAGGTCGGACAAATCTCACATTTCCCAACATCGCAATAGTACCGCCAGCCCGCATCAGGACACGATATAGGCCGCCGTGGCCGTGGCCAGCACCTGGCCGCTGCTGTCGCAAAAATCCGAGCGCGTCGTCGCCACCCGCGAGCCCAAGCGCAGCACCCGGGCCTGCAGCCCAAAAGGGCCGTGGGTGCCCGGACGCAGGTAGTCGACCCGCAAATCAATGGTGCCCAGCTTGGCAAAACGCATCAGGCGCTGCATCACCGGCTCACCCACATGTTTGGCGCCGGAGGCCGCCATCACCGCGATGCCGCCCAGCGCATCCAGGCTGGCACTGATGACGCCCCCGTGCACGCGCTGCAGGCCAAAATGGCCAATCAGCTCGGCGCGCATCTCCAGACTCGCCCAGACCGCATCGTCCTGCACGGCCTGGAGCTTGAGCCCCAGCAGCTTGTTGAAAACGATGCGCTCTTCAAAAATGTCGCGCAGGCCTTCGACATAGGCGTTATCCAGGCCCTGCATGGAGACATAGGCTGGTGCTTTGGAATGCGGGGCAGGCAAGGTGGCGGTGCTCATCCACCGCAGTATGCAGTCAAGCGCCCTGCACGGCAATCGCAGATTCTGCTGGATGCCACCGCGCCATGCGCTAGACTGCGCGCAAATGCAGCCCATCTATGCCTGATACCCTGCCCCCCGCCCCGCCCGCCGCCCGCACAGCGCCCAGGCCGCCCTTGCGCCTGAGCTGCGTGGTGCCCGCCTACAACGAAGCCAGCAACCTGGAAGCCTTTCTGCCCGCCCTGTACGAGACGGTGCGCGCGCTGTCCGTGGAATGCGAGATTGTGCTGGTCAACGACGGCAGCAAGGATGCGACCGATGAGGTGGCCCAGCGCCTGGGCCAGCAGCTGCCGCTGCACTACATCCAGCTGGCGCGCAATTTTGGCAAGGAAGCGGCGATGACCGCCGGGCTCGACTATGCACGCGGCAATGCGGTGCTGTTGATCGATGCGGATTTTCAGCACCCGCTGCCCCTGATTGCTGAGATGGTGCAGCTGTGGCAGGGCGGCTATGACATGGTCTACGGCGTGATTGCCGACCGCGCCGGCGAAGCCAAGGCCAAGCGCTGGGGCACGTCGCTGTTCTACTACCTGATGAACCGCGACAACGCGATCCATATCCCCGAGAATGCCGGCGATTTCCGGCTCATGGACCGCAAGGTCGTCGATGCGCTGCGCCAGTTGCCCGAGCGCAACCGTTTCATGAAGGGCTTGTACGCCTGGGTCGGCTTCAAGAGCGTGGCACTGCCCTTTGTGCCCGACAGCCGGCGCAGCGGCCAGTCCAGCTTCAATTTTCACCGGCTCTTCGCGCTGGCGTTCCAGGGCCTGACCTCGTTCACCACCTTGCCGCTGCGTATCTGGAGCCTGGTGGGCTTTTGCATCTCGGTCATCGCCATCATCTACGGCATCTACATCACCATCGAGACACTGGTGCTGGACAACCCCATCGATGGCTGGCCGACCTTGGCCGCCGGCCTGATGCTGTTCTCCGGCGTGCAGCTGATGTCCATCGGCATGCTGGGCGAGTACATCGGCCGCATCTATGACGAGGTCAAGCGCCGGCCCCTGTACATCGTGGCGAACAACGACGACCGCAGCCCCGTGAGCAGCGAGCCCGCTGCGCCCCCGCTTGTGCCCGCATCCGCCACCGCGCCCGCACCGGTCGCGCCGATGCCGCCGGAGTCCTGAGCTTGCCGATCGCTGCCTTGGCCGATCGCCTGCGCAGACTGCCCCAGGGGCTGCAGTTTATTGCCGTGGGCGGCTCGGCCGCTGCCACCCATTTGCTGGTGGTGCTGCTGCTGGTCGGCGGCGCAGGCCTGGCGCCGCTGCTGGCCAATGTACTGGCCTTTCTGGTCGCCTTTGTGGTCAGCTACAGCGGGCACGCCTGGCTGACCTTTGCCGATAAAAAGGCGCCGCATGCCCAGGCGCTGCCGCGCTTCTTTCTGGTCGCCTGCAGCTCCTTTGCCCTCAATGAACTGCTCTACTACCTGGCGCTGCACCAGCTGCACTGGCACTACGCCTGGAGCCTGGTCGCGGTGCTGGTCGTCGTGGCGGTATTTACCTTTGCCGCGGCCAAATGCTGGGCCTTTGCCCACGCTCGGCCGCACTGCGCACCATGAAACACATCACCCTTTGCGCCGACGATTTTGCGCTGCACCCGGCAGTCGATGCCGCCGTGCTGGAGCTGGCGGCGCTGGGCCGCTTATCGGCCACCAGTTGCATGACCACGGCGCCGGGCTGGCGTGACGCGGCACGCGCCTTGCCCACCGTGCGCGGCCAGCTGGACCTGGGCCTGCATTTCAACCTGACCGAAGGCCATGGCGTAGCGCCCGATACCCCCATCACGCGCATTCTCGGCCAGGCCTATACCGCCCGGCTGTCTGCCGCTGCGCTGCGCGACGCCTGGCGCCGCCAGCTCGATGCCTTTGAGGATGCGCTGGGCATGCCGCCCGTCTATGTGGATGGCCACCAGCATGTGCACCAGCTGCCCGGCGTGCGCAAGGCGATGCTGGCTGAACTCGAAGCGCGCTATGGCGCAGCAGCGGCCCGGCAAATCTGGATCCGCTCCACGGCCCCTGCGGGCGCCCTGCGCTGGCAGGCCAAATCAGCCACGATTGCGCTCCTGGGCGGCTGGCGCCTCAGCCACCAGCTGCAGCGCCAGCATTGGGCGACGAACCGGGGCTTTGCCGGGATCTATGGTTTTGATGCGCCGACGGAAGCCGCCTATGGCGGCCTGATGGCGCAATGGCTGGCTGAATGCCAAGACGGCAGCTTGTTGATGTGCCACCCGGCGCAAACGCCGATGCCAGACGACGCCATTGGCCAGCAGCGGCCAGTGGAATGGGCCTATCTGCGCTCGCCCGCGTTTGGCGCGCTGCTGGCAGCGCAGGGCTGCCGCATTGGCAAGCTGGTGCCTGCCAAGGGCGCCTAAGCAGGGATCACAGACCGCTGAAGTTGGGCTTGCGCTTTTCCATAAAGGCCTGCATTGCCTCTTTGGCAGCGGGCTGCTGCAGCAGATCGGCAAACACACGGCCTTCTTCGGCGATGCGCGACTGAACGGCCGCCATCTGGCCGCTCTTGAGCAGGCGCTTGCTCGCCATCAGCGATGCCAGCGGCTTGGCCGCCAGCTTGGCCGCCTGCGCCTGGGCAATGGTGTTGCATTCGGTCGGTGGCACCACGCGGTTGACCAAGCCCACTTCCAGCGCCGCCTCGGCCATGAAGGGGTCGCCCAGCAGCAAGGCCTCGCAGGCACGCTGGTGGCCCATCAGCTGGGGCAACAGCAGGCTCGACGCACCTTCGGGGCAGAAGCCCAGGTTGACAAAGGGCAGCGAGAACATCGCGTTGTCACCGGCATAGACCAGGTCGCAGTGCAGCAGCATCGTCGTGCCAATGCCCACGGCCGGGCCGCAGACGGCCGCGACGATCGGCTTGGGGAACGCGGCCAGTGCCTGCAAAAACTGGAACGGCGGCGCGTTGTCATCGGGCTTGGGGCCGTGGAGGAAATCGCCCAGGTCGTTGCCCGCCGTGAACACCGAGGCATCGCCCTGGAACAGCACCACGCGCACCTCGGCGCTGCTGGCGGCCTGCTGCAAGACCTCCGCCAGGGCCAGGTACATGGCGCCGGTCAGCGAGTTCTTCTTGGCCACCCGGTTGAAGGTGATGGTGCAGATGCCCGCTTCGGCCAGCACCCGGATATCGTCGCACGAGGATTGGATCGTCATAACAGTCTCTCAAAAAAGGGGTCGGTGCCGGGCCCGGGCCACGGCCAGGGCGCACACCGAAGACGCTGGCATGCTAACCGGATTTGGCGCGCCTTATTCCTTGTAATAGACCAGCTGGTGGCTGGTGGCCAGCAAAACGCCCTGGGGGGACCAGATCTGCGCGGTCTGGTCAAAAAAACCATCCCGAAAGCCCTGGCCCTGGGCCTGGGCCAGCACCGGCTGGGTGCCGACTGCGGCCAATTGCTCGGCACTGGCATGCACATAGACCGTCAAGGACACGGTGCCCACCGGCACGCGCTTGGCGCGGCGCAGCCAGATGCGGGGAAAAAACACGTCACACAGCGAGGTGAGCGCCGGCACATCGAGCGGGCGCGGGGGCTCGTCACTGACCCACATGCGGGTCAGGCTCGGGTTGCTTGCGCCGTCCCACTCCGTCGGATAGCCGCCCAACAGCGGGCGGATGTTGTAGCGGTTCAGCCATTCCACGCGGAAATCGGTGGTGTAGCGTTCCACCGCGCTGGAAGGCGGCACCTTGGGCATCACGTACTCGTCATCCGACCAGGTATCGCGCGCCAGGGCCGTCATCGCGGTCGCGGTGGTCGTCGTGGACCACTGGCCCTCGGCGTCTTGCTCGCGCAAGGTGATGATCCAGTGCTGGGTGCTGCGATTGGTGCGCGCCGGGATGGCTTCGATCACATAAGGCCGCTCGCCCACGGCGCCGGCGTAGTTCACGGTGACCGCCACCAGATCGCCCAGGCGCTGCGGGTGCTGCAGCACGGCCTGGGCCACTTGCGCAGCAGTGATGCCGCCGTAGGGCCCGACCATGTTCCAGTAGTCCTTGCTAGCCTGCGCCGCATACTGGTTCTGGCCGCTGGGTTCCATGGCCATCGCACGGTCAAAGGCATGGCGGGCGTGGTGGGAGGAGAGTTCACTCATTCGGACATCTTTCGCAGAAATTTTCGAATCCGCCGAAAACGCCATGTGCCCGTACCAAGCCTTTCAAGACCTGTCTTGCAGTTGCATTTTCTGCCACCCGACATTAGCAGCCAACGGCATCTGTTGCAGCCCAGTGGGCGACAGATGCCGTAGCCAGCGCCGGTTTAGATGCGCTCCAGAATGCCCGCCGCGCCCTGCCCCATGCCCACGCACATGGTCACCATGCCGTACTTGAGCTTGTTGCGCTGCAGCGCATGCACGACGGTGGCCGCGCGGATGGCACCGGTGGCGCCCAGCGGGTGGCCCAGCGCAATTGCGCCGCCCATGGGGTTGACCTTGGCCGGATCCATGCCCAGCTGCTGCATGACCGCGATCG
This sequence comes from Comamonas sp. 23, assembly GCF_049601575.1. NCBI lineage: Bacteria > Pseudomonadati > Pseudomonadota > Betaproteobacteria > Burkholderiales > Comamonadaceae > Comamonas > Comamonas sp. 23. The sequence continues at coordinate 1,006,207 of NZ_CP187127.1, read as the reverse complement.
ACTGCGCGGCAAAGGCCTCGTTCAGCTCGATCCAGTCGATATCCTGCAAGGACAGGCCGGCATGGCGCAGCGCGACCGGGATCGCCTCGATCGGGCCAATACCCATGATCTCGGGCGGCACGCCCTTGCTGGCATAGCTGACAAAGCGCGCCAGCGGCGTCAGGTTAAAGCGCTTGAGCGCCGCCTCGCTCACCACCAGCAAGGCACCTGCGCCATCGCTGGTCTGCGAGCTGTTGCCGGCAGTGACAGAGCCGCGCGCCGCAAACACGGTGCGCAGCTTGGCCAGTCCCTCGATCGACGTGTCCGGGCGCGGGCCTTCATCGAGGTCCACCGTGCGCGAGCGGCTGACCGCCTCGCCCCGGGCGATGTCCACCCCCCGGTCGGTCACGGTGATCGGCGTGATCTCAGCGGCAAAATCGCCGGCCTGCTGCGCCGCCAGCGCGCGCTGGTGAGACTGCAGTGCAAAGGCATCCTGGGCATCGCGGCTCACCTTCCAGCGCTGCGCGACTTTCTCGGCAGTCAGCCCCATGCCGTAGGCAATGCCGACATCGCCTTCGCGCTCAAAGATAGACGGCGACAGCGACGGCGAGTTGCCCATCATCGGCACCATGCTCATGCTCTCGACACCGGCGGCGATCATCACATCTGCCTCACCCACGCGGATGCGGTCGGCCGCCATCTGCAGTGCCGTCAGGCCCGATGCGCAAAAGCGGTTGACCGTCACCCCGCCCACCCCCACCGGCAGCCCTGCCAGCACCGCGCTGATACGCGCCACATTCAGGCCCTGCTGGGCTTCGGGGATCGCGCAGCCGCAAACCACATCCTCAATCGCCTGCGGGTCCAGCCCCGGCACCTGCGCCAGCACGGCCTTCATCGTGGTGGCCAGCAGATCGTCAGGGCGCATATTGCGCAGATAGCCTTTGTGCGACTTGCCAATCGGCGTGCGCGTCGCCGCAACGATGTAGGCGTCTTGAACTTGTTTACTCATGATGACTAGTCCTCGGTATTCACCTCCCTCTCCCGCAAGCGGGAGAGGGCCGGGGTGAGGGCCTGCAGCACACGTGCAAGCACCTCATTCGTTTGTTGTACAACCTCATGGTTCCAAAATCGCAGCACGCGCAAACCCTGCTGCTGCAACCACACCGTGCGCTGCTGGTCATAGGCTTGCGCCTGCAGATCCGCATGCTGGCCGCCATCGATCTCCACCACCAGACCCTGCTCCAGGCAGACAAAATCCAGGATGTAAGGCCCCAGCGGATGCTGTCTGCGGAACTTGGCGCCAGAGCAGTTGTTCTGCAGTGGTGAAGGCTTGGCGCAGGGCGCGGGCTTGCTGCACGCTGACATCCGCCCTCACCCCTGCCCTCTCCCGCTTGCGGGAGAGGGTGTTGGAGAGCAGGGCGTTGTCTTGCATGCTGGGCCTCAGTTGCGGACCGGCTTGCCGGTGTTCAGCATGCCCAGAATGCGCTCCTGGGTTTTTTCCTTCACGATCAGGTCGGTGAAGGCCTTGCGCTCCAGCGCCATCAGGTACTCCTCGTTCACCAGGGTGCCGGCATCCACATCGCCGCCGCAGACCACATCGGCCATATGGCTCGCGATCAGCATGTCGTGCTCGGTGATGAAGCCGCCTTCGCGCATGTTGACCAGGGTGCTGCGCAAGGTGGCTGCACCACTGCGGCCGGCCACCGGGAAGGGCTTGCGCTGCGGTGGGCGCCAGCCCGACTGCGCCATGGCCTTGGCCTGCGTCAGCGCCACAAACAGCAGCTCGTCGCGGTGCGGCACGATGACATCATCGGCCTGCAGGTAGCCGATGGCCTGCGACTCCAGCGCGCTGGTGCCGACGGTGGCCTTGGCGGCTGCGGTAAAGCCATTGGCCAGGAAGGGCAGCAGATCCGTGCCGGTGGAATACTGCGCATGGCGCGCGGCCTGGTAGGCGACATTGGTGAGGCCGCCGGCGCCGGGCACCAGGCCCACGCCCATCTCCACCAGGCCGATATAGCTTTCCATATGCGCCACGCGGCGTGCGCAGTGCAGCAGCAGCTCGCAGCCGCCGCCCAGCGCCATGCCATGCACAGCGCCAACCACCGGGATCTGCGCATAGCGCACCGACAGGAAGAGCTGCTGCATCACCTGCTCGATCTGATCGATGGCCATCGGGCCTTGCAGTGCAAAGGCCGGCATCATCGCCTGCAGATCGGCGCCCACGCTGAACGGTGCATCGCCCGACCAGACGACCATCGCATCAAAATCCTTTTCGGCCAGCGTCAGCGCGGCCTGCAGGTCTTCCATCACATCGGGGCTGATGGCATGCATCTTGGTCTTGATGCTGAAGACCAGCACCTGGTCATCGAGGGTCCAACTGCGTGAGGCCTTGCTCTCGGCCAGGGTGCGGCCTGCCGTGCGCCAGTCCTGCGCGGGCGCGCTCGTCTCGCCCAGCACGCGCTCGGGAAAGAGCTGGCGCGCATAGACCGGCAGATCGCGGCGCGGCACAAAGCGGTTCTCGGCAGCGCTCCAGGAGCCCTGCGCCGTGTGCACACCGCCGGCGTCCGCCACGGGGCCTTCAAACACCCATTGCGGCAGCGGCTCGGTGCTGAGTGCCTTGCCAGCGTCAATGTCCTCCTGCACCATCTTGGCCACCTGCAGCCAGCCGGCTTCCTGCCACAGCTCGAACGGGCCTTGCTGCATGCCAAAGCCCCAGCGCATGGCCAGATCCACATCGCGGGCATTGTCGGCAATGTCTTTCAGGTGCACGGCGGCGTAGTGGAAGCTGTTGCGCAAGATGGCCCAGAGGAACTGGCCTTGCGCGCCCTCGCTGCCCCGCAGCAGCTGCAGGCGCTCGCCCGCCGGCTTTTTCAGCATGCGGGTATAGACGTCGTTGCCCTTTTCGCCCGAGGGCACATAGGCCTGGTGCGCGGAGTCAAAGCGCTCGATGCCCATCTTGGTCTTGCGGTAAAAACCCGCCTTGGTCTTTTGGCCCAGCGCGCCGTTGGCGATCAGCTGGGTCAATACCGCCGGCGTGGTGTAGCTGGCGTAGAACGAGTCGCTCTGCGCCGTCAGCTGGGTCTGCATCGTCGCTATGACATGGGCCAGGGTGTCCAGGCCCACCACATCGGCGGTGCGGAAGGTGCCCGAGCTCGCGCGCCCCAGCTTCTTGCCAGTCAGGTCATCGACCACGTCGTAGCTGAGACCAAAGCGCTCGGCCTCGGCAATGGTCGACAGCATGCCCGCCACGCCGACGCGGTTGGCAACAAAGTTGGGCGTGTCCTTGGCGCGGATGACGCCCTTGCCCAGCTGGCTGGTGGCAAAGCTCTCGAGCTGGTCCAGCACCTGGGGCTCGGTCGCTGCCGTGGGGATCAGCTCCACCAGCTGCATATAGCGCGGGGGGTTGAAGAAGTGGATGCCGCAGAAGCGGTGGCGCAGCTGCTCTGGCAATGCTTCCGACAACGCAGTGATCGACAGCCCCGAGGTGTTGGAAGCCAGGATCGCATGGGGTGCGACAAACGGCGCAATCTGGTGGTACAGATCACGCTTCCAGTCCATGCGCTCGGCAATCGCCTCGATCACCAGGTCGCAGTCCTTGAGCTGCGCCAGGTGTTCTTCGTAGTTGGCGGGCGTGATTAGATCCGCTTCAGCCGCCACGCCCAGCGGCGAGGGCTTGAGCTTTTTCAGGTTGGCAATGGCCTTCTGGGCAATCGCGCTTTTGGGGCCTTCCTTGGCAGGAAGGTCAAACAGCACCACCGGCACGCGCACATTGACGAGGTGGGCCGCAATCTGCGCGCCCATCACGCCGGCGCCGAGCACCGCCACTTTTTTCACCACAAATCGGGACATGGTTACTCCACATTTCATGGCTGTCAGCCCCTGATAGGGATGCGCTGACAAGCCGTTGTATTCAAAACCTATTCGACGCGCGTCCAGGTCTGCGTGCGGCCAAAGGGGCCAATCGATCCGCGCACATCGAGCTTGTTGCCGTTGTCCGCAGGTGTGAGCTTGAGGCTGTAGCTGCTGCCGTTTTCCGGGTCGAGGATCTTGCCGTCTTCCCAGACCGCCTTGCCCGGCGCCTGCTTGGCACCGCGGATGATCTCCAGGCCGACGAGCGGCTGCCCCTTGCGGTCATCGCTGCAGCGGTCACAGACGGCCTGCAGATCGGCACCCTTGCGCAGCAGCTTTTCCACCTTGCCGCTGAGCACCCCGCCGCTGTCGCTGATGCGCACCTCGGACTTGGGTTCACCGCTTTTCTCGTCAAAGGTGCGCCACAGGCCCACCGGCGACATGTCCGCCGCGAGCGCTGGCAGTGCCACCGCCAAGCTGCCAGCCACCATCAGCACAGGTTTCAGCAAGGTTTGCATCAGGGTCTCCTTCGGTGTTTTTCGGCAGCACTGCAGCTGTCAAGCCAGCGCCGCGTCGGTGTTCATCAAGAGCTTGCTGCCGGTGCGCATGGTGCGCACGCGCAGGCCCGCCTCGGGGAACAGGCGCGCAAAGTAAAAGCGTGCCGTCTGCAGCTTGGCTTCGTAGAAGGTCTTGCCCGTCACATCGCCTTCGGCCAGTGCGCGCAGCGCGGTCTGGGCCATGCGCGCCCACCAGTAGCCCATCACCAGGTGGCCCATCACACACAGGTAGTCGGTCGCCGCAGCGCCCACTTCGTCAGGGTTTTGCAGCGCCTTGAGGCCCAGCTCGGTGGTGATGCCGGTCATCTGGCCGGCCAGCTGCGCCAGCGGGTTGATGAAGTCGGCCATGCGCTCGTTGACGCCCTCTTCCTCGACCAGACCCTGCACCAGCTTGCCCAGCGCCTTGAGCGCCGCGCCCTGGTCCCCCAGCACCTTGCGCCCCAACAGATCCAGCGCCTGGATGCCATTGGTGCCTTCGTAGATCATGTTGATGCGCGCATCGCGCACAAATTGCTCCATGCCGGTCTCATGGATGTAGCCATGGCCGCCAAACACCTGCTGGCACAGCACGGTCACCTCAAAACCCTTGTCGGTCAAAAAGGCCTTGAGGATGGGGGTGAGCAGGGCCACCTGCGCGGCATGGGCCTTGCGCACGGCTTCGTCGGGGTGGTTCAACTCTTCGTCGACCAGGGCCGAGGTGGCGACCATCATCGCGCGGCCGCCTTCGCTGTAGGCCTTGGCGGTCAGCAGCATGCGGCGCACATCGGCGTGCACGATGATCGGGTCGGCCGGCAGGTCCTTGGCCTTGGTGCCCGACAGGCTGCGCATCTGCACGCGGTCCTTGGCGTAGGCCAGTGCATTTTCATAAGCCACGGCCATCAGGCCCAGCGACTGGTTGGCAACGCCCAGGCGTGCGGCATTCATCATCACAAACATGGCCTGCAGGCCCTTGTTGGCCTGGCCAACCAGGCTGCCCACGGCGCCATCGATGGCGATCTGGGCGGTGGCATTGCCATGGATGCCCATCTTGTGCTCCAGGCCCGAGCAGCTGATGGGGTTGCGCGCACCCAGCGAGCCATCGGCATTGACCAGGAACTTGGGCACCAGGAACAGGCTGATGCCCTTGCTGCCCTTGGGCGCATCGGGCAGGCGGGCCAGCACCAGGTGCACGATGTTGTCGGTCATGTCGTGCTCACCGGCGCTGATGAAAATCTTGTTGCCGGTGATCTTGTAGCTGCCATCGGCTTGGGGCTCTGCCTTGGTGCGCAGCAGCCCCAAGTCGGTGCCGCAATGGGGCTCGGTCAGGCACATGGTGCCGGTCCATTCACCGCTGGTGAGCTTGGGCAGGTAAAGCTTTTTCTGCTCGTCCGAGCCATACACATGGAGTGCCTCATAGGCGCCGTGCGACAGGCCGGGGTACATGGCCCAGGCCTGGTTGGCGCTGTTGAGCATCTCATACAGGCACTGGTTCAGCACAAAGGGCAGGCCCTGGCCGCCATAGGCGCTGTCGCACGACAGGGCAGCCCAGCCGCCTTCCACATACTTGGCATAGGCCTCCTTGAAGCCCTTGGGCGTGGTCACGCTCGAATCGGCCGGGTTGCGCGTGCAGCCTTCGGCATCACCAGGCAGGTTGAGTGGCTGCACGACCTCGACCGCAAACTTGCCGGCCTCTTCCAAAATCGCATCCATGGTGCCGGTGTCCACCTCGGCATAGGCCGGCAATTGGGCAAAGCGGGCCGGCAGGTCCAGCACTTCTTGCATGAGGAACTGCATGTCGCGCAGCGGTGGGGTGTACTGAGGCATGGAAAGTCCTTTGGAAAAATTACGAGGTCAAAACAGAAACGGAGGCGGGCGCGGCCGCATCGGGCAGCGCTGCCAGGCAAGGGGCCAGCGCGGCATCGATCAAGGCGGCCTCGCGCTCGGGGTTCACCGCATGGCGCAGCAAGATGCCGCGCAGGCCGGTGGCAGCATGGCGCAGCGCCTGCGGGCCATGGAGAAAGCGGGTTTCATAGTGCAGCGACAAAATGATGCCGTGCAGCTCGAACAGCACCTGGTCGGGAGCGACATCGCTGCGCAGCTGGCCTTCGGTCTGGGACTGCACAATCGCGCGGCGCATCGCATCCATCCAGATGCGCACCGACTCGGACAGCGCATCGCGCACATCGCCGGGCCGGTCATCAAACTCCACCGCGCCGCTGATGTAGAGGCTGCCGTAGAGGCGGCTGGCATCATTGGGCTGGGCGGTGCTGCCCATCCAGCCGGTGGCCATATGCAGCAAGCGGGCCAGCCCACGGGGCACCTGCAGCGCCGGTACAAAGATCTCGCGCTCAAAGCGCTCATGGTATTCGCGCACCACCGAGCACTGGAGCTCCTCACGTGAGCCAAAGTGGGCAAACACCCCTGACTTGCTCATGCCCATGGCCAGCGCCACCATGCCCAGCGACAGGCCATCGAGCCCCTCTTGCGCGGCCAGGGACAGGGCGGCATCCACAATCGCAGCACGCGTTTGGGCGCCTTTGGCCAGCTTGGCGATCTCGGCAGGGCCTGGGGTGGAAGCAAGGGGTTTGGTCATAAATCAAAAAATAGCACGGTCGTTCTTTTTTTGATTCTTGCACAAACCCAGTGTGCTGCCAACCGTTGGTGTGCAAAGCAAGGGTAAACCACGGCAACGGCCGTGCCCCCCATGAAAAAAGCTGCTGGCCTTGTCAGGCTCAGCAGCTTTTGCGATGGGGTTGGCTGGCGTCAGTGCGCCATCAAGGACAGGCAGGCGTCGAGCTGCTCGGTGGGCAGGCGGCGGAAATCCGAACGCGCAAAGCGCTGCAGGCGGCCGATCAGGAAGGACATCAGCACGCTGGAGCGCACATTGGCATCCACGGTGGGCGTAGCCGATGCATCGCCGCCGGGCACCACGCGCAGGCACTGGCGCAAGGTGGTCTCGATGCGCTCGAAGAACTGCTGCATGCGCTGTTGCAGACGGGGGTTTTCGGACTGCAGCGCATCGCCCAGCATCACGCGCACCATGCCGGGGTTGCGCTCGCCAAACTGCAGCACCATGGCCACGACCCGGTGGGCCTGGGCAATGCCCTGCTCCACGGTCTTGGCGGGGTCCGGCACATCGCGGCCGGTGATCTGCACGGCCAGGCTGTAGACGGACTGCTCGATGAACTCGATCAGACCTTCGTACATCTGGGCCTTGCTGGCAAAGTGGCGGTAGAGGGCCGCCTCGCTGATCGACATTTGCGCGGCCAGTGCCGCCGTGGTGATGCGGTCTGCGCCTGGCTGCTCCAGCATGGCCGCCAGCGTCTGCAGAATCTGGATTCGACGCTCTCCGGGTTTTGGACGTTTACGGGTAGGTGCCGGGTTAGCGGCTTCTAGCGGCGCATCGACGAGGTCGGCGGCGAAAGAAGATTCTTGATCAGACATGCGTTGAATATGAGGCTGCACCCGACGCAGTCTCCCAACACCGCCAGGTATTTTTTATTGATAAAAGTAAGGCACTCGCCTCACAGGTTGCCAGCGCAACCTTGGGCCCTCTGTAACATCTTACTGCAAAAGAACTGCAGAAAAATGATAAAAATCATGTGCATTGCTAGATGCACAAATCAATTACGCAATCAAATGTATCAATAACTACGAATCATTGTTCCGTAGGCTGTGTCGGTCAAAATTTCGAGCAGCATCGCGTGTGGCACGCGGCCATCGACAATATGCACGGCATTGACACCGCTCTTGGCGGCATCGATGGCGCCAGCCAATTTAGGCAGCATACCACCCGAGATGGTGCCGTCCTCGATCAGTTCATCGATCTGGCGCGAGGTCAATTCGGTCAGCAGCTGGCCTTGCTTGTCGAGCACACCAGGGATGTTGGTGAGCAGCATCAGCTTTTCGGCCTGCAGCACGGTGGCCAACTTGCTGGCCACCACATCGGCATTGATGTTGTAGCTCTCGTTGTTCTCACCGAAGCCAATCGGGCTCACCACGGGGATGAAGGCGTCGTCCTGCAGCGCCTTGACCACGCTCGGGTCGATGGACAGGATGTCGCCGACCTGGCCGACATCGTGCTCGACCGATGGATCCTTGTTGTCCTTCAACTTGAGCTTTTGGGCGCGGATCAGGCCGCCATCACGGCCAGTCAGGCCCACGGCCTTGCCGCCGGCCTGGTTGATCAGGCCCACGATGTCTTGCTGCACTTCGCCGGCCAGCACCCACTCCACCACTTCCATGGTTTCGGAGTCGGTCACGCGCATGCCCTGCACGAACTTGCCTTCCTTGCCCAGGCGCTTCAAGGCGTTCTCGATCTGCGGGCCACCGCCATGCACCACCACAGGGTTGATGCCCACCAGCTTGAGCAGCACCACGTCTTCGGCAAAGTCGGCCTGCAGCTCGGGGTCGGTCATGGCGTTGCCGCCGTACTTGATGACCATGGTCTTGCCATGGAACTTGCGGATGTAGGGCAGTGCCTGCGCCAGAATTTCAGCCTTGTCGCGCGGGGCAATGGAGAGAGAAGGAGTCGTCATGGTTGCAGGCCTTTACAGCAGCGGAGAAGATGCAAAACGCGCATTGTGCCCCAAAGTGCCGCCTGCCTGCTGATCAGCGAATCCAGCCCGGTAGCTTGAAGCGCACGATCACCAGATAGGCAGCGACATAGGAGACACAGAACAGCGCACAAAAACCGATCAGGATATAGGTGTTGCGCCAGAACAGGACCGCCGGCACCACGGTGAGCAAAGTGAACGCCCACAAATACGGCGCGGTCCGGTTATTGCGGCGCAGCATGCGGCGCGCCGCATTCTCATCGAGCACGCTGCGCACGATGCGGCGGTAGATCAGCTGGTGCAGGTGCAGCGCATCGGCCATGCCCGGCGAGTCGCCGCGCGCGAGCTTGCGGTAGATGGAAAACATGGTCTCCCAGACCGGATAGATGAGCAGCAGCATCGGGAACCAGGGCGATACGATGGGGTGGCGCTGCACCAAGGTGATGCTGCAAAAGGCGATCACGATGCCCCAGACATAGGCGCCGCCATCGCCGGCAAACAGCTGGCCCATGGGGTAGTTCCAGAACATGAAGCCCAGGGTGGCGGCGGCCGTGATCACCAGGATCGCTGCCAGCTCACGGTCACCCAGCTGCAGCGCCACATGGGTGAGCGCCGCGCAGATGATGACCGCCACCATGCCGGCCAGGCCGTTGTAGCCATCGATGATGTTGAAGGCATGGGGCAGGCCCGCAATGGCCAATACGGCCAGCGCCATGCCCAGCCAGGGCGCGGCGCTCAGCACCGTATCGAGCCAGACCAAGCCCATGCGCGGCACCGTCATGCCCAGCAGGTAGACGGCCAGCAAGCCGGTCAGCAAAGTGAGGACCAGGCGGTAGCGCACCGTCATGCGCTGGGTCATGTCTTCGGCAATACCACCGGCGACGGCGGGCAGCATCGCCATGAAGAAATACAGCACCCACTGGTTCCAGTGCAGCGCATTGCCGTAGTAGCCCCACCAGTTCTGCAGGCCGGCGACGCCCACCGTCAGCACCAGGCTGACAAACATCGCCAAACCGCCCAGCCGGGGGATGTTGCCCATATGGAAGCGCTGGGGCAAATCCTTGCCATAGCGTTTGGCATGGCCGCGCATGCGGCGCACGATGAAACCCGCGCCAATGAGCGTACAGAGAAAAGCGACCACTGCCAGGAAAATCATTATTCAATCATCGTGAGTGCTGCCGTGGGGGTACGCCGGAGCAAGGCCCGGGCGCGCCAGAAAACTGCCGAGGTCCACAGCCGCAGCAAGCTGCGAATATGCCACAAAGCATGGCGCGCCCGGCGGTGGCTGGCGCGTTGGCCAGCATGGCCCACCACGCAGGCGGCGCGCGCCAGGGTCCAGCCCGCCAGGCGCAGGCGCAGGCACAGCTCCACATCCTCGCAGTACATGAAGTACGCGGTATTGAGCCCGCCAATGCCCTGCCAGACGGGCGTAGGCAGCAGCCACATGGCGCCATTGACCCATTCGGCCCGGGTCTCGCGGCGTTTGACCGCATAGCGGCGCAGCAAGGACCAGGGGGTGGGCAGCTCGCGCTCGCTGTCCTGCAGCTGGCCGTTTTCATCCACCTGCATCGGGTAGGCCAGGCCCACACCCTGGCGCTGCAGCGCGCGCACCAGCGCGGGGAAGGGGTTGCCGCCCGTCAGATCCACATCCGGGTTCAGCACGCAGACCAAGGGCTCGGTCGCGCCGGCCAAGGCCGCATTGTGGTTGGCTGAAAAGCCTTGCGGCACGCTGTTGTGGCGCAGCTCCAGCACAAAGGGCCAGCCGCCGGCGGGCGCCAAGGGTGCGGGCTCGGGCAGGTTCAGGGTCAGCACCACGCGGCGGACACCGGTGCCGCCCGCGCCGTGCAGCGCCAAGGCATCGAGCAGCTGCTGCACCATCGCCCCATGGCCATGGCTGACCACGGACAAGGCGATGGGAGGGAGCGGGGAGGTGGGGCTGGCGGACATCAGCGGGCATTATCCATCAGCGGCCAGTGCTGAAATCAGCCCAGCGCGCCAGTTGTAACGGCACCTCAGTACAGGCGCAGCGCCAGCAGCACACGCAATATCAAGGTGTCGACCTTGCTCATGCGCCAGTAATAGCGCTGGGTCGAGGCGCGCAACGCCGTCGTCCAGCTGCTGCGGGAGCGGATCAGCATGCGCAGCTGGCGGCGCTGGGTATCGGCCAGGCTGGGGCCATGGAGCCGGTCGAACTCGCTCAGCTGGTCGATCCAGCCGGGGCCCGCCTGGCGCAGCCGGCGCCAAAAGCGCTGCACGCGTGCCCATTGGCCGGCCAGGCCCTGCTTTTGCATGCCGATGGTGTTGCTGCCATGCTGGCGGTAGAGGATGTGGCTCTCGCTGTCGAACACCACCTGGCCAAAGGCCGATACCACCAGGTAGGCCCACCAGTCATGCGCCAGGCAAAAGCCGGGGCGCTGCGCCAGCAGGCGCTCGCGCGCCGCGCGGTTGAGCGCCATCGTGCAACCGGTCGCAATATTCTGCACCAGCGCATTGCCCCAGCCAATGCAGCGGCGGTCGTAATCGGGCGAAGGGCCGATGGGCTGCAGATCGCGGTCCACATACTGGGTTCGCGAGCAGTAGAGCGCCGCGCCCTGCTTGCCTTCCAGCAGCGCCAGCGCGCGGCTCACCTTGCCGGGCAGCCAGACGTCATCCTGGTCGCAGAATAAATAAAAATCATAGCCAGCGCCCACGTTTTGCAATAATTCGTAAAAACTAGCTACAAAACCAAGGTTTTCGCCGGCCTGGATGTGGATGTTTGGATGGATGCTGGCATAGCGCCGGACAATGGCCAGGCTCTGGTCACTGGAGCCATCATCGCGCACCCAGATATCGCAACCCGCATGGCTTTGCGCCAGCAGGGAATCGAGCTGCGCAGGCAGAAACGGCTCGCCGTTGAATGTAGACAATAGAATTGCCACACGATTTTGCTTGTCAGTCATTCATCTTTCACCTGCATCTGCAGGCCTATCTCGGCAAAATTCCTACCCATTCCCATATCCATGACCCGCGAACACCACGTCTACACCCGCCACATCGATCTCCAGCAGCGCAGTTCGCTGTCCGTGCTGGCGAACAAGATACAGCCGGGCGCCCGGGTGCTCGATCTGGGCTGCGGCCCCGGCGTGCTGGGCCAGTACCTGCACGAGCACAAGGCCTGCACCCTCGATGGTGTGACGTTCAGCGCTGAGGAGGCCGCGCTCGCCAGGCCGTATTATCGCGATCTGGCTGTGGCCGATCTGGAACAGATCAACCTGGCTGAAGCTTTTGCGCTGCGCCAGTATGACTATATCGTCTGCGCCGATGTCCTGGAGCACCTGCGCCAGCCCGAGCAACTGCTGGCCGACTGCCGCGATCTGCTGGCAGAAAACGGCGAAATCCTGGTCTCGATCCCCAATGCGGGCTACTGCGGCCTGGTGATGGAGCTGATGCAAGGTGAGCTGCGCTACCGCGAAGAAGGCCTGCTTGACGCCACCCACCTGCGCTTTTTCACCCGCCAGTCGCTGCTGCGGCTGATGCAAGCGGGCCAGTGGAGCGTGCAGTCGCTCGAGACCATCGACCGCCCGCTCGACGAATCCGAATTTGCGCGGACCACCGCCGACAGCCTGCCGCCCGCCGTGATGCGCTACCTGCTGGCCCAGCCCGATGCGCTGGCCTACCAGTTCATCTGCAGTGTCCGGCCCAGCAGCGATGCCGCTGCAGCCCAGGCCCATGCGCTGCTGGCGATCGAGAGCGAGGCCAACACGGCGCATGCCAGCTTCACCACCAACCTGTACTGGGCCGATGCCGGCCAGTTCAGCGAGTCGCACAAGCTGATTGCCAAGGGCCAGATCGGCGCCCTGCAGCAGAGCATTCGCTTTGCGCTGCCGCGCTTTGAAGGCACCCAGCCCACATTGCGCTGGGACCCGGCCGACCGCCCCGGCTTTTTGCACCTGCATGCGATGCGCCTCTATGACGCCAGTGGTGCGCTGCGCTGGCGCTGGGAAGCGGACCGGCCAGAAGCGCTGGCCCAGGTGCCGCACAGCCAGATCAGCTGGCAGCCGGCCCCCGCCACCGCGCCGGGCAGCACGCTGCTGTTGCTGACGGGCGATGACCCGCACCTGCACCTGCCGATTGCCCCGGCGCTGCTGCAGGACTGCCTGCAGACCGAAGGTGCGGTGCTCGAAGTCAGCCTGGGCTGGCCGATGTCGGCCGACTACGCTGCGCTGGCCGATAGCGCCCAGGAGCTGCAGGCCCGCATCCGCCACGCTGATACCGAGGTGCTGCGCGCCCAACAGGCCCAGGCCGATGCCCACACCCAGCTGCGCCTGCTGCAGGCCCATATGCAGCAGCAGAAAGAAAACCTGGAAGCCGCGATTGCCCAGCAGCAAGAACATATCCAGGGCCAGCAGACCCATATCGGCAACCTGCAAACCCACCTGGGCAATATCGAAGCCTCGGAGGCCTACCGTGTGGGCCAGAAACTGGCCAGCGCCAAGGCGCGGCTGCGCGGCCGGCCTGCGCCCGCCCCGGCCGTTGTGCATGTGCCCGAGCCTGTGCAGGATGCAGTGCAAGCAGTCGATGCACAGGAGGTGATCGCAGAGCTGGAAGCTGATGCAGTGCTCGCCGTTGTTGTCGATGAAGCTGCGCCCGCTGAATCCCGGCCCGAGCCTGTGCGCCCGCTCGCAGCAGCCCAGCCCGCTCCCATGGTCGACATCATCGTCCCGGTCTACCGGGGCCTGGTCGATACGCAACGCTGCCTGCAGTCGGTGCTGCAAGCGGCCACGCAAACCAATAGCCAGCTGGTGGTGATCAATGACGCCAGCCCCGAGCCGGAATTGACCGCCTGGCTGCGCGAGCTGGCCCAGCAGGACAGCCGCGTGCAACTGCTGGAAAACGACAGCAACCTGGGGTTTGTCGCCACCGTCAACCGAGGCATGGCGCTCAACCCCAGCCATGATGTGCTGCTGCTCAACAGCGACACGGAGGTGTCGCACGAATGGCTGGACCGCCTGCACCGGGCGGCCTACAGCGCCACCGATGTGGGCAGCGTCACGCCGCTGTCCAACAACGCGACGATCTGCAGCTACCCGCGCTTTTGCGAAAAGAATGCGCTGCCGGCCGACGCCGATCTGCTGCGCCTGAACCACCTGGCCGCCAGCGCCAATGCCGGGCAGACGGTCGAGGTGCCCACCGGCGTGGGCTTTTGCATGTACATCCGCCGCGACTGCCTTGCGCAGACCGGCCTGTTTGATGTGGCGCATTTCGGCAAGGGCTACGGCGAAGAGAACGACTTCTGCATGCGCGCCCATGACCTGGGCTGGCGCCATCTGCTGGCGCTGGACAGCGTGGTGCTGCACACCGGCGGCGTCAGCTTTGGCGACAGCAAGACGCCGCGCGAGCAGGCCGCCTACCAGACCCTGCTGCAACTGCACCCTGCTTACGACAGCCTGGTGCAAGCGCATCTGAAGGCCAACCCGGCCCAGGCCGCGCGCAATGCCATCGACAAGGCACGCCTGCGCCAGCACCCGCTGCCGCGCGTGCTGATGGTGCTGCACAACGCCGGCGGCGGCACCCTGCGCCATGTCAAGGAGCTGGCCCACAGCCTGCGCGACCGCGCGGTATCGCTGGCCCTGACCCCGCTGGAAGACAACTACATCCGCCTGCAGTGGCTCGATGCGGCCGAAGGCTATGACGAGGAGTTCCACTGGCCCACGCAGTCTGACGCACTGGTGGCGCAGCTGCGCGAGCTGGGCGTGAGCCATATCCACTTCCACCACCTGATGGGGCTGAACCTGGAAGTGATGCGCCTGCCCGAGCTGCTGGGCGTGCGCTATGACTTCACCGCCCACGACTACTACGCGATCTGCCCGCAGATCAACCTGATGGAGCCCACCCACAACCCGCGCTATGCGGCGCTGGGGGTGCCGCAGTGCCCGCAATGCTCTGGCGCCGAACCCGCGCCCACCGGCGAGTACATCGATGCCTGGCGCATGCGCCACCGCCTGTTCCTGAACCAGGCGCGCTATGTGCTCGCACCCAGCAAGGATGCGGCACTGCGCATGCACGAGTACTTCCCCGATGCGCCAGTGCGCTATGTCACCCACCATGACATCCCCGATGCAGCCTTGCTGCCTGTGCCCAAGGGCCAGCCGCTGGCGCCCCATGCCCATCTGCGCGTCTTTATCCTCGGCGGCGTGAGCCTGGCCAAGGGGGGCGATGTGATGGAAGCCGTGGCGCTGGCCGCCGCCCAAAGTCAGGCGCCGGTCGAGCTGCACCTGCTGGGCTACCCGCACCGCCGCATGCGCACCCAGCCCCATGCCAGCCTGACCGTGCACGGCCCCTATGACGATGCCGACCTGCCCGCACTGATGGCGCGCCTGCAGCCCGATGTGGTCTGGTTCCCGGCGCTGTGGCCCGAGACCTATAGCTACACCTTGAGCGCTTGCCTGCAAGCCGGTGTGCCGGTGATCGCGCCCGATATCGGCGCCTTCCCCGAGCGACTGGCAGGCCGCCCCTGGACCTGGCTGCGTCCCTGGAGCACCTCGGCCGACGAATGGCTGGCGCTGCTGCAGGACATTCGCCAGCGCCAGTACGTCGACGGCCAGCCACCGCTGCCTGCCCCGGCTGCCGCGGTCGATCTGAAAGCCCAGTACCTGCAGCCCTGGAGCTACGGGCACGATTACCTGACGGGTCTGCGCCCGGCCCTTAATTAAATAAAATAGGCCAATAGTGCTTGCAAATCAAGCAGCCACCGCTACAAAAACAAAGAGCCATTCCTTGTCATCCACTCTCTCTACCTTGCGCAAGCTGCCCCACAAGCTGCGCCAGCTCAGCCGCAGCCTCTACCTGCTGGCCGCCGATCCACGCCAGTTGGGCAGCAACAGCCGCAGGCTCTGGCGCGCCTGGCGCACGGGCGGCAGCCAGATGCTCAAGCACCAGCTGCTGTCGCTGGGCCATCCCGATGCACCGACGGTGCCCGTCGCCCCTACCGATGCCTGGCAGGACTACCAGCAGCGCCTCTCTAGCGAAGTGCTGCCCGTGCTGCGCGCCGAGATTGCCGCGTTAAAGCAACCCGTCAGCATCTCCATCCTGGTGCCCACCTACAACACCGACCCGGCCATGCTCACCGCGATGGTCGACTCGGTACGCGCCCAGATCTACCCGCACTGGGAGCTGTGCATTGCCGACGATGCATCGCCCAAGCCCCATGTGCGCCAGATGCTGCAGGAGCTGGCCGCGCAAGAGCCGCGCATCAAGCTGCACCTGGGCGAGAGCAACCATGGCGTATCACACGCCAGCAACCGGGCGCTGGCCTTGGCCACGTCCCCGTTTGTGGTGCTGCTCGACCATGACGACCTGCTCCAGCCGCAGGCGATCTACCGCGTCGCGCAAAGCGTCATGGCCGATGACCCGGACATGCTGTACTCGGACGAAGTGCTGGTCAGCCCCGATGGCAAAGAGGTGCTGCAGTACTTCCACCGCCCGGCCTTCTCACCCGAATACCTGCGCAGCCACCCCTATATCGTGCACATGGTGGGCTTTCGCACGGCGCTGCTGCGCAGCCTGGGTGGCTTTGACGAGACCTTGGGCATCTCGCAGGACTACGACCTGATCCTGAGGGTCAGCGAAGCGGCCAGCCGCATCGTGCACTTGCCGGAGATCCTCTACCAATGGCGCACCCACACCGGCTCGGCCGGCCACGACAAGATGGCCCAGGTGATGAGCACCTCGACCGCCGTACTGCAGCGCCACCTGGACCGCAGCGGCGTGGCGGCGCGCTCGGCCCCCGGGGTGTCGTTCAATTTCTTTGAGACGCAGCACCAGATCGCCGATGGCCAGCGCGTGGCCATCATCATCCCGACCAAGAACTACGGCAGCCTCGTGCGCCAGTGTGTGGACAGCATCCGCGCCACCGTGCAGCATGCCGCCTATGACCTGATCGTGATCGACCATGCATCGACCGAGCAGGCCAGCCTCGACTACTTTGCGCAACTGGAGCAAGAAGGCACCGCCACCGTGCTGCGCTACCAGGGCCCCTTCAATTTCTCGGCCATCAACAACTGGGCGGTGCGCCAGCTGACCCGGCCGTATAGCCACTACCTGTTCTGCAACAACGACATCGAGGCGCTGGAGAGCGGCTGGCTGGAGCACATGCTGTCACAGTGCCAGGACCCGAGCGTCGGCATGGTGGGCGCGCAGCTGCTCTACCCCGACCGCACGTCGATCCAGCACGCCGGTGTCTGCGTGGGGGCCTTCGGCATTGCCGAGCACTATGGCAAGTTTTTGAAGCTGCCGCCCGACCGCGTCGATATCGCCTTCATGGGCCGTTTGGTGAGCACGCATGAGGTATCGGCCGTAACCGCTGCCTGTCTCTTGATGCGCAAGGAAACCTTTGATGCCATCGACGGCTATGACGAAAAGCTGGCCGTGGGCTTTGGCGACGTGGACCTGTGCCTGCGCACCTTGCAGCTGGGCTGGCGCGTGCTGTACTGCCCGCAGGCCACCTTGGTACACCATGAGTCGATCACCCGGGGCAAGGCCGAAGGCTATGACCCGCACCCCGAGGACTCGGCACTGTTCGCCAGCCGCTGGCGCGATTTTCTGGACCAGGGCGATCCGTACTTCCACCCCGCATTTGAAGTGCGCCATACCTGCTGGCTGGTGCGCACGCCCCTGCATTGTGAGGCCTCGATCAACCGTCGGCTCTTTAGCCGCAGCGGCCTGGGCCAGCGCATGCAGCGCCTGAGCTACAGCGCCAGCGTCTCGGTGCCAATCCAGCAGGAAGACCCTACAACCGTCAACGCATGACCCTCATGCTCGCTACAAGGCGAGGTAAGGCTCCGGTAGGCTGTTAAGCCAAACAGGTCCGGGAGAGTGTGGGTATCCCACATCGTATTTCGCCATATAAAATCCCCACTGTTTGGAGCAGTGTCCAAGCAGTGAGGTGACGTTTAATGAGATGGTTTTGAAGGCGAACTCAACTCAGTTTTTACGGATTTCCCATTCCCATCCATTTGCACCGGTTCCGCCAGGCTGGCGGCAAATATAAGAAGATCTGCTATTGCTGGCTACGGTCCATCCTGTCGGAACAGGCCCAGCACATGTTGTCATGATTGTGCCTCGCCTGAATGCCGGAAATACATTGAAATTTCTGTACTTCATATAAGTCTGCACTCCGAAGGAATTTGGTGGTGGACAGTTTGCGGATGGTGGAGGGCTGCCACCCCATGCGATCGCAGCCCAACCTGGTCCAGGCCGTTGGATATTGCAACCCTCAACAACCACATATGGTGGACTGGGTGGCGGTGGTGGGGGTGGAGGAGGTGGTGGCGGAGGCGGAGGAGGCGGCGGATTCCCAAACTGGACATTCCTCACTGGTGAGCCTGAGACTTCGAAGTGAGATCCATCTGCGCGAATAAAATACAAATTAATATCGTATCTTCTGCCATCTAGCTTGCTCGCATCATAGATAAAGTCGCCTCCGAATCCATGATTCCCATTGCCGCCGCAGAGATTTGCCACGGCTTGTTCTCGCGGATGGTTCGCTTCAAGCACCCCTAAGAAGAGGCCATCTGCTCGGTACGCGTGAATCACTCCTTGGTAGTTTGGCAGCTCCGAGGTGCATGCCCAACCCCAAGATGCCCTTGCATCGGCATGGTCCACAGATCCTGCATCCGCAGCATTTGCAGCCGCTGCACTAAATAGTGCTGTAAGCGCTACTAAATTTCTCATAGCTATCCCTCCATGAGCGAATGAAAAGTCGTCTTTACATAGATTAATGCTATTAGATAATACCTACTCGAACCTTACAAAACCTTGTGGAATTGTCACGAGATGCTGCTAGATTGCACGCATAGCGCAGCGGTTGCATTGGCTAGGCAACAGATCAGTTCTAACCCGCTCTAGGTGTGATGTTTCAATAGCTTGTTCAACGGGACCGGTCTGGGTATGGGGGATGCCCACGTATCTAGACTTGGCGTAAACAACGTATGGCAAATCTACACCTAGTGGGCGGCAGGCTGGCGATCAAGCGGGGCGCTGCAGCAGCAAAAAGATCTCGTTGTTGGTCAACACCTCACGCGGGTACTGCGCCAGCAAGGCCTCGGGCACGGGCCCCGGTTCATAGTGGCGGCGCTCCTCGCGCGCCACCGTAAAGCCCGCCTCCTGGGCCAGCGCTACCAGTTCATCGGCGGTCAGGCGGTTGAGCTCCTGGTATTCCTTGAACACAAAGCGCTTGTAGCCCTCCGGCCCAAAATCGGCAAAGCCAAAGTCCACCTCATCGGGGCTGAGTTCGCCGTCGTAGGCTTCAATGACCTTCCAGAGCGCATCTTCGTCCACCAGCAAGTGGTGCCAAGCCACATCGTCATAGCGGCGCAGGTGTGAGCCAAAGGCCGAGTAGAACAGCGGCTCGATCTGCAAGAAGAAATGCCCGCCCGGCTTGAGGCAGGCCAGCAGGTCTTTCAAGATGGGCAGCAGCTGGTCGCGCTGCACATGCTCAAAGGTCGACCAGCTCATGATGCCGTCGTAGAGCGGCGCCTGGCCCGCCAGCGGCGCGCTGGGCGTGATGGTCTGAAAACTCAGCGCCGCCGGAATGCGTTGCATGCCCAGTTGATCCTGCGCAATGCGGGGCAGCTTGGCGTATTCCTGGCGTACATCGATGCCGTGGATGGCGCCCGCGCCATGGCGCAGCACCAAGGCCAGATCGGTGATGCCATCGCCGCAGCCAAACTGCAGCAGGCGGGCCGCACTCAGATCCATCACCGGGCTGAGCCACTGTGCCACCACATCGGATGCGTAGTGGAAGTGGGAGCGGAACCACTCGTCGGTAATTCGGCTGTCGTCAAAGTCAGGCAAGCCCAACCGCTTTTCACGCAATTGCGCCAGGCGGCGCATACGGCTTCCGCGGTTCATGATGGCTTTCGCAGCACGTACACATCCTGGTGGTTCCAGAACTGCACGGGCGAGAAATACTCGAGCTTGTCGGCGCCCACGGTCTCGGCAATGCGGGCGCGCACAAAGGCTTCGGTCGTAAAGGCCGTGCCGTACTCGTTCGGGTCGATCGCGTTTGACTCGCTCGACGGCGCAAAGAAAAATCCCTCGTCGTCGAGCGGCACGCTGTCAAACCGCGCCGCCTTGATACCGTGCGTGCTGAACACCAGAATGCCTCCCGGCGCCACCACGCTGTACAACACCTGCAGCCAGCGGCCCCAGGTGCTGCGCGGCAGGTGGCTGAACAGCGACAGCACAAAGACCGTGTCGTACTGGCGCGGCGCCACCAACTGCTCAGGGACGCTGGCCGAGACAAAGCCCTGCACGCCAAAGGTGCGCTGCGCGAAGTCCACCGCATCGGGCACTACATCCGACACCGTCACCTTGTCCGGCCCCAGCAGATGGGCCAGATGGCGGGTAAAGCGGCCATGGCCGCTGGCAAACTCCAGAAAATGCTGGCTCTGCACCAACGGCTGGCCGACCCGCTCCATCACCGTCATCAGCTCGGCCAAGGTACGCCAGCCATCGGCCAGGTAATCGCGCAGCGGGTTGCTGCTGCTGGCGTGGCCGGCAAAGAAGCCAAAAATATCATCGGCCGAGGAAATCGTGCAGTCCAGGCCGAAGATGTTGCGGAATGAGCCGGTCAGCCCGTGCTGCTCGATCAGCGCATGCGCTGCCAGCATCGTGTCTTTTTCGGCACGGGCGCGCAGCAGCAGGCCCGAGGCCGCTTCAAAATTGCCATGTGCCAGCATCAGCTGTGCATCGGCCAGCAGCTGCTGGCCCTGACTGGTCGCAGAAGGAGAATTCGTGGTCATAAATCTGGGGGCGATGAGCGCGCCAGCGCGGATGCTGGCGCTCTCGTTGGCTGGGGTTCAAGCCGCACGCGCAGTTGCACGCAGCCTCAGCCCCAGTGGTGGGGCAATCGTACCAGTCCAGGCAGAGGCTTGGGGTAGATAAAGCGGAAGACGGTGTATTGGAACCATTGGTCGTAGACCGCCAGGCCCGAGCCATCGAACAAAAAGGCGCTGACCACATAGTCACCGCTGTGCAAGGGCAGATCCGGAAAGCTCAGCACCGATTGCCAGCTGCCATCGGCCAACTGCACGGGCACAGCGTCTTCCTCATGCGTCGCCAGGCAGGCAATGCCTACGCCCTTGTTCTGCTCGATCATGAAGCCAATATTGGGCTGCTCGGCGCCATTGCCGCGCGCCTTGATCGTGACGACCAGGTCCTGCCCTTGCAGCACCGGGGGATCGCCCGGGCCCAGGTTCGCAATATCGACCGACAGAATGCAGGCGTTGCCTGCCTCTTCGGACTTGGGCTGCGATGGCGGCTGTACCGCATATGGCGTATCCAGCGGGTCGATGGGCTCTGTAGCGACGGCTGCGGCGGCCACATCGGCCAGCGCATCCGGCACCGCAGCTGCCACATCATCGCCCCACTGCAACTGGTCCTTTTCCTCCCGCTTTTGGCGGGTGCGAACATCGTAGGCAGCCAGCACCGCTTCGGTCTCGCCAAACATCTGCACCTGGCCCTGCTCCAGCCACAGTGCGGCATCGCAGAGATGGCGAATATGGTAGGGGCTGTGCGAGCAAAAGAGGATGGTGCAGCCCTTTTGGCGAAAGTCCAGAATGCGCTCGATGCATTTTTTCTGAAAGCTCTGGTCACCCACGGCCAGCGCCTCATCGACGATCAGCACATCGGGCTGCACGGCAGTGACAAGCGCAAAGGCCAGGCGCACATTCATGCCGGAGGAATAGGTTTTGACGGGCCGGTCGATCGCATCCTGCAGCTCCGAGAATGCAATGATCTCGGGTTCGAGCTTGCGCATCTCCTCCTGGCCGATGCCAATCAGGCTGCCGGCAAAATACAGGTTGTCGCGGCCGCTGAAATCGGGATGAAAGCCAGCGCCCAACTCCAGAATGGCGGTGATGCGGCCCGAGCGCTCAATGGAACCTGTAGACGGCTGCATGGTGCCGGCCAGCAGCTTGAGCAGCGAGCTTTTGCCCGCGCCGTTGTCGCCCACCACGCCAATGCACTGGCCGCGCCCCAGACTGAAGCTGACATCGCGCAGCGCCCAGTGGCTGCGGTGCATGGCCCGACCCGTCAGCAGCGCCTTGACGCGCTGGCGCGGTGAGTCGTAGAGCTTGTATTCCTTGCCCAGATTCTTGACCACCAGCACCGCAGGAGCCTCTTGCGTCTTTGCCATCTGCACGCCCGTCATAGCCAGTCCACCAGCTGGTCACGGCTGCGCCGCACCAGCACATTCACCACCACGGCAAGCAGTGCAATCCACACCGCGCTCACCACCCAGACCTGCATTTCCGGCCACTGGCCTTGCAACAGTGCCGACTGGTAGCCCATCACATAGGACGCCATCGGGTTAAGCCACAGCAGCCAGCGCCAGCCCTGCGGAAACATCGTAATCGGAAACAGGATGGGGGTCAGGTAGATACCCACCGACAATGCAAAACCCACCAGCTGCACGGTGTCGCGCAGGGCGGCGGCAAAGATCGCCAGCGCATAGGACAGCAGCAAGGTCATCAGCAGCTGCATCGCCATCAGCGGCAGCAAGGCAAGCACCCCCCACTGCAGATGGTGCACGGGGATATAGCACAGCGCCAGCAGCAGCATCAGCGGCCCGAAGATCCAGGAGCTGGCCAGCACCGAGCGCACCGGGAACAGCACCGGTGGCAGCGGGTTCTTCTGCAGGATGGAGCCTGCCTCCAGCAAGCTGCCCATGCCCCGCGAGACCGCATCGCAAAACGCCATCCAGGGCAGCGCACCCACAATCAGGAAGGTGCCAACCGCATGGCTGGATGCACCCTCTCCCAGCCGCATCGCGAACACGATGTCGAACACCAGGTAGTAGGCCGCCACGGACAGCAGCGGCTGCAGATAGGGCCAGATGACGCCCAGCGCGGTGCCGGCATGGCGTGCCGCCACCTCGCGGCGTGTCATCACGCCGATCAGCGCGCGGGCGTTCCAGACCTCTTGGATACTGTGCAGAAAGGTGCGCATCAAAGTTCGATATTGAAAGACAAAGCGCCCATGAAAAAAGGAGAAGGCCATTTCAGCCTCCTCCTTGCCCCATCGGCAGTGACTAGCGATTATTTTGCCTTATATTGCGCCAAGAACGCTTCCAAGGCTTTTTCATCAAACTTGGCCTTGCTGGTGACCTTCTCGACTTCAGCCTCGCGCGCAGCCTGCAAGGCCTTTTGCGTGAATTGCTTCTCCAGTTCTGGGCGCGCTTCTTCAAAGGTCTTCTGCACCGCGGGCTTGCGCTCGATGAACTTGATCACATGGTAGCCAAATTGGCTCTCCACCACAGGAGCGAACTCGCCGGGCTTGCTCAGCGCAAAGCCGGCCTTCTCAAACTCGGGCACCATCCGGCCGCGGGCGATGAACCCCAGATCACCGCCACGTGCAGCGCTGCCAGGGTCTTCAGAGTTGTCCTTGGCCAGCTGCGCAAAATCTGCACCAGCCTTCGCTTCAGCCAGCAGCTTCTCTGCCTTTTGCTTGGCGGCATCCGTCTTGCCCTTGACCAGGATATGTGCCAGATGCACCTCTTCAGGCGTCGCCATGCTGTCCTTGTTAGCAGCGTAGTGCGCCTTGATCTGCGCCTCGATCAACTTCGGATCAGGCGCGTGTTGGGCATTGAATTTGGCCAGATAGGCATCCGAGATCACCTTGTCCGCAGCAATGCGCGCGGCGGCGGCCACCTGGGGGTCATCTGCCACACCCACAGAACGCGCATGGGCTGCCATGGCACGGCGCACAAAGAGAGCATGCACCATCTGCTGCACGCCGTCCTTGTTGGCCAAAAATGAATCACGCATCTCTGCTGGCAAGCGCTGTGCTTCCGCCTGGATGTCAACCACCTTCACCTCAGCGCCGGGCACGCCCGATACCAGCACAGGGCTGTCGCTGGAGGCCGCCGAGGCCGTCATGGCCAACACACTCAACACGATGCCCACAGGGGCAAAAAACATACGGTTACGCATTCACAGTCCTACTGGCAAAAGAAGCAGCATAACAAATCAAGCTGAATCTCGCTGTGCTCTGGATGGGACAAATATTCCAAAAATGTAAAAAGGGCAGAGATTGCTCTCTGCCCTTTGACTGATTCTCTCAGTACTTCAAACTAAGGCCTTACGGCCAAAGCGTGAATTACTTGGAGAAACGGTGTGGCCAGGTGATACCGTAGGTACCGCTGAAGCCGTTAGCTGCGCCACCGGAGTTGGTCAGCTTGATGAACGAGGAACCCACCACTGGCAGCGGACGGGTGTAGTTCACTTGGCCCCAACCGTTTTCGTAGGTCACAGCAGCGGTCTGACGAGCCACCGTAGCGCCCAGCACGGAAGTGCCGGTGTCCTTGAATGCCAACACGTTCACTTCACCGCACAGCGAAATGATCTTGGCAGTGCCGGGAGAGATCACAGCGCCGTTACGCACGGAAGATTCTTCACGGTCGTAGAAGGTGTTGCTGGTGGTGGTCACGCAGATGTTGCCATCGGTATCAACAGTGGTGGAGCCAGCATCGAAGAATCGGGCGCCGCCAGCGGTCACAACCAGTGGATTGAACACGCGGTATTGCTTAGCGTCCGTAGCAGCGTAGTTTGCACCAACGCTGTAACGACGGGTAGGCATGGACAGAACCCAGTCAGTCTTCGCTTGGATCAGGGTATCGGTAGCGAACTGGTTAGACACACCGGTGTTAGCCACTGCTTGGGTCAGCAGCGAAGCTTGCTGTTCAGGCGTTGCGGTGGAGGTCAGGTAAGGGGTAGACAGATCTGGGAAGTCATAGTTCACAGCAGCAACCAAGTTGACTGCTGGGCTGTTGTCAGCAAACACAGCACCAGTGGTCTTGAACAATGGATCAGCAGTGTACAGATCGTTGTTCAGGCCGGTGGACTGGTTGTCCTGTGGGAATGCCACGAACTTGCCGCGAGCGTTTGCACCTGCGTCGTCCACAGCCTTGATAGCGGTAGCAGCACCGGAGAACGTGGTGGTTTGGGCCACGTTCAGGATGTACCAGTCGCCGGTCAGTTGGCCGGTAGGCGTGTCGTAACCCAGGGTTGCAGCGGCCGATTCGGTCGTTGGGTTGATCGCCAGGGTACGCTCCAGCACCGAGTCAGCGCAAGCAGGCGCGCCGTTGGCAGCGTGCTTGATGGTCTTGAACAGATCGGAACCTGGCTTCACGTCAGCCATGTTCAGGATTTCGACGTAGCCTTCCTTCGTGTTGTTCACACGCTTTTCGGCGGTCCAGCCATTGGCCAGACGGTCTTGCACGAAGCTGACCTTTTGACCGTGGATGTTGGGGTACGTGCAGCTGTTGTCAGCCGTCATGAAGTACGAACCATTGGCATCAGCTTGCACCGAACCGGTCCACACGTCGTAAGGCGACAGGAACACGGTAAAGTCCAAGATATCGTCAGAGTTGGCAGCGCCACGGAAACGAACCTTCAGAGCCTTGCCGTTGGTGGTATCGGTGTTCACAACGTGGAACACGGACATGTTGTCATTTTGCGTGGTGAAGTAAGGAACCACCAAAATGTGACCCACGCCGCCTTCGGACTGCTCGAACTTGGTTGCCGTAGGGGCAGTGAAAGTTTGAGCGGAAGCAGCACCAGCAAAACCGCCAATCATGGCAGCAATGCTCAGAGCCAGAACATTTTTCTTCATAAACACACTCCAGTTAAAAAAAGTTAGTCAGCGCAACTACCACGATTGTTTACGCTAAGAAATAATAGCATAGCGCTTCCGCGGTTTGCAAAGCAAGCGCCCTGTTTTTTTGCAGTGCCTGTTGAGTATTTACAACAATCATCGCATTCCAGGCGGCCCACTGAGCTTGGCAATGGGCTCAGGGCTCCAGATAGAGTCGCCACTGACCGTCTTCGAGCAACCAAGTTTGCTTCGAATACATATCAATGGTACCCAGATTTTTCCCGATCAGCGGCGGTTTGACCTTCAAATTGACACCCACATCGCACTTTTCCGCGTCGCACTTGACATCATGGATCTCGGCGGATTGCGCAAAAGTGCCGGGAAAGGCCTTCTTGTATTGCTCCAGCGTGCGCGCCTTTTGGTATGCCGCATTGGTATAGGCATAGGCGGCCGCATGGTCCCCTTGGATCCGGGCGTTGGTAAAAGCCAACGCGTTTTTGGCGACAACCTCTTCAGGCGTTGCAGGCTGCAAGCTCGCACAGCCCACTACGGCCGCGGCGGCTCCGATTGCAAACAAAACTTTCGCAGACTGAATCATCACGTTAGAGGTCATTTTCAATATCTTTACAACAGAGTTCATTACTGTGCCTGCGCAGGCTGCACAGGGGCAACACGGGATGCAGGGGCGGGAGCATTGTTGGCACGTATCAACAGGTCGTCGTCGTTCAAGCCACGCAGGCGGTCACGCAGCTCTTCGCTGACCTCACGGACATCCACATCGGTACGTACCACACGAGGCGTCATCACTAGCAGAAGTTCCGTGCGCCTGGAGTTTCTGGTGGTGGAGCTGAAGGCTTTGCCGATGATAGGAATGTCCTTCAACAAAGGAATGCCCGAGTTGATATCTTCATTCTGGTCTTTGATCAAGCCGCCCATGACGATCGACTCACCAGAACGCACCGCCAGCTTGCTGGTCAGTTGGCGGTTGGAGAACTTGGTCTGTTGCGACGCGGTGTCGAGGCCGGCGGTATCGATGACCGACTGGTCGATCAGCAAACTGACCATATTGCCGGAATTGACCGAAGGCGTGACATTCAGGATCACCCCCGTATCCTTGAGCTGGTAGTTGTCCGACAAGTAGCTGTTGGTGGTGATGTAGCTGCTGACCTTGACAGGGACCTGCTCACCAACCGAGATGGTTGCAGGGTGGTTGTCCATCACCATCACCGACGGGCTGGACAGCATCTTCACCTGTGTCTGGCCTGCAATAGCGCTCAAACGTGCGGCAATGTTGTCACCACTGAACAGCGAATAGGTGAAGGTCCCAGCCACCGCGCCATTGTTGGCACTGGCGCCGGTTGCCGACAAGCCGCCCAAATTGCCAATCCCGGAATAGTTGCGGCCGCTGCCGCCAAGGCCGCTATTGCGGAACAACCACTCCACACCATATTGCAAGTTGTCATTGAGCGACACCTCAATGATGCTGGCCTCAATCAACACCTGGATAGGCGCCACATCCAAGCGCTTGAGCGATGCCTCAATCTTGCGGAACTGCGAGCCGGTGGCCCAGACCAGGATGGTGTTGTTGAATTCATCGGCCACTACACGGATATCGCCAATCGCGGTGGCCGTGATGGTCGGTGTACCGCCTTGTTGCTGGGCGTTTCCGGTATTGCCAAATCGGTTGGCATTGCCGCTATTGCCGAATCCAGAAGAAAAACCGGAGGTGCTGCCAAAGTTGTTGAACCCGCCGATACGGTTATTGTTATTGTTATTGATGCCGTTCAGACCTGGCGCAACCCCAGAAGTCATATTGCCGCTAGCACCCTGCTGGCCACCAAAGATGCCATTGAGCACCTGCGCCAGGTATTTGGCATTGCCGTTTTGCACGCGGTAGACATAGAGCTCGGGCTCGCTGCCGCCGTAACCTGGCACATCCAGGCGACGAATCCAGCGTTCGGCTTCGTCCAGATAGGAGGCACGCGGCGTGATCACCATCAGCGCATTGAGGCGCGGAATGGGCAGCACGCGCAGCGCACCAAACAGCGGGTTGGAGTCGCCCAGCGAGGTCAGCAGTGCGGCAGCGGCGGCCGCATTGCCGCTCAGCTGGTTATTGCCTCCCCCACTGGCAGCGGCGCCAGTCGCCTGGCCGGGGCGGCGTGCGGCGGCAGCGCTCGTAGGGCCACCCGCAATGCCAGCAGTACCGCCTGAACCTTGTCCCTGGACAGCCTGGCCACCGCCGCCATTTACCATTTGCAGCGCCGCACTGACTTCTTCAATCGAGGCGTGCTTGAGCGGATAGATGCCCACCGACATTCCCTTGAGCAGGTCCACATCAAAGGTCTTGACCATCTCCATCCAGCCTTCGGACTGGGTCCGCGTGCCTTGCATGATCAGCACATTGCGCACGGTGTCCACCTTGATGAGGGCCTCTGCCGGGATGATGGGCTTGAGGATATTGGACATCTCCGTGGCGCCAATGTACTGCAGCGGCACCACGATCACGCCATAGCCGGGCGCCATGCTGCCGGGAGCGCCGGCCATGCGCACATTGCCCACCAGGCTGCGCAGTACTTCGGGCTTGCCCACCTGGTAGGTGCCGCGGGCATCGCGCACCATCGCCAGGCCGTTGGCCTGCAGTGCCGCTTCCAGTAGGAAGACTGCCTTGTCCGGGTCGATCGGCTTCGGGGTCGTCAAGGTCACCGTGCCCTGCAGCGGCGGATGCATCACATAGTCGATCTTGAGGATATCGCCCAGTACGGTGCGAACCACCTCGGCCACTGGTGCTTCCTCAAAGCGGAAGCTGACGGGTGCGCCGGCGGCAACGGGAGCGGACTTGTCGATATTGAGCAGTTTGTCCGTGCCACGCATCACGCGCGGCTCGGTCGACTCCTCCTCATCATCGCCGCCCTTCTTGGGGCTGATCATGATATTGGGCGCTTGCAGTACCGGCAGCTGAGCACCTGCTTGTGCTGCAGGCGGGGCAGACGGCTGCGGCGCAGCGGTTTGCGCATGGAGCGGCAGCAGCATGCCCATCTGGCCCAGTGCGACCATCAGTGCAGTCTTGAAAAATACGGGAGACTTCATGGTTCTAACCCTAGGATCTATCTATATATAGGGATTGCCGCGCTCAAGGGCGCTGGGCAGCGGAAGTGCCGCCGATGCTCGCACGGCGACGGGGTGTTGGGGAATCGGCGCCAGTGGGCGGCTGCCCGATCTGCGCGGGCATCCCTCTTTGCGGCACAGCGGGCTCGGCGGCAGGCGTATAGCCCTGCTGCAGCTTGCCCTTTTGCAAGGCAATTTCCTTGGTCACGCCATCGCGGGTGAAATACACCCGGTTATCAGCGACCGAGCTCAAGGTCCAACCGTCCAGCGTGCCACGCAGCGGCAGCGACTTGTCCTTACCCTGGAACTTGATGATGATGCCGCCGCTCTTGCCATCCTCGCCGATGTAGACGCCACTGAGCACGGCATCGGCCAGGTAATCAGGCGGAGGAGGAGGCGCCTCGGCGGCCGCCACAGGGGGTGGTGGCGGGGGCCGCCGGCTTAAAGAAAACAGGGGGCGATCCAACATGGCCAGAAACTGGCTATGGTCCATCGGCTGAGCCTTGCCCAGACGAGGGATGACACCATCGAGATTGGCCTTTTGTCCTCTGGGTACCGTCCAGTGGACATTCTTGATCCCGCCACTGGGTGAGAACCACATCCAGGCCAGCACCAACACCAACACAATATTGGCCGCTACCAAAATGGCACTTGTATGGCGCTTCATGGACGCTCCCTCAAAACGCTCAAGGTCATCTGGAGAGTCAGCCGCGGCGCCAGCTTCTCATTCATCACCTGCAGGGTCCCCTGGTTTCTGACTTCCACATCGGCCAGCAGCATCACCGGCAACTGCTCGTTCAATACCGCCAGTGCACTGTCCACGGCCAGCAGATCCCCTTCGGCCCGCACCGACAAGGGGATACGGTCAAAGCCCTTTTCTTCCTTGGCAGGCAGCACCTGGCTGCTGACCACCGTCAACCCTGCCGTGGTCAACAGGCTGCGCACCTTCTGCTGCACCGCATTGCCGGTCTGGGCCACATCCTGGCTGCCTGGGTAAATATAGTCAGCGCGGATCTGCAAGGCGCGCTCGAGCGACTGGTCAATTTCCTCACGCTGCAGGTCAAGACCTCGCAGCCGTGCATAACGGGGCTCGAACTCCGACAGGCGCGCCTGCGCCCACAGATGCTTGCTGACGACATAGCTGCCCAGCGCCACCAAGGGCAGCAGCACCAGCAATGCGGTGGCCACTAGAATCAGCAGCTCTTTACGATTTGGACGGTTCGCGATCATGGATTTTTCCCTCCTTGCTCGGCAGCAGGAGGGGGAGACGAAGGTTTGCTTCCCCCCAGACTGGGGCCCGACTTGGTACCCCCCAGGGTCGGGCCAGACTTGCCGCCGCCGACACTGGCCTTAGGCTGCACCCTGGTATCCGTACCGGGAGAGGCAGCAGGCGCGCCTGGGGCGGTCGCAGCCGGTGACGTGGGTGCTGGCGCTGCAGGCGACCCGCCCTCTGCAGCTGGCGCAGCAGCAGCGGGCTGCACAGGCTCTTGCTTGGCCTCAGCCTCCGCTTCCAGCACCGTCTTGGGACCAAAGACCTTGGCATCCAGCCCCAACTCGATGGTGAAGCTCTCTTTATTACCGCCACCCATGCGCGTGGCAGCGCTGGGCGCGCGCACGTCCTTGACGCCATCCTGGTTGCTCAGCTTCTGCATCAAGGCCGAGGCATTCTCGGTCAAGCCAGAGATCGTCACCTTGCTGCCCTGGATGCGGGCCGATTGCAGCGCCGTATCATCGGGCAGCACCTTGGTCAGCATGCTGAGCACCTGGACCCCATCAATTCGCTCAGCCAGCAACTCCGACAGCCCGGCGACCTTGTCGGCACTCTGGATCAGCGATTCGCGTTTGGCCACCACATCGGCGGTCTTGGCGGCCATGCCCTCATAGGCATGGGTTGCCTCGATCGCGCGCAGGCGCAGCTGCGCCGTAGGGGTGCCTGCAATCGCAGCGAGCAGCAGCAAGGCGAGCGCAACGCCACTCACATTCCACCACAGCCGCTTGCGGCCCCAGGCGTAACGGGCGTGTTCACCAAAGCCCTGGAACACCACCGGGTTGCGCTCCGGAGCAAACACCCATACCTCGGGCTGCTCCAAGGATTCGGCCTTGGTCTGCCCCTTGAGCGTTTGCAGGTGCAACTGCTCCGCAACCCGGGCCTGCAGATAGGGCTCGGTCTGGGTTCTGGAGGCCAGCACCACCAGCAATTTGACCGCCTTGCTGCTGCGGCTCAGCTCGGTGTAACCCCAGAGCAGGTCGTCTGCGGCAAAGGGGCTGATCGCCTGCACTTCCAGCTCGGCAGCGCTGGCGCAATCCTGGGGATCCAAGGCTGGCAGCGCCACCGTCTTGCGCAGCACCATGTGCTCGGGCAGCTCCACCGCCCAAAACGCAGGCTCCCGCCCGGGCTTGGCCACTGGCTGGCCGCTCTCCCATACCACGGTGGGAGCGCCTTCGGCAGGCACC
The DNA here is from genome assembly GCF_049601575.1 of Comamonas sp. 23. Taxonomy (NCBI): domain Bacteria; kingdom Pseudomonadati; phylum Pseudomonadota; class Betaproteobacteria; order Burkholderiales; family Comamonadaceae; genus Comamonas; species Comamonas sp. 23. The sequence goes on along the minus strand of NZ_CP187127.1, from coordinate 975,093 downwards.
AGGCGCAGCATCTGCTCGGGCCGCAACCATGACAGCGGCGGCCACTGCGGCGCCCTGCGCCATGTCTTTAAAACATCGGCCTTGAGCTGGTTCAGATCCAGCCCAAAAAAGCGCGATTCAGTTGAAATTGCCATAAGGGTTCTTTGCTTCGATCAGGATGCTGGCTGCAGCATCTGGCGCGCCTCAAACGTGTACCAGGGCAGGCCGTCGCGCGTTCTGGCCCCAAAGTACACACTGCGATCTACGAGAAAAATACGGCCATCGGCCATCGGTACCTGGGCGGTTATCCGGTAACGGCGTTGCGCCCCGCCGGGTCGCGCCAGGTTGGCGTCCAGGCCCGTCGTATCCAGACCGGTCTGGCCGGATCCGCGCGATGCGGCAATGCGGGCGGCAATACCCTCGTCCCCATTGGCCAGCACCCGCAGCACCTGGGGAGGCGCTGCCAGCGGATTGACCGTGGCACCTCCCGAGCCGGTGGTGGACGCGGTGATCAAGGGCGCGAGTCTAGCATAGAGGTCGTAATCGATTCCGGGCACCTGCATCAGGTCTTCTATCGCCTCAAAACGCTCAGGGCGGCGGCCATCGAGCGACGCGCGCTCGCGGCGATCGAGCACCGCCACGGCGAGTTCCTGGGCTGCAGATTCGGGCAGTCCGCCACCGACGCTCATCAGGGCCGTCAACAGCGGCAGCGATGCGCCATTGATATTGATCAGGCCATTGAGCGGCATCACACTGACCGCCACCTGCGCGCCCTGGTAGTTGACCGAGGTTTCGGTGGTCTCCTGCAAGATCGTGCGGTCGGCCGACAGCTGCTGCAGCACCATGACCACAGCCGCATCGCCCACCGCCTGCGCGGTCACCTTGTCCTTGGCAATACCCACCATCTTGGCTTCCTGGCGCACCACACCACTGACGCCCGTGACCATCAGGCTCAATGCCGCAACCAGCCAAAGCACGGCGATCAAGGCCATCCCCTGCTGGGAGGGTGCTGTGGCCGTGCGGCGTTGTACCTGCAAGCGCATCATCCGTTCGAGCCTCCCAGGCTCGCGCCGCCACCACCACCTCGAGGATCCCCCGCGGGCATCACGCGCAACTGCACCACCACCGGTGCCAGCACCATGGATTCGGTGGACATCACCACCTGCACCGCCTGCGGCAGCCGGTCCACCGCGCCCCAGTCGCTACCCCATTGCGGCGGGTCAATGGCCCCATCCAGGTACTGGAAAGACAGGCCTGTTGCATGCTGCAGCAGCGGATAGGTCTGCGCTCCGCCCCAGTCGGGCAGGGTCTGCTGGTCGATCCAGGGCAGGTAGCTCAGAATGACGGCAGGCGCGCCGTCGTAGCTGCCCATCGCCAGCCGGAAATGGTAGCGGCCACCGACGCCGTAACGTGCCGGCATCACTCCCACCCAGGTCATCGACTGGCCTGCGCCTTCAAAGAAAAACGCCGAGGGCGTGGCACTGAGCATGCCTTGCTGCTGCAGCCCCTGCACCCGTTTGGCGGAGATGCGGCCCAGTACGGCGCGCAAAAAATCGGTGCTGGCGCGCGACTCGTCCATGCGCTCGAGCCGGTTGTCGATGCTGGTCTCCGTCCGGCCCATGGTGCCCATGGCGCCAGCCAAGCCCAGCACGATCAGTGACAGCAAGGACATGGCCACCAGCATCTCCACCAGCGTGAAGCCAGAGGCTGGACGGCGCAGGCCATGCAAGCGGCGCGCAAAGAAATACGGGGGAATGCGGCTCATCCTGGTGGCACCACATTCTCGGCCGGGTCGGGCGGCCGGCGCTGCGCACGCAAGGTCGTGAGCTCAAATACACGCGCGCGCTCGCCCTCGGCCCAGTGCACGCTGATGTGGACCTCGTGCAACACGGGGATGTTCGGGCTCTCGTCCACGCCGGTCTTGAATGGCGCGCTTTGCACGCTCCACTGGTAGCCATTGCTCTGGCCCGATTCGTTCCAGCCGCTTTCGTAGACCGAGTCGCGCGAGTCCATGATGGACTGCGCCAGTTGCACCGCGTACTGGTAGCGGTCGAGATCGCCGACGCTGCGCGCATTGCTGCCCGTGGCGCGGTAGATCATGCCCAGCGAGATTGCCATGATGGACAGCGCCACCAAAATCTCCAGCAAGGTCATGCCTTGCTGCTGGCGGGGCCGCAGGGACAGAGACGACAGCGCCCTCATTGGAACAAGGGCTCCTGCGTGACGCGGCCCGAGAGCCAGTCCACCCGCAAACGCGTGCCGGCGCCGTTTTTGCGCAGAATCTCCACGCTGCCGCCAGTGGAGCCCCCCGAGGCCAGAAACACAATCGAGGCCGAGCTGTTGGGCACAAACTCGCGGTCTGCGACCGTGGTGCGCAGATCGACGGTCTCGGGAATCTCCTTTTCCGCGCCCGCATAGCCATAGTGCCTCGTCTGCAGGTCCACGGTAAAGCGCACCGGCTCGCCTTGCGAGACGGCGGTATACCGGGCCGAGCGCAGCTGACTGATCATCGTGCGCACGGTGTCGCGGTACTGCACCCCGTCTTTCAGCCGGTCATAGGCGACCGGCGCCATCGCCACCACCAGGGCCATGATGGCGAACACCACCATCAACTCGATCAAGGTAAAGCCTTGATGGGCTGCTGGGCGCTGCATAACGCGTGGGTGTCGGCGCAGCCATGGCAAGGCAGTCGGCACGGGGATTCCTGGTCAGACCGGAAAAGTGGCAGATGCCGGTTTACTGGGCGTTGCGCACGTCGGCGGCTTCGCCTTCGCCCCCGGGCTGGCCATCAGCGCCCAGCGACAGGATGTCTACCCGGCCGCCGTTGTAGCTGTAACGGTAGGGGTTGTTCCAAGGGTCATTGGGCACGCCACCCGACAGATAAGGGCCGTTCCAGCCGCGCACATTGCCCGGCTGCTTGGCCAGCGCGTCCAGACCTTCTTCGGTGGTCGGGTAGCGGCCGGTATCGAGCTTGAAAATATCCAGCGCCTTTTGCAAGTCGGCAATCTGCACGCCGGCGGTCTTGGATTTGGCGCCGCCCAATTGGCTCAGCACCTTGGGGCCCACCAGGCCAGCCAGCAGCGTCAGGATGGCCAGCACCACCAGCAGTTCGATCAGCGTAAAACCACGGCTTTTGCGTGGCGTCTTTTGGGTGAAAAAGGCCTTCATGGCGGGCTCTCCTTGCAGTATTAAAAATTAAGCAGCCAGATCGTTGACGGACAGAATGCCCATCAAGATAGACACAATGATGGAAGCAATCATGATGCCCAGCACCAGGATCAGCACTGGCTCGATCATGGTCAGGGCGCGTTTGATGCCGGTTTCCACCTCACGGTTCAAAATATTCGACAGCTCCAGCATCATCGAGCCCAGGCGGCCGGTCTCTTCACCGACGCGCACCAGGTTCACAGCCAGCGGCTCGAACACCGTAGTCGTGTTCATCGCCTGCACCATCTTGCCGCCCTCTTTGACAATGGGCGGTATCTTGGCCAGCTCGGCCTGGATCAGGCGGTTGCTGACCGTATCGGTCGCGATATGCAGTGCGGTGAGCAAGGGCACACCATTGCCCAGCAAGGTGCCCAGCGAGCGCGAATACAAGGTCAGCTGATACTTGAGCGCCAGGCGCCCCAAAATCGGCATGCGCAGCAACACGCCCTGCCACCACAACCGGCCCTTGGGCGAACGCAGCCAGCTGCGCATCACATAGACCACAGCGGCACCACCCAGTAACACCACCCAACCGTTCTTGCGGAACACCTGGCCGATGGTCATCACGATCTTGGTGGGCGTGGGCAGTGCATCGCCCATGTCGGTGAACAGCTTCTCGAACTGCGGCACCACAAAGCCCAGCATCGCGATCAGCGACAGAATGGCCACGGCCACGAGGATCATCGGGTAGATGGTGGCCGAGACCACGCTTTCCTTGAGCGCACGCTGGCGTTCTAGGTGTTCCACCAGGCGCTGCAGCACGGCCGACATCTGGCCACTGGCCTCGCCAGAGCGCACCATGTTGATGTAGAAATCGCCAAACAGCTCCTGGTGCACCATCAGCGCCTTGGACAGCGGCACCCCGCCCTTGACTGCTTCGAGCACGCCGGTCAGCAGCTCGCGCATGCTGTCCTTGAAGGCCATGTCGATCAGCACGCGCAGCGCGTTATCCAGCGCCAGGCCGGCCTTGAGCATGATCGACAGCTCCGAGGTCATCGCCAGCACATCGGCGGCCTTGGCCGGGCCCTTTTGCGACTTGGGCGCCTTGGCCTTGCCAATCGCACTGGCTGCCGCCGGCTTGGCCCCTGCGGCCTTGGCGCCCGCTGGCATCAGCGCGGCAGCGTCCACCGCATCGACAATGCGCACCGGCGTGAGCTTTTGCGCGCGCAGGTGCTTTTGCACCGCAGCGGCATTGGGCGCTTGGAAAGTGCCGCGAACCTGCTCGCCCGCGGAATTGATCGCGTGCCAGGCAAAATCAGCCATCGATCTGGTCCTGGGTGACGCGGGCGACTTCGTCCAACGTGGTCATGCCGGCGGCCACCTTGCGCAGGCCGTCCTCGTGCAGGCTCAGCATGCCGGATTTGGCCGCCAGGTTGAACAGCTCGTTCGAGTCCTTGCCCGCATTGATCGCATTGCGCATCGGCTCGTCGAGCACAAACAGCTCGTGGATGCCGGTACGGCCCTTGTAGCCGGTCTGGCGGCATGCATTGCAGCCCACGGCGCGGTAAATCACTTGGCCTACTTCGCTGAAGCGCGCCAGGCCGGAGCGCTTGCGCACCTCTTCGCCCGGCTCGTAGGCCTCTTTGCAATTGCCGCACAAGGTACGCACCAGGCGCTGGGCCAGCACCCCATTGACCGAGGAGGTGATCAGGTAGCTCTCCACCCCCATGTCCTGCATACGGGTGATGGCACCGGCGGCGGTGTTGGTGTGCAAGGTCGACAGCACCAAGTGACCCGTCAGCGCCGACTGCACCGCGATCTGCGCGGTTTCGCCATCACGCATTTCACCGATCATGATGATGTCCGGATCCTGGCGCAGGATGGAGCGCAGCGCATTGGCAAAGGTCAGGTTGATCTGGGCATGCACCTGGATCTGGTTGATCCCTTCGAGCTGGTACTCGACCGGGTCTTCCACGGTGATGATCTTGTTCTCGAGCGCATCGATCTTGGACAGCGCCGCATACAAGGTGGTGGTCTTGCCCGAGCCGGTCGGCCCGGTCACCAGCAAAATGCCGTGCGGGCGGCCCAGCAGGTCGTTGAACTTGGACAGCGTGTCCTTGGCAAAGCCCATGGTTTCGAGCTGCAGCCGCACGCTGGCGCGGTCCAGCACCCGCATCACGATGCTCTCGCCATGCACGGTGGGCACGGTGGAGACACGCAGGTCGAGCTCGCGGCCCTTGACGCGGGTCTTGATGCGGCCGTCCTGCGGCAGGCGGCGCTCGGCAATATCCAGATGCGCCATCAGCTTGACGCGCGAGCCGACAGCGGCCGACAGGCGCGGCGGCACGAGCTCACCGGGGTGGATCACACCATCGACCCGGTAGCGCACATGCAGGCCGTCGTCAAAAGGCTCCAGGTGGATATCGGAGGCGCGCAGATCGGTCACCTTGCCGATGATGCTGTTGACCAGGCGAATCACGGGTGCCTCGCTCGCCAGGTCCTTCAGATGCTCGACAAAGTCGCCCACATCGGAGCCATCGCCAAACATGTCATCGCCGTCGTCCTCTTCGGCTTCGGGCTCGGGCTCCTGCAGCGCCTTTTCAATATCGGCCTGCAGCGCCAGGTGCGGGCGAATCTGTAGCCCGGTCGACATCTGCAGCGCCTTGATGACGAACGGGTCCTGGGGCGAGGCCATCGCCACATCCAGCACGCCATCCTGCAACTGCAAGGGGAAGACATGCTGCGAATGCTGGAACTCGGGCATCAGGCCCGGCACGCTGATCGCCTCGGCGGGGAAATCGGTGCCCAAGGTGAAAGGAATCTGCAGCTGGGTTGCCAGCGTGTGCATCAGGTCCAGCTCGGAGACCAGGCCCAGCTGCACCAGCACCTGGCCGATGAGGCTGCCCATCTCCTGCTGCGCCTGCAGCGCACGCTCCAGATCGCGTGGCGACAGCTTGCCCGCCTGCACCAGCATCTCGCCCAGCAAAGGGCGGCGCCCGGGCTGTGTGGCCAGGGCTGCATCGCTGAAATCGTCAATGGTGCTGGTGCTCATGCGTTTATGGTCTCAAATGCCTATGGCAGGCGTGGTATCTATCCCCTTAGCCTATAGGGCACCCAGTGTAGGCGCCAGGCATGGGAGACATTTGGTAGGAAAAGCAAACTCAGGCAAAAACATCGGCCTCGGCAAAGGCCTTGCCCTGCTGATCCTTGGACGACAGCTGCGGCTCCAGACCGTTCAACTGCCAGTCGATCGACAATTGCGCATCATTCCAGATAATGCAGCGCTCGTGGGCCGGCGCGTAGTAGTCCGTTGTTTTGTAGAGGAACTCTGCCGTCTCGCTGAACACCACAAAGCCATGGGCAAAGCCCGGCGGCACCCACAGCTGGCGTTGGTTGTCCTCGCTCAGCTCGACGGCCACCCATTGGCCAAAGCTGGGTGAGCTTTTGCGGATGTCAACGGCCACATCCAGCACCCGGCCCTGCACCACCCGCACCAGCTTGCCCTGGGCCTGTTCCAGCTGGTAGTGCAGGCCGCGCAGCACACCGCGGCTGCTCTTGCTGTGGTTGTCCTGCACAAAGTCATAGTGCTGGCCCACCGCCGCATCAAAGGCCTTCTGGTTGAAGCTTTCAAAGAAAAAGCCGCGCGTGTCGCCAAACACCTTGGGCTCGATGATCTTGACGTCGGGCAGCGCCGTGTCGATGGCTTGCATGCCTTTACTCCTTGGGCTCGTGCAGCAGGCGCTGCAGGTACTGGCCGTAACCGTTCTTGGACAACGGCTTGGCCAGCGCGGCCAGTTGCGCGTCGCCGATATAGCCGCTGCGCCAGGCAATCTCTTCCGGGCAGGCAATCTTCAGGCCCTGGCGGCTTTCCAGCGTGGCGATGAACTGGCCCGCATCCAAGAGACTGTCATGCGTGCCGGTATCGAGCCAGGCATAGCCCCGGCCCATGATCTCAACGCTCAGCTGGCCCTGCTCCAGGTAGAGGCGGTTCAAATCGGTGATCTCCAGCTCGCCGCGTGGTGAGGGCTGGAGGCTCTTGGCCAGATCCACCACCTGGCTGTCGTAGAAATACAGGCCGGTCACCGCATAGTTGCTCTTGGGCTTGGCCGGCTTTTCTTCCAGCGACAGCACCTTGCCCTGCTTGTCAAAGTCGGCCACGCCATAGCGCTCGGGGTCGGTCACATGGTAGGCAAAGACACTGGCGCCCGCGTCGCGCTGCATCGCGCTGGCCAGCAGCTTGTGGAAATCATGGCCGTAGAAGATGTTGTCGCCCAGCACCAGCGCGCTCGGCGCACCGGCCAGGAAGCTCTCACCAATCAAAAAGGCCTGCGCCAGCCCATCGGGGCTGGGTTGCACCGCGTATTCCAGGTGAATGCCCCACTGGCTGCCATCGCCCAGCAGCTGCTCAAAGCGCGGCGTGTCCTGCGGCGTGCTGATGATCAGGATCTCCTTGATCCCCGCCAGCATCAAGGTGGTCAGTGGGTAATAGATCATCGGCTTGTCGTACACCGGCAGCAGCTGCTTGCTGACCGCCAGGGTGGCCGGGTGCAGGCGGGTGCCGGAGCCGCCCGCCAAGATGATGCCTTTGCGTGCTTGCACTGTCATGTTCAGAGAATCTCCTGCAGCATGCGCTGCACGCCGGTCTGCCAGTCAGGCAAATCCAGCACAAAGCGCTGCTGCAATTTGTGGGTGTTCAAACGGGAATTGTGGGGGCGGCGCGCCGGTGTTGGGAAGGCCGAGGTGTCGACCGCCTGCACCTCCTGCGCGGTCAGATTCAGCGCCGGGTTGATCTTGCGCGCCGTCTCCAGCACAAAGCGGGCATAGCGGTTCCAGGTGGTTTCGCCACCGGCCACCAAGTGGTAGATGCCGCTCAGGCCGTCACCCGATGCCATGGCGGTGCGCAGCGCATGCGCGGTCACATCGGCGATCAGGTCAGCACCGGTGGGCGCACCCCACTGGTCGTCGATGACGGCCAGCTTGTCGCGCTCCTGCGCCAGGCGCAGCATGGTCTTGGCGAAGTTGCCGCCCCGCGCGGCATAGACCCAGCTGGTGCGAAAAATCAAATGATTGGCACCGCTGGCCGCAATCTGCTGCTCGCCTTCGAGCTTGGTCTGCCCGTAGACCGACAGCGGGCCGGTGGCCTGGTCCTCGCGCCAGGGCAGGTCGCCGCCGCCATCGAAGACATAGTCGGTGCTGTAGTGCACCAGCCAGGCGCCCAGCGCCTGGGCCTCGCGCGCCAGCACGCCCACGGCCTGGGCATTGATGGTGCGCGCAGCCTCGGGCTCACTCTCGGCCTTGTCCACTGCGGTGTAGGCAGCGGCATTGACGATCACATCGGGGGCCAGCGCACGCACGGTTTCGGCCAGTGCCTCGGGGCGCAGCAGGTCGCCGCACAGCGGGGTGCTGGCGCGGTCCAGCGCAATCACCTCGCCCAGCGGCAGCAGGCTGCGCTGCAGCTCCCATCCGACCTGGCCATTCTTGCCCAACAACAGTATTTTCATCGCATCGTCCTGTCAGGCGGTCCCGGCATACAGATGCCTGGCCCGCCCACAACCGCCATCAGGCGTACTGCTTGCTGACCCAGTCCTTGTAGTCACCCGACTGCACCTGGGCCACCCAATCCTGGTGGTCCAGGTACCACTGCACGGTCTTGCGGATGCCGCTGTCAAAGGTTTCAGCCGGCTTCCAGCCCAGTTCCTTCTCCAGCTTGCGCGCATCGATCGCATAGCGGCGGTCATGGCCGGGGCGGTCCTTTACATAGATGATCTGCTCGGCGTAAGACTGGCCATCGGCACGCGGGCGCTGGGCGTCAAGCAGGCGGCAGACATGCTGGACGATCTCGATATTGGGCATCTCGTTCCAGCCGCCCACGTTGTAGGTCTCGCCCAGACGGCCCGCCTCCAGCACGCGGCGGATGGCGCTGCAGTGGTCCTTGACATAGAGCCAGTCGCGGATCTGCATGCCGTCGCCATACACGGGCAGGTTCTTGCCCGCCAGCGCGTTGACGATCATCAAAGGGATCAGCTTCTCGGGGAAGTGGTAGGGGCCGTAGTTGTTCGAGCAGTTGGTGGTCAGCACCGGCAAGCCATAGGTGTGGAACCAGGCACGCACCAGATGGTCGCTGGCCGCCTTGCTTGCGCTGTAGGGGCTGTTGGGCTCGAAGTTATGGGTTTCTGTGAAGGCCGGGTCGTCCTTTTCCAGGCTGCCGTAGACCTCATCGGTCGATACGTGCAGAAAGCGGAAACCGGTCTTGCGCTCGCCTTCCAGGCCACTCCAGTAGGCACGGGCGGCCTCCAGCAGGCGCAGGGTACCCACCACATTGGTCTGGATGAAATCCTCGGGGCCGTGGATCGAGCGGTCCACATGGCTTTCGGCGGCAAAGTGCACGATGGCGCGCGGCTGGTGCTCGGCCAGCAGGCGGTCGAGCAGCGCGCGGTCGCCGATATCGCCGTGCACAAAATGGTGGCGGCTGTCGCCCTGCAGGCTTTCTAGGTTGTGCAGATTGCCCGCGTAGGTCAACTTGTCGAGATTGACCACCGGTTCATCCGAACCCGCCAGCCAGTCCAACACAAAATTCGAGCCGATAAAGCCGGCGCCTCCGGTGACGAGAATCATGGTCAGTACAGGTAGTTCAACAAATAACCGTCCATTATCGCATTGCCCTTCTGCTGCACCAGCAGCCCGCTGGCAATAGAGGGCTATGTCTGTAAGCGCATGTGGCGCAGGTCTGCGTCAGCCCTTGGCGCCAAAGCGGCTGTGGGCAATATGCAGCAGGCCGTCAAAAATCAGGTTTTCGACCAGCTCAAAGGGCCGCGTCATGCTGGGCATCATCTTCCAGCCGGCGCCGCCTGTCATCACGCAGGCGGGCTCCTGGCCGCAGTGGGCCATCACATGCTGCACCATGCGCTCGACCGCACCGGCAATGGCATAGGTGCCGCCGCTGGTCAGTGCATCGCTGGTGTTGGTGGGAAATGGCCGCACCTCGCCGGTCGGCACATGCAGGCCAGCGGTGCCCGACTCCAGCGCCTTGAGCATGATGCCGTGGCCCGGCAAGATCAAACCGCCCAGAAACTTGCCATCGGCATCGATGGCTTCGACAGTGACCGCCGTACCCACCATGACCACCACCACCGGGCGCTGGCGCCCCTGGGCCAGCACATGGTGCCAGGCGCCCACCATCGCCACCCAGCGGTCCGTGCCCAGGCGGCTGGGGTGGTCATAGCCATTGGTCAGGCCCGCCTCCGCATTGGACGACACCACCCAGTTAGGCGCCAGGTCCCAAATGTCCATCTGCGTCTGCACCCGGCGGCGCACCACGTCGCCGGCCACCACACAGCCGAGCATGTGCTGGGGCTCGGGCAGCTCGGCCCAGCTGCCTTCGGCCAGGCGCTCGATGTTGTCCAAGAACTCCACGCCATGGGCCAGCACGGCGGCGCCCGGTTGAGCTGCGTCATACATCGCCCACTTGAGGCGCGTGTTCCCTACGTCGATGGCCAGAAAATGCATGGGCGGCATTATCGGCCTTTTTGCTCGCCCGCCTTGTTGCCCGTGCAACATCCCCGGGATCCCGCGTCTTCCCGGCACCACTGTGAATTTTTTTCAAGCGGCACCGTCTGACTTCATCGCGTTCGCAAATACCTATATATTGGACAGTTCCTGTAACCAACCCTCTAGGAGTCACCATGGGACTGTTCAGCTTTATCAAGGAAGCCGGTGAGAAATTGTTCGGCGGCAAGGAAGCGGCTGCCGCTACGGCACCGCAAGACCTGAACGCGACGGCAGGCGCTGCCATCGAAAAATACATTGGCACCCAGAACCTGGGCGTGTCTGATGTGAAGGTCGCCTTTGATGCCGGCAAGGTCACCGTGACCGGTGTGGCCCCCACCCAGGCGGCGAAGGAAAAAGTCACGCTGTGCTGCGGCAATGTCTCGAGCGTCAGCGATGTCGACAACCAGATGACCGTTACCAACCCTGAGCCAGAAGCCAAGTACTACGACGTGGTCTCGGGTGACACGCTGTCGGGTATCTCCAAGAAGATGTATGGCGATGCCAACAAGTACATGACGATCTTCGAAGCCAACAAGCCCATGCTGAGCGACCCCAACAAGATCTACCCCGGCCAGAAGCTGCGCATTCCAGCGCTGTAATCCAGCCCCGTCCATCAAAAAATCCCGCAACCGGACTGGCCGGTGCGGGATTTTTTTCGTCCAGGCTCGCGGGTTAGCGGGCCTGCGCCTGCTGAAAGCGCTCGACCAGCTGGCGCAGATCCTGCTCGGCCTTGTAGATGACCGCCAGGTACTCGTGGTTGTTGATGCCCCAGAGCGAGGAGTCCATGTCGGTGGTGTGAGCCACCAAAAACGGCAAGGTGGTGACCACCCGCATCTGGGCGCGGCCCTGCAGGTAGCTGTCGATGGTGTTGGTATGCGGGTCGCGGATGGAGGAATTCCACTGCGCCAGCGCTTCGAGCGCGGGCTGCGCGTAGATGTTGTGCACCATGCTGGTCATGCGGTCGAGCACCACAAAGGTCTCACCGTCCCGCTCCTGCACCTCCAGCACCTGGGTGCCCGGGTGGATCTTGGCGATCAGACCGGCAAAGATATCCCACTGACCGTCATGGGCAGCCAGCCAGCTATCGACGCGGGCGCGGCGCTGGGCATAGTCGGGCGGCATCTCGACATCGTCTTCCATGATCTCCAGCTGCGTCGCCCCGGTCTGCAAGGCCTTGCGCGCCAGGTACTGGTAGCTCATCGCGCAGCCCAGCCAGCCGGGGCTGTAGCGCACGCCATCGAACACCGCCACCTCGGACTGCAGACCCGGCAAGGTCTGCTCGATGAAATGGGCGCGGCGGCGCACGGTCTCAGGCATGCTCAGCACCATGCAGCGGCCGGGCAGCGGCTGCGGCATCGTCAGCGCCTCCCACTGCGCCGCATCGATGCGGCCCAGCGCATAAAGAGCGCGCAGCACCATGAATTCAAACTGCTGGCCGCTGCGCACCACCTCATCCGCCAGCCCTTGCTGCAGCTGAGCCGGCGAGTGCACCTGCTGCTCCAGCATCTCCTGCACGGCCTGCACCATCGCCTGGGCGTCGCCCACCGGCGTTACCCGCAGCGCGGGGTTGTCCAGCAAGGCCGCATGCTGGTGGATATCGGCACTGCTCTCGGTCACCACGGGCGTGCCCAGGCTCAGACATTCGTACACCCGGGTGGTCTCAAGCAAGGCGCCTTCGTAGTAGTGGATATTGACAACCACCCGCGCCTGGCGCACGGCCTGGCGCAAGGCATCGCCAAACAGGTTGCCCTCGATGCGCACCGAGAACTGGCGCTGCAAGGCCTGCAGCATCTCCTGGCGCCGCGGCGCATTCACATCGCCGTAGAACAGCACATCGCAGTTCGGCTCGACGGGCGACAATGCAGGCTCGCCGCAGTCCTGCAACAGCTGCGAATACGCGGCCACGCCACCAATGGGCACCAGGAAGGTGTGCGGATAGCGGATGCCCTTGGTCTCCAAAAAGGCCAGGTTGGCTGGTGCATAGTCCCAGGCGGACAGCGAGTTTTCCAAGATCGCCAGGTAGTCATCAGTGAACCAACGCGGGCTGACGCTTTGCTCCATCTGAAAGACGATGCGCTTCTCACCGGGCGGCAGCTGTTTGAACATCTGCGGGCAGACCACGATGTACATATCCAGACCAAAGCCCTCGGCCGGCACATCCTGCAGCAGGCTCACTTCAAAGCCGGCCTTGCGCAGCACCTGGGCCAGCGCATGCGCAACAAACTGCGTGTGCGCCGTGGCCAAAATGCCGTAGTGCCGGTTGTTGCCAGGCAGCAAGGCTACCGCCGACCCCGGCGCGCCCCGGGCCTGGCGCATCTTGCGGCGCAGCGCATGGCGCAGCCGGCGCAGGCCAGCGGGCTCATAGGGCGCCAGATTTTGCTTGAGCCGGAAGACCACGCGCTTGCCTTTGCGCAGCAAATCAGTGATCTGCCACATGGGCGAGAGCTTGCGCGCCAGCGCCTGCATCTGCTGGGCCTGCTGCTCGATCTGCCACTGCTTTTGCGCGGCCTCTTGCTGCAGCGCCAAGAACTTGATATCTTGTTGCTGTTGGCGGGTCTCCCACTGAGCCGTCAGCCATTGGGCCTGGGCCTGTGCCTGCTCCAACGCATTCTGGCTTTGCTGGGCCTGGGCCTGGGTGCCCTCCAGATGGCCCCGCAGCTGCTCGCGCTCCAGCTCCAGGCTGCGGATATCCGCATCGAGCTTTTCGATCCAGCTGTGGCGCTGCTGGCCAGCCGCTTCCAAGGACTGTATCTGCTCGCGCTGGTCGCCCAGCGCATGCTGCAGCGCCATCATCTCAGCCTTGGCTTCCAGGCGCGCGCCCAGCGCCGCAAACACGCGGCAGACTTCGCGCTGAAAGGCTGCATCACTGCGATCACAGAGGCTGCGCAGCAATGCAGGCTGCTGCGCGCCCACCAGCAACACGCCCAGGCCATTGCTGTGCGGAAAATGCAGGCTGGGGTAGCGCCCCTCCAGCTCCGCCCAGAGCTGGTGCACGCCAAAGTCATCGCGGTGCACATTGCTGTCGTGGAACAGCACCACGCCACGCTCGCTCAGCTTGGGCAGCCAGGTCTCGAAATCATGGCGCACCGCCTCATAGGTGTGCAGGCCGTCGATATGCAGCACATCCACACTGCCATCGGCAAAACTGGGCAAGGCCTCGTCAAAACGCATGCGCATCAGGGTCGAGAACTGGGTGTAGTGCGGGTCATGGGCCTGGCGCAGGCTGGCCAAAATGCCCTCACCGTAGGCGCCCGCATGGGCATCGCCCTCCCAGGTGTCGACCGCGTAGGTGCGCGTCATCAGCCCCTGCTCCGCAATCGCCTGGCAAAAAGCCAGGTAGGAGATGCCCGAATAAGCGCCCAACTCGACCAGGCTGCGCGGCTGTGCCACCGCCATCAGCCAGGCGGCAAACGGAATATGCCCCGCCCAGGGCGCGGGATGGGTCAGATGGTAGGGCTCCATCAAGGCGGCGGGCAGCAACCAGCCATCGCTGGCGCGCGTTTGCCCCGGGAGGTCTGTCATACGATTCATGGGGAAGAGGTTTCCTGTTGCGCCTGGCCAGCCTGCAGCACGATGGACCGCATCGGAATGCCCAGCAGTCCAGTGGCCATGTTCGTGGACTCGGACTTGAAGTGCAGCGCATCCTGGATCCAGTGCTGCTGTACGTGGTCGTGCTGCGAGCCATCAGCGAGTGCGACGTCGATCGCGTAATTGCCCACCGGCATGCGGGGCATGTCAAAACTGAACTCTGCCTGCAGGACCTGGCCGCCGGCACAGGCCACGGGCTGACCCAAGTAGCTCAAATAGCTGTTGTCACCAAACACGGCCTGGCCAGTGCGGTCCTTGACCACAAAGCCGACGATGGGCGAGGCTAGAGGCTGGTGGCACTGTGCCTGGATGCGCAAGACCACAGGCTCGCCCCCCACCACCCAATGCAGGGGGTGCTGCTGCGTATCCATCAGCCAGGCGCCGGTAATGCGCGCGCCACCCAGGCCAAACGATGGCGCCTCGGGGTTGAAGCGAAACACTTCGATATCGTTGCGCAGCGGCTCGGCGCGGAAGAAGTCGCGCCGCTGGTCATGCCAGGGCAGACCGGCATCGAAGACGGGTGCCGCCGGCGCCGCCGCAGCAGCCGGGCCACTGCCCTGCTCGGCCTCATAGCATGCCTGCATATAGCGGTCGCAGACCTCCTTGGTCGGGCCGATCTGCATCACCTGGCCCTTGTCGATCCAGACCACGCGGTCGCACAGGCTCTTGATGGCGGCCGTATCGTGGCTGACAAAGAGCAAGGTGCCGCGCTCCATGAAGCTGCGCAAAAAGCGCATGCACTTCTGGGTGAACACCGCATCGCCTACGGCCAGCGCCTCATCGACCACCAAAATATCGGCGTCCACATGGGCAATCACCGCAAAGGCCAGCCGCACATACATGCCGCTCGAATAGGTCTTGACCGGCTGGTCGATGAACTCGCCAATATCGGCAAAGGCGGCAATCGAGTCAAAGCGCTCGGCGATCTGCGCATCGCTCAGCCCGAGCAGCGCCGCATTCATCGCCACATTGTCCCGGCCCGAGAACTCGGGGTTGAAGCCTGCGCCCAGCTCCAGCAGCGCGGCGATCCGGCCATGGGTGGTGACCGCGCCGCAACTGGGCGCCAAGGTGCCGCAGACCATCTGCAAGAACGTGGACTTGCCCGAGCCATTGCGGCCGATGATGCCAATGGTCTCACCCTTGGCCACCTGCAGGTCCAGCCCGCGCAGCGCCCAGAACTCGCGGTGGTAGGGCTTGGGCTCGCGTCCCAGGAGGCGCGAGAGGCGGGGCATCACAAACTGCTTCAAGCGGTCGCCGGGCGCGTCATAGATATGGAAGCACTTGCCCAGGCCCTGCACGTCCAGCGCGATAGCTTCAGAGGACATCGGCAAATCCCTTGCGCGTCTTCTGGAACCAGGCAAAGCCCAGCCAGGCGACCAGGCTGCAGGCCAGCATGCTGATAGCCCAGCCGGTCCAGTCCGGCATGCGGCCCCAGATCAGCACGGCGCGTGTCTGTTCAATGAAAAAAGTCAGCGGATTGAGCCACATCGCGGTCTGAAAGCTCGCAGGCAGCGCATGCACGGGGAAGAAAATTGGCGAGATAAACATCAGCATGGTCGTCATCACCCCGGTGATCTGCTTGAGATCGCGGGCAAACACGCCCAGCGACGCAAAAAACCAGCCCACGCCGACACTGAGCAAGACCAAAGGCGCCCAGACCAGCGGCAGCAGCACGGCCGTGAGCGGAATCTTGCCGTTCAGCACCAGCAGCGCCACCAGCAGCACCACCAGACTGGCCAGCGCCTGGAACAAGGCCGAGCACACGGCCACGACCACCAAAATCTCCAGCGGAAACACCACGCGCTTGACGTAGTTCACATTGGCCAGCACCAGGTGCGGGGCGCGGTTGAGCACATCCGAGAAAAGCCCGTAGACGATCAAGCCGGCGAACAGCACCATCGCAAACTGGGTCTTGGACTCAGGCCCCTCGCCCCAGCGCGCCTTGAACACCACCGAGAACACAAAGGTGTAGATGACCAGCATGCACAGCGGTATCAGCACGGCCCACAGCCACCCGCCAAGCGATCCCTTGAAGCGCTCACTCACTTCCCGGCGCGTCATCTTGACCACCAGCGGCCAGTGCGCACGCACGCTACCCACCAATGCGCGCGCAGAGGCCGCGCTGCCTACACCGACAGTCAATGTGTCACTCCATCCATCATGAGGCGGCCAAGTTTACAGGCTCGGCGCTATTCCGACTGCCTCCCAGGCAGCTGGTTACAAGCAGCGACGATTACAAATGTCACTGGGACCAGGGCAAACCCTGGTATCGCCAGCCACCGAGTTGGCCGCGTTGCCCCTGGGCATTGGCATCGCCCTCAAAGCCCTGCAGGATGTTGTAGGCTTCCAGCCCCAGTTGGCTGGCGCGCTGCGCCGCTGCCACCGAGCGCACGCCACTGCGGCACAGCAGCACGATCTTGGCGCCTGGCGCCCGCTGGGCCAGGGCCAGCAGCTGGGCATCAAAATCCGGGTTCATCGCCATGTCCGGCCATTGCTTCCAGGCAATGGCCACGGCCCCAGGCACCTGTCCCACCCAGGCGCGTTCGGCATCGGTGCGCACGTCAACCAGCACGGCCTGCTGGTTTTGCACCCAGTGCCAGGCCAGGCGGGCACCAATATCACCGGCATAGCCATTGGCAGGCGCAATGGTCTGCTGTTCTGCGGTCAAGCTCATAGACACCTCTTCCAAAAATAGCGGGTAGACCCAGCCCCGCTATGCTGCCCGGTCCCAGGGCGGGGCCGGCATATCCTTCAGCTGCTGGCGCAGTGCGCGGTGGTCAGGCACCACCTCGGCCACGGTATCCCAAAAGCGGGGGCTGTGGTCCATCACCCGCAAATGCGCCAGCTCATGGGCCACCACATAGTCGATCACGGCCGGCGCATAGTGCATCAGCCGCCAGTTAAGCCGGATCGAGCCATCGGACTTGGCACTGCCCCAGCGCGTCTCGGCACTCGAGAGGCGCAAGCTGGTGTAGTGCACGCCCAGCAGCGGCGCAAAATGCGCCAGCCGCGCCAAAAAATGCTGGCGCGCGCTCTGGATGAACCAGGCCTGCACCAGATCGCGAATCTGTGTGCGCCCCGCACTGGGCGGCAGCGCCAGATAGAGGCGCGAGGGTGAGTCCGGCGCCTCTTCCTCGACCCGCCAGACCGCCCCGGAGCGCGCCACGCGCTGCTCGCTGTCGACCACCAGCTGCAGCGGCTGGCCCAGAAAAAGCAGGCTCGCGCCATCTTCCCAGCGGATGCTGGCGCTCAGGCTGCTGGCGCGGCGCTGCTGCATCTCGGCGATCTTGCGCACGATCCAGCCGGCCTTGTCCTGCAGCGCCTCGTCAATGCCCGGCTGCGTCACCCAGCGCGGCGCGCGCACCACCAGGCCGTCCTCACTGACCACAAACCCAATACTGCGCCGCTTGGCACGCTGGAGCAAGTAGGCCACCCGCTGGCCCTGCAACAGAATGCTGCGGTTGGCCACAGGATGGGCCTGCAAGGAGGCCGGCGCTGCGGGGGCGGCAGGGGCTGTTGGCCTGGCGGCGACCGGCACAGGCACAGGCACAGGCACAGGCACAGGCACAGGCACAGGCGCTGGAGGCGCTGCGGCAGCAGGCGCGGGCGCCAGCACAGGCTGGGCATCAGCGACCGCCACAGCCGCAGGAGCAGGTGGTGATGGCCGCACAGCGGCAGTCGGCTCGCTGCGCTCCCACAGATCCAGCGCCATCTGCACCAGGCGGCGGACATCAACCATGGCAGCTCCCCGCTCTGCGGCAGCAGTAGGTCAACAAGACACGCTCAGCGGCGGACACGGCAGTCTTTTTCCTTTATTTGGCAGCGGTACCCGGCTCGGCAGCGGCGGATGCTGCACCCACGGCCGCAGCGGGCGCCTGCAGCGCAGGCTTGCCCACATAGGCCTCGGGGTCCAGGCGGCGCATTTCGGACTCGATCCAGTACTCCACCTCGGCCATCAGCTCGTCGTGCTTGCGGCCCTTGCTGTCGATGGGCTTGCCGACCGACACATCGACAATGCCGGGCGTCTTGACAAAGGCCTTGCGCGGCCAGCATTTGGCCGACGTCACCGCAATCGGCACCACCTGGGCACCGGTCATGATGGCCAGGCGCGTCGCGCCGGTCTTGTATTCGCCGCTTTCACCACGTGCAATGCGTGTGCCCTCGGGGAACATGATCACCCAGATGCCCTGGCCCAGCAGGCGCCTGCCCTGCTCCACCACCTTGTGAAAGGCGCGGCTGCCATCCTTGCGGTCGATATGGATCATGTCCAGGCTGCCAATGGACCAGCCAAAGAAAGGAATCTTCAGCAGTTCCTTCTTGAACACATAGGCCAGCGGTGTGGGCATGATGGCCGGCATCAGAAAAGTCTCGAAGGTCGACTGGTGCTTGCACAGCAGCACCACACCCTTGTCACTGCCGGGCTGGCCGGCCACTGGCAGATTCTCCATACCCTGGGTGCGAACCCGGATGCCGCAGAACCAGCCGGCGCTGTCTGCCGACAGCTTGAGCCAGCGGCGCGCCACTGCATAGCGGGCCTGGCTGCTGGCACCGCAGACCCGCAGCAGCAAGATGGTCAGGGTATAGGGAATGACCGTCAGGCCCATAAAGAGCGTGTGCAGTATCGAGCGGAGCAGTGGCATGGATCAAGTAAAAAAGGCAGAAGGACGCAACAAGCCTGGCCCCTTGCTGGCGATGGCCAGCGGGCCCAGCCTGGAGCCGCAAACCAGCGCAGCTGCATCGCACAGTGCGCCGAAGGCTGCTGCAAAAATTTCGACCCACGCCATGCAAAACAGCGCTGCGCAGGCGTGGTTGGCGCTAAATCATATCGGAAGCCAAGGCCCCCGGTCCGCGGCCTGTGCACGAACCTGCATCCAGCAACCGTATAAGCCCAGCACAAAACGCCAATTTCTGAATCACATCAAAGAATTGCAGTGGATAACTCAGCTAATTGGCGAAAAAATGTGGATAAGCGACGATGGGCTGCGCGCCCGCTCGGCGCGGTACCCGGCACCGGAGCAAGCACTTATGCACACAATGTGGAAAGCAGACCCTCTAGCACAATATCCTGGCTCTATCGACAACATTGCCAGATCACAAAACATAACTCAATGAAAGATATAAATAAAAAAATTTTGTCAGCCAATTCCACAAGCCAACTGACAATGTGTGGTAATTCCGATCCAGCGCAGAGCGCCGATATTTCAACAAAGTTATCCACAGAAATATAAGTCCCGTATTGATTTTTCTGAGGATTTGCCTTGTGTATAAGTTCTTTGGTTTCTCACAGGATTGCAGCCTTCCCCGCTTGCAATCAGGACAAACACCATACTGAGCGGCTCAGGCACCTCCACCGGGCCGGGGCCATGCGGTGCCACGCTAGTCGCTACACTCCAAGTTCCCGCGTCTCATTCCGCCCTCCCCTTGATTTTTCTGTCCATCGCCGTCCACACGCCCGCCTACAGTGCCATCAGCGCGGCCAGTGAACTGCTGACCTACCAAGCCCCCCATGCACTGCCCGCTGGCAGCCTGGTGCGCGTGCCGCTGGGCAAACGCGAGGTGCTGGGCGTGGTCTGGGGCCCGGATACCGCATTTGCAGGCGACCCGGCCAAGATCAAACCGATCACCGCGGTACTGGAGGCGATTGCGCCATTGCCTGCAAGTTGGCTGCGTTTGGTGCATTTTGCAGCCCGTTACTACCAGCGCAGCTTGGGTGAGATGGCGATTACTGCGCTGCCACCCGCGCTGCGCGACCTCACGGTGGAGCAACTGACCCGCCGCCTCAAGCGCAAAAAGACGGCGATCGACAGCGATGTCGCCGCCGACCAGGCGCTGGCCTTGAGCCAGGAGCAAATGGAGGTTTGCGAACAAATAGACAAAAATGCCGGCCCCTTCCTGCTTTTTGGCAGCACCGGCAGCGGCAAGACCGAGGTCTACCTGCACCAGGCCGAGGCCTTGCTGGAGCGCGATCCCCAAGCCCAGGTGCTGGTGATGGTGCCGGAGATCAACCTGACGCCGCAGTTAGAGGCCCGCTTCCAGGCACGCTTTTCGGCCCGGCTGGGCGAGAGCGCGGTTGTCAGCATGCACAGCGGCATGACGGCGCCCCAGCGCCTCAAAAGCTGGCTGGCTGCCCATACCGGCCAGGCACGCATCGTGCTGGGCACGCGCATGTCGGTGTTTGCCTCGCTGCCGCACCTGCGGCTGCTGATTGTCGATGAGGAGCATGACGCCAGCTACAAACAGCAGGAAGGGGCGCGCTACTCGGCGCGCGACCTGGCCATCTGGCGCGGCCATGACCTGCAGGCCCAGGTGATTCTGGGCTCGGCCACCCCCTCGCTGGAGAGCTGGTGGGCCAGCCGGCCGGCCCAGGGTGAGGATGCAGGCGGCCGCTACCTGCGGCTGGCCATGCCCAGCCGCATTGGCGCCGGTCAGATGCCGCGGCTGCGCCTGGTGGACATGCGCCAGCAGCCGCGCCAGGCGCTGTTCTCGCCCGCGCTGCTGCAGGCGATTACACAGCGGGTGGAGCGGGGCGAGCAGGCGCTGGTGCTGCTGAACCGGCGCGGCTTTGCGCCGGTGCTGTTCTGCGGCGACTGCGGCTGGAAAAGCGATTGCCCGCACTGCAGCGCGCACCAGGTGTTCCACAAGATAGACCGCACACTGCGCTGCCACCACTGCGGCTTCAGCCAGCGGGTGCCGCTGGCCTGCCCCAGCTGCGGCAACCCGGATATCCTGCCGCTGGGCAAGGGCACCGAGCAGCTGGAAGAGGCGCTCGAGCGCCTGCTGCGCAATGTGCAGCGGCCCGACGGGCAGCCGGCCCGCATTGCCCGCATCGATGCCGACACCACCAAGGCCAAGGGCGCGCTCGAAGAGAAGATGGCCGATATGCATGCCGGCGATGTCGATGTGCTGGTGGGCACACAGATGGTCGCCAAGGGCCATGATTTTCGGCGTGTGACCCTGGTGGCCGCCGTGCAGCCCGATGATGCGCTGATGTCCAGCGACTTCCGCGCGCCCGAACGCCTGTTCTCGCTGCTGCTGCAGGCGGCTGGCCGCGCCGGACGCGATGCGGCTTACGTGGCCGCCCAGGGCAGCGCCGTCGAGATGTGGCTGCAGACCCAGCAGCCCGAGCATGCCGTCTACCAGGCCCTGCGCCAGTGGGACTACAGCGGCTTTGCCGCCCAGCAGCTCAAGGAGCGGCGCGATGCGGCCATGCCGCCCTTTGCCCACCAGGCCATCATCCGCGCCGATGCAAGGTCCCAGCAAGAGGCCCAGGCCTTTTTGCGCGCCGCCTCCGAGCTCGCCCACAGCCAGCAGCTGCTGGACGGCAGCGAAGTCTTTGTCTACCCGCCGATTCCGCTGTCCATGCAGCGCGTGGCCAATGTGGAGCGCGCCCAGATGCTGATCGAGAGCCCCTCACGCAAGGCCTTGCAGCAGTTTCTGCGCGCCTGGCAGCCTTGCCTGCACTGGTTGCGCGCGCATCCGGAGCACAAGGGCCTGGTGCGCTGGCTGGTCGATGTGGACCCCCAAGCTATCTAGACCAACCAGGTCACCGCCGCCGAAAAGCTGACAAAGGCCAGCGCCGTGCTGACCAGGATGATGTGCGCAATGCGGCCATTGTGGGCGCCATAGCGCCCGGCCAGCAAGGTAACATTGCTGGCACTGGGCAGCGCAGCCACCAGCGCAACGACCAGCAGCGCAAACGGCTGGACCGGCAGGCCCGCAGCCATGGCGGCATGGCCCAGGCCCAGCACCAAGAGCGGATGCACAAAAAGCTTGACCAGCGCCAGCGGCACATAGCTGGCGGGGGCAGCATATTCCGCCTCCACCATCTTGGAGCGGGCCAGCACGGCGCCCACAGCAAACAGCGCCACCGGCGTGGCAGCGCTGCCCAGCAGGCCGGCGGTCTGGTCCAGCGGCTGGGGCAGCGTCCACTCCATGAACGAGGCCAGCGCGCCCAGCAAGATGGCCCAGGGCATGGGGTTGGTGAGCACGCCTTTGAGCGCCTTGAGCAGCGCCGCACGTGCATTGCCTGCGGCCCCATCCATGCGCGACAGCGCCAGGCACAGCGACGTGGTGAACACCATGTCGACCAGCATGGTGACAATGGCCGGGCCGGCCGCGGCTTGACCCAGCAGCGCAACCAGCAGCGGCAAGCCCATGAACCCGGTATTGGGAAAAGCGGTCACCAGCGCGCCAAAAGCGCTGTTGTTCCAGTCCATGCCGCGCAGGCGCGAGGCCGCCACGCAGCCCGCGACCAGCAACAGCTGGCACAGCACATAGAGCAGCAAGATGGGCAGGTTCATCAACTGCGCAAAGGGCAGCGATGAGCCCGCTTTGTACAGCATGCAAGGCAGTGCGAAATACAGCACAAAGGCATTCACGCCCGCAATCGCGGGCAGCGGAAAAATGCCGCGCCGCGTGGCCACAAAGCCGCACAGAACCAGCGCAAAAAACGGAAAGGTGACTTGGAAGACGGACAGCACGGCTCGATTGTGCCCAGAATGCGCCAGCGCAGATGTAGCGCGAGGGACCGGCACTGGTTGGCGCGGCCCATAAAAGAAAAGACCGGCCATGCGCATGGCCGGTCTTGCAAGGCAGGGATCTGGCCGAAACCCGGATCAGTGCCTACAACGACCTGAAAATCTCAGATCGTCACCAGTTTCTCGACTTCCGCGCATTTGCGCCGGGCCAGCGCCAGGTTGCTGCGCTGCTTGTCCAGCACCAGGTACAGGAACAGGCCTTCCTTGAGCGCCACCGGGCGGATGATGTGGTACTGCGAGCCCAGGGTGATCAGAATGTCATCGATGGAATCTTGCAGACCCAGCGACTTCATGGTCTTGAGCTTGGCCCGCACGACCTCGGTGTTGCCAGCGGCTGCCAGCTCCAGGTCCAGGCCCGATCCGGCACTGCCCAGAAGCATGCCGCTGCCACTGTCCACCAGCGCGGCGCACATGGCGCCCTCCACCGTCAAAAGTTGCGTCAACGTGTCTTGAACCGAAGCCATCTCACTCCCCCTTCACACACTGGCGGTTTATCGTTGCTGCGCCATGCGGCCAGTGCGGCGCATACGCAGCTCTCCCACAACAAGATGCCGGCCGCAGCCAGACTTGCCATCAGACTTTGTTCATCTCCGCGCCCACTTCGGCCGCTGCCCACAGCACGCGGCCCAGGATCGCATTGGTATCGAGCACCATGCACAGAATGCAGGGGAACTCCGAGGTGACCGACTGGAACACGACCACGCCGCTCTCGGTCTCGAACGTCAGGCGCTTGCAACCGGTGTGGTTGATCTCTCGCCCCACCGCACGTGCCATCGCCATCAGGGAGCCGGCCATGGCCGACAGGCGGTTGAGCTGCAGCTCGCTGTTCGTGCGCAAGGACGCAATTTCAAATCCATCGGGCGTGCTCAGCAGTGCCACACGCACGCCATCAACAGGACCAATAAGCTTATCAAGCGCCTGCTGGCCTGCCTTGACGACTTGGGCAGGGATCAGAGGTTGTGATGCAGTCATGAATTCTCGCTTTGCAGAGACAGCATGGAAACAAGTACGCTCATCGCATCCAGCAGCTGCCCACGGTCGCGCGGGTCCGCTTCCAGAACGGGAATCACCCCATGGCCAGCAGAATACACGCCTTGGGCGAATGTTTCAATTTGTTGTGTTGTGGCCGGGCGTGCGCTCAGCACCAGCGTCACAGGTGGCTGGGGGAGTTGCCCGATCTCGTCGAGGATATGGTTGGTCTCGGCCAGGCTGGTCGGACTGTTCACATCGGTCATGATGAACACCCCCATCGATACCGACAGCACCCACTGGCGCACAAAGCTGAAACGCTCCTGGCCCGGGCAGCCGCAGATCTGCACCACCTCACCGCCGCCCAGATCGATCTCGCCAAACTCGGTGCCGACCGTGGTGAGTTCCTTGCTGTGGGCCGCCAGATCGAGGTTGCGGACATCGGAGCTGGACATCAGCGCACCGCACAGCGAACGCACGGCGGTGGTCTTGCCAATGCCCATGGGCCCGCACAGCGCAATGCGCGGCATCTTGTGCGGCCCGACTCCGCCTGATTCTTGATTCATCCCGGCTTACCTCCCCCTCGTATCCATCGGCCCAAACGGCTGAGCAAACCTTTGGAGTGTAGCGGCTCGCGATGGTGGGAGGGGGAAGAAGCAGCGGAAATGACAGGCATGGCCACGCCGCGCAGCACGCCGCGGCGGCCCAGCTCGACCAGGAGACCACGGGCCAGCGTGTTGTCCAGCCCGCTGTGCAGGCACAGCTGGGCGATGGAGACCGGTTCGCGCGAAAGCAGCGCCAGCGCGCGGATGCAGGGGCCGGTATTGAAGGGCGCGCCCACCGACACCCAGGACTTGAGCTGGTAGCGGAACTCCTGGCGCGCAGCTTGCGCAGGCTGTGCAGCAGCCCGCTCCGATTCATGGCGGATGACCTTGTTGCGCGCATCCCAGTCGAGCAGAAAGACCGCTGCGCGGTCGAACATGTCGATCAGGTCGCTCAAGGTGTAGTCTGCCTCCAGGCGACCGACCCAGCTTGCCCCGTCGAGCATGGCGGTCTTCACCTGCCCGATGCAGACCACGCAGGGTGCCTTGCCCAGCGACGAGATGGCATCAGCCATGCCCTGGTCCAGCACAATCAGCTGAGCGCGGTCACGCGGTACCTCTTTCCAGGGAAGCACCGATTTGCGTGAGGCCACGCCATACAGCGGCGCAAAGCGGTTGCGGCTGCTGGGGGTCAGCAATTCTGCGGAAATACCGGCGGTCTGCATGGCGATAATTTCACACTCTTATTGGCTTAATTAATAGGGTTTGCCACTTAGCCGCAGCAATGCTATCGGCATTCTAAAAGCTTGCCTGCCAGACGCAAGTGTTTATTCGGGGGTTTTACCATCTGCTCTACATTCATTGACAATTTCAAAGATTCTGTGGTTTTTTGTGTAAGCAAACATGTAAAAGCCAAAGTCCTGAATCTGCAGATGGCTGCCGTTGCGGCTATTCTTCTGCGCTCTCCTTCCTGATCTGCAAAGGTTCTTTCGCCACCATGGCCGCTGGTCTCAATCTCGCCCAATTACAAGCTGTGCACTACACCCAGGGACCTTGCCTGGTGCTGGCCGGTGCCGGATCGGGCAAGACCCGGGTGATCACCCACAAGATTGCCCGCCTGATCGAGACCGGCATGGCGCCGCGCAAGATTGCGGCCATCACCTTCACCAACAAGGCTGCCTCCGAAATGCGCGAGCGCGCCAAGAGCCTCATCGGCCGCCAGGCCAAGGATGTGCTGGTTTGCACCTTCCATGCGCTGGGCGTGAAGATGGTGCGCGAAGATGGCCATGTGCTCGGGCTCAAGCCCCAGTTCAGCATTCTGGACAGCGACGATGTGGTCGGCATCCTCAGGGATGCGGCTGGCGGCACTGCCGATGTGGCCACCGCCCGCCAGTGGCAGTGGACCATCAGCAAGTGGAAAAACATGGGCCTCGACTACAAGGAGGCGCTGGCCCAGGCCGCCGATGACAACGAGCGCGCCATTGCCGTGCTGATGCAGCGCTACGACGAGCGGCTGACCGCCTACCAGAGCGTGGACTTTGACGACCTGATCGGCATGCCGCTGCGCCTGCTGCGCGACCACCCGGAGGTCCGTGCCAAGTGGCAGGCCAACCTGGGCCATGTGCTGGTCGACGAATACCAGGACACCAATGCCACCCAGTACGAGCTGCTCAAGCTGCTGGTGGGCGAGCGCGGCCATTTGACCGCCGTGGGCGATGACGACCAAAGCATCTATGGCTGGCGCGGCGCCACCTTGGACAACCTCAAGAAGCTGCCGGTCGACTACCCCCAGCTCAAGGTGATCAAGCTCGAGCAGAACTACCGCTCGACCAGCGCCATCCTGCGCGCGGCCAACAATGTGATCCAGCCCAACCCCAAGCTGTTTCCCAAGACCTTGTTTTCCGAGCTGGGCGAGGGCGAGCCGGTGCGCATCGTCGATTGCGACTCCGAAGAGCACGAAGCCGAGCGCGCCGTCGCCCGCATCCTGAGCCTGCGCGCAGCGGCCAACCCGCCGCCGGACTGGAAGAACTTCGCCATCCTCTACCGCGCCAACCACCAGGCCAAGCCTTTCGAGAAGGCGCTGCGCAAGGCCAATGTGCCCTACAAGGTATCGGGCGGCACCAGCTTTTTTGACCGCGCCGAAATCCGCGACCTCTGCGCCTGGTTCCGGCTGTGGATCAACAACGATGACGACCCGGCCTTTCTGCGCGCCATCACCAACCCCAAGCGCGGCATCGGCCACACCACCCTGGGCCGCCTGGGTGAATTCTCCAAGGCCCACCGCTGCAGCATGTTTGGTGCGCTGTTCAACGCCATGCTCGAAGACGCGATGCCTGCGAAGGGCCGCGAAAGCCTGCTGGAATTTGGCCGCTATATCAACGACCTGGAATACCGCGCCCGCCAGACGCGCGGTGCCGAAGAATCGCTGGCCTTCCTGCTCGACTGGCTCAAGGAGATCGGCTACGAGCAGCATTTGTATGACGCCGAAGACAGCGAGAAGGTCGCCGCCGCCCGCTGGACCAATGTGCTGGAGTTCTGCGACTGGATGGCCCAGCGCGCCGGCGGCCAGACCACGACAGCGGCCGACACGACGACGGTGAGCGAGTCCAAGAGCCTGCTCGAAGTCTCGCAGACCATCGCCCTGCTCTCGACCATCAGCGAGCGCGAAAAGGAGCAGGACATGGTGATCCTGTCCACCTTGCATGCCAGCAAGGGCCTGGAGTGGCCGCATGTGATGCTGATCGGCGTCAACGAAGGGCTGCTACCTTTCAAGCTCGACGACGATGACGGGCGCCAGCAAAAGGTCAGCGACGACACCGCGCAGCGCCTGCAGGAAGAGCGCCGCCTGATGTACGTGGGCATCACGCGGGCCCAGCGCTCGCTGGCCGTCAGCTGGACCAAGCGGCGCAAGAAGGGCCGTGAGCTGGTCTCGGCCCTGCCCAGCCGCTTTATTGCCGAGATGGGCCTGGACAGCAGCACCGCCCGCGAAGACCCGCGCGAAAAACTGCGCCAGCTGCGCGAAGAGTTCGCGCGCAAGGCCCAGAGCACCGCCGCCGCCAGCCCTGATCCCCTCTGACTATCCATGACCAAGACCCTGATCCTGACCGCCTTGTGCGCTGCACTGGCCAGCGCCTGCACCAGCACCCCCGCCCCCCGCCCTGCCTGCCCCAGCGCGCTGCAGATGGAGCAGCCCGAGCTGCTGGGCCACTGGCAGGCCGAGCTGCCCGGCCTGCCCGGGCCCGTCACCCTGCAGCTGGCCCCCCACCCCGAATGGAACGGCACCGTCAAGGGCCAGATCCAGCGGCCCGGCAGCAGCGCCATCGTCGTCGGTGATGTGGACAAGGGCAAGCTGACGATGGAGGAGTCGACCGATGGCAAAAAAGTCTCGGGCACCTGGCTGGGCGAGGTGGTCGACGGCAGCTGTGGCCGAGAAATCCGGGGCGAATGGTTGGATGCGAACGACAACAGCCACGCCTTCGTCATGCGCAAGCCATCGAAAACCCCGCAATAGCCGCAATAATGGGCATCGGCGCAGCCGTCACCGCCACGCCCCTAACTCCCTTCTCGACCATGACAACTTCGAAATTTCTGCGCTCGCCAGCCCCGCTGGCGGCGAGCCTGCTGATGGCCGGTCTGCCGCTGGGCAGCTTCGCGCAAACGCCCGCCGCTGCCAGCGGCTCGGCGGCCACGGTGTGGCAGCAATGCACAGCGCTCAGCGACGGCACCGCCCGCCTGGCCTGTTTTGACCAGTGGGCCCAGCAGCAGTCGCAGCAGCCCCTGGTCAGCCAACAGGCGCAGCCAGTGGCCGCCGCGCCTGCCGCCTCGGCCAACGCGATGGTGGGCCTGACCCCACCGGCGGGCGCACTGGCCGCCGCCGATGTACCGGCCCCCATCGGTGGCTGCCGCAATGACGGCTACACCGAGATGTCCCGCTTCTGGGAGCTGGAAGCGGGCACCGACTGCGGCACCTTCAGTTTCCGTGGCTACCGCCCCCTGTCGGTGTCGGTGGCTGTTGGCGACAAGGTCAACCGCCAGCCGACCTCGCTCAACCCCGTCAATGCAGCAACGACCGAGACCGACTACCAGCGGCAGGAAATGCGCATCCAGCTGTCGGTGCGCACCAAGCTGGCGCAAAACCTGCTGACCGATCCGAATGGCAAGCTGCGTGATTCGCTGTGGATCGGCTACACCGGCCTGTCCTACTGGCAGGTGTTCAACTCGGACCTCTCGCGCCCCTTCCGCACGACCGACCACCAGCCCGAGATCTTCTATGTCTACCCGACCACCGCCCAGCTGCCCTTTGGCTGGCGCTGGCGCTACAGCGGCATTGGCCTGGAGCACCAGTCCAACGGCCAGAGCGACCCGCTCTCGCGCAGCTGGAACCGTACCTACCTGATGACCGGGTTTGAGCTGGACAACCGCTGGCAGCTGCAGGCCAAGATCTGGCACCGCATCAACGAGAGCGCGGAAGACGACAACAACCCCAATATCCAGAACTACATCGGCCGCAGCGAGCTGAAACTGGGCTGGAACGTCAACCAGCGCAACTGGATGGGCGTGACCGCACGCGGCTCGCTCAACGGCCATGGCAAGGGCTCGGGCCGCGTCGAATGGATGCACACCTTGGGTGATGGCTGGATGGGCGGCAAGAGCAACCTGCGCCTGCATGCCCAGCTCTTCCACGGCTATGGTGACAGCCTGATCGACTACAACTACAAGCGGACGGTGTTCTCGCTGGGCTTCAGCCTGCTGGACTTTTGAGCGCCACGACCACAACCCTTGAAACGTCGTTGCCTGGCCGGCCGCGCCAAGCCTTGCCGTACTACCGTACTGTCTGCGGCTTGACGCCTCGTCTCAAACGCAAACCTTCGGTTTGCTGGGTCGTGCTCGCGGCTTCTACGGGACGTCTGCTCAGCAGACGTTTCCCGTTTCCCAATAGGATCTTCAGGCAGAAAGCCGCAGCAGGCGCTGGCACAGATCCGACTGCGGATCCTCCAGCCCATGGAGCACCGAGAAATGGTCGCAGCCGGGCAGCGCCGCCTGCTCGGCCACATTGCCCGCCGCCTGCCAGGCGCTGTGCATCAGCAGCGACTGGCGCTCAAACTCGCTTTGTTCGCGCCCGCCCCAGACCAGGTGCATGGGGGTGGCGCAGCGTCTGGCCGCAAACGCGGGTGAGTTGCGCGCAACCAGCCCGTCATCGAGCTGGATCAGCGGCTGCAGGTAACTGTAGCGCAGCGGCGTGATATCGTAGAGGCCGCTGATCAGCAGCGCGCCGCGCAGCGGGTCATCGGGCAGGCCATAGTCGCGCTCCCAGGGCGTTTGCAGGCACATCGCGCCCAGTTGGCCACCGGCAGAATGCCCGCCCACCACCACCCGCGCCGGGTCGCCGCCATAGGCCTCGATATGGCGCAGTACCCAGGCCAGGCTGGCGCGGCACTGGCGCACGATTTCGTCGATGCTCACCTGCGGGCACAAGGCATAGTTCACCACCACGGTGCAAAAGCCCAGCGCCTGCGGGCCGAAGGCGACGCAGCTGAACTCCTTGGAGGTATTGGCCCGCCAGTAGCCGCCATGCAGATAGACAAACACGGGCGCTGCCGCGCCGCCTGCGGCCGGGTAGATGTCCAGGGTCTCGGCCAGAGTCGGGCCAAACGGCACATCCAGAACGCAGCGCAGCCCCCTACGCGCCTGGGCACTGCGCTCGGCAAAATGCTGGCGCGCGGCGGCCGGGTCGGCCACCGGGCGCAGCGGGTCGTACTGCGCATCAATCTGCGACTGCGATTCAAAATCGCGGTACAGCTTGAAAAGCCGGGGACCAGCCATGGCCGGGTCAGCCGGCATCGGGCACCACGGCGGTGACCTCGATCTCCACCTTGGCGCGGTCCTCGATCAAGGCCACGACCTGCACCGCCGTCATCGCCGCGTTGAAGCTGCCGATCAGCTCGCGGTAGGCCTTGCCGATCTCCGCCTGCTGGGCCATATAGGCCTCTTTGTCGGTGATGTACCAGGTCATGCGCACGATATGCTCGGGCCGGGCGCCGCCCTCTTCGAGCACCGCCACAATGTTCTGCAGCGCCTGGCGCACCTGGCCGGCCAGTTCATCGGTGTGGAACACCCCTTGCGCATCCCAGCCGATCATGCCGGCGACAAAAATCTGCCGGCCGCTGACCATGACGCCATTGGCATAGCCCTTGGGCCGGGGCCAGCCCTGGGGAAGTAGTACTTGCATGAGACGATTCCTTCTAAAAACCAAGCATTATTGAAAGCGCTCACCGGCCAGCCAGGCCGCCATGCGGCGGTGGATGGCGGCCGGTATGCGAATGGCTTCATGGCTGTCCAGGCTGGTGAACACCAGCGCCTGGTGGGCCAGTGCTCGCACCTGGCCGTCGTCACCCACACAGCGCAGCGCCAGCTGCAGCGAGCGGCTGCCCAGCCGCAGCACGGCCAGCTCCAGCTGCACCTCATCGCCCATGCGGGCAATCGCCCGAAAGTCGCAGGCCAGGTGCACGATCGGCAGACCCGTGCGTTCGGGCCCCAGCATCTGGGCATAGGGGTAGTGCAGCGCCTGGTTGAACCAGTCCTCCACCAGCGACTGGAACAGCACCAGGTACTGCGGATAAAACACAATGCCGGCCGGGTCGCACTGCGCAAAACGGATGCCGGTGGCCACGCGAAAAACGGGGCCGGTCTCGGGCCAGGTCAAGGCTGCCATGTCAGACCCCGATATAGCGCTGCCACAGCGCGGGCTGCGCCTCCAGCTGCGCCGAGCTGCCCTGCCATACCACCTGGCCGCGCTCGATCAGCGTGTGCTGGTCGGCCAGCGCCATCAGCCGCTTGACGTATTTGTCGATCACCAAAATCGCCTGGCCCTGCGCGCGCAAGGCCGCCAGGCATTGCCAGATCTCCTCGCGGATCAGCGGCGCCAGGCCCTCGGTGGCCTCGTCCAGAATCAGCAGATGCGGGTTGGTCATCAGCGCCCGGCCAATGGCCAGCATCTGCTGCTCGCCGCCCGAGAGCCGGTTGCCGGGGTTGCCGGCGCGCTCGGCCAGGCGCGGGAACAGCTGGTAGACACGGTCGAGCGACCAGGGGTTCTCCGAGGCATTGCGGTTGGCCGCAAAGGCCTGCAGGTTTTCCTGCACCGTCAGGTTGGCAAAGATCTGCCGGCCCTCGGGCACCACGGCCATGCCCATGCGCGCAATGCGGTCGGCGGGCAGGTGCTCGATGCGCTCACCCCGAAACCGCACGCTGCCCGCCGATGCCGGTGTCATGCCCAGGAGGCTGCGCACCGTCGTGGTCTTGCCCATGCCATTGCGCCCCAGCAAGGTCGCGACCTCGCCCGCCGCCATGCGCAGATGCATGCCAAACAGCACCTGGCTGCTGCCGTAGCAGGTCTCCAGTGCATCCACTTCCAGCAAATTGCTCATCAGGCGGCCTCCTCTGCAGCTTCATCGCCCAGGTAGGCACGCCGCACATCCGGGTTGCGCCGAATCTCATCGGGCGTGCCCGTCGCAATCACCTTGCCAAATACCAGCGTCGAGATGCGGTCGGCCAGCCGGAAGACCGCGTCCATGTCGTGCTCGACGAGCAGGATCGTCGTGTCCTGGCGCAGCTGCAGCAGCAGCTGCACCATGCGCTCGGATTCGTCCGGGCCCATGCCCGCCATCGGCTCATCGAGCAGCAGCATGCGCGGCCGCGTGGCCAGCGCCAGTGCCACCTCCAGCTGGCGCTGCTCACCGTGCGCCAGCAGGCCCGCCGTTTGCTGCAACTGGGCGGCCAGGCCTACGCGCTCGGCCACCTCGGCCGCCTGCGCATAGCGTGCGCTTTCGCTGCGTGCCGGGCGCCAAAAGCGCCAGCTCGATCCATCGCGTGCCTGCACGCCCAGTGCAATGTTCTCCAGCACCGTCAGGCGCTTGAAGATGCTGGTGATCTGGTAGGAGCGCACCAGGCCGGCCTGCACCCGCGCGGGCATGGGCTTGCGCTCCATGGCCTCACCGGCAAACAGGATCTGGCCCGCATCGGATGCCAGCGCGCCCGACAGCTGGTGGATCAAGGTCGTCTTGCCCGCGCCGTTCGGCCCGATCAAGGCATGGATCTGGCCGGCCTGCACCGCAAAGCTGGCATGGTCGGTGGCGGTGAGGCCACCAAAGCGCTTGACCAAGTTCTGCACCTGCAACAAAGGGGTTGGCATCTTGGCCGTGCTCATCGCTTGCTCCACATGCCGCGCCGCAGGCTCAGCAAACCATTGGGTGCCACCAGCACCACGATCAGCAGCACGGCGCCCAGGCCCAGCTGCCAGTGCACCGTATAGGCGGCCAGCACTTCTTCGAGCAGCAGGAACACCGCCGCGCCCAAGAGGCCCCCATACAGATGGCCGACACCGCCGAGGATGACCATGATCAGCAGGATGCCCGACTGGGTCCACTGCAGCATGCCGGGGCCGACAAAGCTGCCCTGGTTGGCCAGCATCGCGCCGGCCAGGCCAGCAAAGGCTCCGGCCAACGTGAAGGCCACGAGCTTGTAGCGGTAGACCGGAAAGCCGATGGCCTGCATGCGGGTCTCGTTCTCCTTGATGGCCTGCAGCACATGGCCAAAGCGCGCATTGAGCACGCGCGCCATCAGCAGCAGGCTGGTGCTGACCAGCGCCAGCACCACATAGTAGAAGGTCGCATCCTGGCCCAGATCCAGACCCAGCCCGATATCCGAGCGGCTGGGCAGCGACAGCCCGTCATCACCGCCCAGCGATTTGAACGACATGATCAGGTAGTACAGCATCTGCGCAAAGGCCAAGGTGATCATGATGAAGTACACGCCCTGGGTGCGCAGACTGATCGCGCCCACCAGCAGCGAGAAGGCCGCGCCCATCAGCATGGCCAGCGGCCAGGCCAGCCAGGCCGAGGTAATGCCCTGCTGCATCAGCAGGCCCACGGTGTAGGCACCCAGGCCGACAAAGGCCGCATGGCCAAAGCTCACCATGCCGCCAAAACCGAGGATGAAGTTGAGGCTGGCAGCGGCCAGGCCAAACACCAGCACACGGCTGGCCACGCCGATGTAGAAATCCTCACCCGTCGCCTGGGCGATCAGCGGAAAGGCAATCAGCAGCGCGAGCAAAGGCAGCACCAGCCGGGGCTGCAGCCGGTGGTCGAAGACGCTGGGCTGCGTGGCCCGTATCGCCTGCGCAGCGGCGGGTTGGGGGGCGGATGTGTCAGTCATGGGCGGGGAACAGACCTTGGGGTTTGGTGAAAAGCACGGCAGCCATCAGCACATAGATCAGCACCGAGGCCACGGCAGGGCCAGCGTTGGCTGCTACCTCGGGCCCCATGGCCTTGTCAAACAACAAGGGCACGAGGGTGCGGCCGGCGGTATCGACCAGCCCCACCAGCAAGGCGCCCATCAGCGCGCCCCGGATCGAGCCAATGCCGCCAATGACGATCACCACAAAGGCGAGGATCAGAATGCTCTCGCCCATTCCCACCTGCACCGCCAGCAGGGGGCCCAGCATGCCGCCCGCCACCGCACACAGCGCAGCGCCCAGCGCAAACACCAGGGTAAACAGCCGGCGCACATTGGCGCCCATGGCAGTCGCCATCTCGCGGTTGGCCGCGCCCGCGCGCACCTGCATGCCAAAGCGCGTGCGGGTCACCAGGAGCCACAGCAGTAGCGCCACGGCCAGGCCCACACCGATGATCAGCAGCCGGTAGGCCGGGTAGGAGAAACCATCCATCAAGGTCACCGGCCCGGCCAGCGCGGCGGGCGGGTTGAGCATCAGCGGCTGCGCGCCCCAGATGATGCGCACGATCTCGTTGCTCATCAGCAAGATGGCAAAGGTGCCCATCACCTGCGAGAGGTGGTCGCGGTGGTAGAGGCGGCGCAGGATCGTGTATTCCAGCAGCACGCCCACCACCACGGTGGCCAGCACCCCCAGGCCCAGGCCCAGCCAGAACGAACCGGTCGCCTGGCTGAGGCTGGCCACCAGGTAGGCGCCGATCATGTAGAGCGAGCCATGGGCCAGGTTGATCATGTCCATGATGCCGAACACGAGCGTGAGGCCGGCGGCCAGCAGGAACAGCATCAGGCCGAACTGCAGACCGTTGAGCGTCTGCTCAAGAATCAAGATGGTGTTCATCGATCAGGAGGGCATCTTGCAGTCTTTGACGTAGGCATCCTGGTGGTTCTTGAACACCGTGCCCACCGTGCGGTTGGTCAGCTTGCCCTGCGCATCCTTGCTCACCACGCGCAGGTAATAGTCCTGCACCGGGAAATGGTTGCTGTTGAACTTGAAGCTGCCGCGCACCGACTCGAACCTGGCCGCCTCGATGGCCTTGCGCAAGGCCGCCTTGTCATCGAGCTTGCCCTTGACATCGCGCACCGCCGCGTCCATCAGGCGGGCGGCGTCATAGCCGTGCGAGGCGTAGAGCGAGGGGTTGCGGCCAAACTCCTTCTGGAAGTCGGCGACGAATTTCTTGTTCGCGGCATTGTCCAGGTCATGCGCCCACTGCGAGGTGTTGAAGGTGCCCAGCATCGAGTCACCCACCGCGCGGATCACGTCCTCATCGGCCGAGAAGCCCGGGGCATACAAGGTGATGTCCTTGGACAGGCCGGCACCGACAAACTGCTTGATGAAGTTCACGCCCAGGCCACCGGGCAGAAAGATGTAGACGCCATCGACCTGGGCCGCACGCATCTTGGAGATCTCGGCGCCATAGTCCAGCTGGCTCAGCGAGGTATAGGTCTCCATGCCGATCTCGCCCTTGTAGAAGCGCTTGAAGCCGGCGATCGAGTCCTTGCCTGCGGGGTAGTTGGGCGCGATCAGCGCCACGCGCTTGAAACCCTTGTCCTGCATGGTCTGGCCCGCTGCCTCATGCAGCGCATCGTTTTGCTGCGAGACATTGAAGAAATACGGGTTGCACTGGGCGCCCGCGTACTGCGAGGGGCCGGCATTGGGGCTGATGAAAAAGGTCTTGTTCTGGAACGCGGCCGGGCCCACGGCCAGCATCACGTTGGAGAACACGGTGCCGGTCATGAAATCCACCTTGTCACGCTTGAGCAGGCGCTCGGCCGTCTGCTTGGCCACCTCGGGGTTTTGCTGGTCATCGACCACCACCACCTCAGCGGGCAGGTTGCCGATCTTGCCGTTCATGTGCTTGACGGCCAGCTGGAAGCCGTCGCGGATATCGGTGCCCAAACCGGCGCCGGGGCCCGACAAGGTGCTGAGCAACCCCACCTTGACCTGGTCGGCGGCACTGGCGCTGCTGGCGCACAGCAGCGCGATGGACAGACTGACAAGACTGCGATGCAAGAGATGAGGCTTCATGCTGGTTCCCTGGTTGAAGTACGTAAAAATTCGCCGAGCCGCTACTATGCCGGGCTGTGCAGCCGAAACCGTTGTAGTTTTCCCGTAGCCGTGCGCGGCAGCTGCGCGACAAACTCCACGGCCCGTGGGTATTTGTAGGGCGCCACCGTGCTTTTGACAAAATCCTGCAAGGTCTTGGCCATGTCCGCGTCCGCCGCAAAGCCCGGGCGCAGCACCACAAAGGCCTTGACGATCTGGCCGCGCTCGCTGTCGGGCAGCCCGATCACCGCGCATTCGGCCACCGCCGCATGCGCGAGCAAGGCGTCTTCGACCTCCGGCGCGGCGATGTTGTAGCCCGAGGAGATGATCATGTCATCGGTGCGGGCCTGGTAATGAAAATAGCCGTCCGCATCCATCACATAGGCGTCACCCGTCAGGTTCCAGCCTGCGTGCACATACTGGGTCTGGCGGCTGTCGTTCAAATAACGGCAGCCGGTAGGGCCCTGCACCGCCAGCTTGCCCACCGTGCCGGCCGGCACTTCCTGGCCCTGATCATCAACCACCTTGGCGTGGTAGCCGGGCACCGCCCGTCCGGTGGCGCCGGGACGCGCCTCATCCTCGCGGTGCGAGATGAAGATGTGCAGCATCTCGGTCGAGCCAATGCCGTCGATGATCTCGATGCCGGTCGCCTCTTTCCACAGCGCGCGGGTCGAGGCATTCAAGGCCTCGCCGGCCGATACGCATTTGCGCAGCCGCGTCTGGCGCAGCCGCTCGCCCTGCTGGGCCATCACGCGGTACGAGGTGGGCGCGGTGAACACCACGGTCGCGCCAAACTGCGCGATGCCATCGACCAGCTGTGCGGGCCCTGCTTTTTCCAGCAGCGCCATCGACGCACCAATCGCCATCGGGAACAGCACCTGCCCACCCAGGCCAAAGGTAAAGGCCAGTGGCGGGCTGCCGATAAACACATCATCGGGCGCAGCCCGCAGCACATGGCGCGGCCAGCAGGCACAGACCGCCATGACATCGCGGTGGAAATGCATCGTGGCCTTGGGCACGCCCGTGGTGCCCGAGGTAAAGCCCAGCAGGCAGGTGTCGGTGGCGGCGGTCTGGACGGCGTCGAAATGCGGCGAGGCCTGGGCCATCAGCGGCTCCAGCGCCTGCGCTGCCGGCAGGCCACTGCCATTGAAGTACCGCACCGCCTGCAAGCGCGGGTTGGCCGCCTGCGCCGCCTGCACCTCGGCCAGCTGCGCCGCATCGCACAGCGCATGGCTGACCTGGGCAATCTCGATGATGGTGCCCAGCTCCTTGGCGCGCAGCAGCGGCATCGCAGCCACCGCAATGCCGCCGGCCTTGACCACCGCAAACCAGCTCGCCACCATCATCGGGTTGTTGGGCGCGCACAGCAGCACGCGGTTGCCGGGCACCAGGCCCATCTGCGCGGTCAACACATTGGCGATGCGGTTGGCCTGGGCCTGCAAGTCGGCATAGGTCCAGCGCACGCCCTGGGCCTGCAGGCACAGGCGCTCGCCCCGGCCCTCGGCCACATGGCGGTCCAGCAGCTCGGCGGCGCAGTTGAGGCGCTCGGGGAACTGCAGCTCGGGCAGCTCGAACAGGTAGTCGGGCTGCAACTCGGGCGGCGGCAAATGCGTGGCCGCAAAGCGGTCGGTATGCGCGGTATAGGGCGTGGCAGACATCTCGCAAACTCCAGACTGAAAGGAGAAACCGGAACCGGAATCCAGGTGCTAGGCAGAGCTCAAGGCGCAGCGGGCGCCACTTGTTTGAGCAGCTCGCGGGCGATGATGAGCTGCTGCACCTCGGTCGCTCCTTCGTAAATGCGCAGCGCGCGGATCTCGCGGTACAGGCGCTCGACCGGCTGGCCGCTGACAACACCCAGCCCGCCCCACATCTGCAGCGCTGCATCGATCACCTGCTGGGCGTTCTCGGTGGCGGTCATCTTGGCCATCGCCGCCTCGCTGGTCACGCTCTGGCCCTGGTCACGCTGCCAGGCGGCGCGGTAGGTCAGCAGCGCGGCGCTGTCGATCTGGGTGGCCATCTGCGCGAGCTTGGCCTGGGTGAGCTGAAAATCGGCCAGCACGCCCTGGAACATGCGGCGGCTGGTGGCGCGCTGCAAGGCCTCGTCCATCGCGCGGCGCGCAAAGCCCAGCGCGGCGGCGGCCACCGAGGTGCGGAACACATCCAGGGTGCGCATCGCCAGCTTGAAACCCTCACCGGCCGCGCCCATGCGCTGGCTCGCCGGCACGCGGCAGCCGCTAAAGCGCAGCCGCGCCAGCGGGTGCGGCGCGATCACATCGATGCGCTCGGCAATCTCCAGGCCAGGCGTATCCGCATCCACGATCAGCGCCGAGATACCGCGCGCCCCCGGCGCCTCGCCGCTGCGCACAAACACCACATAAAAGTCGGCAATGCCACCGTTCGAGATCCAGGTTTTTTCGCCGTCGATGACATAGTGGTCACCGTCCAGGCGGGCCGCGCAGGCCATGGCCGCGACGTCCGAGCCGGCATCGGGCTCGGACAGCGCAAAGGCCGCAATGGCCTCGCCCCGGGCCACCCGGCCCAAGTAGCGCGCCTTCTGCGCCTCCGTGCCCGCCAGGCTGATCGCGCCCGAGCCCAGCCCCTGCATCGCAAACGCAAAGTCGGCCAGGCCGTTGTGGCGTGCCAGGGTTTCGCGGACCAGGCAGATGGCGCGGGTGTCGATTTGCGCGGCTACGCCGCCATGCGCCTCGCCCGCCACCGCATGGCGCAGCCAGCCCGCCTGGCCCAGCGCCTTGACCAACGCGCGGCAATCGCCGTCGGTGTCGCTGCTGTGCACATGAGCGACATGCTCGGCGGCCCAGGCATCGAGCGTCTGCGCCAGCTGCGCGTGGCGAGGCTCAAAAAACGGCCACTGCAGGTAACGGGTGTCAGCCATGTCAGTTCCCCTGGAATTGCGGCTTTTGCTTGGCCACAAAGGCCTCGTAGGCGCGCTTGAAGTCTTCGGTCAGCATGCAGATGGCCTGCGCCTGCGCCTCGGCCTCAATGGCCTGGTCGATGGTCATCGCCCATTCCTGGTGCAGCTGGGTCTTGGTGATGCCATTGGCAAAGCTCGGGCCGGCGGCCAGGTCAGCCGCCATCTGCTGGGCCTGCGCCAGCAGCGCTTCGGGCTCGGCCAGGCGGTTGAAAAAGCCCCAGCGCTCGCCCTCTTCGCCGCCCAGGCTGCGGCCGGTATAGAGCAGCTCGCTGGCCCGGCCCTGGCCGATGATGCGCGGCAAAAAGGCGCAGGCGCCCATGTCGCAGCCGGCCAGGCCCACGCGGTTGAACAGGAACGCCGTCTTGCTGCGCGCCGTGCCCAGGCGTATGTCCGAGGCCATCGCCATGATGGCGCCGGCGCCGGCACAGATGCCATCGA
The DNA here is from genome assembly GCF_049601575.1 of Comamonas sp. 23. Lineage (NCBI taxonomy): Bacteria > Pseudomonadati > Pseudomonadota > Betaproteobacteria > Burkholderiales > Comamonadaceae > Comamonas > Comamonas sp. 23. Next base: position 936,084 of record NZ_CP187127.1, on the reverse strand, counting down.
CCGCCGCAATGATGGGCTGCGGGCAGGCCCGCATGGCCTTGATCAGCTCGCCGGTCATGCGGGTGAACATCAGCAGCTCGGGGGCCTTGAGGGCCACCAGCGGGCCGATGATTTCATGCACATCGCCGCCGGAGCAGAAATTGCCGCCCGCGCCCACCAGCACCACGGCCTTGACATCCTGCGCCCACTTCAGCCGGTGGAACAGGTCGCGCAGCTCGGCATAGGAATCAAAGGTCAGCGGATTCTTGCGCTCGGGCCGGTTGAGCGTAATCGTTGCCACGCCGGCATGGACCTGCCACAGAAAATGCCGGGCCTGGTAGCCGGCCAGCTGCTGGTGGTTGCCCGCCACCAGCGCGGGGTCAATGGTGTATTCGCTCATGCCTGTCTCCACAAATTCGGGGTTCACATCACTTCGCCGCCAGCCACCGCAATGGCCTGGCCGGTCATCGCGCCAGCGCCCTTGCCGCAGAGCCAGACGACGGCATCGGCCACCTCCTGGGGCTGCACCAGGCGGCCCTGGGGGTTGTCGCGCACAAATTCGGCCATGGCCTGCTCGGGGCTGCGGCCGGTCTTGGCCACCACCCGGTCGATGCTGGTCTTGACCAGGTCGGTTTCGGTGTAACCCGGGCACACCGCATTCACGGTGATGCCCCGGCTTGCCACTTCCAGCGCCAGCGCGCGGGTCAGGCCCACCACACCATGCTTGGCCGCCACATAGGCCGATACATAGGCGTAGCCGGTCAGGCCTGCGGTGCTGGCCACATTGACGATGCGGCCATAGCCTGCCGCCTGCATCGCCGGCAGCACCTGCTGCATGCACAGCATCGTGCCGGTCAGGTTCACCGCCAGCATCTGCGACCACAGCTGGGCATCGGTCTTCATAAAGGGCGCGCTCTGCGCCTGGCCGGCGTTGTTCACCAGGATCTGGATATCGCCAAAGGCGGCGACAGCCTGCGCAAAGGCTGCGACCACTTCAGGCCCTTGCGCCACATCGGCCAACACCCGCTGGCACTGGCCTGGGTGGGCATCCACCAGTTGTTGCAGCGGCTCGGGCCGGCGGCCCAGCACCGTCACCCGGGCGCCCTGCGCCAGCAGCTGGCGCGCAATCGCCTCGCCAATGCCCTGGCCGGCGCCGGTTACCAGTGCATGCTGTCCTTCAAAGCTCTTGCTTGACATCGGCAGCGCTCCTCAATGGCCGGCGGCCGCTTGCTGGGCCTTCTCGCGCTCGAACAGGCTCTCCATCTGGCGCTTGCCGGCAAAGTAAGGCTTGGGCCAGGCAATGGCGGTGTAGCCAATCTTGGCCGCCTCGGTCAGGGTCCAGGCCGGGTTGGCCAGGTGGGGGCGGGCGACAGCACAGAGATCGGCACGGCCGGCGGCAATGATGGAGTTCGCATGGTCGGCCTCGCTGATCGCGCCCACGGCCATCGTCGCAATACCCGCCTCCTGGCGGATGCGGTCGGCAAACGGGGTCTGGAACATGCGGCCATAGACCGGCTTCTCCTGCTTGCTGACCTGACCGGACGAGCAGTCGATCAGGTCCGCGCCTGCGGCCTTGAAGGCCTTGGCAATCTCTACCGCGTCATCCGGCGTGATGCCGCCGGGCACCCAGTCATGGGCGGAGATGCGCACCGACATCGGCCGCTCCTGCGGCCAGACGGCGCGCACGGCCCGGAACACCTCCAGCGGGTAGCGCAGGCGGTTTTCCAGGCTGCCGCCATAGGCATCACTCCGCTGGTTGGTCAACGGCGAAATAAAACTGGACAGCAGATAGCCATGGGCGCAGTGCAGCTCCAGCCAATCGGCACCCACCTCGGCAGCCATCTGGGCGGCGTGTACAAACTGCTGCTTGACCTCGTCCATCTGGGCCAGGCTCATCGCCTGCGAGATCTGGCTCACGCCTTCCAGGTACTGCTGGGGCGAGGCCGAGATGATGGGCCAGTTGCCCTCGGCGAGCGGCAGGTCCGTGCCCTCCCAGGCCAGGCGGGTGGAGGCTTTCGCTCCGGCATGGCCGATCTGCATCGCAAACTTGGCATCGCTGTGGGTGTGGATCCAGTCGCTGATGCGCTGCCAGGCCTGCTTTTGTGCCTGGCTGTAGGTGCCGGGGCAGCCGGGGGTGATGCGGCCTTCTGGGCTGACGCAGGCCATCTCGGCAAACACCAGACCGGCGCCACCCATGGCCCGCGCGCCCAGGTGCACCAGGTGGTAGTCGCCGGGCACGCCATCCACCGCCGAGTACTGCGCCATCGGCGAGACGACGATGCGGTTCTTCAAGGTCAGGCCGCGCAGGGTATAGGGCAGGAACATCGGCGGCGGCGCCTTGCCCTGCACCTCCACCCCGTTTTGCGCGGCCAGCCAGGCCTCATAGCCGCCCAGCCAGGCGGCATCGCGCAGGCGCAGGTTCTCATGGCTGATGCGCTGGCTACGTGTCAGCATCGAGTACATGAACTGCTCGGGTTCGAGCTGGTCGCAGTAGCGCTTGCCGCAGACCTCGAACCACTCCATCGCGTTCCAGGCGGCATTCTGGATGCGCAAGGTCTCCACCCGGCGCAGCGCCTGGTAGGCCTGCAGCACCGCCGGGATCTGCGCCTTGCCATCGCCCAGCTGCTGGAACTGCCGCGCCAGCTCGATCGCATCCTCAATGGCCAGCTTGGTGCCCGAGCCAATTGCGAAATGCGCTGTGTGCACTGCGTCGCCCATCAGCACCACATGGCTGCCCTTGGCGTTTTGCAGCCACCACTGGTCGCAGACCACGCGCTGAAAATTGATCCAGGCCGAGCCGCGCAGATGGCGCGCATTGGTGATCAGCCGCGCGCCTTGCAGGTTGTCGGCAAACAGCTCCTCGCAAAAGGCAATCGACTGCGCCTGGTCGGCCGTGTCCAGGCCGCAGGCCTTCCAGGTCTCTTCGGTGGTCTCGACGATGAAGGTCGAGGTCTTGTCGTCGAACTGGTAGATATGGGCCTGGAACCAGCCGTGCTCGGTGCGCACAAAGTCAAAGGTAAAGGCCTCGTAGACCTTGTTGGTACCCAGCCAGATAAAGCGGTTGGGGCGGGTGACGATATCGGGCTTGAAGACCTCGGCATATTTGCTGCGGATGCGCGAGTTCACGCCATCGCTGGCGATGATGAGGTCGGCATCGGCATAGTCCTCGTCGGACTGCACATCGGTCTCGAACACGAGCTGGACACCCAGCTGCTCGCAACGTGCCTGCAGAATGTTGAGCAAATGCTTGCGGCCGATGCCGACAAATCCATGGCCGCCCGAGCGGATCTTGCGCCCCTTGAACAGCAACTCGATATCGTCCCAGTGGTTGAAGGCCGCTTCGATCTGCGCAGCCGTCGCCGGGTCCCATTCGCGCATGTTGTCCATCGTCGCGTCAGAGAACACCACGCCCCAGCCAAAGGTGTCATAGGGCTTGTTGCGCTCGACCACGGTCACGTCATGCGCGGGGTCCATCTGCTTCATCAGCAGCGCGAAATACAAGCCGGCGGGGCCGCCGCCGATGCAGACAATTTTCATGGCCAGGACCATCCTGAAAAATACTTTATAACTAAATTATTGATGCATAAATAATTCACTAAAATACGCACATACCCTATCACTGGAGCCCCCTGCGGTACTGCACCATGGGCGCCATGGCTGACATGCAAACCCTCTGCAACTCCCCCTCCGATACCGGTGGCGGCATGGCTGGCCGCGAGGCCGGCCTCGCCCATGACGAACACCAGGCCGTGCGCCTGTGGCTGCGGCTGATGACCTGCAGCACGCAGATCGAACAGGTGATTCGCAGCAAGCTGCGCACCCAGTTCGCCACCACCTTGCCGCGCTTTGACTACCTGGCCCAGCTCAGCCGCTTCCCCAAGGGTTTGCGCATGAAGACGCTGTCCGAGTACCTGATGGTCACCGGTGGCAATATCACCGGTCTGACGGACCAGCTGGTGGCAGAAGGCTGGGTGGAGCGGGTGGCCGATGACGAGGACCGGCGGTCGATGACGGTGCGCCTGACGCGCAGCGGCAAAAAGCAGTTCAGCGCCATGGCCAAGGCGCATGAGCAGTGGCTGGAGCATTTGCTCGCACCGCTGGGCGCAGATGCCGCGCGTGAGCTGTATGAGCAGCTGGGCGTGCTGCGGCAGATTGTGGGCCAGCGGGTGGAGCCGGTTGCCGACTGAGTACCGCCCCAAAAATGACAAAGAGCCTGCGGACGCGCTGGTCCGGCAGGCTCTCAGAAGTCTCTGGCCCTCTTGGGGAATTACATCGCGGTATCAGCCTGGCTGAGGTCGCCATCTGCCTCATCGGCCTCCAGCACCTCGGGCATCTTGACGATGGTGGTCGGCACCTTGCTGTGGCGCGCCACCTCGCGCGAGACCGAGCCGATAAGAATGCTGCCCAGCATGCTCTCGCCGGTGGCACCGAGCACGATCAAGCCGCAGCCCTTCTCCTCGGCGATGTCGAGCAGGCTCGCGTAGATATCGCCCAGGCGGATCTCCACCTCATACGACACACCGGCCAGGCGCAGCATGTCCAGCGCCGGAGCAACCAGGTCCATGCCCGCCTCCAGGCTGGCGTTGGCGATCAGCTCCGAATCCTGCGTAGCCAGCTCCAGAAAGCTGGCCTCCTTTTGCACATGGGCGACCACCACATGGGCGCGCAAGCCCTGCTGCACCAGCTGCACGCCGTGCTGCACCGCCTGCAGCGAGTTGGGCGATCCGTCGACGGCGATCATGATGTTGAGCATGGGCTTCTCCTTGGCAGTGAAAGATAAGACCAGTGTAGCGATCTGCCGGCAGCCCCTGTGTCAGAGACGAGCCTGCGAAACCCGCCGCGCCGTCAACTACCGCACATCTGCGAAAATGTCGGGTTATGCTGCAGTTCGACCTTCTCAAAACCGATCCCACCAGCCACGCACGCCGTGGCACGCTCACGCTCAACCATGGCGTGGTGCAGACCCCCATCTTCATGCCCGTGGGCACCTATGGCACTGTCAAGGGCGTGATGCCGCGCAGCCTCGAAGAAATGGGTGCCCAGATCATTCTGGGCAATACCTTCCACCTGTGGATGCGCCCGGGGCTGGATGTGATGAAAAGCTTTGGCGGCCTGCACGGTTTCGAGAAATGGGACAAACCCATCCTGACCGACTCGGGCGGCTTTCAGGTCTGGTCGCTGGGCGCGATGCGCAAGATCACCGAAGAAGGCGTGCATTTCCAAAGCCCGGTCAATGGCGACAAGCTGTTCATGTCGCCCGAGGTCAGCATGCAGATCCAGACGATTCTGAACTCGGACATCGTCATGCAGCTCGACGAGTGCACGCCGTACGAGACCAACGGCAAGAAGACCACCGAGGCAGAAGCGCGCAAATCGATGGAGATGAGCCGCCGCTGGGCCAAGCGCTCCAAGGAAGAGTTCGAGCGCCTGGACAACCCCAATGCCTTGTTCGGCATCGTGCAGGGCGGCATGTTCAAGCACCTGCGCGAGGAATCGCTGCAAGGCCTGCTGGAGATCGATTTCCCCGGTTATGCGGTAGGCGGCGTCTCGGTGGGCGAGCCCAAGGACGAGATGCTGGACATCATGCAGCACACGCCCCACCTGCTGCCAGCCCACAAGCCGCGCTACCTGATGGGCGTGGGCACGCCCGAGGACCTGGTGCAGGGTGTGGCCGATGGCGTGGACATGTTCGACTGCGTGATGCCCACGCGCAATGCGCGCAACGGCACCATCTTCACCCGCTATGGCGACCTGAAGATCCGCAACGCCCGCCACAAGACCGACCACCAGCCCATCGACACCTCCTGCACCTGCCACGCCTGCGCCGGCAAGAGCGGGGTGAGCTGGGACAACGGCGGGCGCGAGGGTTTCAGCCGCGCCTACCTGCACCACCTGGACCGCTGCGGTGAGATGCTGGGCCCCATGCTGACCACCATCCACAACCTGCACTACTACCTGAACCTGATGCAGGAAGTGCGCCAGTCGCTCGATGCCGGCCACTTTGCCCAGTTCCGCGCCCAGTTCAAGTCGGACCGGGCACGCGGTATCTGAGTGCCAGGCCCTCTGCGCGGCAAAGCGTGGGGGCCACGAGACAATGCCGCGCCACGCTTGACAGCCCCAGCGTAAAGTACGAGACAGGGCCATCTTGTGCTGAGCGCCCACTGCCAAGCCCCATCCAGCGGCCACCACAGCACCAGTCCTCAGCGGCATGTTCCTGCTATAGGCGCCACTGGCATGAATTGTTAGCTCCTTTTTTGGAAGCAACAGTAAATGAATGAGTTTATTAGCTCATAAAAACTTCAGTCTGCCGCGACCTTGCGGCTGCAATTGCCCACCTGCCAATGCGTGACTGGCCCACGGGGTCGGGCCCATGGCTTGGCAGGTGAGCGGGTATATTTCGCCCATCCTCCCTCATTCCCATGCCGACCGCGTCGTCCGTCCATCCCTTGGAGCAACCCCATAGCGGTCGCTTGCTGCTCTGCGCCAGCTTGGCGGTGTTTGCGGCGGCGATGGTGGGCATCTTGCTGCGACCGCTCGGCTACCTCTCGGTGTTCTGGCCTGCCAACCAGATCGTGCTGGTGCTGTTGCTGCGCTACCCGCGCCTGATGCGGCCTGTGGGGCTCGCTGCCCTTTTTGCCAGCTTTGTGCTGGCCGATCTGATCACCGGTACCTCCTTGTGGCTGTCCCTGGGCTTTACCACCGCCAACCTGTGCGGCGCCGCCTGCGGCTGGCTGTTTCTGCGCCGGCAATCCCAGCGCGATCTGCAGATGGAGGGCCAGTATTCCGCCTTGCTGGTGTTCTTTGCCAGCGGCATGGCATCGCTGGTATCGGCGGCCATTGGCGGGCCCATCAGCGCCTGGGCCTTTGATCTGTCGATGCGCCAGGGGCTGCTGATGTGGTGGACCGGCGAATGGATGAACGCGATGGTGCTGCTGCCGTTCCTGCTGGCGCTGCCCTCGGCACGCAGCAGCGGCGCAAAGCAAGAGCGCCAATCCTGGGCCTTGAAACTGCTGCCCGCGCTGGCCGTGGTCGGCCTGGAGATGACCAGCTACATGGTGGGCAACAAGGTCGGCTCGCTGGTGTTCTCGCTGCCCGCGCTGCTGTGGTGCGCGCTGTCCTACCGCATCCTGACCACCGCCATCATCACCATGGTGGTGTTTGTGACCAAGGTGATCGTGATCTCCAACATCGTGGGCTTTATCCCCGCCAATGTGCTCGATGTGGCCAGTCTGCGCCTGGGCATCACGATGCTGATCCTGGGGCCGCTTTCGGTGGCGGGCTCGCACGCCGCACGCGCCGAGCTCTTGCACCGAATGCGCTACCAGGCCCACCACGACAGCCTGACCGATGTGCTCAGCCGCAATGGCTTTGTGCAGGCCAGCCATGCGCTGCTCAAGCGCCTGACCCATGAAGGCAGTTCGGCGGCGGTGCTGATGCTGGACCTGGACCATTTCAAGCGCGTCAACGACAACCACGGCCATGCCAGTGGCGACCGCCTGCTGCGCGATGTCAGCCAGGTGCTGACCGAATCGCTGCGCCCGCAGGATGTGCTCGGCCGCATCGGTGGCGAAGAGTTCGCCGTGGTGCTACCCCATATCAGCTTTGAAGACGCCACCGCCATTGCCGAGCGCCTCTGCCATACCGTGCGCAGCGGCCGCTTTCTGACGGCGCACCACGAGCCGCTGCAGGCCACGCTTAGCATCGGCCTGGCCTACAAGCAAACACTGCAGCACGGCGACAGCCTCGAAGACCTGCTGCGTGAAGCGGACCTGGCCCTTTACCAAGCCAAGGCCCAGGGCCGCGACTGCGCGGTCTGGACGGCGCCGCTCTCTGCGGCTTAACGCAGCAGCACCGGCGCCGACGCCAAGCCGCTCCTCTGCAAAAACGCCAACGCCGAATCCACTGTCGCCGTTTCAATGTGGCCGGCAAAGCGCTTTTCCGGCGGGTGGTCGTCAAAGGCAATGTTGGCGCGCGTCATGCGGCCGCCCAGCCGGGTCATCGCACCAATGCGCAAGTCGCTGGGCTGGTAGCCCTGCAGCTGCAACCAGGCCTGCGCCTGGCCCCGGTCATGCACAGTCTGCGGCGCCAGCGCCTGGGCCAGGGTCTCCAGCGCCCACTGGTTGCTTTGCTGGTAGCGCTGGCTCCAGGGATAGGCCAGCATGCTGTAGCGCGGCTCGTGCAGCTGCAAGGGCTGCGCGTTGGCCGACAACGCCAGCAGCAGCTTTTGCTGCACCTCCTTGGCCGGCACCACCACCACCGCCTGGTAGCGCCACATATCGTCCAGAAAGAACTCGCCCAGCCCCTGGCGGTAGACATGGGAGGCGGCGGTGCCGCAGTCATTGAGCTTGTGCACCACACGCCAGGCACCGGTGGCCGACTTGTAGGCCCAGCCCATGTGCGAGAACTGCAGCTGGTACTTGCGCAAATCCTGCCCCTGGCGGCCCAGCAACACCACCTGCGCACCGCTGGCATCCAGCGCCTGAGCAACGTTCTGTGCCAGGTTCAGGCTTTGGCGCACGCTATCCAGCGTGGGCTTTTGCGGCTCGCAGCTGCGGCCGGCCTGGGCGCCCGTGGCGGCCAGCAGTGCGGCGGCCAGCAGGCCCAGGCGCAGAGGTTTCAACATGGCCATCTCCTTGGTCATCACAGGCGCTCGTTGTAGAGCAGCGCTTTGCCGATCGCATTGGGGATAAAGGCGATCACCTCGCCAGCGGCCGACAGCAGCACGCCCGTGCCCACCACGCTGACGAGGATGGCCGTGCCTACACCGGCGGCGCTGGCGCCCAGGGCGCCGGCCGACAGTTCAATGCTGGCCGCCGCGCCGTCCGATGCGCTCTCCAGCAACCAGACCGTGCCCTTGGCCGATGCCTGCACGCCCTTGACGATGAGCTGGGCCCCATCGACCGACAGTGCCACCGGAATGGAGACAACGGTGGCCGACGCCCCCACCGAGGCCGCCGTGCCCACGACCACCGAGGCAATCGGCAGCGCCGAGAGCATCAGGGACGCATCGCTTTGCGCCTGGGCCGCCGGTGCGGTGGCCAAACCCAGCACCAGGGCGGCGCTGGCCAGAGTGGCAGCAGCGCCGCGCTGCCATTTGCTGCAAGTAAGACTGAACATATGCTGCTCCCGTGTTGGCTGCATCATCCGATGGGCGCTCACACGCGCTCCTGCGGGTGGCCCACGTCATGCTCGCGGGGCGCACTGCGCATGCTGCGGGCCTGGTGGATGGCGGTGGCCAGGTCCGACTCATGCTTGTCGCGCAGCATCTTGGCCAGGGTGAAGGCGGTGGTGATCATGTACATCCAGCTCACGCCCAAGAAGGCCTTGTAGGTCGGGTTGATGTCCATGCTGAGCAAACCCCAGCCGGTCAGCCCCATCGCGATCGCAAATCCGCCCCAGACCACAAAGCGCCACATGGGCGTGTCGCCAGCTGCCTGGCTGCTGCCCGCTTGCTTATCCCGCACAAACTTGGCCAGCACAAAGGCGGCCGACAGGCAGAACATATAGCCCATCACCATGAATGCCTGTTCCAGGTGTTGCCCTGGCAGCCAGGCCAGGCCGATCGCGCACATCGAGACCGCAATACCAAACGAGATCCATACCTGGTATTGCCAGGCACGGGTGTCACGCTGAACAGGATTGGAGAATGGAGACATGGTGGGTCGGAGCAACAGGGCCCCGCTTTGGTTGAACACGCTGCGATGATGCGGGCAAGCGGCTGCGCCAGCATCCCCTTTTAATGCCGGTAGCAGTTTTCAAAGAATCAGGTATCGCGAGGCAATACTTTCAAGGCGCTGCCGTTGTAGCAGGGCCTCGCGCCTGGGCGACGCTTCCATGGCATGATCCCAAGCATTCACACCTAGAACCAGACAGGAGACCACCGTGCGCCAGCCGCCCCACCATGTGCCCGCCACCCCGCAAGCTGACCCGGCCGAACTGGCCGAGTGGTGCGATGCCTTCGATGGAATGCTGGCGGCCTATGGCTCGGCGCAGGGCAAGGAGCAGGCTGGCGCGCTGCTTGATGCGCTGCTGGCCCATGCCCGCAAGCGCCATGTGGCATGGAAGCCCTCGGGCAACACGCCCTACATCAACACGGTCACGGTGGATGAGCAGCCGCCCTACCCCGGCGATGTGGCGCTGGAGAAAAAGCTCTCGGCCATCCTGCGCTGGAACGCGCTGGCGATGGTGGTGCGCGCCAATGCCGCGCATGGCGAGCTGGGCGGCCACATCGCCAGCTATGCCTCGGCGGCCGATCTTTTCGAGACTGGCTTCAACCATTTCTTCCGCGCCGATGATGGCCACCAGGCCGCTGACCTGGTGTACTTCCAGCCCCACTCCTCGCCCGGCGTCTATGCGCGCGCCTTTCTCGAAGGGCGCCTGGGCGAAGAGAACCTGGCCCATTACCGCCAGGAGCTGGTGGCCGCCAGCCAGGGCATCCAGGGGCTGTGCTCCTACCCGCACCCCTACCTGATGCCCGAGTTCTGGCAGTTCCCCACCGGCTCGATGGGCATCGGACCGATCAATGCGATCTACCAGGCGCGCTTCATGCGCTACCTGGCCGACCGGGGCCTGGCCAATACCGCAGGCCGCAAGGTCTGGGGCTTTTTTGGTGATGGCGAAATGGACGAGCCCGAATCCATCGCCGCACTCACCCTGGCCGCACGCGAGGGGCTGGACAACTGCATCTTCGTCATCAACTGCAACCTGCAGCGGCTCGATGGCCCGGTGCGCGGCAATGGCCGCATCATCGATGAGCTCGAGGCGCTCTTTAGCGGCGCGGGCTGGAACGTCGTCAAGTGCCTCTGGGGCTCGGAGTGGGATGCGCTCTTGGCGCGCGACCACAGCCATGTGCTGGCGCGCACCTTTGCGCGCACGGTCGATGGTGAGTTCCAGACCCTGTCGGCCAACGATGGCGCCTTCAACCGCGAGCATTTCTTCAACCAGAGCCCCGAGCTAGCGGCTTTGGTCGCCCACCTGTCGGACAGCGACATCGACCGCCTGCGCCGTGGCGGCCACGACCCGGTCAAGATCCACGCCGCCTTTGCCAGCGCCGCTGCGCACAGCGGCCAACCCACCGTGGTGCTGGCCAAGACGATGAAGGGCTATGGCATGGGCAGCATCGGCCAGGGCCGCATGACCTCGCACCAGCAAAAAAAGCTGGGCGCCGAGGACCTGCTGGCCTTCCGCGACCGCTTCAACCTGCCGCTGAGCGATGCCCAGGCCACCTCGGCCGCCTTTCTCAAGCCCGCAGATGGCAGTGCCGAGATGCGCTATCTGCTGGCGCGCCGCCAGGCGCTGGGCGGCTTTTTGCCGGCGCGCAAAGGCCAGGCCATGCCGGTGGCCGTGCCCGATCTGCAGGCGACGGCCGGCTTTGCGCTGCAGGCCGAGGGCAAGCCGATGAGCACCACGATGGCCTTTGTGCGCCAGCTGGGCAACCTGCTCAAGGACCCGACCCTGGGCCCGCGCATCGTGCCCATCGTGGCCGATGAGGCGCGCACCTTTGGCATGGCCGGGCTGTTCCGCCAGGTGGGCATCTACGCGCCTTTTGGCCAGCTCTACCAACCCGAGGACAACGCTTCGATGCTGCTCTACCGCGAAGCGAGCAGCGGCCAGATCCTGGAAGAAGGCATCAGCGAAGCGGGCGCACTGTCGTCCTGGACGGCGGCCGCCACCAGCTACAGCACCCATGGCACCGCCATGCTGCCGTTTTTCATCTTCTACAGCATGTTCGGCTTCCAGCGTGTGGGCGATTTGATCTGGGCCGCTGCCGACCAGCGCGCACGCGGCTTTTTGATCGGCGCCACCTCCGGGCGCACCACCTTGGGCGGCGAAGGCCTGCAGCACCAGGACGGCAGCAGCTTGCTGAGCGCCTCCACCGTGCCCAACTGCAAGAGCTACGACCCCGCCTTTGCTGGCGAGCTGGCCGTCATCATCGACCATGGCATGCAGCGCATGTTGCAAGAGCAGCGCGACGAGTTCTTCTACATCACCGTCACCAACGAAAACGTGGCCAACCCCAGCCTGCCGCCTGAGGCCCATGAAGGGGTTATCCGCGGCATGTACCGGCTGCAGGCCGGCTCTGCGCACAGCCCGCGCCGGGTGCAACTGCTGGGCAGTGGCGCGATCATGGGCGAGGTGCTCAAGGCCGCTGCCATTCTGGAGCGCGAGCACCGCGTCGCTGCCGATGTCTGGAGCGTCACCAGCTATGCCGAGCTGGCCCGCGATGGCGAGGCCCAGCTGGAGCTCTGGCGCGCAGGCAAGGCCAGCGCCCCCAGCTGGTTTGCGCAGCAACTGGCGTCCTCGCAAGGCCCCATCATTGCCGCCAGCGACTATGTGCGCGCCTTGCCCGAGCTGGTGCGCGCTTACCTGCCCACCGACGACCGTGGCCTTCCGCGCCAGCATTACTACACGTTGGGGACGGACGGCTTTGGCCGCAGCGATTCGCGCGCGGCGCTGCGCCAGCATTTCGCCGTCGATGCCGCCGCCATCGTGCAGACCTATCTGCGCAGCCAACAGACCTGAGCACCTGCTTAAAAGGGGGTGCGCAAAAAAGCCAAGCCACTGTGCACAAGCGCCCAGCCGGGCGCACAACTCCTGATTTGATAGCTGACCGTGCTTTTCTGACAAGCACGGGCAGCTATTTTTAGGGAAGCTCTGCCGAAGAAGGCACCCGGTGCAGCGCAGTAATTGTCCCAATACCACCCAGCGCTGTGCATGCCAGTATCGGGTCCATGCGGCTGCCGCATCGAGACAACACCATAAACATTAGGAGCAACTATGCAACGCACTCGCCTGGCGCAAGCCTTGGCCACCTTGGGACTGCTGGGCTTGACCGCCGCCATGGGCACGGCCCATGCACAGGACAAGGTCAAGATCGGCTATATCTCCGACCTGTCGAGCCTGTATGCCGACCTCGAAGGCAAGGGTGGCGCCACCGCCATCCAGATGGCGATTGACGACTTTGGCGGCAAGGTGCTGGGCAAGCCGATCGAAATGCTGGTCGTTGACCACCAGAACAAGGCCGATATCGCCGCCAGCAAGGCGCGCGAGTGGATCGACACGCAGAACCTGACGATGATCTTCAGCGGCACCAACTCGGGCACGGCGCTGGCGCTGGCCAAGGTGGCCGATGAGAAAAAGCGCGTGATGATCAACAATGGCGCGGGCACCTCGGCGCTGACCAACGAGGCCTGCACGCCCTACACCGTGCACTATGCCTATGACACCGTGGCGCTGTCCAAGGGTGCGGCCGGCGCCATTGTCGACAACGGCGGCAAGAACTGGTTCTTTCTGACCGCCGACTATGCCTTTGGCCATGCGATGGAAGCCGATGCCACCAAGGTCGTCAAGGCCAAGGGCGGCGCCGTGGCTGCGGCCGTGCGCCACCCGCTCAATGCCTCCGACTTCTCGTCCTTCCTGCTGCAGGCGCAAAGCTCCAAGGCCCAGGTGCTGGCGCTGGCCAATGCCGGCGGCGACACCATCAACGCCATCAAGGCGGCCAAGGAATTCGGCATCGACAAGTCGATGAAAATCGCGCCGCTGCTCGTCTTCTACAGCGACATCCACAGTCTGGGCCTGAAGAACACCGCCGGCATGCAGTTCGTCACCAGCTGGTACTGGGACATGAACGACGCAACGCGCAAGTTCGCGGACGCCTACATGAAGAAAACCCAGCGCCGCCCCACCGAAATCCAGGCCGCCGACTACTCGGCCACGATGAACTACCTCAAGGCCGTGCAGGCCGCCGGCACCACCGATGCCGACAAGGTGATGGAGACCTGGCGCGGCATGAAGATGGACGACTTCTTTGGCTCGGGCACCTTGCGCGCCGACGGCAGCTACATCCACGACATGTACCTGGTCCAGGTCAAGACCCCGCAGGAATCCAAGGGCACCTGGGACTACTACAAGATCGTCAAGAAGCTGCCGGGTGACGAGGTGTTCACGACCAAGGAAGAAACCAAGTGCGCGCTGTGGAAGTGATCTGAGCCCAGCCACCACCACCACGATGCCTGGCGATGCCAGGCATTTTTCTTGCATGAACACGGCGGCGCCGGCGCGCCAGCCACCTTGTCACGGGCTGTTTTTTATCGTCCCCCATAATGGGCCTGCCATCCGCAGAAAAGGAAATCCTATGTCCCAGACTCCCAGCAATGCCGATTTCGACTCCCTTCTCCCGGGCCGCGCCACCTTGGCCGGCAGCACCCGCCGCAGCGCCCTGCAAATGGCGCTGGGCGTAGGCTACGCCGCAGCAGCGGTGCCAGTGATGGCGCAAACCGCCATCAAGACCCCCGATACCGGTCTGACGGCCGGCACGATCCAGTACACGGTTGACGGCTTCCAGGTCAGCGCCTACCGCGCAGCGCCTGCTGGCAAGACCCACCTGCCGGTGGTGCTGGTGATCCAGGAAATCTTTGGCGTGCACGACTACATCGCCGACACCTGCCGCCGCCTGGCCCAGTTGGGCTACCTGGCCATTGCGCCCGAGCTGTTTGCGCGCCAGGGCGACCCACGCAAGTACACCGAGATCAGCCAGCTGCAAAGCGAGCTGGTCAGCAAGGTGCCCGATGCCCAGGTCATCAAGGACCTGGACGCCGCCCTGGCCTGGGCCAAGGACAATGGTGGTGACACCAGCCGCGCCGGCATCACCGGTTTTTGCTGGGGTGGCCGCATCACCTGGCTGTATGCCGCCACCGGCAAGGTCAAGGCCGGTGTTGCCTGGTATGGCCGCCTGCAAGGCGCTGCCAGCGAGTTGCAGCCCAAGCACCCGATTGACCTCAGCAGCGCGCTCAAGGCCCCCGTGCTCGGCCTCTACGGCGGCAAGGATCAGGGGATTCCGCTTGAGTCCGTGGAGGCCATGAAGCAAAGCCTGCAAAAGGCCGGTGCCGCAGGCAATGCCGCCGCTGCGGCATCGAGCTTTCATGTCTATCCCGAAGCGGGCCACGCCTTCCATGCCGACTACCGCCCCAGCTACCGCAAGGATGCGGCAGATGACGGCTGGAAGCGCATGCAGGACTGGTTCAAGACGCATGGCGTCATCTAAACCCCTGAGCCCCGCCTAGCCCGCCACAGGCTCCGCAAGACAAAACCCTGCCAGCGCACCATGCGCTGGCAGGGTTTTTTATAGTCACCTTGCGGTCCTCAGTTCATCGGGTTGTCGCGCCAGAACAGGTCCCAGGGGTCCATTTCCTTGCCGTCGGGGAATTTGCACACCGTGTTCTTGCCCTTGGGCGTGTTGAGCAAGGCGCCGCCCATCTGCACGCAGTAGGCCGATGCAGGGCTGCGCGGGCCGGCATAGGTGGTGGCGTAGGAGGCGGCTTCCTTCTCGTCGGGGTCACGCAGCGGCTTGAGGCCCGAAGAGCTGCTGCAGGCAGCCAGGGCGGACACGGCCACCAGGGCTGCCACGCTTTTGCACAGAATCGATAAAGAGGTCATCACAAAGCCATTCGTTGTCCAGCCTGCATTATCCCAAAGCGGGCGAGCCACTGCCATGGCCGCCCTCCTGGTCCAGCAGCTCGCCCACGCGCTGGCGCAGTTGCTCGGCAGAGCACTCGGCAGCCGGGCTGGCCGCTCCAATGCGCAAGGTCACGCGGTTGAACAAGCCTCGACGGAACGGCCGGGTCATCGCGCCTTGGGGCTCGATGCGGCTGAAAAACGACCCCCAGAGGTTGGTCAGTGCCATCGGCACCACGGGCACGTCCAGCCCATCGGCTCGGGCCTGCTCCAGGATCTTCATCACACCGCCCTTGAAGGCCTGCAGCTCGCCGTCGCGGGTGATGCCGCCCTCGGGAAAGATAGCCAGCAGATCGCCCTCGCGCAGCACCTGCGCGGCGCGTGCAAAGGCGGCCTCGTAGACGGCAGGGTCTTCGCTGCGGGGCGCCACCGGAATGGCTTTGCACAGGCGGAACAGCCAGCCCAGCAGGGGCGTGCGGAAGATGCGGTAGTCCATCACAAAGTAGATCGGGCGCGGGCTGGCGGCCATCATTAAAATGGGGTCGACAAAGCTCACATGGTTGCAGGTCAGCAGCGCCGGCCCGCTGGTGGGGATGTGCTGCGCGCCCTGCACGCGAAAGCGGTAGACCAGGTTGGTGACCAGCCAGGCAATGCAGCGCAGCAGGTATTCAGGCACCAGCAAGAAGATGTAGGTGGCGACAATCGCATTGGCAATGCCGGTGAACAGGAAAATCTGCGGCACCGTGAAGCCCGCGCCCAGCAAGGCGCCAGCGATCACCGAGCTGGCAATCATGAACAGCGCATTCAAGATATTGTTGGCCGCAATGATGCGGGCGCGGTGCGTGGGCTGGCTGCGCAGCTGGATCAGCGCATACATGGGCACGCTGTACAGGCCCGCAAACAGCGACAGCAGCGCCAGATCGGCCATCACGCGCCAGTGCGCCGGCTGGCTGATGAAGCCCAGTGCCGTCCAGGCCTGGGCCGGCTGCGCCAGGCCGCGCGAGGCAAAGTACAGGTCAATCGCAAACACGCTCATGCCGATGGTGCCAATGGGCACCAGGCCAATCTCCACCTGGCGGCGCGAGAGCACCTCGCACAGCAGCGAACCCAGGCCGATACCGATGGAAAACACCACCAGCAGCAGCGAAGCGACATGCTCATTGCCATGCAGCACCTCCTTGGCAAAGCTGGGGAACTGGCTCAGAAACACCGCGCCAAAGAACCACATCCAGCTGATGCCCAGCAGCGAGCGGAACACCACCACATTGCCATGCGCCAACTTCAGGTTGCGCCAGGTCTCGCTCACCGGGTTCCAGTTGATCTGGAGGCCCGGGTCGGTGGCCGGCACCACCGGCACGCCTTGCGCGGTGAGGCGACCCACCACCGCCAGGCCCAGGCAGGCCACGCCCACCGCGGCATGGCCGATGCCGGGCAGAGCCACCAGCAGCCCACCCACCACATTGCCCAGCAAGATGGCGACAAAGGTGCCCATCTCGACCATGCCATTGCCGCCGGTCAGCTCATCGTCGCGCAGCACCTGGGGCAGGTAGGCAAACTTCACCGGCCCGAACAGCGTGGAATGCAGGCCCATCAAGAACACGCAGCCCAGCAGCACAGCCGGGCTCTCGATCCAGAAGCCCACACCAGCGATCAGCATCACGCCAATCTCCAGGTCCTTGACGAAGCGGATCATGCGGTGCTTTTCGTACTTGTCGGTCAGCTGCCCCGAGGTCGCCGAGAACAACAGAAAAGGCAGGATGAACAAGGCCCCGATCACCAGGCCGGCCATGGCAGGCGGCATCCAGGCCACCTGCAGCTGGTAGGTCACCATGACGGTGAAGGCGAACTTGAACAGGTTGTCGTTGGCGGCCCCGGCAAACTGGGTCCAGAAGAAGGGGGCAAAGCGGCGCTGGCCCAGCAAGGCAAACTGGTTGGGGTGGTCTGGCGCATCGAAGGCAGGCACAGACGGGGCATGTGGACGGTTCATGGAACAAGCATCTCCTGGCGGATCAAGGGCGGTGGGGGTGGTCGGTACCGGGCATTCAGCGCAAACGCACTGCCCCCAGCGCGCCGTCCCCGATTGTGCCTGCGGACGCGCGGTTTGGGCACGCCAGTTGGCGCGCTTGCAGCGCCGTTCGCAACAGTGGCACCAGCGCATGCGCAGCGGCCAGGTGCTTGAGCGCATGGCCGGCCACCAGATGGCCGCTGCCGGCCCAGACGGCGGCATCGCCCAGCTCGAACAGCTTGGCCAGCGCATACCAGGCCACAACGGCCGCCAGGGGCCAGCGGATAAGTGGCGCGGCCGGCGGGCTGCGCTGCTGCCACAGCGCCACTACCACCAGCAGTACCATGCCAGCGCCCTGCAACACGGCCCAGGGCAGCAGCTGCCCGGTCTGCAACCAGATCCACAGCGCCAGTGGCCCGCCCAGCAGCACGGCGAGTGCTGTCAGCCAGGCGGCGCGGGCATTCAGCTGCGACTGCAGCGCCAGGCCCAGCACACCGGCAAACACCGGCACCATGCCCATGCGGTCCCAGAAGACACGCACATCGCCGGGCAGCAGGTGGTAGTAGGACGAACCGACGGCAGTCAGCACCAAACCGCCAAACACCAGCAGCAACCAGGGCTGCGCGCCTTGGGATCGCAAGGTGTCAGCGGGTGTTTTGACACTCGCCAACAAGCCCCAGATGCCGACCAGCAGGAACGGCAGATTGCTCAGTACATCGGCCGCGTTGGCCAGGCCCAGCAGCGGGCGCTGATCGGCGAAGTCATGGTAATGGGCCGCCTGCGGCACATAGGGCCCCAGGCAGGCAAGGGCCAGCATGGCGGCATAGAAGGCGTAAAGCACGCATTCCGCAGCCAGGCTGCGGGGGCTTGGAGGTTGGGAGGTATCAGTCATGACCTGCACTGTGCCGCTGGCGCGCCAGAGCGTCTCGCAATCCCGGCGCGATCCCCTATGATGGCACCCAAAGTATGACAGGACGATACCCATGAGCACCACCGCCGATCTGGTACTGGCATTGAAAAAAGAGCTAAAAGCCGCACAAATGACCTATGCAGACCTGGCCGAGGCGCTGGGCATGGCCGAGTCCAGCGTCAAGCGCATGCTGGCCAAGGGCGACATGCCGCTGTCGCGCATCGATGCCATCTGCCATGTGCTGCGCCTCGATTTTGCCGACCTGGCACGCCGCGTGGCCGACAACCAGCCGCTGATCAAGGAGCTGACGCAGCAGCAGGAGCAGGCGGTGGTGGCAGACAAGAAGCTGCTGCTGATGGCCATCTGCGTGCTCAGCCAGTGGACGCTGGAGCAGGTGCTGGCCACCTACCGCTTGAGCGAGGCCGAGGGCATCAAGTACCTGGCGCAGCTCGACCGCATCGGCATCATCGAGCTGCGCCCGATGAACCGCTACCGGCTCAAGCTGGCCAAGACCTTCCGCTGGCGCCCGCATGGCCCGGTGATGGAGTATTTTCGCGAGAACGCGGTGCACGACTATTTCTCGGGCACGTTCGACAAATCCGGAGAGGGTTTGATGCTCGTGCATGGCGCCATCAGCCGCACCTTGGCCCCCGCCTTTTTGGAGCGCCTGCAGCGCGTGGCCCAGGATTTTGCCCAGCAGCACCTGACCGACCAGCGCCTGCCCGAGAAGGAGCGCGAAGGCTATACCCTGCTGCTGGCGATGCGCAGTTGGGAGCTGTCGGTGTTTACCGAAATGCGGCGCCTGCAGCCGGGTGGCAATCGTTAAGCCGCCTGGGTAAACAGCATCAGCGCACCGGCATAGCGGTGCAGCTGCTGGCCGGCAATCTCGCCCTGGCTGAAAAAGCCCACCAGCGGGATATCGCCCAGCACATGGTGGATCAGCTCCAGCTCGGCACCAGGCACGCCGAAATAGGGGCTCGCCCGCTGCGCGCAGCTGATGTAGACGGCCCCCGCAATGCGGCGGCCGGCCGCCGCATCACCCAGGGCGCTATCGCCCAGCGGCAGGCCGGTCTGCGCCTCGGCGGGGGACAGCGACTCTTGCAGCTCGGCACACATGCGCAGCAAATCGGCGCGGGCCGCCGACAGGTTGCGCTGGCAAAAGCACAGGTACTGCTGGGGCTGCGCCTGCTCTGACAGCACAATGCCCCGGCTGACCATGTCCACGCCCACCAGCGGCACCACGCGCGCCTCCGGGCCCAGCTGCCCGGCATGCACAGCCGATTCGGGCGCATGCGGCTCCAGCGCGGCATGGATATGGCGCATCGTGCGGGTGGCCCGCTCGGGGTCCGCATCCAGCCGCACCGGCATCAGCTCCTCAAGCACATCGAGCGCGGGCCGGCCATCCAAAGCCAGCACCACATGGCCTTGCATTGCGGTGATGCGCATGCGCGCACCCATCACCTGGCAGCCCTGGGTCAGCTCTTGCACCACGCCGGCATCGGCAGAGAACGCCAGGCCCGAAAGCCCACCGCGCAGCACCCCGTTGTGACTGGGGCCCAGCGCCTTGCTCCAGGCCAGTTGCAGCGGCGCTACCGCCTCGGAATTGAGGCCGCCCAGCACGCTGCCAGCGCGCGTGCGCGCGGCCAGCTCTTCGAGCAGTTCTGCAAAATCCGGCAGGCCCGCATCGGCATGCACCAGCGCGCGGTCCCAGGGCGATGTAGGCGCCACCGGCAGCGGCGCAATGCCTGAGAACAGGCGGTAGGAATGGGCAGGCAGCTCCAGCAGCATGACCGACAGCGCCGGCTCGTTCAGGTACTCGGCATGCGAGGCCATCACGCCAACGCCGACCGAGCCGCTCCAGTCGCCGATCTGCGGAAACTCGTCCTGCAAGGCCTCCAGCAACTGCGGCGCATGGCGTGCAAAGGCATCCGTAAAATACACCAGGCCGAGGTTGGGCGCGCTGGCATAGCCCGCCTGGGCCATGCGGCCTCTCAGTTGCGCCACCACCAGCGCCACAGCCATCCGCCAGTCGGGATGGGTCACATGACCATAGGGAAAAAGCTTTGTGCCTGCCATTGTCAACAACCTGCTGCTGCGCGGCTGCCGGCCCAGTCCCGCGCTAAAAAATCACGATCACTCAAGCGTTCTTGCTGGCTCAACGCTGGCCGGAGGAAGGCTTGCGGGGCGCGGCGTTCCGTGAGGCGACCTTGCTTGGGGCGGCTTGGCGGGCGCCGTTGGCAGAGCCTGCGCCTTTGGACGGTGTCGCCTTGCGGGGTGCTGGCTTGCTGGAGCCGCTTCCTGCGCCAGCCTGCGGCCCGCTCCTGGTCTTCTGACCAGCTGCTGTGGCAGCCTTGCTGCGGCCTGCCGCAGCAGCGCTGCGCTTGGCCGATGTCTGCTGGCCCATCGCGGCCTTGGCCGCCGCCTTGCCGGCTTCGGCCATCTCCTGGGCTGTGCTGCGCACCGCCTGCGCAGCGGAGGCTGCCGCCCGTTGGGTACTGGCTGCATGGACCATCGCCTGCTCGGTGACATCCTGCACAGCCTGCTGGGCGATGTGCTGGAACTGCTGGGTCAGCGCGCCCCACCACTGCATGGGGTCGGTCGCCGAAGCGGCGGCGGCACTGGCCTGTTCAGATTTCTCGGGCTGTTCTCTTGCGGCAGCGGCCGGTGCGGGCGCGGGCGCGGGTGTGGTTGCGGCTGCAGGGGCGGGGCTGGGCGTCTCGGTGGTTGTTGGCGCCACCGCTGCCGCTTGTTGCGCCTGCGCAGCCGTGCTCTGGGCAAACTGCTGCCAGCTTTGCACCATGGTGCTGGCCCAGTTCTCTACCGGCACATTCATCGTCTGCAAGGCCGACAAGGTCATCTTCTGCACTTCCATCGCCTGGATGGTGGCGGCCAGCGCCCGCTGGTTCTGCTCCAGCCAGAACAGCACGGTCTTGAGCTCCTGAATGCGCTTTTCCAGGTCCGGCACATTCATCGTCGGCGCCACCCATTCCTGCCATTGCGCAAAGGCCGCAGAAGGCTTGGAGCTACCGCCCGCTGCGAGCTTTTGCAGAAAATCAAAGCCGGGGGCAAAGGGGTTGAAAGACGGGGCGGAGTCTTGCATGGTGTTGTCTCCAGGAGTTGGGCCGTTGGCCGCGTGTGCAATGCCAGGGTGTATGCTGCACAGCTTAGCGGATTGTGCAGCCCCTGCCTATGTGATAAATCGCTTGCGGCTGCGTACGACCACCCTTGCAACCTGCCTTTTTGAGCCCGCCACCATGCAGAGCCTTTTCCATCTCGCCTTCCATGTGCACGACCTGGATGCTGCACGCCACTTCTACCGCGACACGCTCGGCTGCGCCGAAGGCCGCAGCACCGACAGCTGGGTGGACTTTGATTTCTTTGGCCACCAGATCTCCTGCCACCTGGGCAAACCCTTTGAGACCAGCAATACCGGCCTGGTGGGCAACCACAAGGTGCCGATGCCGCACTTCGGTCTGGTGCTGAAACTCGAGGACTGGAAGCAGCTGGCCGAGCGCCTGCGCGCCGCCAACACACGCTTTGTGCTCGAGCCCCAGGTGCGCTTTGAAGGCGAGCCCGGCGAGCAATGGACGATGTTCTTCTACGACCCGAGCGGCAACCCGATCGAGGTCAAAGGCTTTCGCTCGCTGGCGCAGTTGTACGCGCATTGATGGGGCGCTGTGGCCCCGCCAGGAGCATCTGAGGCGGGGCAAGCGCTGCTGCCGCCCTGCCTGTGGTGGCTAGCGCAGCGATCAGACTTGGTGTCCATCGGTACTTGAGAAACGGGCACAAAAAAGCCAGCTCGAAAGCTGGCTTTTGGTGTTCTGGTTGCGCGAGAAGGATTTGAACCTCCGACCTTTGGGTTATGAGCCCAACGAGCTACCAGACTGCTCCATCGCGCACCGCAATTATAGCGCGACTTTGGTACTGCATTTTGGACGAATGCGCTTTTAGCGTATATTTTTTGCGCTTCGACTTTTATAGCAATCTTGGCGGGATCAAAGCGGCGGCCTTACCGGCCCACTTTTCAGGCTGACCAGCCCAGTCCGCAACGGTGCTGCCCGGCAGCCAGGCACAAAAAAGCCAGCTCGAAAGCTGGCTTTTGATGTTCTGGTTGCGCGAGAAGGATTTGAACCTCCGACCTTTGGGTTATGAGCCCAACGAGCTACCAGACTGCTCCATCGCGCACTTGCATTATAGCTCGGGTTTTCCTTAATGCGAAGCGCTTTGTCATCATTTGGAAACTATTTGTGGAATGAGGGCCTCAAGCGCTGCTTGCAGCGATCGGCAAAGGCGCAGCGCCATAGAAAAAGCCCACCGAAGTGGGCTTTTTCAGTCGGAACCTGCAGAGGGCTTATTCTGCTGCGGCATCACCGGCTTCTTCAGCGCGGTCCACCAGTTCAACATAGGCCATAGGCGCGTTGTCGCCCACGCGGAAACCCATCTTCAGGATACGGGTGTAGCCGCCTGGACGGTTGGCCGAGCGAGGACCCAGCACGTTGAACAGCTTGGTGACGCTGTCGCGGCTGCGCAGACGGTCAAAAGCCAGACGGCGGTTAGCCACGGTGTCCACCTTGGCCAGCGTGATCATGGGCTCGATCACCTTGCGCAGTTCCTTGGCTTTAGGAACGGTGGTCTTGATGGCTTCGTGCTCGATGAGCGAATTCATCATGTTTTGCAGCATCGCCTTACGGTGAGACGAGGTGCGGTTCAGTTTGCGGAGGCCGTGTCCGTGACGCATGGTGCTTTTCCTTTTAGATTGATTCAATCAAACAGCCGTATCAGGTACTGTTCGACGCACTACGATTGAGCTCCCCCACCATTGGGAGAGCTCTCCATTATAACTTAACGCTTTTCCAAACCGGCTGGTGGCCAGTTTTCAAGCTTCATACCCAGGGTCAGACCACGGGAAGCCAACACTTCCTTGATCTCGTTGAGCGACTTGCGACCCAGATTCGGGGTCTTGAGCAACTCATTTTCGGTGCGCTGGATCAGGTCACCGATGTAGTAGATGTTCTCGGCCTTCAAGCAGTTGGCAGAACGCACGGTCAGTTCCAGCTCGTCCACAGGACGCAGCAGGATCGGATCGAACGTGGCGTTGTTGCGCGCCTGGCCACCTGGCTGGTCGAACACATCCAATGCGCCGCCTTCAAGCTGCGCAAACACGGCAAGTTGCTCCACCAGGATCTTGGCCGACGAGCGCACTGCATCTTCTGCAGCGATGGCACCGTTGGTTTCGATCTCGAGAACCAGCTTGTCCAGATCGGTACGCTGCTCCACACGGGCGGATTCGACCGTGTAGCTAACGCGCTTGATCGGCGAGAACGATGCGTCCAGCACAATGCGGCCGATCGACTTGGTCGACTCGTCACCGTAGCGGCGCACGTTACCGGGCACATAGCCACGGCCTTTTTCCACCTTGATCTGCATGTCCAGCTTGCCGCCTTGCGACAGGTTGGCGATGATATGATCAGGGTTGATGATTTCTACATCGTGAGGCGTCTGAATGTCAGCAGCCGTCACCACGCCTTCGCCATCCTTGCGCAGGCTCAGCGTCACTTCGTCACGGTTGTGGAGCTTGAACACCACGCCCTTGAGGTTCAGCAAGATGTTGACCACATCTTCCTGGACGCCGTCGATAGACGAGTACTCGTGCAGCACACCTGCAATGGTCACTTCCGTCGCTGCATAACCCACCATCGAGGACAGCAGAACACGACGCAGCGCATTGCCCAGCGTGTGCCCGTAGCCGCGTTCAAACGGCTCCAGCTCTACCTTGGCGCGATTGTGGCCCAGCTGTTCTACGTTAATTGTCTTGGGTTTCAGCAAATTGGTCTGCATGCAAACTTCCTCTCAATACCCCCGGCTCGTTACACCGGTAAGGCTGGTGAAGCACCAGAACCGCGATGCCTCGCGGTTCTGGGACGGATACACTTTCGCAGTC
This sequence comes from Comamonas sp. 23, assembly GCF_049601575.1. Lineage (NCBI taxonomy): Bacteria > Pseudomonadati > Pseudomonadota > Betaproteobacteria > Burkholderiales > Comamonadaceae > Comamonas > Comamonas sp. 23. Next base: position 911,796 of record NZ_CP187127.1, on the reverse strand, counting down.
GAAAACGACCGTGAAATTAACGAGAATACAATTCGACGATCAGCGATTCGTTGATGTCAGCACCGAATTCATCGCGGTCTGGAGACTTCTTGAAGACGCCTTCAGCCTTGTCAGCCGACACGTCCACCCAAGCGGGGAAGCCCACTTGACCAGCCAGTTGCAGCGACTCAACGATACGGGCTTGCTTCTTCGACTTTTCGCGCACCGCCACCACGTCGCCCTCCTTCACCGAGTAGGAAGGAATGTTGACGGATTGACCGTTCACGGTGATGGCCTTGTGGGACACCAGCTGACGCGCTTCGGAGCGGGTCGAGCCAAAGCCCATGCGATACACCACGTTGTCCAGACGGCTTTCCAGCAGGCTCAGCAGGTTCGCGCCGGTGTTGCCACGGCGACGATCAGCTTCAGCGAAGTAACGGCGGAATTGCTTCTCCAGCACACCGTAGGTGCGCTTGACCTTTTGCTTTTCACGCAGTTGCAGACCGTAGTCCGAGGTACGCGTGCCGGAGGTACGGCCGTGTTGACCTGGCTTGGTGTCCAGCTTGACCTTGTCCGCGATCGAGCGACGTGCGCTCTTCAGGAACAGGTCTACGCCTTCGCGGCGGGAAAGTTTGCCCTTAGGGCCAATAAAACGTGCCACTTGAATATCCTTTTTTCAGCTACCGCATAAATGCGGGAGCCGCCAGAGCACCATGCACTGGCGGCGGTGGGCTTATGGTGAGTTAGATACGACGACGCTTTTGAGGGCGGCAGCCGTTGTGCGGGACTGGCGTCACGTCGGAGATCGACGTGATGCGGATGCCCAGTGCACCCAGAGCACGCACCGAAGACTCGCGACCTGGGCCTGGGCCCTTGATCTCGACGTCCAGGTTCTTGATGCCCTGTTCCATGGCAGCACGGCCGGCCACTTCGGAAGCAACCTGGGCTGCGAAAGGCGTCGACTTGCGCGAGCCCTTGAAACCCTGGCCACCCGACGAAGCCCAAGACAACGAGTTGCCTTGGCGGTCGGTGATCGTGATGATGGTGTTGTTGAACGAAGCGTGAACGTGTGCAATGCCGTCAGAAATGTTCTTGCGAACTTTCTTACGTACACGTGCAGCTGCGTTGTTCTGAGACTTAGCCATTGTGTACCTTCAATCTCTTTATTTCTTCAAAGCCGCTGCGCCTTTGCGCGGACCCTTGCGGGTACGGGCATTGGTGCGGGTACGCTGACCACGCATGGGCAGACCACGACGATGACGGAAACCGCGGTAGCAGCCGATGTCCATCAAACGCTTGATGTTCATCGTGGTTTCACGGCGCAGGTCACCTTCCAGGGTCAGGTGAGCGATTGCGTCGCGGATCTTTTCCAGATCAGCGTCCGTGAAGTCCTTGACTTTCTTGGCGTAGTCGATACCAGCGGCTTCGCAGATCTTGCGAGCGGTGGTGCGACCGATGCCATAGATAGCGGTCAGGCCGATCTCCGCATGCTTGTGCGGAGGGATGTTAATACCAGCAATACGTGCCATTTGTGTCCTCTAATACTTTAGATTAACCTTGGCGCTGCTTATGGCGCTGGTCGGTGCAGATCACGCGTACGACACCCTTGCGACGGATGATCTTGCAGTTACGGCAAATCTTCTTTACCGAAGCTGAAACTCTCATTTCATTCTCCTAAAACTTCCATCCGCTCCAGTCTGTGACGGCATTTCAAATATTTAGCCCGAACAGACTGGAGGGCACACTTTCCTGTCGATCTCAGTTTTTGGCTGAGGCCTTGAAGTTCGCCTTCTTCAGAAGCGACTCATACTGCTGAGACATCATGTAGTTCTGGACCTGGGACATGAAGTCCATGGTCACCACGACGATGATCAACAAGGAAGTGCCACCGAAATAGAACGGAACGTTGTACTTCAGGATCAAGAACTCTGGCAGCAGACACACGAAGGTGATGTAAACAGCACCCGCAAGCGTCAAACGCACCAAAATCTTATCAATATAACGTGCTGTCTGATCCCCTGGTCGAATCCCGGGAATAAAGGCACCACTCTTCTTCAGGTTATCGGCCGTTTCGCGGCTGTTGAAAACCAAGGCCGTATAGAAGAAGCAGAAAAAGATGATCGCTGCGGCATAGAACATCACATAGATGGGCTGACCAGGAGTCAGCGTGCTAGCAATGTCCTTGAGCCAACGCATCGATTCGCCAGCGCTGAACCAGTTCACAACAGTGGCAGGCAGCAAGATGATCGACGAAGCGAAGATGGGCGGAATCACACCAGCCATGTTCAGCTTCAGTGGCAAGTGCGAAGACTGACCACCATACACCTTGTTTCCAACCTGACGGCGCGCATAGTTCACCAGGATCTTGCGCTGTCCACGCTCGACAAACACGACGAAGTACGTCACGGCTGCCACTACGAGAACAATGAAGATCGCGGCAATGATGCTCATCGCACCAGTACGCACCAATTCGAGCAATCCACCGATGGAGCTGGGCAGACCCGCAGCAATACCGGCGAAAATCAGGATCGAGATCCCGTTGCCCAAACCACGCTCGGTGATCTGTTCACCCAGCCACATCAGGAACATCGTACCGGCAGTCAAGCTGACCACAGCGGTAAGACGGAACCCGAAACCAGGGCTGAGGACCAAACCGGCAGTGCCTTCCAGCGCCACGGCAATGCCGAGCGACTGGAACAGCGCAAGCGCCAATGCACCGTAACGGGTGTACTGGGTAATCTTGCGACGGCCGGCTTCGCCTTCCTTCTTCATCTGTTCGAATGTCGGGACGACGTAGGTCATCAATTGCATGATGATCGATGCCGAGATGTACGGCATGATCCCCAGTGCAAACACGGTGAAGCGCGAGAGCGCTCCGCCCGAGAACATGTTGAACAGGTTGAGAATGCCACCCTGTTGGCTATTGAACAGCTGCTGCAACTGGTTGGGATCGATACCAGGCACCGGAATATGAGCTCCGATGCGGTAGACGATCAGCGCCAGCAACAGAAAAACCAAACGACGACGCAGATCGCCGTATTTACCGGTCTTTGCAATAGTTGCGGTGTTCGTAGCCACTGATGAATCTTTCAGAAAGGGTTAGGCGACGCTACCGCCAGCAGCTTCGATCGCAGCCTTGGCACCAGCGGTGGCGCCGATGCCGTTCAGCTTGACAGCCTTGGACAGAGCACCGGTGTTGATCACCTTGACGACCTTGGCGCGTTGGCCAACCAGACCGGCTTGCTTGAGCACTGCCAGATCCACATCCGCAGCGCCCAGCAGCTCGAGAGCGGCCAGGGAGACTTCGGCGTTGAACTTCAACGTGGTGGACTTGAAACCGCGCTTGGGCAGGCGACGCTGCAAAGGCATTTGACCGCCTTCGAAGCCTACCTTGTGGTAGCCACCCGAACGCGACTTTTGACCCTTGTGACCACGGCCGGCGGTCTTACCCAGACCCGAACCGATACCGCGACCCACGCGACGCTTGGCGTGCTTGGCACCTGCTGCAGGCTTGATGCTATTGAGTTCCATCATCAATCCTTTCAGAGAACCTTCACCAGGTAGGCGATCTTGTTAATCATACCGCGCACTTCGGGGGTGTCCTTCAGTTCGCTGATGCTGTTCAGCTTGCGCAGACCCAGACCACGCACGGTGGCGCGGTGGTCTTCTTTGGTACCAATCGGGCTACGCACCAGTTGGACCTTCACAGTTTGTTGCGTTGTCATAGTGACTCCGATCAGACGAACAGGTCTTCAACCGACTTGCCACGCTTTGCAGCCACTTCCGCAGGGGTCGTGGAGTTGTTCAAAGCGTCGAAAGTGGCGCGAACCATGTTGTAGGGATTCGACGAACCATGGCTCTTGGCCACGATATCGGTGATACCCAGAACTTCGAAGACGGCGCGCATGGGGCCGCCGGCGATGATACCGGTACCCTTGGGGGCAGGAGCCAACATCACGTTGGCAGCGCCATGGTGACCCATCACTTTGTGATGCAGGGTGCCGTTCTTCAACGAAACCTTGATCATGTTGCGACGGGCTTCTTCCATAGCCTTCTGCACGGCAGCAGGCACTTCCTTGGACTTGCCCTTGCCCATGCCAACGCGGCCGTCACCATCGCCAACCACGGTCAGTGCAGCGAAGCCGAGAATACGACCACCCTTCACAACCTTGGTGACGCGGTTGACCGCGATCATTTTTTCGCGCAAACCGTCGTCATTCGCCTGGTCTTGCACTTTGGGGGAAAATTTAGCCATTTCTATCCACTCCGCTTAGAACTGCAGGCCGGCTTCGCGGGCTGCATCAGCCAGAGCCTTGACGCGGCCGTGGTAGGCGAAACCTGCACGGTCGAATGCAACCTTCTCAACGCCAGCTGCCTTCGCCTTTTCAGCGATGCGCTTGCCGATGAGAGTAGCTGCGGCGGTGTTGCCACCCTTGCCAGCTGCACCCAGGTTGCTGCGCACTTCGGCTTCTGCCGTAGATGCGGTTGCAATCACCTTGGTGCCGTCGCCGGAAATGATCGTGGCATAGATATGGAGGTTCGTACGGTTCACCGTCAAACGCGCAACGCCTTGGTTGGCAATGCGGATACGGGTTTGCAGGGAACGACGAAGACGCTGCTGTTTCTTGTTCAACATGATGCAGCTCCTTATTTCTTCTTAGTCTCTTTGATCGTGACCTTCTCATCCGCATAACGGATGCCCTTGCCCTTGTAAGGCTCGGGAGGACGAACGGCACGAATCTCAGCTGCCAGCTGACCCACGCGTTGGCGGTCAGCACCCTTGATCACCACTTCCGTAGGGGTAGGGGTGGCCACGGTGATGCCAGCAGGCATTTCAAAGTTGACTGGGTGGGAATAACCAACGCTCAGGTTCAGCTTGCTGCCAGAAGCAGCGGCCTTGTAACCCACGCCGACGAGAGACAGCTTCTTCTCGAAGCCCTTGCTCACACCAACCACCATGTTGTTCACCAGCTGACGCATGGTGCCGCTCATGGCATTGGCTTCACGGGAGTCATTCACCGGCTCGAAAGCCAGCTTACCGTCGTTGTTGGAAACCTTGACCAGGGCGTTGGGGGTCAGCAGCAGCGTGCCGCCTGCGCCCTTGACGCTGATTTGGTCTTCCTTGATGGAGACATCCACACCTTGGGGGATGCTCACAGGCATTTTTGCTACACGGGACATGTCAGTATTTCTCCTTCAATGCCGCGTTAAGCCACATAGCAAAGCACTTCACCGCCGACACCGGCAGCGCGCGCTTTACGATCGGTCATCACACCCTTAGGCGTGGTCACGATTGCAACACCCAGGCCGTTTTGGACTTGAGGAATTGCAGTGCAGCCCTTGTACACACGCAGGCCAGGACGGCTCACGCGCTCGATACGCTCGATCACTGGACGACCAGCGTAGTACTTCAAGGTAATTGCGAGTTCAGACTTGCCATCTTCGGTCTTCACTTCGAAGCCATCGATGTAACCCTCGTCCTTCAAAACCTGTGCAATGGCAACCTTCACTTTGGAGGAAGGAACCAGCACGGTGGCTTTGGACACCATTTGTGCGTTACGGATACGGGTCAGCAAGTCAGCGATTGGATCACTCATGCTCATGTTTAATCTCCTGACTGCTTACCAGCTGGCCTTGGTCACGCCAGGGATGGCGCCGACGAATGCCAGTTCACGAATCTTGGCGCGGCCCAGACCGAATTGACGGAAGGTGCCACGGGGACGACCCGTGATTTCGCAACGTGCACGTTGACGAGTGGGGTTTGCATTGCGAGGCAGCTTTTGCAGGCCCAGACGGGCTGCATCACGCTCTTCGTCGGAACGCTTGGCGTCGCCGGCGATGGCCTTCAGTTCTGCATACTTGGCTGCGTACTTGGCAGCCAGCTTTTCACGCTTCAGTTCGCGTTGGATCAGTGCTTGTTTAGCCATGCATCACCTCAGTTCTTGAACGGGAAGCGGAAAGCCTGCAACAGTGCCTTGCACTCGTCGTCATTCTTCGCAGTCGTCGTAATGCTGATATTGAGACCACGCAGTGCGTCGACTTTGTCGTACTCAATTTCAGGGAAGATGATTTGTTCTTTGACGCCGATGTTGTAGTTGCCACGGCCATCAAAGGCGCGGCCAGAAATACCACGGAAGTCACGCACGCGGGGCAGAGCCACGGTGACGAAACGGTCCAGGAATTCATACATCTGAACGCCACGCAGGGTCACCATGCAGCCGATAGCTTGGCCTTCGCGGATCTTGAAACCAGCGATAGCCTTCTTGGCCTTGGTCACCACAGGCTTTTGACCAGCAATCTTGGTCAGGTCAGCCACGGCGTTGTCCATCACCTTCTTGTCGGAGACGGCTTCGCTCACACCCATGTTCAGGGTGATCTTCGTCAGGCGAGGCACTTCCATCGAGGAGGTGTAGCCGAACTTCTTCATCAGTTCGGGAGCGATTTGCTCACGGAATTGTTTTTGCAGTCGTGCAACGTTTGCCATGTCTTACTCCTTAGGCTGCGATTTCAGCGCCATTGGACTTGAACACGCGAACACGTGCGCCGTCGGCGTTCACCTTGATGCCCACGCGATCAGCCTTGCCGGTTGCCGCATTGAAGATAGCCACGTTGGATTGGTGGATAGGCATAGCCTTTTCCACGATACCGCCGTTGGTGCCCTTCATGGGGTTTGGCTTGACGTGCTTCTTCACCATGTTGATGCCTTCGATCACCAGGTGGGAGTCGTCCGCACGCAGGGTCACGGTGCCACGCTTGCCCTTGTCACGGCCGGTCAGCACGATAACTTCGTCGCCCTTGCGAATCTTGTTCATAGTGCTATTCCTTTAGAGAACTTCGGGGGCCAGCGACACGATCTTCATGAACTTTTCGGTACGCAGTTCACGGGTCACGGGGCCAAAGATGCGGGTGCCGATAGGCTCCAGCTTGGCGTTGAGCAACACAGCAGCGTTGCCATCGAATTTGACGAGCGAACCGTCAGCACGGCGAATACCCTTTGCGGTACGCACCACCACAGCACTGTAAACCTCGCCTTTTTTGACGCGGCCACGTGGAGCAGCTTCTTTCACGCTCACCTTGATAATGTCACCAACGCTCGCATAGCGACGGTGCGAACCACCCAGCACTTTGATGCACTGGACAGACTTCGCGCCGGTATTGTCGGCAACCTCGAGTCGAGATTCTGTCTGGATCATTTCAATATTCCCAACTTGCACCAGCAGACCAGACAGCCCAATAAGAATTAATCCTCATGGACAGCCAAGCAGCCAGTCAGTCTTGGGCCCGTCGTCCACACCGCAACCATTTACGATGCTTCTCCTGGGCAGAAACCTCGCGCATTAAACGCGAAGCCCTCTATTGTGTCAGAGCTAGCACACCTCGTCAAGGGCGCGCACCCAAACCAGCGGTAAATTTGTATTTTTACGCCACTTTTTCGCCGGCGTACTGCTGCGCCAGCACCAGGAAAGCGGTCAGAGCCGTATCCGACCCCAATTCTTCCTGCAAGATCTCGGCCACGCGCGGGGCCAGCTTGGCGGCCAGGCGGGCATCCAAGAAGAGCAGGCGGCTGCGGCGGGCGAGCACGTCTTCGACAGTGCGCGCATATTCATAGCGCGCAGCAAAACGCACCATGGCTTCGCTCAGGCCATTGGCCAGCCAGACGTCGGCGCCTGGCAAGGTGGCCACAAACTCAGCCTCGCTGCCATAGGAGTGCATGCCTTGGGCCATGTGCATGCTGTGCTGGGCGCGGCCCGATGCGGGTGTCCCCACCAGCGGCAGCTTCACGGTCACGCCACCGGGCTTGCGCGGCAGGCGCTGGGCATCGAAGCAGGCATTGAGCACGTCCTCGGCCATCGCGCGGTAGGTGGTCCACTTTCCGCCGGTCACCGTCACCATGCCGGACTTGCTGGTCAGCACCGTGTGCTCACGGCTGATACCCTTGGTGTTTTCGCCATCGTCGTCTTGCGGCTTGACCAGCGGACGCAGCCCGGCCCACATGCTGCGCACATCGGCCATCGTGGGGGCGCGGCTGAGGTACTTGCCCGCCTCGCTCAGGATGAAGTTCAGCTCTTCCTCAAACGGACGGGGCTCGCGCGCCAGGTCATGGCGCGGGGTGTCGGTCGTGCCCAGAATCACCTTGCCCAGCCATGGCACCGCAAACAGCACCCGGCCGTCGGCCGTCTTGGGCACGAGCAGGGCATGGTCCGAGGGCAGGAAATCGCGGTCCACCACCAGGTGCACGCCCTGGCTGGGCGCCACCATGGGCTTGACGGGCTTGCCCATCATCTCGGCATCCTGCTGGCGCAGGTGGTCCACCCAGGGGCCCGTGGCGTTGACCACGCAGCGCGCACGCACCGTGTAGCGCTGGCCAGACTCGGCATCCTTGCAGACCACGCCTGCGACCCGGCCCTCCTCCTGGATCAGCTCCGTCACCGGGCAGTAGTTGACCAGCAAGGCCCCCTTGGCAGCGGCCGTGCGGGCCAGCGCAATCGCCAGGCGGGCGTCGTCGAACTGGCCATCCCAGTATTTGACGCCGCCCTTCAAACCCTTGTCTTGCACCGTGGGCAGCAGCCGGCGCGTGGCGCCAGCCGAGAGAAACTGTGTCGAGCCCAGACCCGCCTTGCCCGCCAGCGCGTCGTACATCTTGAGGCCGATGCCATAGAACGGCGTGTCCAGCATCTTGTAGGACGGCATCACAAAGGCCAGCGGCTGGGCGATATGCGGCGCGTTGTTGAGCAAGGTGGTGCGCTCATGCAGAGCCTCGCGCACCAGCGAAATATTGCCCTGTGCCAGATAGCGCACGCCGCCATGCACCAGCTTGGTGGCGCGCGACGAGGTGCCCTTGGCAAAGTCCATCGCTTCGAGCAGCGCCACCTTGAAGCCGCGCGCGGCCGCATCGAGCGCCACGCCCAGGCCCGTGGCCCCGCCCCCGACCACCACCAGATCAAATACCGGCGTGGCGCCCAGGCGGGCCAGCAAATCAGTACGGTGAACAGACAGCGGTGCAGCAGCAGTGGACATGCGAAGTAGAAAGAAAGGTCTGAGGGTTGCGGCGCGCCGGCCTGGCCAGGATCGCCGCAAAGTGCCAAAGCCTGGAAGCGAGATTCGCTTTTGCGCTTTTGTCTCTAAATTTTATTCGTTTTTGATCTTTTTTGTTCGTTATTGGCAAATTTGCCGTTGGCGAAGCCCAAGATCTCAGCGGCGCAGCATGCCAGCCTGGCATGCCAATCTGATGACAAAACCACCCGCCAGCCATGGCTGATGCGGGGACCGCCCGGTGCGGCACGCCACCTCCTGCCTGCTGCACTGTTGCGTTTTGCACTATATTGGCGGGAGTTTTCGTTTTCATTCGTTTCAGATCCACGCCATGACGGAGCTCTACAACAGCAACCCTCGCCAACTGCTGCTCTTGCAAGAGGTGCAGCGCCGCAGCTCGGCCACCGTCGAGGAGCTGGCCGCCTTCCTGGGTGTGACGCTGCAGACCGTGCGCCGCGATGTGCAGCGGCTGTCCGAAGCCGGGGTGCTCACGCGCTTTCATGGCGGCGTGCGCGTGCCCAACTCCACCACAGAAAATCTCGCCCACCAGCAGCGCGAAGCGCTCAATGCCGACGGCAAGACCCGCATTGCCCAGGCCGTGGCCGCCCAGGTGCCACACAACTGCTCGCTGATCCTGAACATCGGCACCACGACCGAGGCGATTGCCCGCGCGCTGATGCAGCACCGGGGGCTGCGCATCATCACCAACAACCTCAATGTGGCCGCCACCTTGAGCAGCAATGCGGATTGCGAAGTGATCGTCGCCGGCGGCGTGGTGCGCGGCCGCGACCGGGGCATCATCGGCGAGGCTGCGGTGGACTTCATCCGCCAGTTCCGCGTCGATATTGCGCTCATCGGTATTTCCGGCATTGAATCAGACGGCAGCCTGCGCGACTATGACTTCCGCGAAGTGAAAGTGGCCCAGACCATCATGGACCAGGCACGCGAGGTCTGGATGGCGGCCGACCACAGCAAGTTTGGCCGCCCGGCGATGGTCGAGGTGGGCCCGCTCTCGCGCATTGACCGGCTGTTTACCGATGCCCCGCCGCCCGACCCCTTCCCCCGGCTGCTGCAGGAAGCCCATGTGCACTGCACCGTCGCTTGACAGCCGGCTACAGCCCGCCTGCCCTTTGTTGATTTGATTGAAATACCGGCTCAGACCGGCCTTGAGACATGACCTATCTGCTCGCTCTGGACCAGGGCACCTCCAGCTCCCGCACCATTGTGTTTGACCGCCAGGGCGCCATCGTGGCCCAGGCGCAGCGCGAGCTGCCGCAAATCTATCCCCGCCCCGGCCATGTAGAACACGACCCAATGCAGATCTGGGGCACGCAGTTGGCGACGGCGCAGGAGGCTTTGACTACCGCCGGCATCAGCGCCAGCCAGGTCACCAGCCTGGGCATCACCAACCAGCGCGAGACCACCATCGTCTGGAACCGCAAGACCGGCCAACCCATCCACAACGCGCTGGTCTGGCAGGACCGCCGCGCCGAGCCCGTCTGCGCCCAGCTGCGCGCCGACGGCCATGCCACGCTGATCCAGGAAAAAACAGGCCTGCTGGTCGATGCCTATTTCTCGGGCACCAAGCTGCAGTGGCTGCTCGACCATGTGCCGGGCGCACGCGCCGCTGCCGAGCGCGGTGAACTGGCCTTTGGCACGGTCGATACCTGGCTGGTCTGGCAGCTGACCCAGGGCCAGCGCCATGTCACCGATGTGAGCAATGCCAGCCGCACCATGCTGTTCAACGTGCACAGCAATACCTGGGACCAGGAACTGCTGGACCTGCTGAACATCCCGCGCTCGCTGATGCCCGAGGTGCAGCCCTCGGCCAGCCATTTTGGCGATACCGCCGCGCAGGTGCTGGGCGCTGCCATCCACATCGGCGGCATGGCCGGCGACCAGCAAAGCGCGCTGTTTGGCCAGGCCTGCTTTGCGCCGGGCATGGCCAAGAACACCTACGGCACCGGCTGCTTCATGCTGATGCACACCGGAGCGCAGTTCCACCCCTCACGCAATGGCCTGCTGACCACCAGCGCCGCGCAGACCGACACCACCCCGCAGTATGCGCTCGAAGGCAGCGTCTTTGTCGGCGGCGCCGTCGTGCAGTGGCTGCGCGATGGCCTGCGCGCCATTGAACACAGCGGCCAGGTGCAGCAGTTGGCCGAGAGCGTGCCCGACAGCGGCGGCGTGATGATGGTGCCCGCCTTCACCGGCCTGGGCGCGCCCTACTGGGATGCCGATGCCCGGGGCACCATCACCGGCCTGACGCGGGGCACCACGGTGGCCCATATTGCGCGGGCTGCGCTGGAATCCATTGCCTACCAAAGCGCCGCGCTGCTGCAGGCCATGAGCCTCGATGCCGTCGCCAACGGTGGCCAGCCGGTGACGGAATTGCGCGTGGATGGCGGCGCCAGTGTCAACAACCTGCTGATGCAGTTCCAGGCCGATTTGCTGGGCATTCCGGTGGTGCGCCCGGCCTGCGTGGAGACCACCGCCTTGGGTGCTGCCTACCTGGCAGGCCTGACCACGGGCATCTACCACAGCAGCGAAGAGCTGTCGGCGCTGTGGAAGGCCGAGCGCCGCTTTACACCCACACAGGACAAGGCGCGTGCTGATGCGCTGATGGCGCGCTGGGAGCAGGCGGTGCGCCAGACGATGGCGCGCTAAGCGACTTTTCCCAAACGAGAACAGGGGCCGCAGCCCCTGTTGTTGTCTATGCCTTCAATGGGATCCGCTTATTCCTCGTCGCCACGCAGCAAGGCGCGGTGGATCAGCGCACCGATCACGGCACCCACAATCGGCGCCAGCCAGAACAGCCACAGCTGCTCCAACGCAATGGCGGGGCCAAACAGCGCAGGACCGGTGCTGCGTGCAGGATTCACCGAGGTATTGGTCACGGGGATCGAGATCAGGTGGATCAAGGTCAGGCACAGGCCAATGCTCATGCCGGCAAAGCCCACGGCCGCCTTCTTCGTGGTCGAGCCCAGGATCACCAGCAGGAAGACCGCGGTCAGCACCACCTCGGTCAGCAGCGCCGCCAGCATCGAGAACTTGCCTGGCGAATGCTCACCAAAGCCATTGGTGGCCAGGTCCGTGACCTGCGCACCTGCCTTGCCGCTGGCAATCAGGTACAGCAGGCCGGCCGCCACAATCGCACCCAGCACCTGGGCAATGATGTAGCCCGGCAGGTCCGAGGCCTTGAAGCGCCCGGCCACCGTCAAGCCGACCGAGACGGCCGGGTTGAAATGGCCGCCCGAGATCGGGCCAAAGGCATAGGCGCCGGTCAGCACCGTCAGGCCAAAGGCCAGGGACACACCCAGGAGGCCAATCCCCACTTCCGGGAAGGCCGCAGCCAGCACCGCGCTGCCACAGCCGCCAAACGTCAGCCAGAACGTACCCAGGCATTCCGCCGACCATTTTTGCAGGTTGGATGTCATCTCTCTTACCCCTTCATCAGTCAGACCCGCGGCATGCAACGCACACACAGGCGGGCCCTAGTAGCCGAGATGATAAGGAGCGAGCGGCGTTTGAAAATGTCAACAATTGCCCGTGCAACAAGCGCGCTACACTTGCCGAAAATGCTATGAAAATCAATATTCAAATACATTATTCTTTTGGCCTACTCAACGCGCTGTCGCTCTCCGTTGCGCTGCTTTTGGCGGGCTGCAAGACCTCTCCGGAGCCTGCACAAGAACCGGCTTCACTGCCTACTCCTAAGCCTGCCGCCACCCTCGCCTGCCATGCCGCCGGCAGCCCGGCCTGGCAACTGCTCGGCGAGCAGCGTTGGCCGCTCGATACCAGCTGGGCCGGCACGCCCATCGGCGGGCTTTCGTCCATCGATTACAACCCTGCCGATGACAGCTATTACCTGGTGAGTGACGACCGCTCGGCCAAGGACAGCGCCCGCTGGTACCAGGCCCGCATCCGCTACAACGCCAGCGGCCTGCAGCAGGTCAGCATCACCGGCCAGCAGTACCTGCAGACACCGGCAGGCACGCCCTACCCCAGCAGCCGCACGGCGGCAGCGGACACGGCCGTGCCCGACCCCGAAGCGCTGCGGCTGCTGCCCGGCGGGCGCAGCGTGGTCTGGAGCAGCGAAGGCGACTTTGCACGCGGCTTTGGCCCCGCGTTGCAGCAAGCCGGGCTCGATGGCAGTTGGCAAAAAACCTGGCCCCTGCCCGCGCTGCTGCAAGGCCCGCTGCAGCCCGAAACCGGCCGGGGCCCGCGCAACAACATGACCTTGGAAGGCATCGCGATCAGCGACGACCAGCGCAGCCTGTGGTTGGCCATGGAAGGCGCCTTGCGCCAGGACGGCCCGCTGCCGCGCCGGGGCCAGATTGGCGGGCCGCTGCGCATCACCCAGTATGACCTGGCCAGCCAGCAGCCTGTGCGCCAGATCGCCTACATCCCCGGCGCGCTACCCAAGGACAACCTGCTGCTGCCGCTCATTGCCATCAACGGCGTCAGCGAGATCCTGGCCGATGGACCCGACCACCTGCTGGTGCTCGAGCGCGCCTATGTGCTGGGCGCAGGCTTTTCTGCACGCCTCTACCGCATCAACACCCAGGAGGCCAGCGACACCTTGGCCATCGATGCGCTGCAGGACGCGGCATACACCCCCGCCCACAAGGAGTTGCTGCTGGATTTTGCGCAACTGGGCCTGCGCACCGTGGACAACCTCGAAGGCATGACCTGGGGCCCGCGCCTGGCCAGCGGCGAGCGCGTGCTGCTGCTGGTCAGCGACAACAACTTCAACCCGGCCCAGGTCACGCAGTTTTTGGCGCTGGTCGAGACACCGGCCTGCGCCAGCGCATCGGGCAATACATCCGGCCACGCCGGCCAATCGCATCGCAATTGAAATTGATAGCAAAACCTGTGCGCCCCGCATGGCTTGCCGCGCCAGCGGTTTGAGCTTTGCGCAGGCCGCCGCTATAGTGGCAGCCACAGCAGCACGCGCTGGTTTTGCCCCTTTTCTCTTTGTTTGCACCTGCCGCCATGTCCACTACCGATCTGTCCCAATTTCCCGCCATCGCCTTCATCGGCGGCGGCAACATGGCCAGCGCCATCATCGGCGGCCTGATCCGCCAGGGCCTGCCCCAAGACCGCATCCAGGTGGTCGAGCCCTACGAGCCCCAGCGCCAAGTGCTGCAGCAGCAATTTGGCATCAACGCGCTGCCCGCCGCTGACAGCAGCCTGGCGCAGGCCCAGGTCGTTGTCTGGGCCGTCAAGCCGCAAACCTTTGCCCAGGCCGCTGCCGCGGTCGCCGACCACAGCCGCCATGCGCTGCACCTGAGCGTGGCCGCCGGCATCCGCAGCGACAGCATTGCCCAGTGGCTGGGCAATGACCAGATCGTGCGCGCCATGCCCAATACGCCGGCCCTCGTCGGCCAGGGCATGACGGGGCTGTTTGCGCGCCCGCAGGTGAGTGCTGCCCAGCAGCAGCTGGCCGAGCAGATCATCACCACCACCGGTCAGCTGGTCTGGGTGCAGCAGGAGTCGCAGCTCGACGCGGTCACCGCCCTGTCGGGCTCGGGCCCTGCGTATGTGTTCTATTTTCTCGAAGCCATGCAGCAAGCCGGTGTGGAGATGGGTCTGCCCGCCGAGCAGGCGCTGCAGCTGGCCATTGGCACCTTCAGCGGCGCATCGGCCCTGGCTGCGCAGTCGGGCGAAGCCCCCTCGGTGCTGCGTGAGCGCGTCACCAGCAAGGGCGGCACCACCTTTGCTGCGCTGGAGCACATGCGGGCTGCCGATATCGCGGCCCACTTCATCGGCGCCATGCATGCCGCCGAGCGCCGCGCCAAGGCCCTAGGCGACGAGTTCGGCGGCTAAGAGCCAGCGCCTTTGCGGCCGCCCGGGCAGGGGCGGTCTGCGTTGTTGCAGCGCTTGCCAATAGCTGGCTATTGGCTGCGCACTGCGCCTAGCATCCCATCCCGCAAAGACACTGTCGCGGTCCGAGGAGAACAGACTCTCAAACTCCTGCAGCGGCAGTCTCCAGCCAAATACCGGTGCGCCCCACCGCGCCAGCAACTTTGCAGAAATGCAGCAACGCATTGCGTATATTTCACACAGAAGTCAAACGCAAAGCGTATAATCCGGCCGCATTCACACCTTTGCACGGAGCCAGGTCATGGACAGCCAACAGGATTTTCTTCGCGACGCAATGCGCCGTTTGAACTTGACGCGCGACGCTTTTGCCGAGCGCCTGGGCGTGCGCCGCCGCACCTTGGACACCTGGCTGTTGCCCGAGGCCTCGGGCGAAGCCCGCGCCATGCCAGATATGGCGCAGAAGTTTGTCTCCGAGATCCTGTTTCGCGAAGCCGAGGGACACGACGCCCAGAAGCACCACCGCCCGCTGGCCGAGCGCATGTCGGCCGATGGCCGGCCACAGCTGCTGTCGGTGGCCCAGCTCGAGCGCGAAAGCCTGGAAGAATTGTTCCGCATCGCCGATGTGATGCAGCCCATTGCGCGCCGCCACAAGGTCTGCCGCGTGCTCGAAGGCGCCGTCATGGGCAGCCTGTTCTTTGAAGCCAGCACCCGCACCCGCGTGAGCTTTGGCGCCGCCTTCAGCCGCCTGGGCGGCTCGGTCTGCGACACCACCGGCTTTACCTTCTCGTCGATGGCCAAGGGCGAATCCATCTATGACACCAGCCGCGTGATGGCCGGCTATGTCGATGCGCTCGTCATCCGCCACCCCGAGCAAGGCTCGGTGGCCGAGTTCGCACGCGCGACGAACATCCCTGTGATCAATGCCGGCGACGGCCCCGGCGAGCACCCCAGCCAGGCGATCTTGGACATGTACACCATCCAGCGTGAGTTCTCGCGCCTGGGCAAGCTGATGGATGGCGCCCATATCGCGATGGTGGGCGATCTGAAGTACGGCCGCACCGTGCATTCGCTGATCCGCCTGCTGTCGCTGTACAAGGGCATGAAGTTCACGCTGATCTCGCCCAGCTCGCTGGAGATGCCCGCCTACCTGATCGAGCTGGCCTCGACCAATGGCCATGTGGTGGAGGTCTCGACCTCGCTGCAAGACCTCAAGGGCGCCGATGTGGTCTACGCCACGCGCATCCAGAAAGAGCGCTTTGCCGGTGAGAACATCGAGGGCTATACGCCCGAGTTCCAGGTGCAGAAATCGCTGGTCGATGCGGTCTGCAAGCCCGACACCATCATCATGCACCCGCTGCCGCGCGATGCCCGCGCCGGCGCCAACGATCTGTCCACCGATCTGAACCTGGACCCGCGCCTGGCCATCTTCCGCCAGACCGACAATGGCATCCCTGTGCGCATGGCTTTGTTTGCCGTTTTGATGGGTGTCGAGAGCCAGATTGCCCGCAATTTGCGCGATGTCACCTGGCGTTCTCCGGCTTTTGTAGGCCCGGATGATGCAGTGTTTGATACTTTGGATTAAACTCTGCCTTACACAACACCATGATTTGAGACATTTTTTCGAAGCGCCCACTACTTGCTTCGAAAGAATTAACGTTTTTTTCCTGCGACTCCAGTGTTAGCGGCCATCTATCGATGGCCGCTTTTTTGTCTGCGTGTAGTGCATTTTTCGTCTCTCCACTACGCTCAGCCCGGCATGAAAAAAGGACTTGCAAGCAAGTCCTGGACAGAAGTGTCAGGCCCCTGCGGCCCTGAGCCGCAAGGGCTGGTTGCGCTTAGCGGCCCAGACCGAGGCGGCGCCGGCCCGCAGCGAGCAGACCCAGCAAGCCGCTCAGGCTCAGCAGGCTCCACAGACCCAAGGCCGGCACCGGCACAGCGCTGCCTGCGCCAGGCGTGCCCGGGTCGACGGGAGTGCCTGGGTCAACCGGCACATCGGCCAGCCAGCCAGCACCACCGGGATCGGCGATCTGGCCGTTGGCGACCATGTCGTCATCCCCATCACCACCATCGACGATCTGCACGGTCAGCGTATTGCCGTTCACGGCCGATGGCAGGTTGTACCAATGCGGCGTGGTGTTGGCCTTGGTGGGACCGAACTTCCAGTACTTGGCGTTGGCGGGCAGGGCTGCGGGGTAGCTGATGCTCATCGTGCCATTGCCGCCCATCGCGCAGCCCGTGGCCGTCCACTGCAGGGCGCCGTAGGGAACGCTCAGGCCTTGGGGCAAGGCGCCCAGCGAGGCAGCCGAAACAGCGACCGGCGCTTGCGCCAGGCGGCAGGCGTCCGCGCTGGTCCACTGCACCGCAGCGCTGCCGCCACCGCCAGCAGCGGGCAGCTCGACCTCAAAGTTCTGCTCCGGATCGGGGTCGACGGGCGTGCCTTCCAGGTTCAGGCCCAGCACGATCGGGTTGTGGTCGCTGGAGCGGTAGGCATCGGCCGCGTAGAACGAGGTGACTTGCGCGGCGCTCTTGAAGTTGGTGTTGTAGTCGATGACCGGCGGCTCTTCCGCATTGATCTGCCACTTGACCACATTTCCCACCTGGCTGGAGAGCGCCGAGCTGACCAGCACATGGTCGAGCGAGCCCCACAGCGTCTGGAAGCTGTACGAGTACTGCCCCGCGCCCAGCTTCTGGTAGCCATGGCCTTCCAGGAAGGAGATCGGGTCTTCCTTGGCATAGGCGTTGAAGTCACCCATCAGCACATTCTTGCCATTGCCCGCTTGCGTCGGGTTGCCTTGCAGCCAGGCTTGCAGCTGCTCGACGGCACGCTTGCGCGACTGGTTGTTGGCGCCCTGGCCGTCGCCGATGTCGGGATCGTTGACACTTCCCTTGGACTTCAAGTGGTTGACCACCACGGTGAACTGGTCCTTGCCGCCGCCAGCGAGCGTCTTCTCGAAGGTCTGGGCCAGGGGCACGCGGTTGCCATAGGTGGCGTTGAAGGCATCGTACTGCGCCTCATCGGGCACGGCCGGCACACCCACGGGGGTCACACGGTCCTTGCGGTAGATGACCGCGACAGTGATCGCATCATGGCCTGCAGCGACTGCCGTTTTGCCGCCACCGGCATGGAAGGGCCCCTTCACGTAGTCATAGACATCGCTGCCATGCTGGGCGTTGAGGGCCCGGGTCAGCGCCGCCAAGGCGCTGGTGGTCTCAAAGCCGTTGTTCTGGATTTCCATCAGGCCGTAGACGTCGGCATCCAGCCCCAGCAGATTGCTGACGATCTTGTCGGTCTGGCGCGTCAGTTCCTCGGCATTGTCCGCACCCCGGCCTTCGAGCGAATCGCCGTAGGGGTTGGTAAATTTAGCCGTGCCCAGGGTGCTGAAGAAATTCAGCACGTTGGCCGAAGCGATCTTGACCGTCGGGCTGCCCACCGCTTGCTGCAGGTCGGCCACCGTGGGGCGCGCGGCACCGCTGAAGACCGGCTTTTGCAGCGGCTGCACCCGGTAGCTGGTCTGGTGCTCGCCCGCAGCCGTATCGATGAAGTGGTCCAGAATGCCTTCAATCGCTGGCGTGCTGTCTCCCGCACGCAAGCTGTTGCTGGCGCTCAGGTCCTGGCCATTGCGGCCCAGCACGGTGGCCGGGTTTTGCTTGCTGCTGCCATCGTCCAGAATGATCTGGCTGCGCTTGACCGTCTCCAGATAGGCCTTGTTGCCATTGATGTCGGGCGCATTCAGCTCGGTGTACTGCACCAGCTTTTCCTTGTCACTCAGCGTGACCATGCCATAGCGGCCCAGGTAGTAGTTGTCCGTCACGACCAGTGGGCCGGTGCTGCCGGTGATGCGCACGCGCATGCCTTCGTAGCGCTCCCAGTTGGCATAGGCGGGCATGGGCAGGCTCAGCTCCACCAGCGCAGGCAGCGCCTGCTTGGCGCCGCCATTGAGCACGCTGAAGTTCAGGATGCTGCCGCCCAGCTGGGTCAGGCCCTTGTACTCGCTGACCGTGGCGGTCAGTTGCACGGCCTGGCCCACGCTGTCGGCGCCCTGACCGGCAATTGGCGTGCTGCCGTAGTAGACAAACACCGCCTCGGAGGTGGCGACATTGTTGTCGTCGTCTTCGGGCAGCGACTGGATATAGAAGCCACTGAGGTCAGGCAGGTACGCGGTCACAATGCCGCGCACCGTCACGCTCTGGCCCACCAGGGGCGAGGCATCACCTGCGCCCTGCACCGCAGAGATCGGGGTGGTGGCCACCGGTGCCAGGTTCTGCGCCAAACCGGGCGAGCCGATATTGGCAGGCGTCGAGGGCTGGGCAAAGCCGTCGAGCACGCCGACCGCAGCAGCGGTATAGCGCGGCTCGGACGTGGACTTGCCATCCCATACCGCCGACACACCATTGCCGACCGTGGTGCCCGCATTGCGCACCGCCGCACCGGCGTGGTCGCTGGTGGAAACGGCTGTGCCGCTGGGGTTCTTCGCAGGAGCCACGGTCGAGCCATCGGTCGCCGTCAGCGCCTTGCTGCCGTAGTTCATGGCGGCCGCCACGTAGCCATTGGCGTCGTACACCAAGACGGCATCGCCCTTGCCCAGGCCTTGTCCGGCGACCAGGATGACGGGTGTGCTGGCCTGCAAGCCCCAGGCGGTACGGAAGGCATCGGGTGTGGTCTCATTGAGCACCACCAGACGTGCGCCCGCTGCCAAGCTGGTGCCGGCGGGGAAGGCGCTGGGCACCGCGCCGCTGCTGTCAGTCCAGCCCCAGCCGCTCAGATCCACGGGGCTGGTGCCGTAGTTGAACAGCTCAAAGAAATCGCCGCCGTCGGCATTGGAGTTGACCTCGGAGATCAGCACCTTGGCCGTGGCTGCCACCGCGCTGCTGACGGTAAAGCTCAGCGTCTGCTCCGCGGCCAAGGCGTTGCCGGCCATGTCCTGCACCGCCCCGGCGGGCAGCACCAGGCTGTAGCGCTTGCCCGGCTGGTAGCCGCCGCTGCGCGTAAAGCTCAGCGCGCTGCCATTGATGGCCACTTGCGCATCGGTCATCGGCACGGTAGCGATCACGGCACCGTCTTCCAGCAGCGAGAGGCTGCCGCTGCCGCGCTGCACCGTTTCGCTGAACTGCAAGCGCACCACGGCCGTCTTGCCCACTTCCACGGCGTTTTGCAGGGGGCTGGTGCTTTGCAGCACGGGGGCGGTGGTGTCGGCAGCGACGGGGCCGCCGAGCTTGACGGTATTGCCCTGGAACTGCTGGTCTGCAAAAGGCAGGTCCTTGGAGACTGAGCCCTTGCCCGGCCAGATGGTGTCGCCATTGTCCTGCAGCAGCTGCACGGTGGTGCCTTGTGCGGTGCTGGTGGGGCTGACCAGGGTCTCAAAGCTGCCACCGGTGGTGCGCAGCAGGTTGTCCAGTACGTTGTCCAGTTGCTGCACGTCGCTGGTGCCCGGGCCATTCCAGACAAAGAATGCAAAGTTGGTGTTGACAGCCGGATCGGCCTTGCCCGGAGGGCCGGCCAGGATCAGGAACTTGCCGTCATCGGTACGCTGCATGTCGCGAATGCCGCGCCCGCCCAGGTTCAGCTCGATGGGCGCGCCCAGCACAGGCGCAGTGCCCGCCACCATGGCTGCCGGGTTGGTGACCGGGATGATCAACGCGCGGTTGCGCAGCTGGGCGCTGGCCAGCGGCGCGCGGAAGCCCAGCAGCAGCTGGCCGTCAGCGGTGGCCGCCATGCCTTCGATCGAGAAACCTGCAGCCGACTCGGGTGGCACCTTGTCAGCCGACGAGGCCACAAAGCCGTAGTAGTTGGCGCCCTTGCCATGGGCATTGGTGCGGTCCCAGGTGGTCAGCTGCGTCTCCAGACCACCGTACGAGCCCTTGAAGGTAAATTCCGTGTTGGCGCCGGTGCCCGACACATCCGCCGCAAACAGGTGCTCGCGGTTATCCGCCTCGCTGCCATCAGACTTGTTGCTGTGCGAGCCGGTGAAATACAGCGTGTTGCCGATGCGCGTGCCGGCCTCCAGGTCCAACTCCTTGGTCAGCCCCAGCAGGCTGCCAAATTCCCATTCCTTGATCGCCACACCGCCACCACGGGGGTAGACGCGCAGCACATTGCCTTCGTCGTCACCCACCACCATGTAGCTGGCGTCGAGTGCAATGCCGGCGGAGGCGTCCGAGCTGCCGGCCGTGGTCGTGGGCAGCGGGGTGAAGGTCGCGGTCTCGCCGGCATCCGGATCCACCACGGTCATCGCCGTGGGCGCCGTGCCGTTGCCCGTCCAGTTGGCAGCGGTGCTGATGGCCGACAGCAGCTCTGCGGCCGTGCCTTCGGTGACGCCCTTGGCGCCGTCATACGCAAAATTGTTTTGCTTGACCAGCGCAATGGCCGTGCCGCCATTGACCAAGCCAGGTGGCAAGGCCGAGGTATTGGAGTTGCTGGCGTTGCTGTCCCAGGTGCCAGCGGTCACATTGTTGAGCGCATACAGGAACCGTGGGGTGGCCTCAGAGCCCTGGTAGACCAGCACGCTGTCACCAACAGCGGCCAAGTTGAAGCTGCCCGTGGCGGTAACGCTACCGTAGTTGGCCGTGGGGGTCTTGGTATCTGCGGCGCCGATCTTGACGATGGTGCCCGCAGGCAGGTCCTCCGTCGCTTGCCACACCAGCACACCCTCGCCGCTG
Source organism: Comamonas sp. 23 (assembly GCF_049601575.1). NCBI lineage: Bacteria > Pseudomonadati > Pseudomonadota > Betaproteobacteria > Burkholderiales > Comamonadaceae > Comamonas > Comamonas sp. 23. The sequence goes on along the minus strand of NZ_CP187127.1, from coordinate 890,301 downwards.
CGAAACGCGCCGGCATTGGTCCAGCCGTTGTCGGTCACACGGATCTCGGTGCCCGCTTCGATGTTGCGCAGCAGCACCAGGCTGACGGCATCGGGCGTATCCGACGCAAAACCGACCACCGCCACTTCGCCAGCGGCAAGCGTGGTCTGGGCAGAAGCGGGCAGCACGCTGGCAGCCAGCAGCAAGGCAGCGGCCAGCGACAGGCCTTGGGATGCACGCACGCTGGCGCGGCATGCAGAGGAAATGGAGCGAAGAGCAAACATGGCAGCTAAGGAGGAAGTGGCAAACAACCTCTCTTTGTCGCCGCTGGCGATGAAAGCTCCGTGTCAGAAACTGTAAGCGTTCCCAAAAACCGACATCGCCGCCCTTGTCACCACCCGGTCACAACCAGGTCACATTGCAAAGGCAAGCGCCACGCCAGCAAACAGGCTCACACCGATCCAGTGGCTTTTGCTGAAGGCGGTAAAACAGCCTTCGCGCGTGCGCTGGCGGATCAGGCTGTAGTGCCACAGCATCTGCGCGGCGGCTACAGCCACGCCCAGCCACCAGGGCCAGGCCAGCTGCAAGGGTGCCAGCGCCAGCACCGTCAGGCCCAGGCAGACCACAAAGAAAGCCATGATGGCGGCGACATCAAAACGGCCCAAGGTGATGGCCGAGGTCTTCATGCCAATTTTCAGATCGTCGTCGCGGTCGACCATCGCGTACTCGGTGTCATAGGCCAGCACCATGCACATATTGGCCAGCCACAAGAGCCAGGCCATCAACGGCACCTGGCCTTGCACAGCGGCAAACGCAATCAGCACGCCAAAGTTGAAGGCAATGCCCAAGAAAGCCTGGGGCATGGCAAAAAAACGCTTGGTAAAGGGGTAGAGGATGGTGAACAGCACCGCAGGCACCGACCAGGCCACCGCTTCCCAGCGCGTGGTCAACACCAACGCGAGCGACAGCAGGGTCAGCACCACGCCGACCATCGCCGCCTCGAACACCGAAATCTTGCCGGTGGTGATGGGGCGCTGCGCCGTGCGTTTGACATGGCGGTCGAACTTGCGGTCGGCAATGTCATTGATGCAGCAGCCGGCGCTGCGCATCAGAAAAGTGCCCAGCACAAACACCAGCACCAGATGCCAGCCCGGAAAGCCTCCCGACGCGGCCCACAGCGCCACCAAGGTGGGCCAGACCAGCACCAGCCAGCCGGCAGGGCGGTTGAAGCGGATCAGATCCAGGTACAGCGCAAAGCGCTCAGACAGCGAGGTGGAGGGATGGGCAGCAGCAGACATAGGGGGCAAGCATAGCGTCACAGGTCTACCCTGTGCCCTGTCTTTGTCAATTTTGGCGCTCGCCCCGCCCAGCACCAGGGCCGCCAGCGCGCACCAGGCCAGGCCCAGCAGCGCGCCAGCGAGCACATCGCTGGCAAAGTGCGCCTGCAGCAGGATGCGGCTGAGCGCAATAGTGGCGACCAGCAGAGCGCAGCCCCAGGCCAAGGCCCGGCTCGCCGTCGGCGAGAGGCGGCCGCGCAGCGCCAGCCACAGCAGGCCATAGACCACCACAGCGCCCGAGGTGTGGCCACTGGGAAAACTGGCGCCCGATGTCAGCATCTCATGGAGTACCTCGGGGCGGGCGCGGTCCAGCAGGTTTTTCAGCAGGCGCACCGCCAGGCCATTGAGGCCGATGAAAAACACCCAGGCCCACAAGGCCTGCCACTGCGCGCCCAGCGCCAACCAGCCCCCCACCAGCAGCACCATGACCGCCAGCCAGCGCACATCGCCCGCAGCGGTCAGCACATGCAGCAGCTCCCGCACCGGCGCCGAGACATGGTCTTGCGCCCATTGCTGGGCCCCTGCATCGGCCGCCATCAAACGGGCATGGCCGGCATGCTCCGGGTAGACCACCACCCAGGCGAGCATCGCAAACACCAGCAGGCAGCCCGCTGCCACGCCCAGCGGCATCGCCACTGGCCGCTTGGTGGCATACAGCACGGCGGCCTGCCTGCGCGGCAGCCAGCGCCAAACCAGCGCCCCTGCCAGCAACCAGGCGGCGAGCAGCACCGGCATCCAGGCATCCAGCATGGCCAAGGCCTGAAAGAAGATGCGCGATCCCCCAGCCAGCTCCCGGCTCTGGGCCACCGCATGCTCAGCACCGAAAAGCCCCAGCGCGACCAAGCACAGCCCCTGGCGCCACAGGCCTCGGCCAGCCGCCAACAACGATAGCCACCGAAGCGGCAACAACACAGACAACACGTTTACAACACCCCAGAAAATACAAAACCCCATGCAGGCATGCCATGCATGGGGTCCAAAAGAAACCGTGCAGCGCGGTTTAGGCTTGCAGCATGGTCACGCCTGGCAGGTTGCAGGCAAAGATCGCATTGCGCAGCGCGGCAATGGCTTCGTAGCGGGTGAAGCTGCGGCGCCACACCAGCACCACGCGGCGCTTGGGTGCTTCGTCGTTGATCTCGTCGGTCAGCGGAATGTAACGGATATGGGTCTCGTCCGACTTGCGGCGGCGCACACCCTTTTCCAGCGCATCCTTGGGCACCGACAGACGCGGCACCAAGGTCACACCCATGCCGGCAGCCACCATGTGCTTGATGGTCTCGAGCGACGAGCCTTCAAAGGTGCGGCGGATGCCTTCGGTGTTGCTGGAGTAGCGCGCGAACTCGGGACAGACTTCGAGCACATGGTCACGGAAGCAGTGACCAGCGCCCAACAGCAGCATGGTTTCGTTCTTCAGCTCGCTGGCCGAGATGCTGTCACGCGTAGCCAGCGGGTGCACGCTGGGCACGGCCGCAAAGAAGGGCTCGTCATACAGCGGTGCCATGGCCAGACCGGTATCGGGGAAGGGCTCGGCCACGATGGCGCAGTCGATCTCACCGGTACGCAGCATTTCCAGCAGCTTGGCGGTCATGTTCTCGTTGATCATCAACGGCATCTGCGGCGTGCGCTCGATCGACTGGCGCACCAGCTCGGGCAGCAGATAGGGGCCGATGGTATAGATCACACCCAGGGTCAGCACACCGGCGAGCGGGTCCTTGCCGCGCTTGGCAATTTCCTTGATCGCGGCAGCCTGGTCCAGCACGATTTGCGCCTGGCGCACGATCTGGTCACCCAGACTGGTGACCGACACTTCCGAGGCACTGCGTTCAAACAGCTTGACCTCGAGTTCTTCCTCCAGCTTTTTGATGGCGACAGACAAGGTAGGTTGCGACACGTAGCAGGCATCAGCGGCGCGGCCGAAATGCCTTTCACGGGCGACAGCAACAATATATTTGAGCTCTGTAAGTGTCATGTCAGTTTTTAGTGCGAATCGCGTATTGTGCATGGCCTGTGCACCGCCTGGCTAGAGCGCCAAGAGGACAAAGTGCCACACTGTGTTTCATCAGAACCGCAAGCTATGAGTTGTACTCTATTCCAGAGCACCATGGGTACCAATGAGCGACAACAAAAATAGCATTAATCTATTATGCGTCAAATGCAAGCGCTTGCTCACCGCTCACGTAGGTAAATATGGATGCCGGCATTTACATAATGCTACATAGTCATGCACCTACTTGCTTCGCTACCTCCCTGTTTCATAAGACATATTTGCGGTTTTTGACGCCGAGATACGCCATAAATCCAGTTACAGGATACGTTTAACATCCTCTATTCACGCAACACCATCATCATTTTGCGCAGCACTCATAGCACGAATCAATCAATATTTACCTAAATTTCGTCGTGTTTTTGCAACTTTTGAATCTTGTTTGCAATGCTGCCATGCAGCGTAACTGGTAGCTATGTACCCGTTTTCAAGCTTTGAGGTACTCGGCCTTGCCGCCTAACCAGCGCAGCACATGGCTGGCCGCCAGATCCGGCCAGCGGTCCAGCATATGCGGCGCCAGCTCCCGCGCCCATTCCAACAAATGCTTGTCGGCCTCCAGATCGGCAAAACGCAGCAACGGGGCGCCTGACTGGCGTGCGCCCAGAAACTCGCCCGGCCCCCGGATTTCCAGATCGCGCCGGGCAATCTCGAAACCATCCGAGGTTTCGGCCATCGCCCGCAGGCGCTCTTTGGCCGTTTCGCCCAGTTTGCCGTTGTCCCCCACCGCGTACAGCAGCACACAGGCCGATGCGGCAGCGCCTCGCCCCACCCGCCCGCGCAGCTGGTGCAGCTGGCTCAGGCCAAAACGCTCGGCATGTTCGATCACCATCAGGCTGGCATTGGGCACATCGACGCCCACCTCAATCACCGTGGTGGAGACCAGCACGCCCATCACGCCTTCGCTGAACAAAGCCATGACGGCTTTTTTCTCGGCGGTCGGCATGCGCGAATGCAAGAGACCCACCATGACCCCGGGCAGCGCCTCGCTCAGGTCGGTATGGGTCGCAGTGGCATTGGACAGGTCCAGCGCCTCGCTCTCCTCGATCAAGGGGCAGACCCAGTAGACCTGGCGCCCCTGGGCAATCTGGTCGGCAATGCGCGAGACCACCTCATCGCGCCGGCTGTCGCTGATCAGCTTGGTGACCACCGGCGTGCGGCCCGGGGGCAGCTCATCGATGGTGGAGACATCCAGGTCGGCGTAATAGCTCATCGCCAAGGTGCGCGGGATGGGCGTGGCGCTCATCATCAGCATATGCGGCTCCATGCCGGTGGACAGCAGCTTTTGCCGCAGCGCCAGGCGCTGGGCCACACCAAAGCGGTGCTGCTCGTCGATGACGGCCAGCCCCAGCTTTTGGAACTGCACCTGGTCCTGGATGACGGCATGCGTGCCCACCACCAGCGCGGCCTCGCCGCTCTCGACCAGGGCCAGCATCTCGGTGCGCTGTTTTTTCTTTTGCGCACCGGCCAGCCAGGCCACCTTGAGGCCGCGCGGCGCGAGCAGGGGCTCGAGCCAGCCCACCAGCTTGGCAAAATGCTGCTCGGCCAGGATTTCGGTGGGCGCCATCAGCGCGCACTGCCAGCCCGCATCGATGGCGATCACCGCCGACAGCGCCGCCACAATGGTCTTGCCCGAGCCCACATCGCCTTGCAGCAAGCGGTGCATCGGTATGTTGCGCCCCAGGTCGCGGGCGATTTCCTCGCAGACCCGGCGCTGCGCCCCGGTCAGCGCAAAGGGCAGCGCGGCCAGAAACTGCTCATGCAGGTTCAGGCTGCCATCAGCCATGCGCTGCGCCGCCAGCGCCGGTGCGCGCAGGCGGTCGCGCTCGCGCTTGGCCGTCAGCTGCGACAGCTGCTGGGCCAGCAGCTCTTCGGCCTTGAGGCGCTGCCAGGCCGGGTGGCTATGGTCCTCCAGCGTTGCCAGCGCCACATCGGGCGTGGGGTGGTGCAAAAACTGTAGCGCCTCGCGCAAGGTGTAGGCCCGGCCCAGGCCGCCCTCACCCTGGTAGCGGGCGTAGGGCAGGTCCACACCGGGCGGCAGGGTCTCGCTCAGGTCGGCGCGCTGCACGCCGCTGATCACCGCGCGGCGCAGATAGGGCTGGGGCAGCCCTGCCGTGGTGGGATAGACGGGCGTCAGCGACTGAGGCAGCTCGCCACCGGCCAGGCGAAAGGCCGGATGCAGCATTTGCCGGCCCCAAAAGCCCCCCTTGACCTCGCCACGGATGCGCAAGGTAGTGCCCACGGCCATGGTCTTTTGGTGCGAGGGGTAGAAGCTGAAAAAGCGCAGTTCGCAGGGGTCGCCATGGGCGTCCTCCACCCGAACCACCAACTGCCTGCGCGGGCGCAGCTGCACATCGGCCGACACCACCGTCGCCTCGATCTGCGCGACCTCGCCGTCACGCGCATTGCGCAGCGCAATGATGCGCGTCTCGTCCTCGTAGCGCAGCGGCAGGTGCAGGGCCAGATCGATGTCGCGCGTCAGCCCCAACTTGGTCAGCGCTTGCTGGGCCGGGTTCTTGGCAGGACTCTTGGCGGCGCTGGCTGCAGGCGCCACCTCAGGCGTCGCGCCCGTTACCTTGCGCGGCCGGCCAGGCTTACGCCCCTTGGCGGGCGCGGCATCATCAGCGGAGTTGGCGGGCGTGGCAGCGGACATGGAGGCAGTTTCAGCAATGCTGCATTCTGGCATGCTTTGCCGCACGACTGGTTAAAAAGACAGTGCCTCTGCAGGCCGCCCGCAGCATCAGCGCCGCACGCGACGGCGCCGCAGATAGCGCTCCCAGAGCTCGAACACCAGCTCAGACAGCAGCGCCAGCGCCGCAGCGGGCAAGGCGCCAGCCATCATCAACGCGCTGTCGTTCAAGGCCAGACCGGTCACAATGCGCTCGCCCAGGCCGCCGGCGCCAATGAAAGCCGCAATCGTGGCCGTGCCAATGCCGATCGCGCAGGCGGTGCGGATACCCGCCACCACCGTGGGCATTGCAATCGGCAGCTCCACCCAGCGCATGCGCTGCGGCCGTGTCATGCCCAGGGCCGAGCCCGCGCTGCGCAAACCCGGCGATACCTCCGCCAAGCCCGCGCAGGTGTTGCTCAAAATCGGCAAGATCGAATAAGCCGTCAGTGCCACCAGCGCCGGCAGCCGCCCGATCACGCCAAACCAGGCAATCAACACCGCCAGCAGCGCCAGCGACGGAATTGTCTGCAGCACCCCAGCCGCGCCCAGCGCCAACGCGCGCGAGCGTGCATGCGGAAACAGCACAATGCCGGCGGGCACCGCCATCAGCGCCGCCACCCCTACCGAAATGAGCACCAGCGCCAGATGCTGCGCCGTCAACCGCCACAGATCGGGGGCCACCAGACGCGTCCACAGCCGCGCAGCAAAACTGGGCTGGCCAGCGGCTTTGGCATCGGCCGAGGTAGCGCCAGCCGCTTGCGGCGCCCCACCTGCCAGAAACTGCTTGGCAATCTCGGCGAAGCCCTGGCCCTGCAGCTCCGCCTGGGCATTCATGCCGATCATCGCCTCTTCGCTGATCCGGCCCTGCAGCTTTTGCAGCGCGGCCCAGGCCACCGGCTTTTGCTGGGGCAGCTCCTGGCGGTAGAGCAGCAGCGCGTCATAGCGCGGAAAGTACGCCAGGTCGTCCTCCAGCACCAAGAGGCCCAAATGGTCGATCTTGGCATCGGTGGTGTAGATATCCATCACATCGATGTGCTGCTGCGTGATGGCCTCATAAGCGAGGCCATGGTCCAGCCCCTGGGGCTTGGCCTGCAGGCGGTAGCGCTGGGCCAGGCCCGGCCAGCCGTCACCCCGGCCAATGAATTCGTTGGACAGGCCATAGCGCAGCTGACTGTGGCGCGCCAGGTCGCTCAAGCTTCGGATGCCCAGCTCCTCGGCCTGCTTGCGGCGCATCGCCAGCGCATAGCCGTCGTTAAAGCCCAAGGGCACACCCACCGCCAGGCCCAGCGGCGCCAGCGCTTCGTTCAGCGACGCCAGGTCGCTACCCTTGGCATGCTTGGCAATCTCCAGCGCAATGGTGCCGCTGTACTCGGCATAGACATCGATCTGGCCGGAGCGCAGCGCCTCGTAGACGATGGCAGTATTGCCCAGGCCCTGGCGTACCTGGGTCTGGACGCCAGCGGCCTGGGCCTGCTGGGCCATGATCTCGGCCAGCACATAGGATTCGGTAAAACGCTTGGAGCCCACGCGCAGGCTCTCCTCCTGCGCGGCCCCGGCAGCCGGTGCCGCGAGGATGCCCAGAACCCAGACCAGCGCTAAGGTCATCAAGTGGCAAAGACGTTGCATCGGGCCACTATAGCAAGCGCATCGCCCAGCCACGTAGGAGGCCACCACCAACGGCCCCAAGCCCGCGCAGCCTGCTGCGCCTCTGCCACAGTGGCACAATCGCCCCCTTGTTTTGATCCCTGTGAGCTGCGGGTGTGTTCCGCCTGCATGAGCCAACGATGACTGCCTTCTCCGGTGTCCGCCGCACTTTTCAACTGAGCGATTTCGATTTCGAGCTACCCGAAGCACTGATTGCCCAACACCCGGCTGCCGAGCGCAGCGGCTCCCGCCTGCTGGATGCGCGCGAGCCCGGCCTGGTGGACCGCCGCTTCCACGAGCTGCCCAATCTGCTGCAGGCCGGTGATCTGTTGGTCTTCAACGACACCGAGGTGATCAAGGCGCGCATCTTTGGCGAGAAGTCCAGCGGCGGCAAGATCGAGCTGCTGATCGAGCGCGTGCTGCAGGACAACGAAGTCGTCGCGCACATGAAGGTCAGCAAAAAGCCGGCCGTGGGCGGCGTGCTGCACATGATGGGCGGCAAGAAGGCCGGCGGCTTTGACGCCACCTTGCTGGGCCGCTGGCCCAACGAGATGGGCGCACTGTTTCGCCTGCGCCTGAGCGGCCCCAACGGCGAATCGCCCTGGGAGCTGATGCAGCAGCACGGCCACATCCCCCTGCCCCCTTATATAGAGCGCGAGCAGCAGACCGGCCAGGATCCCAACCAGGCCGAGGACGAGCAGCGCTACCAGACCGTGTTTGCCAAGAACCCCGGCGCCGTGGCCGCCCCCACCGCCGCGCTGCACTTTGACGAGAAGGTGCTGGCTGCCCTGGAGGCCAAGGGCGTGGAGCGCGCCAGCGTCACCTTGCATGTGGGCGCAGGCACTTTCCAGCCGGTCAAGACCGAGAACCTCAAAGACCACCAGATGCACAGCGAGTGGTACAACATTCCACTGCCCACCCTGGCGGCGCTGGAGCGTTGCCGCCTGCGCGGTGGCCGGGTCATCGCGGTAGGCACCACCACGGTGCGCACCCTGGAGTCCTGGGCCCGCACCGGCCAGCTCTCGGACGACACCAATATCTTCATCACGCCCGGCTTCCCGTTCCGCGTGGTCGACATGCTGGTCACCAACTTCCACCTGCCCAAGAGCAGCCTGATGATGCTGGTCAGCGCCTTTGCCGGCTACGAGCACATCATGGGCCTGTACCAGCACGCGATTGCGCAGCAGTACCGCTTCTTCAGCTATGGTGACTCGATGCTGCTGCAGCGCCAAAAGGAGCCGGCCGCGGCCGACGCGGCCACCGAGCAGCCGCCTGCTGCGTTCTGACGCCCACGGCCAGGCTCCAGCCGGGCCCAGGCCGACTCAAGCCCGGCCACTGCCCAGCGCAGGCCCGGGCTGCCCCTGCGCGGCCGATCCCTGCAGGATATAGAGCTGGAAATCGCCGATCTGCACCACATCGCCGGCGAAGAGAATCTTGCGTTTGACCGGCACGCCGTTGACCAAGGTGCCGTTGGTACTGCCATGGTCCTCGATGGTCAGCACGCCGGCGCGTTCGCGCAGAAAAAACGCGCCGTGACTGCGGCTCACACTGGGGTGGTCCAGCATAAAGCGGCTGCCGGGGTCGCGGCCAATGGTCGAGAAGCCCTCCTCCACGCTCCAGGTGTGCAGGCTCAGTCGCTTCTTGTCCTTGACCAGAATATCTTTTGCCATCGCAGGTGCCTTCTGTGGTTGCCGTTGCAAGGTGGCATGCGCCGCCGCCAATCTACCAAACCAAGGCGCAATTCAGAAATAGTCGCAAAAGCGCCGGCCACCCACCTCATGCACCTGCACGGGGATTTCATAGAGGTCGCTGAGCACTTCGTCGCGCACGACCAGCTCGGGCGGGCCTTCGCAGTACAGCGCACCGCCCTTCATCGCGATGATGTGGTCGGCATAGCTGGCGGCAAAGTTGATGTCGTGCAGCACGACCACCACGGTCTTACCGGCATCCTGCACCGCCTGGCGCAGCAGCTTCATCATGCCCACGGCATGGGCCATGTCCAGGTTGTTGAGCGGCTCGTCAAACAGAATGTAGCGCGTGTTCTGGCACAGCACCATGGCGATATAGGCGCGCTGGCGCTGGCCCCCCGAGAGCTCGTCGAGAAAGCGCTCTGCCAGCGGCTGGAGCTTCAAGTAGTTCAGCGCCGCATCCACATGCACGCGGTCCTCTTCGGTCAGCCGGCCCTTGGAATGCGGAAAGCGGCCAAAGGCCACCAGGTCACGCACCGTCAGGCGCAGAGCGCTTTGGTTGTCCTGGCGCAAGATCGCCATCACCCGCGCCAGCGCATCGCTGGCGGTGGTCGTGATGTCTTGGCCCTCGATGCGCACCGTGCCCGAGGTCATCGGCATCAGCCGGCTGATGAGCGACAGTGCCGTCGATTTGCCCGCGCCATTGGGCCCGATGATGGCCGTCAGCCGCCCTTGGGGAATGCGCAGGCTCAGGTCATGCAGCACCGTCGTGGTGCCATGGGTCTTGCGCAGCTTGTCGGTTTCAATCATGGCTGGTCGCTGCGCTCAGCTCTTGGCCTTGCGCACTAAAAGATAGATAAAGGTCAGTCCGCCCAGGAACTCCACCACGATGGACAGCGAGGTGTTGAAGCCAAACAGGCGCTCGAGCACCATCTGCCCGCCCACCAGCAACAAGCCGCCCAGCAGCACCGAGCCGGCCAAGGTGTAGCGGTGCTGGTGGCTGTGCATCAGCTGGTAGGCCATGTTGCTCACCAGCAGGCCAAAAAAGGTCACCGGCCCGACCAGCGCGGTCGAGATGGACACCAAAATGGCCACCACCACCAAGACGCCCATCACCGCGCGCTGGTAGTTCACGCCCAGGTTGACGGCCACCTCGCGCCCCAGCGCCAGCACGTCGAGCATGTGGCGCTGGCGCCAGACCCAGATGCCCACCAGTGCAATCGCCGGCAGCGACAGCAGCAGCAAGGGAAGCGAGACCGTGTTGAAGTTCGCAAACAAGCGGTCTTGCAGCACAGTGAACTCATTGGGGTCCATCACGCGCCAGACAAAGTTGTTGAGGCTGCGAAAAAAGATACCCGCGACAATGCCCACCAGCAGCAGCAAATGCAGGTTGCTGGCCTGGCCCCGGAACAGCCAGACAAACAGGCTCGTCGACAGCAGCACCATCAGCCCCACATTCATGCCAAAGCGCGAGAGCTCCGGAATCTGCATGGCCGCTGCGCCCAACGTAAAGGCCAGCACCGACTGGATCAGCTGGAACAGCGCGTCAAAGCCCATCACCGCCGGCGTCAGGATGCGGTTGTTGGTCACCGTCTGGAACAGCACGGTGGAGACGCCGATGGCAAAGGCCACTGTCCACATGGTCGCCAGCTTCTTGCCGCGCAGGGGCAGCACAAAGCTCCACTCGGCCTGCACCTGGCTGGTCATAAAGTACAGGCTGGCGAGCAGCGCCAAGGCCAGCAGCAGCCACAGACGCCGCGCCGGGGTGCCCAGCCAGGACACGGGTGCGGTGGCAGGCGCCGCTGCGGCAGGCGAGGTAGACAACGTATTCATCTCAGCCTCCCATGCGCTTGCGGCGCGACAGCAGCAGCGCCAGGAACATCGCACTGCCCAGCACCCCCATCACGGTGCCGATCGGTATCTCGTACGGGGCGATGACCACGCGCCCGATCAGGTCGCAGGCCAGCGCCATCAAGGCCCCCGCCCAGGCGACCCAGAGCACGGATTTGCGCACGTTGTCGCCCACCACCAGGCGCACCAGGTTGGGCACGATCAGGCCGACAAAGGGAATGATGCCGACAGTGACGATCACCGACGCGGTGACAACCGCCACCACCAGCACGCCCTGCGCCACCAGGCGCTTGTAGTTGAGGCCCAGGTTGGTGGCGAAGTCCTGGCCCATGCCGGCCACCGTGAAGCGGTCTGCCGCCAGCATCGCCAGCGCCGTGATGCCCAGCGACAGCCAGAGCATTTCATAGCGGCCCTGCACGATGGCCGAGAAATCAGCCGTCATCCAGGAGCGCGCCGCCTGCATCAGGTCAAAGCGGTAGGCGATAAAAGTGGTGGCCGATTCGATCACGCCCGACAGCACGAGGCCCACCAACGGCACGATCAGCGCCGAGCGCAGCCGTATGCGGCTGAGCACCGCCAGGAACAGGGCCGTACCCGCCAGTGCAAACACCGCCGCCAGACCCATCTTGCCGAACACCGGCATATCGGGCCACCACAGGATGCCGATCAGCATGCCCATACCGGCCGATTCGGCCGTGCCCATGGTCGTAGGCTCGACATAGTGGTTGCGCGCCAGCATCTGCATCAGCAGGCCGGCCACCGCCATCGCGCTGCCGGCCAGCAGCAGTGCCAGCGTGCGGGGCACGCGGCTGGCCACCAGCACCTGGGTGGCCAGGTCATCGTCGTTGTGGGAGAACAGGCGCAGCAAGGTCGTCACCGACACATCGCTGACGCCCACCAGCAGGCTGACAAAGGCCAGCAAGGCCAGAGCCGCGACGGCGGGCAGTGCAAAGGCCAGCGCACGCAGCGCAGGGCTGCGCCCGCCGCGTGGCGCTTGGTCGGTCAAGGTCGTCATGCTGTGGCTCGCAACGGGGGCTGGCTCAGCACGCCAATCAGGCCTTGGAGAACGCGTTGATCAGCTGCGTCACATCGTCATGCAACGAGCCGGGGCTGGCATTGCCCAGCAGGTACCAGTTGGCCGAGTTCAGGTAGACGATCTGCTTTTTCTTGGCCGCCTTGGTGGCGTTGACCAGGGGGTTGTCCAGCAGCTTGGCGGCCGATGCGCCTTCGCGGCCAATGGCGGCATCGCGGTCCAGCACAAACAGCCAGTCCGGGTTGGTCTTGAGGATGAACTCGAACGAGATCGCCTGGCCATGGCCAGCCACCTTGATGTCCTTGTTGGCGGCGGGAATGCCATAGACATCGTGCAGCATGCCAAAGCGCGAGCCCGGGCCATAGGCGCTGAGCTTGCCGCCATTGGTCATCACCATCAGGCCGGCGCCCTTGTTGGCCGTCAGGCCCTTGAGCTTGTCGATATCGGCCTGCATCGCGGCCATCAAGGTCTGGGCCTGGGCTTCGTTGCCGACCATCTCGCCCAGGATCTTCAAATGCTTGAAAGCGCTGGCCACCGGCTGGGTGTTGTCCACCGTCAGGTCCAAGGTCGGCGCAATCTTGGCCAGCTCGGCCACCTTGGCGGCCGAGCGGCCACCGGCGACGATCACATCGGGCTTGAGGCCCTTGACCACCTCGTAGTTGGGCTCGAACAGGCTGCCGATGCGGGTGTAGTCCTTGCTGGCGTATTGCTCCAGCACCGGCGGGAACTTCACGACTTCGGGTACGCCCTTGACCTCGGCGCCCAGTGCGCGCAGGCAGTCGAGCGCGGCCAGGTCAAACACCAGGATGGTCTTGGGCTTGACCGGGATCTGCACCGGGCCGCCCGCTTGCTGCACCGTCAGGGTCTGCTGCGCCAGTGCGGCGCCTGCCGCCCAGGGCAGGGTCACCAAGGCACCCAGTTGCAGCAGCGACTGGCGGCGGTTGACGGTGGAGCGAGCGGAGCGCGACATGGAACATCCTTTGGTTGGAAAGCCGGCAGCCCCTGCATGCACCCGACCCAAGACCGTATCGCTACTGTTTTTCTTGCGCCCGCACGCTGAGCCCCAGCGGTTGATGGAATGGAGATATCGCCTGATGCCTGCCAAGCTGCTGCGCCCGGAGGCTTTACACAACTGACACATTTGCGAATCGTTCTCATTTGAATGGTAACACGCTGTTTTGTTCCCCTCGGTTCAAGGCGGGTACAAACCCGCGGAACGATCAAGCAGCCGCCGGACTGTCCCTGATCGGACAGTGGGGCGCAAAAACTGCAGCCACAGCGCCACGCCGGGGCCCCCAGCGGACATCCGCTTTCTACAATGGAGCCACACCAAGCCAGCCCTTCGACTCCGCAGGAGACCGGCCGCCGCATGGTGCCCCTGCCCGCGTGACTCCCCCGACAGCCCCTGCCACTGCCTCTGCCCCACCCGGCAAAGGCCTGATAAGCCCCCCTGCCCTTGCCGCGGACAGCGCCGCCCGCCTGCCCGAAACAACCCACACCCCGCCCCCGCGCCGCCCTGGTGAAGGCTCGGCTTTGACCGGCATCGTGCTCACGGTGCTGGCCTGCGCCTGTTTCTGCCTGCTCGATACCGGCTCCAAATACGCGGGCGCGCTGCTGCCGCTGTTGATGGCGCTGTGGCTGCGCTACATGCTGCAATCGGTGTTCACCGTCGGCTGGGGTGTCTACCAGTATGGCCGCAGCGTATTCCACACCACGCACCCGCGCTTTCAGATTGCGCGCGCTGCGCTGTTTTGCAGCAGCAATGCCTGCGCAATGATGAGCCTGCGCTACCTGCCGCTGGCTGAGTTCACGGCCGTCGTCGCGATGACGCCGCTGGCGATGACGCTGGTGGCAGCGCTCTGGCTCAAGCAGCCCGTCAGCCCGCTGCGCTGGGTGCTGGTGGCCATGGGCTTTCTGGGCACGGTGGTCATCATCCGCCCGGGCAGCGCCAATTTCAGCGGCGGCGCACTCATCTGGCCGGCGCTGCAGCTGGCAGCCAACACCGCCTACCAGGTCGTCAGCAGCCAGATGGCCGGCAGAGAGCGCCCCGTCACCACCCAGATCTACACCAGCTTGCTGGCGCTGGTGCTGACCAGCGCCAGCCTGCCCTGGTTCTGGCAGATGCCGACCACCACCGCCCTGTGGCTGGCGGCGCTGGCCATGGGTGTGGGCAGTACCATTGGCCACCTGATGCTGCTCAAGGCCTATGAGCATGCCAAGCCGGCCACGATATCGCCCTTTCTCTACAGCCAGATCCCCTTTGCCGTGTTCTCGGGTTGGCTGCTGTACGGCCATATCCCCGACCACTGGGCGGTGCTGGGCATGGTCGCGATTGCGCTGGGCGGCGCGCTCAGCGCCTGGCTGTCGGTGCGCGAATCACGTTAATGCCCGCAGCCACATAGAGACGAAAAAAAGCGCCACCGAAACCTGTTCGGTGGCGCCCTGGGTGTGTTGGTTCCGCTTGCGCGTCAGTAGGCGACCGCCTGGCCGTCCTTGCGCGGATCGGAGCCGGCCGCATAGTGCCCGCCTTCACGCACAATCAGCTGCGCACCGCCAAAGGCGAACACGCCATGGCCTTCTTCGATGGTCACCTCATGGCCCAGCGCACGCAGCGCGGCAATCACCTGTGGGTCAAAGCCCAGCTCGACGGAGACCTGGTTGCCACCGGTCACGCGCCAGCGCGGTGCGTCTGCAGCGGCTTGCGGGTTCTGGCCATAGCGCAGCACGCGCACGGCCATCTGCACATGGCCCTGGCTTTGCATCGGGCCGCCCATCACGCCAAAGGCCATCTGCGGCGAGCCATCGGCATGCATCGCAAAGGCGGGGATGATGGTGTGCGAGGGGCGCTTGCCCGGCGCCACCTGGTTGGCGTGCCCCGCCTCGGTGGTAAAGCCCGCCCCCCGGTTTTGCAGGCTGATGCCGGTGCCCGGCACGACCACACCCGAGCCAAAACCCATGTAGTTGGACTGGATGAAGGACACCATCATGCCGCTCTCGTCGCAGGCCGTCAGGTAGACGGTGCCGCCCGGCTTGGGCGCGCCATAGCGGGCAACGCTGGCCTTGCTGCGGTCGATCAGCTGGGCGCGTTCGGCCAGGTAGGCCGGGTTCAGCAGGTCTTGCTGGGGGTGGACGCGCATATGGTCGATATCGGCGTTGTACTGGGCCAGGTCGGCCAGCGCCAGCTTCATTGCCTCGATCTGCAGGTGCACGGTCTCCGCGCTGTCCAGCGGCTGGTCGCCAATGCCAATGGCATCGAGCAGGCCCAGCGCAATCAGCGCGGCAATGCCCTGGCCATTGGGCGGGATCTCATGCACCACCGAGTCGCCAAAGGGCTGGGCCACCGTGCCCACCCAGTCGCAGCGGTGGGCGGCCAGGTCCTCGGCTGTCATCACGCCGCCGTTGGCCTGGCTGTGGGCCGCCATCTTTTGCGCCAGCGCACCCCGGTAAAAGGATTCGCCCAGGGTCTCGGCAATCTCTTCCAGGGTGCGGGCATGCGCCTCGCTCTGGAACCAGTTGCCCGCCTGCGGTGCCTGGCCGCCCGGCGCAAAGCATTCCTTGAAACCGGGCTGGTCGCCCAGCTTGGCCAGGCCCAGCGCCCAGAGCTTGGCAATCGTCGGCGACACCGCAAAGCCATGGCGCGCATAGTCGATCGCCGGTTGCGCCACTTGCGCAAAAGGCAGCTTGCCAAAGCGTCTGGACAGCTCCACCCAGCCCGAGACCGCACCGGGCACGGTGACCGCATTCCAGCCTTTTTCAGGGATACCGCCGAGCTTGTCAAAGTACTCCGGCGTCCAGCCCGCTGGCGCGCGGCCCGATGCGTTCAGGCCATGCAGCTCCTGGCCGTCCCAGACAATCGCGAAGGCATCGCTGCCAATGCCGCAACCCGTGGGCTCCACCACCGTCAAGGTCATCGCCGCGGCCAGCGCCGCATCCACCGCATTGCCGCCCGCTTGCAGCATGCGCAGGCCCGCTTGCGCGGCCAGCGGTTGCGAGGTGCTCACCACATTGCGGCCCAGGATGGGCGAGCGCTGCGAGGCATAGGGCTGGGCCCAGTCTTTCACGGTGGTCATGTCTTGTCTTTCTGAATGCAAACGAGATGGCAGCCGGGGCAGCAACCGCCGCCCCGGTCTTGAGGTGGCAAGGCTTATTCGAGCGTGATGTGGTTGTCCTGGATCACCTTGGCCCAGCGGGCGCTGTCGGCCTTGACCAGATCCGCAAACTGCGCAGGCGTACCAGGCTTGGCCACATCGGCGCCCAGCTTGGCCAGGCTGGCCACCACATCGGGATTTTGCATGGCCTTGTTGAAGGCGGCATTGATCTTGGCGGTCAGCTCGGGCTTGAGGCCTGCCGGCGCATAGACGCCAAACCAGGTCACCGACGAATAGCCGGGCAGGCCCGATTCGGCCACCGTGGGCAGCTGGGGCGCGAGCTGGGTGCGCTCGGCGCTGGTCACCGCCAGCGCACGCAGGCGGCCGCTGGCCACATGGGGCATGCCGGTGGGGATGGAGTCAAACAGCAGATGCACCTGGCCGGTGGCCAGATCGCTGATCGACTGGGCCGTGCCCTTGTAGGGCACATGGGTCAGGGTGATGCCCGCCTGGGCTGCAAAGGCAGCGGTGTTCAGGTGCACGATGGTGCCATTGCCGCTGGTGGCGTAGTTCAGCTTGCCGGGGTTGGCCTTGGCATAGCTGATCAGCTCCTGCACGGTCTTGACCGGCAGCGAGTTGGTCACCAGCAGCACGCTGGCGGCATCGGCCACATGGGCAATCGGGGTGAAGTCCTTGTCCGCGCGGTAGGCCAGCTTGGGCATCAGATGCGGCGAGATCGCATGGGTGCTGCTGGTGGTGAACAGCAGGGTGTAGCCGTCGGCGCTGGCCTTGGCGGCCTCGGCGGTG
This sequence comes from Comamonas sp. 23, assembly GCF_049601575.1. Taxonomy (NCBI): domain Bacteria; kingdom Pseudomonadati; phylum Pseudomonadota; class Betaproteobacteria; order Burkholderiales; family Comamonadaceae; genus Comamonas; species Comamonas sp. 23. The sequence continues at coordinate 873,162 of NZ_CP187127.1, read as the reverse complement.
CCGATGGTGCCGCCCGCGCCGGGGCGGTTGTCGATCACCAGCGACTGGCCCAGCTCCTGCGACACCTTTTGCGCCACCACGCGGGCCACCAGATCGGTCGCGCCGCTGGGCGGAAAGGGCACGATGACGCGGATCGCGCGCTCAGGCCATGGGCCGCCTTGGGCTGCGGCAAACGGGGACAGCACAGCCAGCGCCGCGCCAGCCACCAGGCCGGCGAGCATCGGCCGGCGGCCAGGCATGCGAGAGAAAAGAGAATTGGTAGTTGGCATGGTGGTGAGCGAGTTGCATAACATCTGCGAAGCACTCTGCGCTTGTGGCGCGGGCCAGAACAACCGGTTCTTATGCGCCCATGGGGGGTGTGCCATGCGCGCTGGGGCAAAGGCGCCTGCGTGAAGCATTGCATATTAAAAGCCTGTGACAACAGACACCACCACCGATTTGGCAAGGTAGGTTTGCCTATACGGCAATGGGTTTATGCTTAGACCATTCTTTTGCGCAATACCACCATGCCCCACCGCCCACCCACGCATCTGCAAGACACTGCCCTTCGCTACTTCCATGAGGTGGTGCAGTGCGGCTCGGTCAGCGCCGCATCGCTGCGTCTGCATGTGGCCAGCTCGGCCGTCAGCCGCCAGATCAGCGGGCTGGAGGCCCAGCTGGGCACGGCGCTGTTCGAGCGCCATGCGCGCGGCATGCAGCCCACGGCGGCCGGTCAGATCCTGGCCGAGCTCGCGCGCCGCATCAGCCTCGATGCCGAGCAGGCCATCGATGCCATCCATGCGCTTGACAGCCTGCGCGCCGGTCTGGTGCGCATCGCCACCTCGGATGCCTTTGCCAATGAGCTGCTGCCCCAGGCTTGCGTGGCCTTTCAGCGCCGTCACCCAGGCCTGCGCTTTGAGGTGAGCATGGTGCCGACCTTGCAGGTCTCGGCCAAGCTGCTCGCCGGCGAGGCCGATATTGGTCTGCGCTTCAGCATGTCCCCGCTCAAAAACATTGCCGTGGTGCACCGCCAAAGCGCGCCGGTGCTGGCCGTGTTGCCGCCCGGGCATGTGCTGGCGCGCCAGGCATCGCTCACCTTGGCCGAGCTGGCCCGGCATCCGCTGGCCTTGCCGCCGGCCGAGACGGCCATTCGCCAGATGATCGACCTGGCCTGCAGCCGCCAGGGCCTGCAGCTGGACCCGGTGCTGACCACCAACCACGCCAAGACCTTGCTCAATTTCGCGCTGCATGGCGGGGGCGTCACCGTCTCCAGCGAGGTGGGAGTGCGCCATATGCTGGCAGCGGGCAGCCTGGTCGCCCGCCCCTTGAGCGATGCCGGCCTGGACCTGCGCGATATCGAGGTGCAAACCTTGGCGGGCCGCCAGCTGCCCGCCGCCGCCCAGGCCTTTTTGGGGCTCTTGGTGCAAGAGCTGCAGGCCGTGCCGAGCTAAGCCATGTGTCTATAGACCCAGCTGCTTGCGAAACGCCTGCGCCTGGCTGAAGTGCCCGTTGCCGATAAAGGGCACCGGCGGGCGCAGCGCCGACAGCGGCGAGGGATGGTTGCTGGTCAGCACCAGATGGCCGCGGTCCTGCGGTATCAGCGCGCGCTTGCTTTGCGCATGGCTGCCCCAAAGCATGAAGACCACCGGCTTGTCCCCCTCGGCCACCTGGCGGATCAGTGCATCGGTGAGCAGCTCCCAGCCCTTGCCGCTGTGGCTGGCGGCCTGGCCCTCTTCCACCGTCAAACAGGTGTTGAGCAGCAGCACGCCATGGGTGGCCCATTTGACCAGGCTGCCGCCCGGATCGGGGAAAGGCGGGAACGGCACGCCCAGGTCGCGCTGCATTTCCTTGAAGATGTTCTGCAGCGATGGCGGCAGGCGCACGCCGGGGGCCACGGAAAAAGCCAGACCCTCGGCCTGGCCGCGCCCGTGGTAGGGGTCCTGCCCCAGGATCACCACGCGCACGCTCTCGGGCGGGGTCAGGCGCAAGGCGCGCAGTGGCTCGGGCGGGAAGACCACCGCCCCGTCGTCCAGGCGCTGCTGCAGGTACTGCGACAGCTGCTGGCCTTTGGGGCTTGCAAAGAATTGGTCCACCGTGGCTTGCCAGCCGGCAGCCACCTGGTGGTCATGGAGCGCTTCAGATGTCAGTTGCATGCCCGCATTGTGCACGCTGCGCGGGCGCCTCTGCACTATCGCCCTTGGCAGGCTGCTTGTTGCGCGGGCAGTGCTGCTGGGTTGAGCAGCGCCACCAGACCGCAGGCGATCGAGCCCTGCCAGTGCACGTAGTCGTGGCCGGTGCTGTGCTCCCGCTGCGTCACGCGGTAGCCCTGGGCCCGCAGCACATCGCCCAGCTCGCGGCTGGTCTCCAGAATGCCAGCTTGGCCGCCGCGTGCGCTTTCGTAGAGGCCCGCATCCAGGTAAAAGCGGACGTCCTTGCGGGGCGCTGCCGCCCACCAGCGCGCCATCGCATTGGGCGCTTCGGCCTGCGGCGCCCACCAGTAGGAGCCCGACAGGCTCAGCACATTGCCAAAGCGCTCCGGGTGGCGCAGCGCCATATAGCTCGACGCCAGACCGCCATAGCTGGAGCCGGCAATCACCGTGCGAACCGCTGGCACGTCCAGCCCCTGCTCAGCCAGCCAGGGCATCAGCTGCAAGCCCATGAAATCGGCAAATGCCGGATTGGGCGGCAGCTCGGTATTGCGCAGCTCACTGCTGGCATTGGCCACCAGCACCACCGCCGTCGGTGGGATCAAGCCCTGCGCCTGCATCCGCTCGGTGATCTGCGGCGTGGGCACCTGGCGCAGATAGGCATGGGCATCGAACAGTACCAGCAAGGCGCGCTGCTCCGGGGTGGCCTGGGCCCAGCCAGCAGGGCGGTAGATCCAGACATCACGGCCATGGCCCAAGGCTGCCGAATGCAGCCAGTGGCGCTGCAGATCGCCGGGCAACGGCGTGCTTGCCGGCTGCGACCAGGGCTGCGCTGGGGCATCGGGCAGCTCCAGCACCGAGCGGCCCTGGTAGCGATCCACCGCAGCAGCTGCGCCATCCGAAGCAGCCCAGCTGCGCGGGTTCAAGGGGTCACGCTGCAAGGTGGCCAGAATGCTGCGGCGCTGCTCGATCGCCGTGCCTTCGATATTGGGCACATCGGGCGCCATGCCATAGCTCAGCCGGGCGTCGCTGGGCATCACAAAGCTGCTCCACCAGACATCCGAGTTGCCCAGGCGCTGCAGCGATTCATGGTTGCCCGAGGGGCTGCCAAACAGGCGCACGCTGTGCTGCGCGCCACGCCACAAAAAGGTGACGAGCCGCTCCTTCTCGCTCCAGGGCTCCACCAAAGGCGTGCCGCTCTTGGCCATCTCCTGCCAGAACGCATCGCTCGTGCCACCGCGCTCCAGATCGCCCGCCAAGGCCTGCAGACGCGGGCTTTGCAAGGGCTTGTTGGGCAAGGCCACCGACGGGTCAGCGCGCGGGGGCCAGGCGCGCTGGATCTCTATGCGGTAATGGCCTGCAGTGGCCTGCGCCGGCAGCTGGCCTGCCCCTGCGCCGCCGCTGGCGTAGGCGATGGCCGGCTGGGCATTCCAGTGCAGCACCAGTTGCTCACCCGCCTGGGCCTGCCAGGAGACGCCCTCCCCCACCCCATCGCTGCGCAGCAGGCGCCGCAGATGCCGGCCTGCCGCATCTTGCAGATCCAGCTGCACACCGCTGCCGTCCACCTCCGCACGCACCACGCTGCCGGCGGGCACCTGCCGGGCATCGAGCTGCCAGCGCTGCGGGGCGCCGGGGGCCAGCTGGCCTTGCACCGTTTGCCCGACAGCCAGGGGCTGCGCAGGCGGAACTGGCGCCGGCATGCTGGTGCATCCGCCCAGCACGATCAGCCCCAGCGCTGCATGGGCAGCGAGCCCGCGCAGACGAGACGGTGGAGGACCAAAGGCGCTGGGCGCTGGGGGGACATGGCGATCATGGATACTCATGGACAAACAATGGCAAACAGGCCCGCGCCCCTTGCTGGGCAGGGGCCGCTAGCCGGGTGGGAATGGGGAGCTACGCACAAAAAAACCCATTGCCTGGAATTTAGAAATGGGAATTATTCGCAATTGATACTAGCACAGCGCCAGCGCTGGCTGACCCACCGAACTAGACGACAAGCTATGCCCCACCGACAAAACCCATGGGCCCAGGCCCTGGCCGCTGCCTGTTTGTTGCTCAGCTTGGCAGCCGGCGCGCAGACCGGCAGCAGCGCAACCACAACCACCACCACCGAGCGGGAGATTCAATCGCTGTTCAAAGCGCTGCAGCAGTCGGGCTGTGAATTTGCCCGCAATGGCCAGTGGTACAGCGCCAGCGAGGCCAGCGCGCATTTGCAGCGCAAGTACAGCTACCTGCAAAAAAGAGCATTGGCGCCCACGGCCGAGGACTTTATTGCGCGTGCGGCCAGCCAAAGCAGCATGTCGGGCAAGCCCTATCTGGTGCGTTGCCCCGGCCAGCCTGAAACGCACAGCCAGCGCTGGTTTAAGGCCCAGCTGGCCAAAACACGCGCAGCCCGGTAGCGGCGTTGCACCGCTACTGGTGGGTGGGCTGCTTTAGGCGAACAGCTTGGCCAGTGCGTCGCCCGGCTCATCAGCGCGCATAAAGGCCTCGCCCACCAGGAAAGCGTGGATGCCGGCATCGCGCAGGGTCTTGACATCGTCCGGGCTGGCAATGCCCGACTCGGTCACCAGCAGGCGGTCTGCAGGCACCTGCTTTTGCAGATCCAGGGTGGTCTGGATGCTGACTTCAAACGTGCGCAGGTTGCGGTTGTTGATACCGATCAGCGGCGTCTTGAGCTTGAGCGCACGCGCCAGCTCGGCGCCGTCATGCACCTCGACCAGCACTGCCATGTCGAGGCTGCGCGCGATCTGCTCCATCTCGGCCATCTGGGCGTCGTCCAGGCAGGCGGCGATCAGCAGCACGCAGTCGGCGCCCATCGCGCGCGATTCATAGATCTGGTAGGGATCGACCATGAAATCCTTGCGCAGCACCGGCAGCAAGGTGCTGGCGCGCGCCTGCTTGAGAAAATCAGGCTCGCCCTGGAAGAACTGTCGGTCCGTCAGCACCGACAGGCAGGCGGCGCTGGTCTTGCCATCGCCCACCATATAGCTCTGGGCAATGTCGGCGGGGTCAAAGTCGGCACGGATCACGCCCTTGCTGGGGCTGGCCTTTTTCACCTCGGCGATCACGGCGGCCTGGCCTTGCGCAATCTTGGCGCGCAGCGCGCCGACAAAGTCACGGGTCAGCACACGGCTTTCGGCGTCGCGGCGCATGGCCTCGAAGGGGATGCGCTTCTTGGCGTCGGCCACTTCGATAAGCTTGGCGTCGCAGATGGTTTTGAGAATATCGGACATAGTTTTCCTAGTGTAGGGCGGCCCGCTCAGGCGGCCAGTTGGCGCGTCAGCGCCACCAAGTCCTGCAGTTTTTGCAGGGCCGCACCGCTGTCGATGGCGGCGCGGGCGCGCTGCAGGCCATCTTCGATCGAACTGGCCACATTGGCCGCATAGAGCGCCGCGCCGGCATTGAGGCAGACGATATCGCGGGCGGGGCCCAGCTCGCCTTGCAAAATACCCATCAGCATGGCCTTGGACTGCTCGGCATTGTCCACGCGGAAGGCGCGGGTACCCACCATCTGGATACCAAAGTCTTCCGGATGGATCTGGTACTCGCGCACCACGCCGTCCTTGAGCTCGCCCACCAGCGTGCTGGCACCCAGGCTGATTTCGTCGAGGCCATCGCGGCCATAGACCACCAGCGCATGCTCGGCGCCCAGGCGCTGCAGCGCACGCACCTGGATACCGACGAGGTCCTCATGGAAGACGCCCATCAGGATATTGGGTGCGCCGGCCGGGTTGGTCAAGGGGCCCAGGATATTGAAGATGGTGCGCACGCCCAGCTCCTTGCGCACCGGGGCCACGTTCTTCATCGCCGGGTGGTGGTTGGGCGCAAACATGAAGCCGATGCCCACCTCGGCAATGCTCTGGGCGATCTGCTCGGGGCTCAGCTGGATATTGACGCCCAGCGCTTCCATCGCATCGGCACTGCCCGATTTGCTGGAGACACTGCGCCCGCCATGCTTGCTGACCTTGCCGCCAGCCGCGGCAATCACAAACACCGAGCAGGTCGAGATGTTGAAGGTATTGGCGCCATCGCCACCGGTGCCGACGATGTCGACCAGGTGCTGGCGATCAGCGACATGCACCTTGTTGGAGAACTCGCGCATCACCTGGGCGGCGGCGCTGATCTCGCCAATGGTTTCCTTCTTGACGCGCAGGCCCGTCAGGATGGCGGCGGTCATCACCGGGGAGAGTTCGCCCTGCATGATGATGCGCATCAGGTGCAGCATCTCGTCGTGGAAGATTTCGCGGTGCTCGATGGTGCGCTGCAGCGCTTCTTGGGGGGTAATCGACATGGAGGTTCTCGCTGTATTTGGGGGAAGGTCAGGCGCCGGGCTTGTCGCTCAGCGCCAGCTTGAGGCCAAAGCCAATGAACATGGCGCCCGCCGCGCGGTCGAGCCAGTGCAGCCGCTGGCGCAGCCAGCCCGCGCGCCGCGCCATGCCAGCGCCCATCCCCACCCAAAGCACATTGACAGGTATGGCGTTGAGGTTGAAAAGCAGGCCCAGCGCGGCAAAGGCCAGACTCTTGTGGGCATAGTCAACGGCGATGAACTGTGGAATAAAGGCCAGAAAGAAGATTGCGACCTTGGGGTTGAGCACATTGGTCCAGAAGCCGCCCCAGAAGATGCGCGCCAGGCTGGTATCGGGCTCAGACAAGCCCGGCTCCGTACCGGCAGGTGCCACCAGCTTGCTATTGCTTTTGCTGCGCAGCATCTGCACGCCCATCCACAGCAGATAGGCCGCGCCCAGCCACTTGAGCACGCCAAAAGCGGTGGCTGATGCCGCCAGCAAAGCACCAACGCCCAGCGCAGCGGCCGCCACATGCACCATGCAGCCGGCGGTGATGCCGGCGCTGGCCACCAGGCCGGCACGCCAGCCCTGGCGCGCCGCATGGCTGAGCATGTAGAACACGTCCGGCCCTGGGGTGAGGTTGAGCAGCCAGCCAGCTGCCATGAACATCAGCAACTGGTGCAGCTCGATCATCAGCGCTGCTCCAGAAAGTTCTTCAGCATCGCGTGGCCATGCTCAGTGAGGATGCTCTCGGGGTGGAACTGCACGCCCTGGATCGGCAGGCTCTTGTGGCGCACGCCCTGGATTTCGCCGTCTTCACTGGTGGCAGTCACCTCCAGGCAATCGGGGCAGCTGCTGCGCTCGATCACCAGCGAGTGGTAACGGTTGACGGTGAACTGCGCAGGCAGATCGGCAAACACGCCCGCTTGCGTGGTCGTGATCACGCTGGTCTTGCCATGCATTTGCTGCACGGCCCGCACCACCTTGCCGCCAAAGGCCGCACCAATGGCCTGGTGGCCCAGGCACACGCCCAAAATCGGCAGCTTGCCGGCAAAGTGCTGGATCGCCTCGATGGAGATACCGGCTTCGGCCGGCGAGCAGGGCCCGGGCGAGATGACCAGCCAATCGGGCTGGTGGGCAGCGATGGCCTCGAGCGAGGTCTCGTCATTGCGCACCACGACGACCTCGACCCCCAACTCACCGAAGTACTGCACGATGTTGTAGGTGAAGCTGTCGTAGTTATCGACCATCAACAGTTTTTTCATCGTCACTCCCGGGGTTTGCCGCCCGCCTGCAGGCGGGCGAGTTCGCGGTGCTCGTAGGCGATGTAGGCCTCCATCATCGCGCGGTAGATGGCCTCGATCACATCGGGCTGGCCGCCTTCGAGTGCTGCGCGTTCACGCACGCGGGCAACGATGGTTTCGATGCGCTCTTCATCGCGCACCAGCTCGGGGTTGTTCTTGACCTTGGCGGCCTGGGTCATGTAGCCGCCGCGCTCCACCAGCAAAGGCACCAGGATGTCGTCGAGCGCATTCACGTTGCGGCGCACATCGGCCATGGTGTTGCAGTCTTGTACTTTGTCGATAGCGCGGGTCATTCCAGTCCTTCCTCAACGAGTTCAGCGGCACGCAACAGTGCGCGTGCCTTGTGTTCAGTCTCTTTCCACTCCAGCTCGGGCACCGAGTCGGCGACCACGCCGGCCGCTGCCTGCACATAGAGCATGCCGTCCTTGATGACCCCGGTGCGGATCGCAATGGCCAGGTCCATGTCGCCGGCAAAGCTCAGGTAACCGCAGGCGCCGCCATAGATGCCGCGCTTGACCGGTTCGAGCTGGTCGATCACCTCCATCGCATGCACCTTGGGCGCGCCCGACAGGGTGCCGGCGGGGAAGGTGGCCTTGAGCACATCCATGCTGGTCATGCCGTCTTTCAAAATGCCCTCGACATTGCTGACGATGTGCATCACATGGCTGTAGCGTTCGACCGCAAAGGCCTCGGTCACCTTGACCGAGCCGGTCTTGGCAATGCGGCCGATATCGTTGCGCGCCAGGTCGATCAGCATCACATGCTCGGCGCGCTCCTTGGGGTCGTTCACCAGCTCCTGCTCGGTGGCCTTGTCTTTCTCTGGCGTGGCCGCACGCGGCCGGGTGCCGGCCAGCGGGCGGATGGTGATCTTCTGCCCTTCTTCCACCTGCTCCTGGCGCACCAGAATCTCGGGGCTGGCCCCCACCACCTGGAAATCGCCAAAGTGGTAGTAGTACATATAGGGGCTGGGGTTGAGCGAGCGCAGCGCGCGGTACAGCGACAGCGGGTTTTCGGTATAGCGCTTCTGGATGCGCTGGCCCACCTGCACCTGCATGAAGTCGCCCGCGGCAATCATCTCCTTGGCGTCGAGCACGGCCTGGAGGTAATCGGCTTTCGCAAAGCTGCGCTCGGAGGGGTAGCTGTCGCCGGCCTTGATCTGCGGCACGCTGACCGAGTAGCGCAGCTGCTCCTTGAGCTGGCGCACGCGCTTTTTGGCCTTGGAATAGGCCTCGGCCTCGGCCGGGTTGGCGTAGACGATCAGGTAGAGCTTGCCCGAGAGGTTGTCGATGACGGCGACCTCTTCGCACTGCAGCAGCAGGATGTCGGGCGTGCCCAGGCTGTCGGGCGGGCAGCTGTTCTCGAGCTTTTTCTCGATGTAGCGCACCGCGTCATAGCCGAAATAGCCGGCCAAGCCGCCGCAAAAGCGCGGCAGGCCGGGCGACAGCGCGACCTTGAAGCGCTTTTGGTAGTCGGCAATGAAATCCAGCGGATTGCCCGCATGGGTCTCGACCACCTGGCCATCGGTCACGATCTCGGTGCGGGCATCGGCGCCAAAGCCGCTGGCGCGCAGCAGGCTGCGGGCGGGCAGGCCGATAAAGCTGTAACGGCCAAAACGCTCGCCGCCAACGACGGATTCGAGCAAAAAGCTGTGCTTGCCATCGTCATGCGTGTGGCAGAGCTTGAGGTACAGGGAGAGAGGGGTTTCCAGATCCGCAAACGCTTCTGCGACGAGAGGAATGCGGTTGTAGCCTTGGTTGGCCAGACTTTTGAATTCGAGTTCGGTGATCACGAAGAACCATCCCCAGCTTGAGCAGCGCACGCTGGATGTGTGCGTATCGTGCGCTGCAGTTCATCTTTGGTGGACTGGTCTTGCAACCAGCCCTCGGGCGCACGCTGGGGCGTGTTACCCAGCGGCAGTCAAACAGTCATAGATACAGGCTTACGCCAGGGCCAAGCTCCCCGGTCGGAACGACCTGTAATGACTGCATGATGGATGAACATGGCGCCTAGTGTAGCAAACGAATCCGCAAACGACGGTGTAAAAACCAGAAAACCGGGGATTAACCAGAAAACGGAGGATTTCAGCGCGGCAAGCCCGCAGTTGCCCCGCCGCTGGCCTGCAGACTGCCTCGCTGCAGCCGCTGGTGCTGGCAGCGCGTGGGCTGCAACGCGCCCACCAAGGTATCGACGACCTGCTGCGCCTTGGCCGAGTTATCGCCGGAGAAATTGCAGACATAGACATCGAGCGTGACATGGCCCAGCTCCGGCCAGGTGTGGATCGCCACATGCGACTCGGCCAGCAGCACCACGCCAGTGACGCCGCCGGGCTGGCCGTTGTGGCTGGGAAACGGCACCCAGCTGTCATGCATGCGCGTCAACCCCGCATCGGCCACCGCCTGGTTGCACAGCGCAGCGAGCGCCTGCGCATCGACCAGCCAGGCCGCAGGGCACTGGCAGTCATACAGGTCGGCGGTCAGGTGCAGCCCGTCCACGTCTTGCTCTTCTCAATACCGGTCTGGGCGGCGCGGCGCCTCAGGCCTGCAGCTCGCTGAGCGCATCGACATAGCCGGTCGCCGCCACCTGGCGGATCGGCTGGCCATGGTTATAGCCATAGCTCACCAGTACCACCGGGCAGCCTGCGTTGTGCGCCGCCTCGGCGTCGTTGCTGCTGTCACCCACCATCAAGGTCAGTGCCGGCTTGCTGCCCAGCGCCTCGCAGGTCTTGAGCAGCGGCAGCGGATCGGGCTTCTTGCGCTCAAAGGAATCGCCGCCAAACACATGGTCAAAATAGTCGCGCAGCCCCTTGGCGCGCAGCAGCGGCTCGGCAAAGGACAGCGGCTTGTTGGTCAGGCAGGCCATCTTCAGCCCCTTGGCGCGCCATTGCGCCAGCCCCTTCTCCACCCCGTCATACACGCGGGAGAAGCGGCCATTGATGGTCAGGTAGTGGTGCTGGTAGCGCTCCCAGGCCTGCGCATAGCGGTTGTCGATCTCGGTGGCCGGCACCGGCTGGCCGACCAGTGGGTGCACCTGGGCCAGCACATGGGTCAACACCGCCCGCAGCAAATGCTCCGAGCCCTTGCCCACCATGGGCTCAATGGTCTGCACATCAATCGCCGGCAGCTGCAGATCGGCCAGCATGCGGTTGAGCGCCTCCACAAAGTCCCCCATGGTGTCGACCATGGTGCCGTCGAGGTCGACGATGACGGCTTCGCAGCGCTGCAGGGTTTTGTTCACTTCAGTCATTAGAGATTCTTTCGGGCCCAGCCGGTGATTGTGCCGCAGATCATCCAGTGCCTCAGTTCCCGGTGGCCATGCATCTGCGGCCAATGCCGCTCATCGCCTCTGCCCTTCCGCTCGTCGCCCGTGTCCGCTTATTAGCAAAGTATTACCTATGATTCATTTCATGAAACATGGGCAATGGTCACTGCTGCGTCGGACATCCGGCTTTACCGCCATCGAGCTTTTGGTGGTGATCGCCATTGTGGCGATTCTCGCTTCGCTGGCTCTGCCCAGCTTTAAGGGCTTAACCGAACGCTGGCGTGTCCGCAGCGCAGTAGAAGATCTGCAGTCCACCCTGTACTACGCCCGTTCAGAGGCCATCCGGCGCGCGGGCAATGTGGTCATTGTCAAAAAGGCCGATGGCGATGGCTGCACCAATGCTGGAAGCGACGCGCAATGGGGCTGCGGCTGGTTGGTGTTTGTCGATACCAACCGCGATGGCGCCCAGAGCGGCACTTCAGAAATCACACTGCAGCAAACCAGTGCGCCGAAACGCACCGAAGTGGAGATCAGCAGTGCGGGCACCACCATGAACGCCATGATCAGTGTCGACCGCTGGGGACATTTCAGCAATAACACTGCACAGACCTTCGTCTTTCGGGCTTGGCCGCAAGGATCGAGTAGCAGCGACTCCGCAGCCTCCGCGCTTTGTATCCAGCCCGGTGGCTTGATCAAACGTCTGAACTCAGGCGCCGCAGATTGTCCTTGACTATGCAATGCCCATCGATACGCAGCCCACGGTCTCCCATGACAAGCCCAGATACAGAAAGAAGTCCTATGCGCAGATTGACGAGAATCTCTGCAATGCAGCGCAGCCAGCGCGGCATCAGCTTGCTGGAGTCACTGATCGCCCTGGTGGTCGCCGCCCTCGGCATCTTGGGCATCGTGGGCGTGCAGTTGCGCACCCTCAGCGACACGCAAACCAGCGTGCGCCGAGAGCAGGCGATCAGGCTCATCGAAGACCTGAGTGAGCGCATGAAGGTCAATCCCAATGCGATGGCCAATATGAGCAGCTATCTCAGCGATTGGGACGATACACCCAGCCCCAGCAAAATTTGCAGCACCGTTGTTTGCACGGGGGCGGAACTCGCCGTCTACGATGTTTCTCAGTGGAAAGCATTTGTCAGCAGAGCATTGCCATTGGGCGATGCCAATCTCTTCACGTCCGCAGGCGAAGATGTCGCCGCCAACCGCCGTCAGTTAGGCGTGATGATCCGGTGGCGAGAAAACGAGAGAAAAGGGGCCGACAGCGACTACCGCTCCGCCATCAATGCCGCTGCGGACAGCGGCGCGGCCGTGAGCTGCGGCGAAGGCTACACCTGCCACCTGCAGTACATCCCCGTCAGTGCCCGCTGCGCCCCCTACAAGGGCACCAGCACTGCCCGTTTTTTCTGCCCAGGGATTTGATATGCGTACCAAAATTACAAAGGGCTTGAACAGCGTGCCTGCAGCGAATCTGGGCCACTCCCTCCAACCAAGGCACCAAAGCGGCATCACTCTGGTTGAGCTGATGGTCGGCGTCGCCATCGGTTTGATGGTTGTCGCCGTCGCAGGCGGCGCGCTGATGGTTTCGCGCAGCACTTCAGGGACCGTCAGCGATGCCAGCCAGTTGCAGCAACAAGCTGGATATGCCTTTCGCGTCATTGGACAACAACTGAGGCAGTCGGGCTCGCTTTACCTCAACCTCAATGCCACCAAGAATGCTAGCACCGACATTGACCGGTATGCGCTACCGGTGGCTTTCGAGACCAAGGCCATCTCATCAGAACCGGACCGGAATTTTTCCCCCGCCACTGACACCATCAACGGCACAGACACCACGCTCACCGTCGGTTACCGACGCTACAAGGAACCGGTGTACCCACTCAGCGACACATCCCTCGCGACGCAGTCGCTGTCCCGGGATTGCCAAGGCGGCCCCCAGGACCTGGACACGGCGGACAACAACAGCTTTATGCGTATTTCCAGCGCATTCGCACTCAACACCAACAACCTGGTCTGCACGGGAACGTCAGGTTTATCCCAGCCGGTGATTGGCAACGTCGCCAACTTCAGAATCCGCTATCTGCGTATGACCGACATCGCCAGCGGCGCGCCAAAAATCCAGTACGTCAATGCAGCTGGAGTCGGTACCAACTGGGGACAAGTCACCGGTGTGGAAGTCTGCATCGTGCTTTATGGCACCGAGCGCATGAACCTGCCCTCCACGTCCAGCTATACCGACTGCGACGGCACCACCGAGGTTGACTACGCCAGTGCCGACGCCACCGATATGAGCGGCAGCGCCATCGGCGCAGATCGCGCCCAACGCCTGCACATGGTGTTTCGCAGCGTCTACCAATTGCGCAGCCAGGGGCTGATCGGCAATGTGCTGTAACCCGAACCAAGAGCCCTAACCATGCAAGGCAGATTCTTCATTCGCGACCAACGCCCACCACTCAGCCAGCAACGCGGCGTAGCGCTGTTCGTCGTCATCATCTTTGTCATGCTGTCGATGCTGCTGGCCCTGTGGTCGGCTCGTACCTCTTTGTTTGGGGAGATGTTGGTCAGCAATGATGCAGATTACCAGCGTGCCTTCGAGGCCGGACAAGCGCTGCTGCAGGATGCCGAGCTGGACATCCGCAACGAGAATGCTGACGGATCGGTGTGCAGCGGCACTGGCGATGTCTGCCGTCAGAGCACCGCAGACCAGATTCCGCTGGAAGCGCCCTCCGTCGGCAAGCTGCTGGCAACGCTGGACAGCCAAACCTACAAGTGCCGCAACGGCCTGTGCACCAAGCGCCAGGGCAACCAGGATTTCTGGAACAACAGCGATGCCGATCGCGGCGTCACCTTGGCGCAGATGACCAGCACCCCCACCGGCGGTGCTCCCGTCGGTGCGCGTTATGGCCAGTACACCGGAGCGAAGCTGGGCAATGCCAGCAACCCGGCCAACCCCATTCTTGCAGACCGCAGTGCTGCCAACCGCGGCGGCTGGTACTGGATTGAGGTGCTGCCCTATGACGAAAGCAGCAAGAACTCGAACCTGATCGTGGCCGAAGACAGTGCCGGCAACAGCATGGTGGCCAATAACTTTTTGGCGCTGAATATGATTCCGAATGTGGTTTATCGCATCACCAGCCTTGCACATGGCCGCAAGCCCAATACCCAGGTCGTTTTACAGCAGACCTATGCCCGGCAGCGGCTCAAGGACTGAGTCTGTGGCGCTGGATCTTTCACGCTTTACCAGCCACATGCAGGCCTAGTGCCGGGACTGGCTAAAACCCATTATTCGCAGTATTGACAGGAGGCGCTGTGGCTCATAACAACACCCCCCATTTCCGCAAACATCTGCTGGCCTTGGCGGCCTGCGCGGCTTTGCTACCGCAGGGCAGCTGGGCACTGGACCTGGCCAGCGGACCGCCGGGCACCAAAGAGCCCTATGTGGCCCCCAACATCATCATCTCGATCGATGACTCAGGGAGTATGCAATACCGCCTGGACCGCGAAAACCAAAGCGGCGCGAGCAACACCCAGGTGCCAAATGCCGATGGTTCTTGGCCATCGTCAGCCCGGCGTATTAATGTGCTTAAGTACGCCCTTATCGGAAATGGTGGCAGCGGCGGCGTGCTTCGCGATACCTCACTGCTGCCAGACGGCAAGGTGCGCATGTCTTGGCAGGCCATGTGGAACAACGGCAATGCCTCAGGTGCAGGCAGCGTCGACAGCACCTCGATGAACACCAACTCGATGCGGGTCCTCAATACCAGCCACCGCAACAACTTGATCAGTTTTGTCAACGGCCTCAGCGCCGTGAACGGCACACCCTCACACAAGATGTTCTCGCAGGCTGATGCCTACATGCGACGCCCGCTCTCGACGAACAGCCCCTGGGCGTCGGTCCCTGGAACGACAGGATCGCCTTATCTGGGCTGCCGCCGCAGCTACCACATCATCATGACGGATGGCCGCTGGAACAGTGGAGCCTCCAAACCCAGCCAAACGGACAACGCCACGAACCTAACCTTACCAGATGGTACCGTCTACGGTGGCACCACGGCCGCCGCCCGCGCCAAGAGTGCACTGTACCGCGATGCATTTGACAATACGCTGGCGGACTGGGCCTTCTATAGCTGGGCCGTGCCACCGCACACCACCGGCTGGACTGGCACGATGCAGCCCACGGCTGACTACCGCAAAGCGCCGGCCACCGAAACCTTCACCAGCGGGACCACCACTGGCACGCTGGACCGCTACTGGAACCCTCGCTACAACCCGGCCACCTGGCCGCATATGGTGACCTACACCATCGGTTTCAGTGCGCTGTCCTACACATGGAAGCAGAACTACAGCGACGCAAAGTACAACATCAGCGCTTCATCCAGCATGGTGCCTTTTGGCTATGACGGCAGCTTTCCCGCGCTGGTCAATGGCACCAAGACCTGGCCCGACATGAATGGTGGTGGTGAAGATGTTCGTGCATTGGACCTGTGGCACTCAGCCATCAATGGGCGGGGCCGCTTCTATGCAGTAGAAAAAGGCGAGGATCTGGAGAAGGCCTTCCGCGAGATCTTTGGCCAGATCAACACCCAGACAGATGCCGACCTGACCTCCTCGGTCAGCAGCGGATCGAACGCGGCGCGCTACGATGTGGCCACCTTCACTGCGGGCTACCAACCCGACTCCAACTGGAAAGGCTATGTCGCAGCCAGAACCGTGAACAAGAGCGGCACCAGCACGCCAGCATGGGAGAACAAAACCACCGCCGACTTGCTGGATGCCCGCACCGGTGTGACTGATCGACTGGTCCTTGGTTGGAGTGACCAGTGGGTGACCAAAACCGGCACGACCTCAGGCGACAAAGGTGGTGTGCAGTTCAAGTGGGCCAGCGACCAGACTTACCTGAGCACCGCGCAGAAGGCCAAGATTGGCCTAGCCAGTGCCACCCCTATTTCCACCAGTGGCGAGAGCATTGTGAACTTCATCCGAGGCGATCGCACGCTGGAAGGCTCGGACACCACCGGCTACACCACCGCAAAGCCCTTCCGCGAGCGCAAGAGCCGCCAAGGTGACATCATCAACTCCGGCGTCTGGTACACCGGCGCGCCGTCCGGTACCTACGCACTCCAAGGCTACAGCAGCTTTGTGCAAGCCCAGAAGAATCGCGTTCCTATGGTCTATGTCGGCGGCAATGACGGCATGTTGCATGGTTTCTCAGCCACCGATGGCTCTGAAAAACTGGCCTACGTCCCCAATGGCGCCTTGTCAACGATTAAGAACCTAGCTGGCTCCGGCTATACCCACCAGTACTATGTCGATGGCTCCCCCATGACGGGCGATGTGGAGCTTGGCGGCGTCAAGGAAACCACTCCTGGCACCGAAGCCTATATTGCCGACTGGCGAACCTTGTTGGTGGGCACCATGGGCGCTGGCGGCAAAGGCTACTTTGTGCTGGATGTCACCAACCCGGCGGCTGGCAGCACCTCTAGCGCACCCAGCTTTGCGGCAGCCAATGCCAACACCCTGGTGCGCCTGGACCGGACTCGCGGCGTAGCAGACGCTTTGGATTGCACCGCGCTGACGGGCACTCAGCGCACCGCCTGTATTGCTACCGCTAGCGAGAACAACGACATCGGTCACATAACTGCCAAGCCGGTGATGGACGAAACTGACTTTCTGCGTACCACACAGATCACGCGGATGAACAATGGCCGCTGGGCCGTGGTGATGGGCAATGGCTACAACAGCACCAACCAACGCCCCGTTCTGCTGATTCAGTACCTGGACAAGGGCCAGGAACTGGTACGCCTGCCAGTCACCAGCCAGGCGGCTGGCACCGGCTATGCCATTGACAATGGCCTGTCCGCTCCGCGCCTGATAGACCTAAATGGCGATGGACGGGTAGACATCGCCTACGCCGGCGACAACCAGGGCAACCTCTGGAAATTTGACCTCACCAGTGACGTCGCCAGCGAGTGGAATGTGGCCTTTAGCAGTACGCCGCTGTTCACCGCACGCGGTCCTTCGGCCCTCAGCTCCTCATCGCGCAGCAATGTGCAGCCGATCACTGTTGCACCGACCGCTCGCGCGAACGATCGGGTCAAGGAAGTGACGCAAACAGACGGTACCAAGAAATCTGTACCCGTGGGCGGCATGATGGTGGCATTTGGTACCGGCCGTAATGTGAGCCGAACCGACCCCAGTGATGTTCTGGTGCAAAGCATTTATTCCGTGCTGGACAATACACGCTACCGTGTCCGAAAAACCGAAGGTTCCAGCCAATGGTTGGAAGTACACCCCGGCAAGGCTTGTACATCGTCTGCACCTGCAGAATGTTTGACTGTCCCTGCACCTGCCGCTTTGGGAACGGGGGTGGCTACTGCTGGCCTGGCCAAGCGGGAAATCGCCGAGCTGACGATTGCTGGAGGCGTAGGCGGCCGGGTGGACGAAGTGGACACGCTCGACAAGACCACCTGGGGTACGACCTACAACGGTTGGTACATGGACCTGCCAGCGGTGGGCGAGCGCGCGCTCAAGAACCTGGAGCTGTATGACAACACCAATATCCTGGTTGCCTACACCCAGGTGCCGGCCAAAGGCCTGGATGTGGATGTCACCCGCGAAAGCTGCGACTCCACGTCGGTGGATACCGAACGCCAGTACCGCACCATGCTCAATATCATGGACGGCAAAAAGCCCAGCATCCAGCTGATCAACCTGGGCAGCAATACCTCATTCGGCGCGACGGAAAACGGCAATGCTTCGCGTGCACAGGTTGACAAAGGCTCGCACTCGCAGGTCGCCGCATCGGAGACGCAGATGCTCGATATCAGCACCTGTACCGGCGACCGCTGCATCAACAATATGGAGGCACTGCTGCGCATGCCTGAACAAACTTTGCGCCCCAGCTGGCGCCAGCTGCAGTAAGAAGGAACAGCAATGAATCCAAGAACCGTGACGAAGCTACGCGGCTTCACACTGATCGAGTTGATGATCGTGGTCGCCGTGGTGGGCATCCTGACGGCGATCGCGCTGCCCAGTTATAACGAGTACATCCGTCGTGGTCACCGCGCCGACGCGCGTGCCACCCTGCTGCAGGCGGCGCAGTGGATGGAGCGTGCGGCTACTGCCAACGGTACCTACCCAACGAGTCTTCCTAGTAGCATGACCTCCATGGCCTCCGGCCGCTATGCGATCAGCCTGGACTCCGATGGCGCAACCTTTACGCTGACAGCCACGGCCCAAAATGCCCAGGAACATGACAAGTGTGGCAACTACACGCTGACCAATACTGGTCTGCAGGGAGCCAACGGAAAAACGGAAGGTGCCTCCGGCTACGACAGTAGCTGCTGGAGCAAATAAATCGAGCATCCGTCAACCAATGCAAAAAGGCTCCTGCAACCCATTGCCGGAGCCTTTTTTTACCGCCCATCCTCAGGGCAAAACCATCACCCCAACGCCCCCCGCATCTGCTCAATCACCCCCTTGTACTCAGGCTTGCCAAAAATCGCGCTACCCGCCACAAAGGTGTCCGCACCCGCATCCGCCACGCGGCGGATATTGGTTTCCTTAATGCCGCCGTCGACCTCCAGGCGGATGTCCTTGCCGCTGGCGTCGATGCGCTTGCGCGTCGCTTCGATCTTGCGCAGGGTCGAGTCGATGAAGCTTTGGCCGCCAAAACCGGGGTTGACGCTCATCAGCAAGACCAGGTCGATGTCCTCGATCACCCAGTCCAGCACGTCGAGCGGCATCGCCGGATTGAACACCAGACCGGCCTTGCAGCCCTGCGCCTTGATGGCCTGGATGCTGCGGTGTACATGGGCCGAAGCATCGGGGTGGAAGCTGATATAGTCGGCGCCTGCCTGGGCAAAGGCGGCGGCCAGCTCGTCCACCGGCTGCACCATCAGGTGCACATCGATGGGTGCCGGCGTACCGTCGGGCTTGATCGCATGGGGCTTCAAGGCTGCGCAAACCATCGGCCCAAAGGTCAGATTGGGCACATAATGGTTGTCCATGACGTCAAAATGTATCCAGTCCGCGCCGGCGGCCAGTACGTTGCGCACTTCCTCGCCCAGGCGGGCAAAGTCTGCGGACAGGATTGAGGGGGCAATTCGGTAGGTGGAGCTCATCCCTCTATTGTCGCAGTTAGTATTTCTACCTGACTTCAATCCAGTTTCACATGCCAAAGTTCCAGTTTGAGGTGTCGGTGACACCACAGTACCTGCCCGAGCAGTCCCTGCCCGAGGCCGGCGTATTCCACTTTGTCTATAGCATCATCATTCGCAACAGTGGTGAGGTTCCCGCGCAGCTGATCGCGCGGCACTGGATCATCAAGGACGCCACCGGTCTGGTCCAGGAAGTCAAAGGCCTGGGCGTGGTGGGCCACCAGCCGCTGCTCGCGCCTGGAGAATCCTTCGAGTACCAGAGCCAGTGCCGCCTGGCCACGCCGCAAGGCAGTATGGAAGGCAGCTACCTGTGCATCAGCGATGAGGCCCAGACCTTTGACTGCCCGATTCCGCGCTTCACGCTCGACGCCACCCAGTACCCCGCCCAAGACGACGACCTGGCGCAAGGACGAGTGCTGCATTGATGTTCCGCAAGAAGAAACCTGATCCGCTGGCGCAGTTGCTCGCAGCGCTCGACCCCGATGCACCGCTGGCCGAGCGCAACCTTTGGATCATCGAGATCGCCGCCTGGATTCGCGGCCAGCAAAACTCGGTCGACGCGGCCGTGGCCCGCGTCAGCCAACTGCTGGACGCCATTGAGGGCGATGTCGCGCTGCGGGACAAAGTGCAGCGCTGGTGGGCCGTGCAACTGCAGACGGTGGACCTCACCGCGCTGCTGGCCGATTTTGGCTTTGCGCCCCGCACCGCCTTCTTCAACGAGATGGCCGAGCGCCTGCGCTGGAAGCTGCTGCCCTCTACGCCCGAGACGATCGACGCCACCGTGCTGTTTTCGATGGTCTTGCACACGCCTTTTGATGCCCAGTGGCTCAAGGCCATGGACAAGCCCTTGCTCGAGCGCATTGCCCAGCTGCTGTCGCCCGGCTTTGTGTCACTGGAGGTGATGGTCGTCCCCACGCAGATTGCGCAAAGCGATGTCGATGCCGGCAGCATTGCCGGGCTGGAGCACTACGGCAACCGCCTCTCGCCCTGGCAGCATCTGGTGCTCAACGCGATCACCTATTGCGCCGGCCAGATTCTGGCGGCCGGCTTTGCGCCTGAGCTGCGCCTGCGCATGAGCGGCAGCGCCAAAAACACCCAGCCTTTCTACAGCCTGATCAGCGGCGTCGAAGAGCTGCGCCGCGCGATGCTGCACCCCAGCCCCAAGGCCGCCGAAGTGCTGGAGGCCGAAGAGAATGTACGCCGCAGCCTGGACGAATGCCGCACCGCCGTAGCCTCGATCTACGAACACTTTGAAGACAATGGCGTCTCGGTCGGGGTCGTCTTCCGGCTGCGCCAGCTGCGCATGCGCATCTTGCGCGTGCGCGAGCTGCTCGACTGCCTGCTGTCGGCCAACCCCAAGGTCATCACCGCCAAGCTGCTGGCCCACCTGGTGGCCGTGGGCCTGGAGCGCCAGAGCATCCGCGCGCTGATCTCGTCCAACTCGTCGCTGCTGGCCTCCAAGGTGGCCGAGCGCAGCGCCGAGACCGGTGAGCATTACATCACGCGCGACAAGCGCGAGTACGCGCAGATGGCGCGCAAGGCGGCCGGTGGCGGCCTGGTGATGGCCTTCACCACCTTGATCAAGTTCGCACTGCATGCGGTGGCCATCTCCGCGTTCTGGGGCGGCTTCATTGCCGGCATCAACTACGCGATCAGCTTTGTGCTGATCCAGCTGCTGCATTTCACCGTCGCCACCAAGCAACCAGCGATGACGGCCCCGGCGATGGCCGCCAAGCTCAAGGAATCGGGCGATACCGAGGCGGGCATGGCCTCCTTTGTCGACGAGGTCAGCTACCTGGTGCGCTCCCAGGTGGCCGCCGTGCTGGGCAATGTGTTCACTGTCTTCCCGATGGTGCTGCTGCTCACCTGGGGCTGGGCGCGAGCCACTGGCGCGCCCTTTATCGACCAGCACGAGGCCGAGCAGACGCTGAAGTCATTGACCCTGCTGGGCCCCTCGGTGTTCTATGCCGCGTTCACCGGGGTGCTGCTGTTCTCCTCGAGCATCATCGCCGGCTGGACCGAAAACTGGTTTGTGCTGCACCATATGGATTCGGCCATCCGCTACAACCCGCGCATCACCGGCTTTTTGGGCAAGGCGCGCGCTGCGCGCTGGGCGGGCTTCATGCGCCGCCATATCTCCGGCTTTGCCTCGAATATTTCGCTGGGTTTCATGCTGGGGCTGATCCCGGTGGTGGCACAGTTCTTTGGCCTGCCCATCGATATCCGCCACGTGACCCTCGCTGCCGGCCAGATCGCCGCAGCCGCGACCAGCATGGGTTTTGAAGTGCTGCACTTCCACGGCTTCTGGCTCTGCGTGGTGGCCCTGCCCTTGCTGGGCGGCTTCAACATTCTGGTGAGCTTCTACCTGGCGTTCCGCCTGGCCCTGCGCGCGCAAAACGTCAGCAATGTCGAGCGCTCGCACATCTACAAGGCGCTCATCAAGCGGGTGCTGACGCGGCCACTGAGCTTTTTGCTACCGCTGCGCCTGAACCGCAACGCTAGCCCGGGAGGCCGCTGATATGGCACAGGGTGAGTTCGAACTGATTGCGCAGTACTTCCATCGGCCGGTGCAGCGGGCCGTGCTTGGCGTCGGTGACGACTGCGCCCTGCTCGCACCCAAGCCCGGCATGCAGCTGGCCATCTCCAGCGATATGCTGGTGCAAGGCCGCCACTTCTTTGCCGATGTGGACCCGCGCACGCTGGGCCACAAGGCGCTGGCCGTCAACCTCAGCGACCTGGCCGCCACGGGCGCCCAGCCGCTGGCCTTTACCCTGGCGCTGGCCCTGCCATCGGTCGATGCGCCCTGGCTGCAAGGCTTCTCGGAGGGCATGTTCGCCTTGGCCGATGCCCATGGCTGCGAGCTGGTGGGCGGTGACACCACCCAGGGCCCACTCAATATCTGCATCACCGTGTTGGGCGAGGTGCCGGCCGGCCAGGCGCTGCTGCGCAGCGGCGCCCAGCCCGGCGATGACATCTACGTCAGCGGCCACCTGGGCGATGCCCGCTTGGCGCTGGAGGCCTTGCTTGGCCAGGTGCAGTTGCCGCCTGCAGCCTTGGCCGCTGCCCGCCAGCGGCTCGAAAGCCCCAGCCCGCGTGTCGCCCTGGGCATGGCGCTGCGCGGCATTGCCAGCAGTGCGCTCGATCTGAGCGATGGCCTGGCCGGCGACCTGGGCCATATCCTGCAAGCCAGTGGCGTGGGTGCCGAGCTGCAGGCGGACCAGGTACTGGCGTGCATGGCAGCGACCGCAGGTGCCCCGGGCGCTGCGCTCAACCTGCCCATCGATCTGCAACTGCAATGCTGCCTGGCGGGCGGCGACGACTACGAGCTGTGCTTTACCGCCGCCGCAGACCGGCGCGATGCCGTGCAGCAGGCCAGCCTGGCCGCGCAGACGCCGGTGCAGCGCATTGGCCGCATCACCGCTACACCGGGCCTGCGCGTGCGCGATGCGCAGGGCCAGCCCATCGCGCAGCGCTGGGCCTCGTTTGACCACTTCAAGGCCTGACGGCTTGGTGGGCTGGCGCCGTTTGGCGCTGCACAGCACCTTGCCGCAGGCTTATGATGGCGGGCATGAGCGACTCGCCCTTTCCACCTTCTGCGCCCGGCGCCGCAGCCAACGCATCGGCGCCCCGCCGCGCCAACTGGACCTTCATGCTGCGCAACCCTTTGCACTGGATGGCGCTGGGCTTTGGCTCGGGACTGAGCCCGGTGGCACCGGGAACGGTGGGCACCTTGTGGGCCTGGGTCGCCTACCTGGTGCTGCAGCTGTGGCTGACGCCTGCGGCGATTGGCTGGGTGATTGGCGCATCGCTCGTGCTCGGCTGGTGGGCCTGCACGGCCACCGCGCGCAACCTGGGGGTGGCGGATCCCGGCGCCATTGTCTGGGATGAGATCATCGCCTTCTGGCTCATTTTGTGGCTGGTCATGCCCACGGGCTTCTGGGGCCAGCTGACGGCCTTTGTGCTGTTCCGCTTTTTCGACGCCGTCAAACCCCAGCCGGTGCGCTGGGCGGATCGCTGCTTCAAGGGCTTTGGCTGGGGCGGCGGTTGGGGCATCATCTGGGACGATCTGGTCGCCGCTTTCTGCACCTTGCTTGTCATCGCCATCGGGAGACATCTGCTATGAACGCCACCGCCGCCTTGCTGACCAAAGATGGGCTGCCCCTGCCGGAAACCGTGGCCCAGCTGGCCCAGCACCTGAGCCAACGAGGCTGGATGATGGCCACGGCCGAAAGCTGCACCGGCGGCCTGATCGCAGGCGCTTGCACCGAGCGGCCCGGCTCCAGCCAGTGGCTCGATTGCGGCTTTGTCACCTACTCCAACCGGGCCAAATCCGCGATGCTGGATGTGCCCGCTGCGCTGATCGCCGCCCACGGCGCCGTCAGCGAGCCCGTCGCCCGCGCGATGGCCGAAGGTGCGATCGCGCAGTCCCAGGCACAGGTCAGCGTGGCGGTGACCGGCGTGGCCGGGCCCGATGGCGGCAGCGCGAGCAAGCCCGTTGGCACCGTTTGGTTTGGCTGGCAGGTGGCCGGGCAACTGCACAGCGAAGTGCAGCGCTTTGACGGCGACCGCCACGCAGTGCGCCAGGCCACCGTGCGGCATGCGCTGCGCCGCCTGCTGGAGCTGGTGCAGGCCGCGCCTGCGCAGTAAGCGCTGTCCCACATCCGAACTTAGCCTTGGCCGATGTGGCAAGCGCGTGCGCTGCGCCACACTTCAACCATGGCAACCCGGTTTGCAGCACTCTTCTGACTGACAGCCGATGAGACCAAGAGGAGAACCCTGATGAAACGACTTGCAATCACTACCGCTTCCATCGTTCTGGCCCTGAGCGGCCTGACCGCTTGCTCCAGCAATCCCACCAATGCCCAGATCGGCACCGGCGTAGGCGCTGTTGCCGGTGGTGTGTTGGGTGATGCCGTGTTCGGCTCGACCTTGGGTACCATTGGCGGTGCTGCTGCCGGCGCCTATTTTGGTAACCAGGTCGGCGACAACATGGATGGCAACCGCCGCCGTCGTTAAGCCTTGAACCCGGGGGCCTTATCGGCCCCTCAGGTATTCCCGGCTATCGGCCCGCTGCCATCAGCAGCACCAGCACCAACAACACCGCCAGTGCGGTGAACAGGATTTTTACCCAGCTATAGGGTTGCTCACCGGCCAACTGGCCGGTGTAGCCGTTGGCAAGAATCTGGTAGCTCTTGCTGCCATAGGTGTAGCCCACCAGCCAGACAGGCACCAGCACATGCTTGAAGCTGCGCCCCTGGTACTGGCGCCGCACCTGCAGGTTGCGGTAGGTATCGCCCGGTATCTGGCGCGCGCACAGGGTCTCTACCTGCTGGTCCATATCCCCTTCGTTGATCGTCGCAGCCCGGTTCAGGTCGACCTGGTAGCGCTCCACGGTCCAGCCGCGCACAAACTCGGGCGAATAGGGTTTGAGGTCCGTCCGCGTTGGAAAAGGCTCGACCTTCTGCAGCAGCCCCTGGTGCACCCCGACCGTGCCCGCGACCAGTTCATCGTCAAAGAAATGCTGCAGGCTGCCCGAGGCCGGCTCCCAGCGCACATGGCGTACCTGGCGCGTGCTGATGTTGCCATTGGCGTCGCGGTACTGCTCGGTGGTGTAGTAGTAAAAGCCGGCGTCCGCCCGCCACTGGGCCTGCACATGGGCGTCAAAGGTCCAGTACGGCAGGTAGATACCTTTGAGCGTATCGGTCAGCGCCGCGTTCTTGAACTTGTTGGGTGCAAACCAGCGGCTGCCATACCATTTGCGGATCAGGTCGCGCACCTGGCCATCGCTCACCTTGAACGGCAGCAGGCTTTGCGGCGTGATCGCATCGTTGCGCTCTTCATGTGCCTGAATCGCAGGGGAGCCACAAAAATCGCAGCGCGACGCGACCCGCCCGTCAACAAAGACCGAAATCGCGCGGCAGTTCTGGCACTGGTACTCGCGCCGCGCCTCGCCCCAGCCGCGTCCGCTGGCGGGGTTGGCCAGCGCGGCGGCCAGGTCCTGCTCGACGATGTCACCGCCCAGCTGTTGCTGTTGCTCCTCGGTCCAGGGCACCACCGTGCCGCAGTAGGGGCACTTGAGCGACTGCGCCTTGGCATTCCATTCCAGATTGCCGCCGCATTCGGGGCAGACATGCCTGGCCACCATCGAGGTCGGTGGCGGCGCAAAGGGGTCGGTGGCGGGAGTGGGTGAATTCACGGTCAAACTCAGCGTTGGCGCACAGCAGGTCTGCGCCACGGGCTCTCAAAACGGGGGCACGCCAACGCACATGCACCGGCAAAGCAGGGGTACATGCGCGGTGAGTGCAGATTTATCCGCGCAGGAATTCGTTCAGCGATTCCTGCGAGATGCGCCAGGCGCTGCCAATCTTGCGGCCCTTGAGCGCGCCCGACTCCAGCTCAGTCAGCACATCCTGCACCGTCACGCCCAGCGCCTGGGCCGCCTGCTCGGGCGTCAGCACCTGCAGGCCGGCGCCGGCGGCCGCAGCCGCAGCGGGCGCCGCTTGCGCAGCCTGGGCTGCAGCGGGCGAGAAGGGGTCGGCTGCAGCAGCGCCCGAAGGCTGCTGCATGCCCTTCATCATCTCCTGCGCCATGCCAAAGCCCATCGCCATGGTCGCGGGGATGGTGGCCGCCGCTGCGCCTTCGCCGCCGTTGGCCATCGCCTGGCCCATCTGGTACTTCACATAGTCGTTCAAGTTGCCGATCGCGCTCATCGACGAGCGCTTGTCGATCGCCTCTTCGACTTCGGGCGGCACCGAGACGTTTTCCAGCAGGAAGCTGGTGATCTCCAGGCCGTATTTCTCGGTGACGGCCGGGTTGATCAGCTGCAGCAGCGCATCACCCATCTCGGTGTAGCGCTGGGCCACATCGAGCACGGGCACCTGGGCGCGGGCCAGCGCTTCGCTGAAGATGCTGACAATGCGCGAGCGCATCGTGTCGGCAAACTCGTCGAGGCGGAAATTCTGGTCCGTGCCCGCCACCTCCTTGAGGAACTTGGCTGGCTGGACAATGCGGAAGTCATAGGTGCCGAAGGCGCGCAGGCGCACAACACCGAAGTCCTTGTCGCGCATCATCACCGGGTTGGAGGTACCCCATTTGTTGCCGGTGAAGAGGCGCGTATTGACGTAGTAGACATCGCACTTGAAGGGCGAATTGAAGCCGTACTTCCAGCCGCGCAGGGTCGACAGAATCGGGATATTCTGCGTCGTCAACTGGTGGCGGCCGGGGCCGAACAGGTCGGCGAACTGGCCTTCGGAGACAAACTGCACCTGCTGCGATTCGCGCACGATCAGCTGGGCGCCGTTCTTGATTTCCTTGTCCTCATCGGGCCAGCGGTACGACAAGGTATCGCGCGAGTCATCGGTCCACTCGATGATCTCGATCAGTTGCTTGGTGATGATGTTCATGAGGTTCATCGGGGATCCTTGGCCAAAAGAGGATGAAAACCAAGCCATTCTAGAGCCACTGCCCGCTCGCGGCCATGCCAATCTGGGCCCGCACAGCAAAACAGCCGCAAAAGCGGCTGTTCTCAGAGCGGATGGTGAACGCCTGCTATCAGGCGCCGCAACATTTCTTGAACTTCTTGCCGCTGCCGCAGGAGCAGGGGTCATTGCGGCCGGGCACCTCGCCCTTGACGATGGTGGCCTGGCGCGGGCCCATGCTCTTCCAGATCTGGCGCAGGTCATACACCGCCCAGATCGCCTCACCAAAGGTCTCCACGCGCTCCTGGCTGGTGCTGGCCGGGCCGTTTTCGTCGTACATGCAGACGGTGGGAGTGCCGGTGTCATCCTCGGTCAGGGCCACCACCGATTCGAGCGCGTCGTTCAGCCAGCGGGCCGCTTCCTTGTCGCGCGGTGCGATCCACTCATCGGCCCAGTTTTCCACGACAAACATGAAGCCCAGCGCCCAGACCTGGCCAAACGAGGGGATCTCCTGGCCGTCCAGCTCCTGGCGCTCTTCCTCGGGCAGGCTGGCAATGGCGCCGCGCATGTCCATCGCATCGGGCTGGAAGGTGTCATCGTCTTCGAGGCTCTTGACATCGGCGTCAAGCTGGCCCGTCACTTCGTTCCAGCGGATCTGCCACAGTTCCAGAAAGCGGTCCTGCTGGGCGCGGTCCTTGAAGGCCGGCAGCAGCGGCAGCTTGCCGTCCGCATCGCGCTCCAGCAGCTCGCCATCGCCCACCAGCATCGGCAGAAACTCCTCGACCGGCACCGCGCGGCGCGTGCAGACCAGCGCGGTGAGTGCGCCGTCGGCAAATTCCCACTGCGGAATTTCTTCGGCGCGCGTGCGCATGTCTTCCAGGATCTGGTCGATCTCGGTCAGCTGGTCGTCATTCAATCCATCGGGGATCTGGGGCTGGGTCATCGGTGCTCTCTCAATAGGGGGCCGCACAGCACAAACCCCTGCACGCTTGCAATGCCACCAGCGCCCCCTATGATGGGTCTGGTTTTGTAACAACATTGCAATGGCAGACGGCCGCTGCGCCAGGCAGGGCCTGCAGTGTAGCGCCAGCCAGGCGCCTGTGCTGCAGCCCGGGATTTGCGCGCGCTTTTGGGCCGTCTGACCTGCACAGACACCCCCATGAACCAGCTCAACAAGATTTTTCCCGTCCGCTACACCGTGATGGTGCTGTGCATGCTCCTGCTGGTCGCCGGCATCATCGCGCTGGTGCTGCAGGCCAGCGCCTGGTGGTGGCTGGCCGTGCTGGCCGGCGCCGCGCTCACGCTGCTGGGCCTGCGCGACCGGCGCCAGACGCGCCACGCTATTTTGCGCAACTACCCGGTCATCGGTCATATGCGCTTTTTCCTGGAGTTCATCCGCCCGGAGATGCGCCAGTACTTCATCGAAAGCGACACCGAGGCCCTGCCCTTCTCGCGCGCCCAGCGCTCGCTGGTCTACCAGCGCGCCAAGGGCGATCCGGACAACCGCCCTTTTGGCACCTTGATGGATGTGGGCGCACGCGGCTATGAATGGGTCAACCACTCGATGGCGCCCACGCGGCTGGACGGCCATGATTTCCGTGTCTGGATCGGCGGCTCGCCCGATGCGCCGTCGCAGTCGGTGGCGCCCTGCACCCAGCCCTACCATGCCAGCGTTTTCAACATCTCGGCGATGAGCTTTGGCGCGCTGTCGGCCAATGCCATCCTGGCGCTGAACAAGGGCGCGCAGATTGGCGGCTTTGCCCATGACACCGGCGAAGGCTCGATCAGCCAGCACCACCGCGTGCACGGCGGCGACCTGATCTGGGAGGTGGCCTCGGGTTACTTTGGCTGCCGCAATGACGACGGCAGCTTCAGTGAAGAGCGCTATATCGCCAACGCCACCCAGCCCCAGGTCAAGATGATCGAGCTCAAGCTCAGCCAGGGCGCCAAGCCCGGCCATGGCGGTGTGCTGCCCGGCGCCAAGGTCACGCCCGAGATTGCCGCGGCGCGCGGCATTCCGGTGGGCATCGACTGCATCTCGCCGGCCCGGCACAGCGCCTTCTCCACGCCCGAGGAGATGATGCACTTCATCGCCCGCCTGCGCACGCTCTCGGGCGGCAAGCCCACCGGCTTCAAGTTCTGCCTGGGCCACCCCTGGGAGTGGTTTGCCATCGTCAAGGCCATGCTCAAGACCGGCATCACGCCGGACTTCATCGTCGTCGACGGTGCTGAAGGTGGCACCGGCGCAGCGCCTGTCGAATTCACCGACCATGTCGGCGTGCCGCTGCAAGAAGGCCTGCTCTTGGTGCACAACACCCTGATCGGCGTGAACCTGCGCGACCGCATCAAGCTGGGCGCCGCCGGCAAGGTCATCACTGCCTTTGACATCACCCGCATGATGGCGCTGGGCGCCGACTGGTGCAATGCCGGCCGGGGCTTCATGATGGCGCTGGGCTGCATCCAGGCCCAGACCTGCCACACCGGCAACTGCCCCACCGGCGTCACCACGCAAGATGGCGTGCGCCAGCAGGCCCTGGTCGTGCCCGACAAGGCCACGCGCGTGGCCCAGTTCCACAAGAGCACCCTGCATGCGCTGCAGGAGCTGGTGCAGGCCGCCGGCCTCCAGCACCCTTGCGAGCTCAATGCCCACCATATCGTGCGCCGCATCAGCGACACCGAGGTGCGCCTGCTGTCCAACCTGCTGCTGCAGGTGCGGCCCGGCGCGCTGCTCGACGACCTGGCGCACCAGCACGACGTCTTTCGCACCTACTGGCCGCTGGCCAGCGCCGAGAGTTTCCAGCCGCTGGCGCAGCCCCATGTCAAACCCTCGGCACCGGCCGACCACCAGGACATGGTGCCCCAGGCGGCCGAGGCTTCTTGAGCGCGCAGCGATAATGCAAGGTTTTCACTGTTGCTGGAGTGGCCGCTGCGGCGTGCGCCCCGCTTGCGCATGACCGATACCGCTTCCCCCTTACAGCCCCCTGCCCCCGCTGGCGCCCCGCCCGGCGCCGCATCTGCCGAGCGCCCGGACTATGCCGCATTTTTGCAGCAGCACCTGGCCAGCCAGACCTTCAATGTGGTGCGCTATGAGCTGCCGGCCGAATCGGTCTGGCTCAAAAAAGCCGGCCCGGCAATAGCCGCCTGGCGCTACCGGACCTTGGGCCTGCTCTCGCGCTGGCTGGATGTGCCGGTGCTACAGCCCGTGGTCAACCCCGGCGGGCAAGCCGCCATTGCGACCGAGGTGCGGCGCCTGCGCGACCTGCATGCGCGCGGCCTGCGCGTGCCGCTGGTGCTGGCCGATGCGCCCGAGGGCTTTCTGATGCGCCACCTGGGCCTGCCCGGCGGCAATACCCCGTCGCTCAGCGACGAAATCGAGGCGGCAGCCCGCCAAGCCCCCGCCAGCACCCTGGCGCTGTGGCAGCAGGGCTTTGCCGCGCTGCAGCGCGTGCATGCCAGCGGCACCTGCCTGAGCCAGGCCTTTGCCCGCAACATGGTGCGCTGCCCCGATGGCGTCATTGGCTATATCGACTTTGAAGACGACCCGCTGGCGACCTTGCCGCCTGCGCTGTGCATCGTCAAGGATGCGCTGTGCTATGCGCATTCCACCGCGCTGTTCCTGGACAATGCCGGCACCCTGGAGGCCGCACGTGCCGATTGGCATGGCTGGCTGGCGCAGACCGATCCTGCGGTGCGCGCCGCGCTGGAGCGCACCGTGCAGCAGATGCGCTGGGTCGGCAAGCTGCCCAACCAGCGCAAGCTGGGGCGCGATACCTTGCGCCTGCGGGCGATGTACGGGCTGCTG
The DNA here is from genome assembly GCF_049601575.1 of Comamonas sp. 23. Taxonomy (NCBI): domain Bacteria; kingdom Pseudomonadati; phylum Pseudomonadota; class Betaproteobacteria; order Burkholderiales; family Comamonadaceae; genus Comamonas; species Comamonas sp. 23. Next base: position 842,803 of record NZ_CP187127.1, on the reverse strand, counting down.
CGCCCACTGCCCTGACCACCGGTTCGCGGCATTTCTCAGACAAAAAAATGGCCTGCATCTGCAGGCCATTCCTTTTGGAGCGAGGCGCTATCAGCCCTTGGCGGTATCCACCACCGGCACCTGCACGGGCGCGCTCTCCAGCACGGTTTCGTTGTTCAGCACCGCGTTGAGCTTGGTATAGTCCAGCGCGTTTTCCCAGCGCGAGACCACCACGGTAGCCACGGCATTGCCGATGAAGTTGGTCAGCGAACGGCACTCGGACATGAAACGGTCCACGCCCAGAATCAGCGCCATGCCGGCCACTGGCACTTCCGGCACCACGGCCAGGGTGGCAGCCAGCGTGATAAAGCCCGCGCCGGTCACGCCCGCAGCGCCCTTGGAGCTCAGCATCGCCACCAGCAGCAGCGCAATCTGGTGTCCCAGGGTCAGGTGGGTGTCGGTCGCCTGGGCGATGAACAGCGCCGCCAAGGTCATGTAGATATTGGTGCCGTCGAGGTTGAAGGAGTAGCCAGTTGGAACCACCAGGCCCACCACGGACTTGCTGCAGCCAGCCTTTTCCATCTTGTGCATCAGCGATGGCAGCGCCGATTCGGACGACGAGGTACCCAGCACCAGCAGCAGCTCATCCTTGAGGTAGCGGATCAGCTTGAGCACCGAGAAACCGCAGGCACGGGCCACGGCACCCAGAATCACCAGCACAAAGAGCAGCGAGGTGATGTAGAAGGTCGCGACCAGCTCGGCCAGGTTCAAGAGCGAGCCCAGACCGAACTTGCCGATCGTGAAAGCCATCGCGCCAAAGGCACCGATGGGCGCGAGCTTCATCACGATGTTGACCAACTTGAAGACGGGCTTGGTCAGCGATTCGAGCAGGTTGAGCACGGGCTTGCCGCTGTCACCGACCATGGCCAGCGACACGCCAAACAGCACTGCCACCAGCAGCACTTGCAAAATGTTGTCGCCGACAAAGGGGCTGATCAGCGTCTTGGGGATGATGTCCATGACAAAACCGGTCAGGGTCATGTCATGCGACTTGGCCACATAGGAGCTCACTTCCTTCTGGTCCAGATCGGCCACATTGATGTGCATGCCGGCGCCCGGCTGCATCACATTGGCCACGATCAGGCCCACGATCAGCGCCAGGGTCGAGAAGGTCAGGAAGTACACCATGGCCTTGCCAAACACGCGGCCCACGGTACTCAGGTGCGTCATGTTCGCAATGCCGGTCACGATGGTCAGAAAGATCACCGGCGCGATGATCATCTTGATCAGCTTGATGAACGCATCACCAAAGGGCTTCATCGCCGCACCATATTGGGGCTCGAAATGCCCCAACAAGACACCGATGGTGATACCGATAATCACCTGGAAGTACAAAGTCCGGTAAAAAGGCGGCGCCTGGACGGGCGCCTGGCTGGCGGTGGTATCAATCTGCATGGTGGGGCTCCAAAGATGCTCGGCACCAACTCGGTGCGCTGAGGCGCGTTTGTATCCCAGCCCTTACAGATTGCCCATTAGACATTAGTATTAGGCGCCGCCTTCCCAGAGCTACGGAAAACCCATACTTCGGGAAAATACCTAGGCCTCCGTTACATGTTTCCGATCATTCCCCGCCGCTCCCTGCGATCCCTGTGGACCTTCTGCGCCGTGCTGCTGAGCACGGTGGCTGCCGCTGCAGGCGCCTGGCACTGGATGCTGCAGCACAGCCTGGCCGAGGAAAACCTGCAGGCCCACCGCCAGCTCGTCCTGTATGCGCAGGCGCTCAGCCAGCGCCTGGACCGCTACCGGGTGCTGCCCGATGTGCTGGCGCTCGACGCCGAGCTGCGCGAGGCGCTGACCCACCCGCAAAGCCCCGAGCAGGTGCTGCGCCTCAACCGCAAGCTGGAGCAGGCCAACGGCGCGAGCCTGGCCTCCACCCTCACCTTGATCGATGCCCAGGGCGTGGCGCTGGCCGCCAGCAACTGGCGCAGCCCTTCGAGCAATGTGGGCGAGGACTACAGCTTTCGCCCCTATGTGCAACTGGCGCTGGCCCAGGACAAGGGCAGCTTCTACGGCATTGGCATGACCACCGGCGAGGCCGGTTATTTCCTCTCGCGCGCCATCAGCAGCGATGCCGGTGGCCAGCACCGGGTGCTGGGCCTGATCGCGATCAAGATCGTGCTGCTGGAGCTCGAGCGCGAATGGATCCAGAACCCCGACATCGTGCTGGCCAGCGATGCCAATGGCGTCGTGTTTCTGGCCAGCAACGAGGACTGGCGCTACCGCAAGCTCAAGCCCATCGATGCCCGTGCGCAGCAGGAGATGGACCGCACCCAGCAGTACCGCAGCCAGCCGCTCAAGCCCATGCGCTATGCGCAGGAGCAGCCGCTGGACGAAGGCGGCGCGCTGGTGCAGTGGCAGGACCCGGGCGTGGGCCGCAAGCTCTGGCAAACCGTGACCTTGCCCGAAACCGGCTGGCAGCTGCATATCCTGCATGATGTGGACAACAGCGTGGCGTCGGCCTGGTGGGCCGCTGGCGCGGCGGGCGGCAGCTGGCTGGCGCTGTCGCTGCTGCTGCTCTATGCGCGCCAGCGCCAGCGCCTGTCGGCCTTGCGCCAGCGCAGCCGCGAAGAGCTCGAGGCCCTCTTGAAGCAACACGCGCAGGAGCTGCGCACTGCGCAAGATGGCATCGTGGCCGCCGCCCACCAGGCCGATGCCGGCCACAGCCAGAGCCTGGAACACCTGCCCCAGGGCGTGGTGGTGATCGATGCCGCGCTGAACCTGGTCGCCTGGAACTCGCGCTACATGGAGCTGTTCCGGCTGCCGGCGGGCTTGTTGAAAGTGGGTATGCCGGTCGAGGAGCTGTACCGCTACAACGCGCGCCGGGGCCTGCTGGGCTCGGGCGACATCGACGAGGCCATCGAGCGGCGCATGCAGTTTTTGCGCAGCGGCAAGCCCCATGCGCGCGAGAGCGAAAAGGCCGACGGCACGGTACTGGAGATCCGCGGCAACCCCCTGCCCGATGGCGGTTTTGTGACCAGCTATGCCGACATCACCAGCTACAAGAACGCCGCGCGCGAGCTGCGCTCCCTGGCCGATGCGCTGGAAAAGCGCATTGCCGACCGCACCGAAGACCTGGCCCAGGCCAAGCGCGAGGCCGAGCAGGCCAACCGCTACAAATCCAAGTTTGTCGCCGCCGCCGTGCATGACCTGCTGCAGCCGCTGAACGCTGCGCGCGTGTTTGCCTCGCTGCTGCGCCAGCATGTGCAGGGCGACAAGGCCTTGCAGCTGGCCAGCGATGTCGAAGGTGCGCTGGCCTCGCAGGACGACATCCTGAACAGCCTGCTCGATATTGCACGCATGGAATCGGGCCAGCTCGAGGTGAACCGCCGCGACTTTGCGCTGCAGCCCATGCTGGCCCAGCTGGGCAGCAGCCTGGGCGTGCTGGCCCAGGGCCATGGCCTGCAGCTGCAGGTCATGGCCTGCCGCGCGGTGGTGCACAGCGACGAGGCGCTGCTGCGCCGCATCGTGCAGAACTTTCTCTCCAACGCCATCCGCTACACGCGCCAGGGCCGCATTGTGCTGGGCTGCCGCCGCGTCGGCCAGCATCTGCGCATCGAGGTGCATGACCAGGGCCCGGGCATCCCCGAGAGCCTGCACCGCGAGATTTTTGAAGAATTCCGCCGGCTGGAGACTGGCCGCCAGCATGAGCGCGGCGCCGGCCTGGGCCTGGCCATTGTCGAGCGCCTGGGGCGCCTGTTGCAGCACCCGATTGGCCTGCGCTCGGCGCTGGGCCGGGGTTCGGTCTTCTGGGTCGAGGTGCCATTGAGCCAAACCGCCTTGGCCCCGGAGCCCGCGCGCGAGCCCATGGAGGCAGCACCTGCGGTCGCCAACGCCGCACCGCTGCAAGGCGCCAGCGCCTGGTGCATTGGCCCGGCCGCCATCGCCGGCGCCGCCCCGCTGCTGCAGCGCTGGGGCTGCCAGGTGGTACCGCAGGCCGATGCCGAGGCGGCCTTGGCACAGGCCCAACGCAGCCAAAACGCATGGCCGGCTTTGCTGGTGGTGGATGCGGCGCATGCCACGCCAGCAGCAGTCCGTGCCTTGCAGGCCTGCGGGCACAAGGCGCCGGGCGTTGTCTGGCTCAGCACCGATGCGGGCCAGCAGGATGCCGCCAGCCAGCAGGCCAGTGTGCTGGGTTGGGGGGTGCTGACGCAGCCCGCGCGGCCGGCGGCGCTGCGTGCGCTGGTCGGCCAGCTGCTGCTAAGGCAGCGCTGAGTCGTCGGTGGGCAAGCCGCCATCGGCCTCCAGGTTGCGCACCAGCACGGCGACCTGGGTGCGGCTGTGGCAGCCGAGCTTTTTCAGGATCGCAGTCACATGCACCTTCACCGTGTGCTCGGTCACGCCCATCTCCTGCGCAATCTGCTTGTTGAGCAGGCCATCGGCGAGGTACAGCAGGGTCTTGAACTGGTGCGGTGTCAGCTGCGCCATGCGGGCGGCCAGCTCGGCATCCTCCTGCGACAGCTCGGCGGCCATCGAGGGAAAGACGGTGTCACCTTCCAGCACCGCCTCGATCGCTGCGGTGATCGCGTCGGCGGCGGCGGCCTTGGAGATAAAGCCCGAGGCGCCAAACTGCTGGGCGCGGCGGATAATGCGCGGGTGGTCGTTGGAGGAGATAACCACCACCGGCAACTGTGGGTAGGCGCCGCGCACATGCAGCAGCGCCGAAAAGCCATGCGTGCCCGGCATCGTCAGATCGAGCAGCACCAGCTCGATGCCCGGGTGCGCCGCCAACGCCGCGCTGAGCGAGCTGGCACTGGAGGCTTCGAGCACCTCGAAGGCGCCAAAACGCCCCCGGATCACCTGCACCACGGCAGCGCGAAACAGGGGGTGGTCATCGGCAACAAGCAAGGCGGGAGGGGACATAGGCGATAGTCTGCCATGGCTTGGCTCCAACTGTGCGCCGCGCCCCCTCCCAAAGCCCGGCAGTGCGGTGGTGTTTAGACCTCAATCCATCGAGATCTTGGCCGCATCCACAATCGATTTCCAGTGCGCCGCATCGCGCGCGAGCAGCGGCTTGAACTCGGCCGGCGTCGAGCCCACAGGGATCAGGCCCATGTCCAGCAGGCGCTTGCTGATCTCGGGCATCTTGACGATGGCAGCCAGCTCGTTGCCCAGCTTGTCCACAATCGGTTGCGGGGTGCTGGCCGGCACAAAGTAGCCAAACCAGCCATTGGCCTCAAAGCCGCTGTAGCCGGCCTCGGCCATCGTTGGCACATCGGGCAACGCCGGGTGGCGCTGCGCGCCCGTGACCGCCAGGATGCTGACCTTGTCCGATTTGATATGCGGGTAGGCAGCGGCCGCATCGATAAAAGCCGATTCGAGCTGGCCGCCGAGCATCGCCGCCATCTCCGGGCCCGAGCCCTGGTAAGGCACGTGCACCATGTCGATGCCGGCTTTGAGCTTGAGCTGCTCGCCATGCAGGTGTGACGAGGTGGCATTGCCGTAGGAGCCATAGTTGAGCTTGCCCGGCTGGGCCTTGGCCTTGGCGACAAACTGCTGCAGGCTGGTGATGCCCGAGCTGCGCGGTACAAACACCAGGTCGGCCGACTTGACCGCCTGCGACACGGGCGCCAGATCGCTCAACTGGTAGGGCACCTTCTTGTAAAGCGCCGGGATCTGCACCAGCGCGGTGATGCCCAGCAGCACCGTGTAGCCATCGCCCGGCGCCTTGGCCACCAGGTCGTTGCCCATCATGCCGCTGGCTCCGGGCTTGTTGTCCACAATCACCGGCTGGCCCCAGCGCTGCGACAGCTGGGTGCCCATCAGGCGGGCAATGATGTCGGTGCCCCCTCCTGCGGGGTAGGGCACCACCAGGCGGATGGGCTTGCTGGGGTAGTTGTCAGCGGCCAGGGCGCTGCCCGTGGCGAGCATCAGGGCAGCGCAGGCGGCAGTGGTGAGCACACGGCCCAGGGCCGAGCGGCGGTTTTGCATGGTTTGTCTCCTTGTTGCTGGTTATGCCGCTGGCGCGCTCTGTGGCGTGCTCGGGGCGCTGGTCATGGTCAAAGCGTTCTGGCAATGATTTCCTTCATGATCTCGTCGCTGCCGCCGTAGATGCGGCCAATGCGGGCATCGGTCCAGGCCCGGCCGACCTGGTACTCGGTCATATAGCCGTAGCCGCCGTGCAGCTGCAAAAATTCGTCAAGCAGCTTGTTCTGCAGCGCCGTCGCATTGAGCTTGACCATCGCTGCGCGGTCCGGTGTCAGCTCGCGCGTCAGGTGCAGGCGCATGCAGTCATCGACAAACACGCGCAACATCGTCGCCTGGGCCTTGGCCTCGGCCAGCTTGAAGCGGGTGTTCTGGAACTCAAACACCGTCTGGCCAAAGGCCTTGCGCTCGCGGGTGTAGTCCACGGTCTTTTGCAAGAAGGCCTCGATCGACATCGCAGCGCGCACCGCCACCACCAGGCGCTCCTGCGCGAGCTCGTGCATCAGGTACTTGAAGCCCATGTTCTCTTCGCCCAGCAGGTTGTCCACCGGCACGCGCACGTTGTCAAAGAACAGCTCCGAGGTGTCCTGCGCCATGAGACCGATCTTCTCGAGCTTGCGGCCCTTGGCAAAACCGGGCGTGCCGTCTTCCACCACGATCAGCGATACGCCCTTGGCCCCCAGATCGGGCGCCGTCTTGCAGACCACGACGACGATCTCGGCATTGATGCCGTTGGTGATAAAGGTCTTGGCGCCATTGATCACATAGTGATCGCCGTCACGCTTGGCCGTGGTGCGCACCGATTTGAGGTCGCTGCCCGCGCCGGGCTCGGTCATCGCAATCGCGCCGATCATCTCGCCCGCTGCCATCTTGGGCAGCCAGCGGTCCTTCTGCGCGCTGTTGCCATAGGCATGGATATAGGGCGCCACGATGTCCGAGTGCAGCGGAAAGCCCAGGCCGCTGGCACCCGTGCGGGCAATCTCTTCGATCAGCACCGCCGCATGGCCAAAATCGCCCCCGCTGCCATAGGGTTCGGGCAGCATGGTGTTGAGCAAGCCCTCGCGGCCTGCCTTGCGCCAGACCTCCTTGGGCACAATGCCATCGCGCTCCCACTGCGCATGGAAGGGCACGATCTCCTTGTCAAAGAAATGGCGGACGGCATCACGAAATTGCACATGGTCTTCGCGGAACACGCTGCGTTGGGTCAGGTCTTGCATGGTGGTCAAAGGGTGAAAGGAAGAGAAATGAATGAGGGGCATCAGCCCTGGGGGCCGCTGCTACTGCGCAGGCCAAAACCCGCCTGCGGCGCCTCCTTGAAACGGTCCTTGAGCACGCGGCGCAGCAGCTTGCCGGTCTCCAGCCGGGGCAGGCTGGCCTCAAACACCAGGCGCTGGGGCCGCTTGACCTTGGACAGGCTGCCAGCGGCCTGGTCGACGATCGCGCGGGCCATGGCCTCATCGGGCGAAAAGCCGGGCTTGAGTACCACGACGGCCAGGGTCTGCTCGCCAAAGTCCTCATCGGGCACGCCAACCACGGCCACCTCTTCCACGGCGGCATGCTGGGCCAGCGCGTTCTCAATCTCTTGCGGATAGAGGTTGACCCCGCCCGACAAAATCAGGTCAGCGCGCCGGTCGCTCAGGAACAGAAAGCCTTCGGCATCGACATGGCCGATGTCGCCATAGGTGGCCCAGCCGCGCGCGTCGATGGCCTCGCGCGTCTTGCGCTCGTCATTGAGGTACTGGAAAGCGCCGCCGCCCGAGAAATACACGCGGCCCACTTCGCCGACCCCCAGCTCCTGGCCGTCGTCGCCAACGATATGCAGCTGGCCGCTGATGGCCCGGCCCACCGAGCCCGGCCGTGCACGCCATTGGGCCGAGTCGATCAAGGTGGTGCCGCAGCCTTCGGAGCCGGCGTAGTACTCCAGCAAGATGTCGCCCCACCAGTCCAGCATGCCTTGCTTGACGGCCACCGGGCAGGGCGCTGCCGCATGGATCGCCACGCGGTGGCTGTCCAGCCGGTAGCGGCGCTTGACCTCATCAGGGAGCTTGAGCAGGCGCCCCAGCATCGTCGGCACCCACTGGCTGTGCGTGACCTGGTAGCGCTCGATCAGCGCCAGCGCCTGCTCGGGGTCGAAGCGGCTCATGATGATGGCCGAGCCGCCGACATCCAGGGTGCGCAGGCTGTAGCGCAAGGGCGCTGCATGGTAGAGCGGCGCGGGCGAGAGGTAGACGGTGTCCTCATCAAACCGCATGCTGCGCATCCAGGCGGCGACCTCGGGATCGCGCTGCTGCCGATAGGCCGCTGCCAGCAGCGGCTTTTTGATGCCCTTGGGCTGGCCGGTGGTGCCGCTGGAATAGAGCAGATCGCGGCCCAGCGGGCGCGTGGCCAGGTCGATCTGCGCGCCCTGGGGCACGGCGGCCAGCGCATCGGCCAGGGGCGCCACGCCGGGCGTATCGCCATCGACCGAATAGCAGGCCAGCGCCAGGCCCTGCACGGCCTCTTGCGCGGTCGGCCAGGTCTTGCTGGAGACCAGCAGCATCCGGGCGCCGCTGTCCTGGGCGATATAGGCCACCTCGGCGGCCGTCAAGTGCGTGCTGATGACGGCCGCATACAGGCCGGCCAGCCGCGCGGCCAGCACCAGCTGCACGATCTCATAGCGGTTCTCCAGCAGCACCGCGATGGTCTCTTCGGCCTGCAGCCCCTGCTGCGCCAGCCACTGCGCCATCTGCTGGGCCCCCTGCGCTATCTCGCCTGCGGTGTAGCGCCTGCCGCTGTCGGCCTGCGTCAAAACCACCCGCTCGGGGTGGGCCTGGGCCCAGCTGAAGAAGTTGTGCATCTCCTCGGTCTCCGTGGTGCACAGGAGAGCGCTGCACGCAATCACCTGTGTTACATCTTTACTCTAATTTTGAATCAGTCGTCTCGAATTTCGAGATTTCACGGACAGTATCTGGCGTTTATTCGGAAATTTACTGCGGGTAAATACCAGTAGGTATTCGGTTTTTTGAAACCTATTATTAATTTAATGATCCACAAGTCTCATTAAGTGATGAAAACACCCGTCATAGTCGATGCCATCCGCAGCCCCATGGCCCGGGCCAAGCCCGATGGCGCCCTGGCCGAACTCCACCCGGTTGATCTGCTCTCCCAGGTGCTGGAGCAACTGGTGGCGCGCAACCAGTTGGACCCCGCGACCGTCGATGACGTGATCTGCGGCTGCGTCAGCCAGGCCGGCGAGCAGGCCGGCACGCCCGGGCGCCTGGCCTGGCTGGCAGCCGGCCTGCCCGCCCATGTGCCCTCGACCACCATCGACCGCAAGTGCGGCTCCAGCCAGCAGGCGGTGCACTTTGCCGCCCAGGCCATCATGTCCGGCACGCAGGACATTGTTATCGCCTGCGGTGTTGAATCGATGAGCCGGGTGCCGATGGGCAGCTCGCGCATGGGCAAGAACACCACCGGCGCGCGTTTTGACGAGCGCTATGCACCGGGCCTCGTGGGCCAGGGCGTGTCGGCCGATCTGGTGGCCGCCAAATGGGGCCTGTCGCGCAGCGACCTGGATGCCTATGCCGCCCGCTCGCACCAGCGCGCCCATGCCGCCCAAAGCAGCGGCGCGTTTGCACGCGAGATCGTGCCCATCCGCAGCCCTCTGGGCCTCGTCAGCGCCGACGAGACCATCCGCGCCAGCACCACGCACGAGAAGCTCGCCGGCCTCAAGGCCGTGTTCGAGAACGAAGAGCTCTCGGCCCGTTTCCCGCAGATCCAGTGGAGCACCACCGCCGGCAATGCCTCGCAGATGACCGATGGCGCCAGCGCCATGCTGATCATGAGCGAGGAGCGCGCGCTGCAGCTGGGCCTGCGCCCGCGCGCCCGCTTTGTGGCCTTTGATGTTGTGGGCGACGACCCGCTCTACATGCTGACCGCCCCCATCCCGGCCACCCAGCGCGTGCTGGCCAAGGCGCGCATGCAGCTGGCCGACATTGCGCACTACGAGATCAACGAAGCCTTTGCCTCGGTGCCGCTGGCCTGGCAAAAGGAGCTGGGTGCCGACGGCGAACGCCTGAACCCGCGCGGCGGCGCCATTGCGCTGGGCCACCCGCTGGGCGCATCGGGCATCCGGCTGATGACCACGATGCTGCATGCGCTCGAAGACAGCGGCCAGCGCTATGGCCTGCAGTCGATGTGCGAGGCCGGAGGCATGGCCAACGCCACGATTATTGAGGTGCTGCGCTAAAAGCCTCACAGCCCTCCGGGCTCCATCGGATTGAACGTTTGAACTGACAAGGATTGTTGAGATGCAATTGACTAAAGGAATGACCGCCCTCGTGACCGGCGGCGTATCGGGGCTGGGCGAAGCCAGTGCCGTAGCCCTCTTGGAGCGCGGCCTGAACGTGGTGGCGGTGGACCTGAACGAAGAGCGCGGCGCGGCCATGGAAAAGCAGTACGGCGGCCAGCTCCAATTCATCAAGGCCGATGTGGCCGATGCCGAGCAGATGCAAAAGGCGGTGTCGGCCGCCCAGGCCTGGGGCCAGTTCCGTGCGCTGGTGCATTGCGCCGGCATCGGCGGCCCGGTGCGCCTGATTGAAAAAGACGGCAGCCCCGGCTCGCTGGAAAAGTACACCAACATCATCCGCATCAACCAGATCGGCACCTTCAACACCTTGCGCCTCTCGGCCGTGGCGATGGCCCAGAACGAGCCGGTCGAAGGCGAGTGCGGCGCCTGCGTGCTGACCGCGTCGGTTGCGGGCTACGAAGGCCAGATCGGCCAGATTCCCTATGCCTCGTCCAAGGCCGCCGTCATCGGCATGACCATCGTTGCCGCCCGCGACCTGGCCTCCAAGATGATCCGCGTCTGCACCATTGCCCCTGGCCTGTTCGACACCCCCATCCTCGCCAAGCTGCCCGAGAATGTGCGCCAGTCGCTGGCCGCCTCGGTCCCCAACCCGGCCCGCCTGGGCCGCCCGTCCGAGTACGCGATGACGGCGCTGCACATTCTGGAGAACCCGATGCTGAACGGCGAAACCATCCGCCTGGATGGCGCCATCCGCATGCAACCGCGTTGAGGCGCACTGCCCTGCACCCAACAGTCTGTTGAAAGGTCCCCATGTCTGGCTCTGAAACCGCAGAACTCCTGGTCGAAACCCGTGGCCCGGTGCTCATCATGCAGCTCAACCGCCCCCAGGCGCGCAATGCCGCCACCCTGGAGATGGCCGAGGCGATGGCCAGCGCGCTCGATGCGCTGGACAGCCAGCCGGACCTCAGGGTCGGCATCATCACCGGCGCGGGCGGCAGCTTTTGCGCAGGCATGGACCTCAAGGGCTTTTTGCAGGGCAAGCGCCCCAGCCTGCCGGGGCGCGGCTTTTGCGGGCTGACGATGCGGCCGCCGGCCAAGCCGCTGATCGCGGCGGTGGAAGGCTATGCGCTGGCCGGCGGCTTTGAGCTGGCGCTCGCCTGCGACCTGATCGTTGCCGCGCGCGACGCCCAATTTGGCCTGCCCGAAGTCAAGCGGGGCCTGGCCGCATCGGCCGGTGGCCTGCTGCGCCTGCCCAAACGCCTGCCCTACCACGTGGCGATGGAGTGCATTCTGACGGGCGACATGTTCGGCGCCGAGCGCTTTGCCCAGCTGGGCCTGGTCAACCGTTTGACCGAGCCCGGCGGCGCACTCGATGCCGCGCTGGCACTGGCCCAGACCATTGCCGCCAACGGCCCGCTGGCCGTCGCCGCGAGCAAGCAGGTAGCCAGCCAGTCGGGCGAATGGCCGCTGGCGGAGATGTTCGACCGCCAGGCCGTCATCACCGCGCCAGTCTTCAGCTCGCAGGACGCGCGCGAAGGCGCAGCCGCCTTTGCGGAAAAACGCCCACCGGTCTGGAAAGGTGCCTGAACCCCATCCAGCCCGGAACTCGTAGTTGCACAGCCCTAGACGCGCCACAGAAGCGCGCAGCAGGAGACAAAACCATGCCACGTACCAGCCATCCACGCCAGCCCCTGCGGGCCTTGGCGGCCCTGGCGCTGCTCGCCAGCGCGCTCAGCGCCCATGCCGAGGCCAACTGGCCCACACGCACCATCACCTTGATCGTGCCCGGCGCCGCAGGCGGCTCGACCGATATCCCGGCGCGCCTGCTGGCGCAAAAGCTGGGCCAGCGCCTGGGCCAGTCGGTGATCGTCGACAACAAGCCGGGCGCCGGGGGCAGCCTGGGCGCCAGCCTGGTCGCGCGCGCCCAGCCCGATGGCTACACCGTGCTGGTGGGCAACAGCGGCTCCAATGCCATCAACTACACGGCCTATAAAAAGCTCAGCTACAAGCCCGGCGACTTTGCCCCGCTGACCGACATGATCTCGTTTGCCAACGTGCTGGTCGTGCCCGCCAAGTCGCCGATCCAGAGCCTGGATGCGCTGGTGGCGGCGGCCAAGGCGCAGCCGGGCAAGCTGTCGTTCTCGTCCGCCGGTGTGGGCCAGACCACGCACCTGATGGGCGAGCTCTTTAAGGAGCGCACCGGCACCGATGTGGTCCATATCCCCTACAAGGGATCGGCCCCCGGCACCATGGCGATCGTGACCGGCGAGACCCAGTTCATGTTCGACAACATGACCGCCTCCCTGGTCCATATCAAGGACGGCAAGCTGCGCCCCTTGGCTGTGACCGGCGACCAGCGCGAGCCCGATCTGCCCGAGGTGCCGACGATGACCGAGCTGGGCATGCGCAACTTCAACCAGGTCGGTTGGATGGGCTTCTTCGTGCCCGCCAAGACCCCGCCCGAGGTGCAGAAAAAGCTGGCAGAGAACCTGCAGGCCGTGCTGCATGACCCCGACATCATGCGCCGCTACCGCGAGCTGGGCGGGCGCCCGGGCGGCATGCCGCAAGCCGGTTTTGCCAAGCTGGTGGCCGATGACCAGCAGACCTGGGGCGCGCTGATCCAAAGCCAGCAGCTGCAGCTGGATTGAGGCGAGCGGCAGATGCCTGACACCTCCACCTCCACCTCCACCGCTTCCCCACGCCCTGCGCTGCCGTTCTACTGGCCCAAAGGCGTCTCGCGCGATCTGCGCGTGCCCCGCATCACGCTGGACGACAACCTGACGGCTTCGGCCCAGCGCTACCCCGACAAGGCCGCCATCATCTACGCGGGCGCCAGCACCAGCTATGCCCAGCTGCTGGGCCAGGTGGAGGCGCTGGCCGGGTTCTTGCAGCAACGCCTGCAACTGGCACCGGGCCAGCGCGTGCTGCTGCAAAGCCAGAACTGCCCGCAGTTCGTCGTTGCCTGCTATGCCATCTTCCGCGCCGGCGGCGTGGTGGTGCCGGTGAGCGCGATGACCACCGCCACCGAGCTGCGCTACTACGCCGACAACAGCGGCGCGCGCCTGGCCATCGTCGCCCAGGAGCTGTTGGCCAGCGCCCAGCCCTGTGTGGACGAGGGCCTGCTCGATGCGGTGATCGTCCACGCTTACAGCGACGCGCTGCCCACCACGCCGCCACCTGATGCCCTGCCCGACGTGGTGACAGCGCCGCGCCAGCCGCTGCCTGCCGGCCCCTACCATGGCTTTGCCGCAGCGCTGGCGCTGCAGCTGGCGCCCGGCCCGCGTGTGGCGCAGGCGGACATGCTCGCCACCATCCCCTATACCTCGGGCACCACCGGCCACCCCAAGGGCTGCATGCACAGCCACCATTCGGTGCTGGCGTCGCTGACCGGCTCGCGCCTGTGGCGCGGCTTCAATGACGACCTGGTGTTTCTGTCGGTCGCGCCGATGTTCCACATGCTGGGCACGCAGTACGGCATGAACATGCCCATTGCCGTGGGTGGCACCGTGGTGATGATGCCGCGCTGGGATGCGCTGCTGGCTGCCCGGTTGATCGAGCGCCACCAGGTCACCGCCTGGACCGCGCCGCCCAGCATGGTGATCGACCTGTTCAGCCAAGCCGCTGCCCATGGGCTGGACCTGTCGAGCCTGGCCATGCTGGCCGGCGGCGGCGCGGCCATGCCCGAGGCCGTCTCGCAGATGCTGGCCGAGCGCTATGGCCTGCACTACAGCGAGGGCTATGGCCTGACCGAGACCGCCGCTTTCTTGCATGCCAACCCGCCGGGCCACACCAAGCGCCAGTGCCTGGGCGTGCCCACCCAGGGTGTGCATTCGATGGTCGTTGACCCCGAGACCCTGCAAGAGCTGCCCGCTGGCGAAGTGGGCGAGCTGGTCTCTAGCGGCGCGCAGGTGATGCAGGGCTACTGGCGCAATGACGAGGCCAACCGCGAGGCCTTTTTCGAGCGCCATGGCCGGCGCTACTTTCGCACTGGCGACCTGGCCTCGGTGGACGCGGACGGTTATTACTTCATGCGCGACCGCTTGAAACGCATGATCAATGCCAATGGCTACAAGGTCTGGCCCGCCGAGGTCGAGAACATGCTCTACAGCCACCCGGCCGTGCTCGAAGCCTGCGTGATCGCCGTGCCCGATGCCAAACGCGGCGAATCGGTCAAGGCCCTGGTGGTGCTACGCCCCGGCGCGCAGGCCTCGGCGGACGAGATCATCGGCTGGAGCCGCGCACAGATGGCCGCCTACAAGGTGCCGCGCGCGGTGGACTTTCTCGCCGCGCTGCCCAAATCCGCCACCGGCAAGATCCAGTGGCGCGCACTGCAGGAGGCGGCGCAGCAAGCCGCCGCCCCCTCCCATTCTTTGCATACGGAACACCCATGAGCTCTTTCTCCTTTCGCCACCAGCATGTGTTTGTCTCAGGCGGCAGCAGTGGCATCAACCTCGGCATTGCCAAGGCCTTCGCCCGCGCGGGCGCGCATGTCGTGGTCATGAGCCGCTCGGCCGACAAGGTGGCCCAGGCCGCCGCCGAGCTGGAGGCGCTGGGCGCCCAGGCCCTGGGCCTGAGCGCCGATGTGCGCGACCCAGCCGCCGTGCAGGCCGCGCTGGAACAGGCCCATGCCCGCTTTGGCCCCATCGATGTGCTGGTCTCGGGCGCGGCGGGCAACTTCATTGCGCCGGCCAAGGACCTGTCGCCCAACGGCTTCAAGACCGTTGTCGACATCGACCTCAATGGCAGCTTCCATGTGCTGCGCCTGGCCTACCTGATGCTGCGCAAGCCCGGCGCCAGCGTCATCAACATCTCGGCGCCGCAAGGCGTGAACCCGACGATGTACCAGGTGCATGCCTGCGCGGCCAAGGCCGGCATCGACATGATGACCAAGGTGCTGGCACTGGAATGGGGCGAGGACGGCATCCGCGTCAACAGCATCTCGCCCGGCCCCATCGGTGATACCGAGGGCATGCGGCGCCTGGCGCCCACCGCCGATGCGCTCGAGCGCGCCGTCTCCACGGTGCCGCTGCTGCGCATGGGCAGCACCGATGACGTCGCCCACATGGCGCTGTTCCTGTCGTCCGCGCTGGCCAGCTATGTGACCGGCGCCATCATCCCGGTCGATGGCGGCGCCGCGCTGCGTGGCGGGCGTGACATGCGCGCCTCGTACGTGCCCCGGAGCGCCGCATGAGCCGCCACTACGAACGCATCATTTTTGAGCGCCAGGACGGCGTGGCCACCTTGCGCTTCAACTACCCGGCCAAGCGCAACGCCTTTGACCCGCAGATGCGCGAGGAGATGGCCGAGGTGGTGCGCCTGGTGCAGACCGATGCCAGCCTGCGCGCGCTGGTGCTGACCGGCGTGGGCGAGCACTTTTGCTCGGGCGGTGACCTGGGCAATATTGCAGCATCTGGCCTGGACAATGCCGGCTGGCGCGCGCGGCTGTCCAGCCTGCACCACTGGCTCAAGGACCTGATGCTGCTGGACAAACCGGTGATTGCCGCGGTGGACGGCGCCGCCTATGGTGCGGGCTTTAGCCTGGCCTTGGCGGCGGACTTCATCATTGCGTCCGACCGGGCGCGCTTTGCGATGTCGTTTATCCGCGTCGGCGTGGTGCCCGATTGCGCGGCCTTCTACACCTTGCCGCGCGTCGTGGGCGTGCAGCGCGCGCGGGAGCTGATGCTCTCGGGCCGCGAGGTCTCGGCGCAAGAGGCCTTGCAGCTGGGCATTGCCAGCGAGCTGGTCGCCCCCGGGCAGCTGCAGGCACGGGCCCAGGCGATTGCGCACTGCTTTGTGGACGCATCGCCGGTGGCGCTGAGCTTGATCAAACGCTCGCTCGCGATGGCGGCGAACGACTTGCCCGCGCTGCTGGAGCAAGAGGCGAACGCCCAAGCGCTGGCCATGGGTACGGCCCAGCACCGCGAGGCCGTGCAGGCCTTTTTGAACAAGCAGCCTGCG
Source organism: Comamonas sp. 23 (assembly GCF_049601575.1). NCBI lineage: Bacteria > Pseudomonadati > Pseudomonadota > Betaproteobacteria > Burkholderiales > Comamonadaceae > Comamonas > Comamonas sp. 23. The sequence continues at coordinate 826,596 of NZ_CP187127.1, read as the reverse complement.
CCCTTCCAGTGGCCTGCGCGAAGCTGAAAAAGCCCGCTTATTCGTTGCTGGCGCTGCCGCGCGTTTTGGGCGGCTCCATCGCATTGCGGCGGCTCATCCCTGCCCGCCCGGCCTTGCTCCAGTCATAGTGCTCGCCATCGGGCGTGCGGCCGTCTTCAACGGCGGCCACCCCTATTTGCCCGACCATGTCGCGCAGCTCGGACGACATCACCACATGCGCATGGCGCGGGTCGGCACGCAGGCGCTGGCATTGCGCCAGCGCCTCGCTCATCTGCTTGTCGCTATAGGCCAGGCACTGCGGCTGCCAGTCGGGCGGCACGCCCTCGGCATCCTCGGCCTTGTTGCGCAGGTAAAAAACCACGATGCCCATCGGCAGGTCCCTTCATCGGTGCCCAGCCAGACCTTGTCTGGGCAGCGCATTGTCGCACCTGGGAAGCTTAGCGGCGCCAGGCGGCGCTGGCATCGCCTGCAGCCACCAACGCCAGCACGGCCTCGGTATGCGCGCCAGCGGCACACATCTCGGGGGTGTCATAGGCCTGGCCGTCAAAGCGCGGTGCGGGCGCTGCCTGCAAAACACCACCTTGCTCGTGGTACACACCACGCGCCTGCATATGCGGGTGGCCAGCGGCCTCCAAGGGGCTCAATACAGCGCCAAAGCAGACATCGCTGCCCTCGAACACCTGCTGCCAGTGCGCGCGCGGCTCGGTGATGAACAGCGCCTGCAGGCGCGCACGGCGGCGCGGCCACAGCGCCTTGTCCCATTGCGACTGGGGCGCGGCAAAGTCTGGGTCATCGGCCAGGCCCAAGGTCTGCAGCAGCAGCGCATAGAACTGCGGCTCGATGCTGCCAATGGTGATGTGCTGGCCATCGGCGCAGACATAGGTCTCGTAGAACGGCGCGCTGTCATGGATGCTCTGGCCGCGCACATCAGCCACGATGCCGCGCTGGCGGGCGCTGAGCGCCAGGTTCAGCATATGGGCGGCGCCATCGACAATGGCAGCATCCACCACGCAGCCCTTGCCGCTGCTGCGCGCCTGGATCACACCGGCGAGCAGGCCGGTCATCAGGTAGAGCGCGCCGCCGCCGATATCGCCCACCATCGCAAACGACGACACGGGCCGCGCATCGGCCGGGCTGCAGCCCCAGAGCGCACCTGAGACCGCTGCGTAATTGTTGTCATGGCCGGCGCGCGGGGCCAGCGGGCCGCTCTGGCCCCAGCCGGTCATGCGGCCATAGACGAGGGCCGGATTGATGGCATGGCACTCGGCCGGGCCCAGGCCCAGGCGCTCCATCACGCCGGGGCGCATGCCTTCGATCAGCACATCGGCCCCTTGCACCAGGGCCAGCACCAGGGCCTTGCCCTCGGGGCTTTTCAGGTCGGCAAACACCGAGCGCTTGCCCCGGTTGAGCAGGTTGCCCGTCGGCGCTGCGCCCTTTTCCTCGCGCACGATGGAGATCACATCGGCGCCCAGGTCGGCCAGGTGCATCGCGCAAAACGGGCCCGGTCCCAGGCCACCAATCTCCAGCACCTTGATGCCGTCCAATACTTTCATGCTTGTCTCCTGTGGTTGTTGTTTGCGTTGCGCCTTCAGGTCCGGCCAGGTAGATCTGGCCGGGCAGGCCCCGCCGGGTTAGGTCAGGATAGGCTGGAAGTACCAATCAGCCCTTCGAGCGAGCGCACCAGGGTCACCAGGCGCGGGCCGATGTCGGTCTCCAGCTCGCGGCTCTTGGGGTTGTAGGTGGGGACCGAGGCGCCAAACACCCAGCGCTCGCCATCGATGGGCTGCGACAGCGGCACGGCGATCGACAGAATCTCGCGGTGCAGATCGCCATGGCTGCGGCAAAAGCCGTGAAGGGCCAGGTCCTGGCGCGCATCGTCCAGGCGCTCGCGCAGCAGCGCAGCACGCTCGGGCGCGCGGCCATCCAATTCGTCCAGATAGGCCTGGCGCTCGGCTTCGCTCTGGCCCAGCAGGTAGGCGCGGCCCGTCGCTGTGCGCACCAAGGAGACGGCCACGCCGATCTCGGGCGTGAAGACCTTGTTGTCCATGCCATTGGCCAGCTCGGCCAGCACCAGGCGCCGGCCCTCACCGACGGCCAGCTGGATCTGGCCGCCCATGTAGTTGGCCAGCTCCTGCATCTGCGGGCGGGCAAACTGGCGTACCGTCATGCGCGATAGCAGCGGCGAGGCCAGGTTCAGCACTCCTATGCCCAGCACGTATTTGGACAGGCGCTCCGAATAGCGCAGCAGGCCCAGCTCGCACAGGGTCTCGGTCAGGCGGAACAAGGTCGGTTTGGGCAAACCCGTCAGGTCCATCAGCTCTTTGCCACTGAGTTCTTGCTGCTTGTTGTTAAAGCACTGCAAAATACTGACGCCGCGCACCAAGGCGCTGACCAGTTTTCCATCCGCTTCAGAATTCATATTTCAGTATATAAGTTACTTATTACGAGACTAATGTCTCAATTTATGAAATTCTAATCGGGAATGATCGGCTATGGGCAGCTTGCATGCTCGCTTGCTGCCCCCAGCCGCCTACGTGGCGGTTATCTGCAACACTCCCACCGATGAGCCTGAACCAATACGGCATGCCCTCACGCGTGCCCGCCATTGCCGAAATTGGCCGCCTGCTGGCCGGGCAGCAGCTGTCTGCCGCAGAGCAGCAGCGGGCGCTGGACCTGCTGGTGCAAGACCATGCCGATCTGGACGAGGTCGAAAGCCAGGCCGCGCTCTGGGCCATCGCCCAGCTGGGGCGCAGCGAGGCTGCATGCGCAGCGCTTCTGGCCTGCGCCGACATCTGGCTGCACAGCGCCGAGCTGGCCGCCTCGTTTTTGGATGGCTATACCCAGGTCTGCGGCAACACCATCGTGCCCGCTGCAGCGCCGGCCTTTGCCCAGCTGCAGCAACTGGCGCAGCACGACCCTGAACTGGCCGCCCGCCTGCCTCTGTTTGAGAAAGCCCCTTGATGTCCCTGCTGACCACCACCGCCTTGTTTGTGCTGACGGCAATTGCCGAGATCGTGGGCTGCTACCTGCCCTATCTCTGGCTCAAGGACAAGGCGCCGGTCTGGGTGCTGCTGCCCGCGGCGCTGGCGCTGCTGGCCTTTGTCTGGCTGCTGAGCCTGCACCCGACCGCATCGGGCCGGGTCTATGCCGCGTATGGCGGGGTCTATGTGACGACGGCAATTGCCTGGCTGTGGCTGGTCGATGGCATCCGCCCCAGCAGCTGGGATATCGCCGGCGTGCTGCTGTGCCTGGCCGGCATGGGTGTGATCATGCTGGGCGCGGCGCAGCGTTAAACCTGCGCCTGCCTGGTTTTAGCCTTGGTTGGCAGCGCGGCGCGCCTGCACCGCTTGCGCCAGCTGGGCCAGCACCGGCACGGTCTGCTCCATGCTGATGCAGGCATCGGTGAGCGAGACACCATAGGCGAGCGGCTGGCCTTCTACGATGTCCTGCCGGCCTTCGTGGATATGGCTCTCGATCATCACGCCGGTGATGCGGCGGTCGCCCCCTGCCACCTGCTGGGCCACATCGGCGGCCACCTCGATCTGGCGGCGGTGCTGCTTGCTGCTGTTGGCATGCGACAGGTCGATCATCACCTGCTCGCGCAGGCCACCCTTGGCCAGCACCTCGCAGGCGGCCTGCACATCGGCCGCGCTGTAGTTGGGCTGCTTGCCGCCGCGCAGGATGATGTGGCAGTCCTGGTTGCCCCGGGTCTCGAAGATGGCGCTCTGACCCATCTTGGTCATGCCCATGAAGGCATGCTCGGACTGCGCCGCCAAAATCGCGTCGCTCGCCACCTTGACGCCGCCATCGGTGCCGTTCTTGAAGCCCACCGGGCAGGACAGGCCGCTGGCCAGCTGGCGGTGGCTCTGGCTTTCGGTGGTGCGCGCGCCAATGGCGCCCCAGCTGACCAGGTCGCTGATGAACTGCGGCGAGAGCAGGTCCAAAAACTCGGTGCCGGCTGGCAGGCCCAGCGCCAGAATATCGAGCAGCAGGCGGCGCGCCAGCTCCAGCCCCTCGTTGACGGCAAAGCTGCCATCGAGGTGCGGGTCGTTGATATAGCCCTTCCAGCCCACCGTCGTGCGCGGCTTCTCGAAGTACACGCGCATCACCACCAGCAGGTCATCCTTCAAAGCCTCGGCCTGCACCTTGAGCTGGCGGGCATAGTCCATTGCCAGGTCATGGTCGTGGATGGAGCAAGGGCCCACCACGACGACCAGGCGGTCGTCCTGCCCGTGCAGGATCTTGGAGATGGCCGCGCGGCTCGATTCCACCAGCTGGTAGGCCTCGTCGGTGATCGGCAGCCACTCCTCGAGCAAGGCGGGCGTGATCAGCGGCCGCACCACCTTGATGCGGGTGTCATCGATGCGGGTCTTGTCAACCGTGGAAAGCCGGGACGGGGACTTGCGAGGCACGGTGCCTGCAGCGGTAGAGGAATCGGTCATCCCGCTATTGTCGCAGGGCCTGCAAACACGTTCACGGGCCTAAGGCATCCCCGCTGCAGCCACCCGCAGGCCATTAGGAAGAGGACAGCTTCATCAGTACCAAACCGCTGACAATCAGCAAGGCCGCCACGACGCGCATCGGTGTCAGCGCCTCGCCCAGCACGGTGATGCCCACGATAAAGGCACCTACGGCACCAATGCCCGTCCAGATCGTATAGGCCGTGCCCAGCGGCAGGCTGCGCATCGCGACCGACAGCAGACCAAAGCTGGCAATCATTGCTACCAGCGTGATCGCGCTGTATTTGATATTGGTGAAACCATGGGACTGCTTCATCGTGAACGCCCACACCACTTCCAGCACACCGGCAACCAGCAAATACACCCAGGCCATATCGAACTCCTTGAACAAAGGGAAATTTGGAATGGCCAGGCCGTCCTGGCGGTGGTGCGCGCCGCTGCTGCAGCGCCATGCAGGGCCGTCCCTGCGCAATGGGTCCCATGATAGCGGCGCGCGCCCAGACCGGCCGCACAGGCCGCGCATCGCCCGCCAGGCCATGGGTGGTTGGGGCGCAACAGTTGAAGCCGCGCCCGCCCTGTGCTGGCGCGGGCGCTCAGGCCAGCGCTTGGGCCTCGGCAGGCTCCATCTGCAGCAGGTTGCCCACGGTGGCGCCGTAGTAGGTGGCCACTCGTTTGCGCTGCTTGAGCACCGCCTTGTCCTTGCTCACCAGCAAGGCCTGGTGCTGGCTGGCCAGGTCCAGAAAATGCTGGTCGTCCGGATCGGTGCAGCTAAAGCGAATCTTGGGCGCGGCATCGACATACTGCACTGCGGCATCAAAGGCGGCCATTACGCCCTCGGGCGTCTTGCCGTAGTAGCTCACGCGCGGAGCGATCTGGCTGTAGTGCAGCACGCGTTCGAGCTCGATGCGCTGGGCCTCGTCGGCAATCCAGCGCAGCGCGCCCTGGGCCACCAGCGTGCGGATCGGCGGGATATGCGGGTCATCGAAGATCAGCATGTCGAGCACCACATTGGTGTCCAGCACCACCGGCCGGGGAAGCGGTCCGGTGTAACCTTCATTGCACGTTGGCCACTTGAGCACCACCTTCATGGCTGACCGCCTGGCGCGGGCTGCTCTCCCCGGGGCTTGAGCGCCCCCTTGACCATGTCAAAGCGGAACAAGCGGCACTCGATCGGGCCATTCCACATGGGGGTGCGGCGCGATTCCTTCAGGCGCATCTTGCCGGGCAGCTTGAGGTCAGGCGTCAGCAGCCAGGCGCTCCAGCCGCTGTAGTTCTTTTTCCAGTGGCTGGCCAGCTGGGTGAAGAACTCGCCGCCATCTTCGGTCTGCGCCGTCTCGCGCCCTGCGCGCTCGACATGGCCCATGCGCTCGGCCGCATTGCGGCCGGCAGCGCCCGCCGCCGCGATACGCTCGCCATACGGCGGGTTGAGCAGCATCATGCCGGGCTGCTCGCAGGGGGGCATGCGCTGCAGCGCATCGCCGCCGCGCAGCTCGATGGTCTCGGCCACACCGGCGCGCTCGGCATTGCGCTGGGCAAAATCGACCATACGGAACGAGATGTCCGAGCCATAGATGCCCACCGGGCTCTGGGGCAGGATCTGGCGCTCGGCCTCATCGAGCATCGCCTCCCAGACATGGCGCTGGAAAGGCACCAGCTTTTCAAACGCAAAGCGGCGCAGGATACCGGCCGGGATCTTGCGCGCGATCTGGGCCGCTTCAATCAGCACCGTGCCGCTGCCGCAGCAGGGGTCGTAGAGCGGCTGCGGGTCGTCGCCGTGCGGGTCCCAGCCGCTCGCGGCAATCATCGCCGCGGCCAGCGTTTCCTTGAGCGGCGCATCGCCCTTGTCCTCGCGCCAGCCACGCTTGAACAGCGCCTCGCCCGAGGTGTCGATATAGATGGTGGCGCCATCAGTGGTCAGGTGCAGGTGCACGCGCACATCGGGGTGGTGCGTCTCCACGCTGGGGCGCACGCCGTGGCGGCGCTCGCGGAAGCGGTCGGCAATCGCATCCTTGACGCGCAGCGCCGCAAAGTTCAGGCTGGTCAACGGGCTATGCTGGGAGGTGACCTCGATCTTGAAGGTCTCCTTGGGCGAAAACCAGATCTCCCAGGCCACCTCGCTGGCGGCACGGTAGAGGTCGTTCTCGTTGCGGTACATGCTGTGCGAGAGCTCGACCAGCACGCGCTGGGCCAGGCGGCTGTGCAGGTTCAGCAGCAGCGCATCGCGCCACATGCCGCGCAGCATGACGCCGCCGCGCGCCACCAGGAGGTCCTGGCCGCTGGCGCCGGTGATGGCATGGACTTCGTCCGCCAAAAGGCCCTCGACGCCGGCGGCGCAGGGCAAAAACAAATGCAGTTGGTTCATAAGCAGGGGGGCAAGCATACGCGCTTGCCCCATTGTCTGCCAAGCGCACGGGAATGTGGACTGTGCCAGTGGCATTCGCCAGCCCGGCTCCTATAGCGCAGCGGTAACGGGTGGCTGGCTGCTATAGTCTGGCCCCAGAGCGGGCCGCAGCCCTCGGTGCAGCCGCCCTTCCCCTCCATCACTCAGAGAGAATGCGGATGCCCTACCTCGGAGCTGGCGTACACGTCATCATTGCGCTGTTTTTTGCGGTCCACGCCGTGCGCAGCGGCCAGAACAACTACTGGCTGTTTGTGCTGCTGGCCTTCCCTTTCCTGGGCAGCGTGGTGTATTTCTTTGCCATCTACCTGCCCAATTCGCGCCTGCAGCGCCATGCCCGCAGCCTGGCGAGCAACGCCGTCAAGGCGCTGGACCCGACCCGCGAGGTGCGCGAAGCCCAGGCCGCCTACGACTACAGCCCCACCGCGCAGAACCAGATCCGCCTGGCCCAGGCCCTGCTGGCCAATGGCCAGGCCGAGCAGGCCTTTGGCCACTTCGAGGCCAGCATGAAGGGTCCGTTTGCCAACGACCTCGATATCCGCTGGGGCGCTGCGCAAGCGGCCTACCAGGCCGGCCATCCGCAGCAGGCGCTGCAGCAGCTGCGCGTGATTGCCCAGGCGGATGTGCACTTTCGCGCCGAGGCCGTGGGCCTGCTGGTGGCCAAGGCCTACGCCCAGCTGGGCGACCAGGCGATGGCGCGCAAGAGCTTTGATTTTGCGCGCCAGCACTCGGGCAGCTTCGATGTGATGGCCGAGTACGCGATCTGGGCTGCTGGCCAGGGCGACTGGCAGACCGCCAACGCACTGCAGGCCGAGCTGAACAAGGCGATGACGCACTGGAGCGGCCAGCAGCGCCAGCTCAACCGCGAGATGCTGCAGCGCCTCAAGACCGCCTTTGCCGCCCAGCCCAGGTAAGCGCACCTGGCTTGCCATTGACCAAACCGCAATAGGCCTGCTGCCAGCAGGCCATCCCACCGCCCCGCAGCCCTTGCAGCGCGCCAGTTTGCGCTTGCGCAGACAGCCGCCACAGCACAGTCGCTAAAATCGCTGTCTATGGCAAAAATCATCGTTCTGGCCCTGGTGCTGCTTTTCTTTGGCTGCGGCCTCTACATGCACCTGCGTGGCAAGGTGCGGCACAAGCTGCTGCGCCAGCTGTTTGACCACTCCACGTTCACGGCGCCATTCAATGTGTTCATGCTGATGTTCAGCAAGGTACCGCGCACGCCCTACCTGCCCACCAGCACCTTCCCCGACCTGGCCCCGCTGCAGGCCCACTGGCGCGAGATCCGCGAAGAGGCCATCGGTCTGCACCAGGCCATGCAGATCAAGGCCGCAGCCAACAACGACGACGCGGGCTTCAACTCGTTCTTCAAGACCGGCTGGAAGCGCTTCTACTTGAAGTGGTACGGCCAGGCCCACCCGTCTGCGATGGAGCTGTGCCCCAAGACCACGGCGCTGGTGCAGTCCATCCCCGGCATCAAGGCGGCCATGTTTGCCGAGCTGCCGCCCGGCGCCAAGCTCAACCTGCACCGCGACCCCTATGCGGGCTCGCTGCGCTACCACCTCGCTGTGCTGGCGCCCAATGATGACCGCTGCATGATCGAGGTCGATGGCACGCCCTACAGCTGGCGCGAGGGCGAAGGCGTGATCTTTGACGAGACCTTCATGCACTGGGCCGAGAACCGCTCCGAAGGCAACCGCATCGTGCTGTTCTGCGATGTCGAGCGCCCGATGACCAATGGCTTTGCGCAGTGGCTCAACCGCTGGCTGGGCACGCATGTGGTCGCTGCCGCCAGCTCGCCCAACAACGAAGGCGATCCGCGCGGCTTCATCAGCCGCATCTTCAAGATCTCGTTCTACATGGGCCAGTACCGCCGCCGCTTCAAGGCCTGGAACAAGACGGCCTACAAGCTCACCAAGTTTGGCCTGATGCTGGCCGTGCTGGCCTTGTTCATCTGGTGGCTGTGGCCAAAGTAAAGCGGCTCCGTCTCAAAGCAAAACCGCAGTGCCTAACGCAACTGCGGTTTTTTTATGGGCCCTGGCTGCTTGCGCTTACAGCGCCTTGCGCAGGCTGGCCGGCGGGATGCGCATCGCCTCGCGGTACTTGGCCACCGTGCGGCGCGCGCATTCAATGCCCTGGGCCTGCAGCAGATCGGCGATTTTTGCATCCGACAGCGGCTTTTTCGCGCTTTCCTCGTCCAGCAGCTGCTTGATCAGCGCCTTGACCGCCGTGCTCGACGCACTGCCGCCGGTCTCGGTGCCCAGGCCCGAGCCAAAGAAGTACTTGAGCTCGAACGTGCCCTGCGGCGTGGCCATGTACTTGGCCGTGGTCACGCGGCTGATGGTGGACTCGTGCAGGCCCAGCTCATCGGCAATCTCGCGCAGCACCATGGGGCGCATCGCCAGCTCGCCATGGACAAAGAAATTGCGCTGGCGCTCGACGATGGCCTGCGAGACGCGCAAGATGGTGTCAAAGCGCTGCTGGATGTTCTTGATGAACCAGCGCGCCTCCTGCAGCCGCTGCTGCAGCGCGCCATGGCCCTCGCTGCCCTTGTGGCTGCGCAAGGCATTGGCGTAGACATCCTGCACGCGCAGGCGCGGCATCACCTCGGCATTGAGCTGCACGCTGAAACCGGGCACCGGCAGGCCGCGCTCATTGCTGGGTCGCACGATGACATCGGGGATGATGGTGTTGCGGTCCACATCGGCATAGGGCCGGCCGGGGCGGGGCTCGAGCTTGGCGATCAGCGCCAGCGCGCTGCGCACCGCGGCATCACTGCATCCGGTCAGTTGCACCAGCTTGCGCACATCACGGCGCGCCAGCAGCTCCAGCGATTCCTGGCAGACCAGCAAAGCGGTCTCCAGCGCCAGCGCATCGGCCTCGGGCGTGTCCGAGCCCTCTTCATCCAACAGGCGCTGCTGGGCCTTGATCTGCAGCTGCATGCATTCGGACAGGTTGCGCGCGCCCACGCCAATCGGCTCCAGGCTTTGCAGCAAGCGCAGCGCCACGGTCAGGTGGTGCAGCAGGGCCTCGTAGCGCTCGGGGTCCGAGGCATCGCCAAAGCTTTGCGCGAGCTCGGCCAGCGTTTCTTCGAGGTAGCCGTCGTCGTTCAGTGATTCAATCAGAAAGTAGAGCGCGGCCCGGTCTTCCTGGCACAGGCGCAGCGACAAGGCCTGGCGGTGCAGCACATCCTGCAGGCTCAGGTGCTCGCTGCGCCGGTCGGACATCGGCGTCTCGTCGTCGTCATCGCCAGCGCTGGAGCGGGCGGGCAGATCGCCGCCCCACTCTTCCCAGTCCGATGCCGAATCGCCGGCAGCGGCCTCGGCATCGACGCCGGTTTCCTTGCCCGCGCCAAAATCCAGCGGCTGGTCGGAGGTTTCGGGCTCGAAATCGCTACTGTTGTTGGTGTCGGTGCTGGCAGCAGTATCGGCAACCTTGTCGGCTGCGTCTGCAGCGTCTGCAGCTTCGGCAGATTCAGCGGCTTCTTTACCGGCTTCAGCCTCGGGGGCCTCATCGCCCTCGCGCTCCAGAAACGGGTTTTCGTCGAGCATCTGCTCGACTTCCTGTGTCAGCTCCTGCGTGGACAGCTGCAGCAGGCGAATCGACTGCTGCAGCTGGGGGGTCAGGGTCAGGTTCTGCGATACGCGCAGCGACAGCGACGGCATCATGGCTGCGCCTCCACACGGGCTGGGGCAGCTGGCAACGGATCAGCCCTGCCGGCCCCGCAGCGCGGGACGGCATCTTGGCTGGCACGCCCGCCAAGGCGTGCGGTGTCACATACGGAAATGTTCACCCAGATACACCCTCCGGACCTCTGCGTTCTCCACAATCTCTTGCGGCGTCCCGGCGGCCAGCACCTTGCCATCGCTGATGATGCAGGCATGGTCACAGATACCCAGGGTTTCGCGCACATTGTGGTCGGTGATCAGCACGCCAATGCCGCGCTCCTTGAGAAAGGCGACAATGCGCTGGATCTCGATCACGGCGATGGGGTCGATGCCGGCGAAAGGCTCGTCGAGCAGGATGAAACGGGGCTGGGTGGCCAGCGCACGGGCGATCTCGACCCGGCGGCGCTCGCCGCCGGACAGCGCGACTGACGGTGATTCGCGCAGGTGCTCGACCCGCAGCTCCTGCAGCAGCGCGGTGAGCTGGCGCTCGACCTCGGCGCGCGAGAGCGGCTTGCCATGCTCATCTTTTTGCAGCTCCAGCACGGCGCGCACATTGTCCTGCACGCTGAGCTTGCGAAAGATCGAGGCTTCCTGCGGCAGGTAGGACAGGCCCAGCTGCGAGCGCTGGTGGATCGGCATATTGGCCACCGACTGCCCATCGATGCGGATATCCCCGCCATCGCTGCGTACCAGGCCCACGATCATGTAGAACGAGGTGGTCTTGCCCGCGCCATTGGGGCCTAGCAACCCCACCACTTCGCCCTTGCGCACCGACAGCGACACGTCCTTGACCACCTTGCGGCTGCCATAGGATTTCTCCAGGTGCAAGACCTCCAGCTGGCTGCGGTGGTCGCTGTTGGCGACCCGGGCGTTGACGGAAATGGTCGACGAGTTTTCTGCCACGGTCACTTGGCTCCGTCGTTCAGTTGGGTGCTGGGGCGCAATGGCGTCTTGTCATCGGCAGCGGGCTTGGCCGGGGCGCTGGCCTTGTCGTCTGCCTTGCCATCGGCCTTGGGCGTCAGGATCACACGGACGCGGTCCTTCTTGGGCGCACCGGGCTTGGGATCGGCCGCCGCCTGGGCGCCCTTTTGGCCGGAGACCGTGAAGGTATCGCTCAGATTGTTGTAGACGATCAGCGGGCCACTGACCTGGTCGGTCAACGTGGTCTCGCGGTAACGGCGCAACTCGCCGCGGCGCTCAAAGTGCACGGTGTCATCGCGGCCGTTATAGGTGATGACCTCGCCTTCGCCTTCGACGAACTCGTCAGGCGCGCCTGGGGCCGAGTCACGCTTTTGGCGGAAGAATGCGAGCTTGCCCGGCGCAGCAGTCACCACGCCGTGCTGGAAGCCGTCGCGGTCCTGGCTCACGGTCAGCTGCGCGCCACGGATGATGATGGTGCCCTTGGTCACCACCACATTGCCCGTGAAGACACTGGTCTGCTTGAGTTCATCGTGGCGGCCATCGTCCGCCTCGATGTTCATGGGCTTGGTGCGGTCTGCACGCTCGGCGTGCGACAGCAGCGGCACGGCCAGGGCCACTGCCACCAACAAAGAGTTAAAAATACGGTGTCTCATAAGGCATGAATCTTGCTCTGCCCCATTGTAGCCATGCTGGAGCGTTAGGCCGTTTCTGGCACAAAAAAGCCCGCGTGCGCGGGCTCTGTCTCAAGCGTTGGGGAATCCGCTCAGCCTTGTGCAGCCAGGAACTCTACCACTTGCAGCACGTTGCTCATCGAGCCGGCACGGGTTCCGTCGGTGTAGTACTTGCCCGCCACGCCCAGCGATGGAACGCCTTCGACGCCGTACGACTCTTGCAGCTGGGTGGCCTTGCGCACCTGGCCTGCGACGCTGAAGGAGTTGTAGGCTTCCTTGAACTTGGCCAGGTCCACGCCGTTCTTGTCCATCCAGGCGAAGATCTCGTCGTCCTTGTTCAGGCGCTGGCGCTCGACGTGGATCGCACGGAAAACCTTGACATGTACGTCAGGGATCAGGCCCATCGACTCCAGCGCAAAGTAGATCTTTTGCTGGGGCACAAAGGTGTTGTTGAAGGCCACGGGCACGCGGCGGATCTGCAGGTTCTTGGGGGCAGTCTTGGCCCAGGCTTCAAACTGCGGCTCGAAGGCATTGCAGTGGGGGCAGCTGTACCAGAAGAACTCGATCACCTCGACCTTGCCAGCGGGCGCATCGGGGGTGACGGGCTTGGCCAGCTTCAGGTAGTCCTTGCCTTCCTTGAACTTGGCCTGTGCGTTGGCGCCGGTGGCAAAAGGCAGGCTCAGCGCCGAGGCGGCAGTAGCGGAAGCCGCCAAAGTGGAAAACTCACGACGTTTCATGTTTTGTTAACTCCAGTGACAAGTTGCGGTTAGGAGTGCCCTGCACCGCCAAAAGTTCAACGCTGCACGCGGACGATTTGCGCATCCACGCCGGCGCCATCGAGCTTGCCTTTGAGGCCATCGGCATCATCGCGCTTGTTGAAGGGGCCCACGCGCACCCGGTATACGGTGCGGCCATTGACTTCGCGCTCGCTCACGCGCGCTTCCCAGCCCATCATCGCCAGCTTGGCGCGCTGTGCATCGCCATCGGACTGGCTGCGGAAAGCACCGGCCTGCACGAAGTACTGGAAGCCGTCGGTGCCATCGGCACTGCGCGACTTGGCCAGATCGCCCAGCGGATCGGCGCCCTGGCCGGCCTTGGGGTCGAGCTTTGCGACCTGGGTCTTGTCTGCCGGCTTGTCAGCGGGCTTGGTGGTATCGGGCAGCACCACTTCGGGCTTGGCAGGCTTGTTTTCCACTGGCGCGGGGGCGTTGTCAGCCACCGTGCGCGGCGGCTCAGGCACCACCACGCCCTGAGCGGCCGGTGCCACAGCCGCGGGCGCACGCGCGGGGTTCTTGCCATAGAGCGGCGAGTTCGGGTCCCAGTTCTGGTTGCGCTGCGCCTCGGCCTTGTCCTTGGCCTCGCCGCGCACGCCACCTTTGTTGACAAACGGCACCGGCACATTGGTGACGTACACGGCCACGGCCAAGGCCGCGCCCACGCCCACCAGCAGCCCCAGGATCAGGCCCAGGATGGTTCCACCACGTTGATGTCGTCGCATTGCAGTTATTACCTTTGTTCGCAAAATCACATGCGCTCTGGTGCGCTCACACCCAGCACGGCCAGGCCATTGCGCAGCACCTGCGCGACCGCTGCCACGAGTGCCAGACGGGCCAGTTTGGTGGCTTCGTCATCCACCAAGATACGCTCTGCATCATAGTAGCTGTGGTAGGCCGAGGCCAGGTCACGCAGATAGAACGTAACATCGTGCGGCGCATTGCCAGCCGCGGCGTTGCTCAGCATCTCGGGATACTGGGCCAGCATCTGCATCAGCGCCTGGGCCTGCGGCCCTTGCAGCGCGCCCAGGTCAATGCCGCTCAGCGCAGGCAGACCAGCGCCGCCTTGCTCCTGCCAGCCGCGCAGCACCGAGCAGATGCGCGCATGGGCGTACTGCACGTAGAACACCGGGTTGTCATTGTTCTGGGCCACGGCCAGGTCGACATCAAAGGTGTACTCGGTATCGGGCTTGCGCGAGAGCAGGAAAAAGCGCACCGCATCCTTGCTGGTCCACTCGATCAGGTCGCGCAAGGTGACATAGCTGCCGGCGCGCTTGCTGATCTTGACCTCTTCACCACCGCGCACCACGCGCACCATGGTGTGCAGCACATAGTCGGGGTAGCCCTGGGGAATGCCGACATTGACCGCCTGCAGACCGGCGCGCACGCGGGCGATGGTGCCGTGGTGGTCCGTGCCCTGGATGTTGACGGCCTTGCCGTAGCCGCGCAGGAACTTTTGCGTGTGGTAGGCCACATCGGGCAGGAAGTAGGTGTAGGTGCCGTCGGACTTGCGCATCACGCGGTCCTTGTCGTCACCGAAGTCGGTGGTGCGCAGCCACAGCGCGCCATCTTGCTCATAGGTGTGGCCGCTGGCGATCAGGCGCTGGACGGTCTCGTCCACATGGCCGTTCTGGTACAGGCTCGATTCGAGGTAGTACTCGTCAAACTTGAGGTTGAAGGCCTGCAGGTCCTTGTCCTGCTCGTTGCGCAGGTAGGCCACCGCAAAGTTGCGGATGTTGTCGTAATCCTCGACATCTCCATTGGCGGTGAACGCGCGGTCATCGGCCTCGATGGTCTGCTTGGCCAGGAACGCCTGGGCAATATCGCCGATGTAGTCGCCGTTGTAGAAGTTCTTGGCCAGCGGGTTGTCGCTGTCGGTGGGCCAGCAGTCGTCACCGGGCTTGAAGCCCTTGGCACGCAGCTGGGTGCTCTTGGTCAAGGTGTCGATCTGCACGCCCGCGTCGTTGTAGTAGAACTCGCGGTGCACGCTCCAGCCCTGGCTGCCGTAGAGGTTGCAGATCGCATCGCCCAGCGCGGCCTGGCGGCCATGGCCCACGTGCAGCGGACCGGTGGGGTTGGCCGAGACAAACTCGACGATGATCTTTTCATCGCGCGGCGGCTGCATGCCAAAGCGCTCGCCCTGGGCCAGCACTTCCTGCACCACCTGCTGCTTGGCAGCGGGCTTGAGGCGCAGGTTCAAAAAGCCTGGACCGGCGATCTCGACCGCATCCACCCATTGCGCAAAGGCGGGCGCGGCCTCCAGCGCCGCCTTGAGCTGCTCGCCCAGCGCGCGGGGATTGGCCTTGAGCGGCTTGGCCAGCTGCATCGCGGCGGTCACGGCATAGTCACCGTGGGCGGCCACCTTGGGCGTTTCAAAGGCCGCACGGCTACCTGCGCCAGGCGACAATTTCTCGAGCTCGGCAGCAAGCACTGCGAGCAAATCTTTTTTGACTTGCAACATATTTGAAACTTAGACGAAGCGGTTACCAGCGCCAGGCCGGTTTACCAGCCCCGGGCATAAAACACGGCGACGGCGGCGATCACGGGAATCAGATGGGCTTGCCACATGACCCATTTACGCGTGGCGCGCACCTCGGCGTCCCCGGGCAAAGCGCCATTGTCGCGCAATTGCCGTAACCAGCGGCGGAACACGGCTGTCGGCTTGAAGGACAGCACCACGCCGACGACGACCAAGGTCATCTTCAGGTGAAAAAGCGGCTGGCTGACATACCAGGTCACGCCCTTGGCGCCCAGAAACAGGCGCAGCAAGCCGGTGGCCAGCACCGCCAGCGCGGCAAAGGCGTAGATCAGATCGAGGCGCGCTAAGCGCTGCACCACGGCCCCATTCATCCACTCGGCGCGGCACAACGCCGCCTCGCTGGAGAGAAAAACCACCATGGTCAACAAGGCCAGCAGGTGCAGGCAGGCCAGAACAGCTTCCAAAGTCATCGTGTTACTCCATCTTTTTCCAGAAATCGGCACGTTCGTAGTGCTGCTTGACGAAATCGATCCACAAGCGCACCCGCAGCGGCAGGTGCTTGCGCTGCTGGAACATCACATAGATGCCGTTGGGCGGCGCAGCAAAGTCCTCCAGCACCTCGACCAGGCGGCCGGCGGCAATCTCGGACTCGACCTCCCAGGTGCTGCGCCAGGCAATGCCCCAGCCTTGCTGGCACCAGTCGTGCAGCACCTGGCCGTCCGAGCAATCGAGCGGGCCGCCAGGCTTGAGGTAGACCACCTCGCTGGCGCCAGTGGCCGCCGGCATGCGAAACGCCCAGCCCCGCGTTTGCGAGGCCTCGCTCGACAAGGTCAGGCAGTCATGCTGGCTCAGCTCGCTGGGGTGGCGGGGAATGCCGCGGCGGCGCAGGTACTCGGGCGTGGCCACGCACAGGCGCCGGTTGTCGGCCACGCGCACGCTGACCAGTGAGGAGTCGGGCAGGTCGCCCACGCGGATCGCGCAGTCATAGCCCTCGCCGGCCAGGTCGACCAGGCGGTCGCTCAGGTTCAGCGAGATCGTCACGTCGGGGTGGCGCGCATGGTAGAGCGGCAGCAGCGGCGCCACATGGCGGCGCCCAAAGCCGGCCGGTGCGGTCACGCGCAGATGCCCAGTGGCCTTGATGCCCCCGGCGCTGACGCTGGCCTCGACACTGGCTAGCTCGGCCAGCAGGCGCTGGCAGTCTTCCAAAAAGGCCGCGCCCTCGTACGTCAGGGTGAGCTTGCGCGTGGTGCGCACCAGCAGCTTGACGCCCAGGCGCTCCTCCAGCGCATCGAGCCGGCGGCCCATGATGGCCGGGGCCACGCCTTCGGCCTTGGCAGCGGCCGTGAGGCTGCCGCGCGAGGCGATGGCGACAAATGATTCGAGCTGCTTGAGGCGATCCATACCAGACAGAACACAGAAAATACGCAAAGCCCGCTGGCCGCCGCTTGTGCGGCGCGCTGGCTGGGCCACAGCCTATTATCATCGGGGCTCCGGCCTGGCGGGCGCATGAAAGCGCACATCCCGCTGCGACACTCATTGACAGCCGCTCTTTTCCCGCGCCCCCGCTCCTATGCCGTCAGCTTCAACGCCGCCCAGCAGCACTCCCTCCAGCGCCGACGCGCTCTGGTACGCCCCCGCGCAACTGCTGCGCTTGTTTGGCAGCAGCCCCGTTGCCATGGCCTACTGGGGCCGTGACCAGCGCCTGCGCCTGGCCACGCCGCAGTGGTGCGAATGGTTTGGTGTGCCCACCACCGGCATCGTCGGTCAGCAGCTCGATGAAGCGCTGCCCCCCGACTTTGCCCAGCAGCACCACGCGGCGCTGCAGGCCGCCACCCAGGGCCTGCGCCAGCAGTTCGACACGTGCAAGACCGATGCCCATGGCCAGGTCGCCTGGCGCCGCATCAGCCTCTCGCCCCACCTCTGGCCCGGGCCGGCAGGCAGCAAAACCGCCCAGGGCGTGCTGATGCTCATGCAGGACTGCAGCGCCGAATACGCCAATGCGGCGCAAGCGGATGACCTGCGCGCGCAACTGGCCGCGCTGTCGTCCACCGACCTGGAGCGCACCGAGGAGAAAAGCGAGCTGCTCAAGCTGCGCACCTTGCTGGACTGGCGCACCGCCATGCTCACCGAGCACAGCGAAATGCTGCAGCTGCTCTCGCATGAGATCCGCCAGCCGCTCAACAACGCCTCGGCCGCGATGCAGGCCACCATGTCGGCCATTGCCGAGCTGCAGCTGAGCCAGACCACGCCGGCCACCAAGGCCTTGCTGCGCGCCGAGCATGTGCTCCAGCAGGTCATCGGCACCCTGGACAACACCCTGGCCGCCGGCACTATTCTTGCCGTGGGCGGGCGCGCTGGCGCCTCGTCCGATACCGATCTGCCCACCCTGGTCAACCTGGTGCTGCACGACATCGCTGCCGATGCCCGCCCGCGCATCCAGGTGGTCTGGGATGCCGAGGCGCGCACGGTGCAGCTGCACCCGGCGCTGATGCGGCTGACCATCCGCAACCTGCTCAACAACGCGCTCAACTACGCGCCGGTCGACAGCCCCGTGCTGCTGCGCCTGGCCGATTCGGACGACCCGCTGGCGCTGATCATCGAGGTGATCGACGAAGGCCCGGGCATCCCCGACAGCCTGCGCCCGCGCCTGTTCGAGAAAGGCACGCGCGGCACCGAGCACCGCCACCGGGCGGGTGCCGGCCTGGGTCTGTTCATCGTGCGCTCGGTGGTGCAGTTGCACCAGGGCACCGTGCAGGCCTTGCCGCGCCAGCCAAACGGCACCATCATGCGTATCGAGTTGCCCCAAGGGCTGGATGATTAGCCAGCCACGCGATGGCCACCGGCCGCTTGCCCCTGCAGAAGCTGGCACCGCGCTTCTCAGGACTTTTCACCGACTGCACCATTTCACGGAACCACCATGCTCCCCGCCACGCTCGCCCTGGTCGACGACGACCCCGAATACAGCGAATTTCTGGCCCAACACTTGCGCAACCAGGGCGTGCAGGTACAGGTTTACAACGACAGCAGCGACCTGCTAGCCGATATCGAGCCCTACCGTTTTGACTTCTATGTGCTGGACCTGATGCTGCCCGGCGTCAACGGCACCGATCTTCTGCGCATTCTGCGCAAGCGCAACCAGGCGGGCGTGCTGATCGTCTCGGGACGGCTGGGCCCCGAGGTGTTTGCCGAGGTCATCCATGCCGGCGCCGACATGTACCTGACCAAGCCGGTGACCTTCGAGCAGGTGGAGCTGGCCGTGCGCGCCGTGCACCGCCGCATCATGACCACCGCCCAGGTCGCCACGGCCTGGAAGCTCGACAGCCACCGCAGCCTGCTGCTGACGCCCGATGGCCAGAGCGTGGAACTGAGCCCCACCGACCTGATGCTGATGCAGTGTTTTCTAAAAGCCCAGGGCGCCGTCGTGGGCCGCGACCAGATCCGTGAACTGCTGGGCTACCCGACCGCCAGCGACTCCGACAACAGCCTGCACGCCACCATCTACCGCCTGCGCCGCCGCATCGAGAAGGCCACGCCGCTGGCGGTGCCGCTGCAATCGCAGCAAAAAGTGGGCTACCAGTTCCGCGCGCCGCTGGTCTCGGCCTAACCTGCGCAGCACGGGCGCTGCAAAAGCAAACGGGCCCATCGGGCCCGTTGTGCTGTGGCGACCAACGTCGTTTACATGGTCATGTTCGATTCGACATCGGCCACCTTGCGGCGGGCCAGCGCCAGGTTGGAGCGGGCCTTGTCCAGCACGTAGTAGACGAAGATGCCGGCCAGCTTCTGCGATGGGCGGATAAGGTGGTACTGCTTGCCCAAGGTGATGAGGATGTCGTCGATGTTGTCGTTCAGGCCCAGGGCCTTCATCGTCTTCATCTTGGCGCGCACCACTTCGGTGTTGCCAGCTGCTGCCAGCTCCATGTCCACACCGCTGCCGATGCTGCCCAGCATCATGCCGCTGCTGTAATCCACCACGGCAGCGCACAGCGCGCCGTCCATCGTCATCAAGTCGCTCAAGCTGTCGTTCAGATTTGCCATGTCGATCTCCAATCCATGTGATCTATATCAAGCACTACCACCTTATGAAGGTATAGATGATTCTAATAAGTCACTTCTGATCGGAGCAATCATTCTCTGCATGCGGCTGTTACCCAGGCAGGTGCATTCGGCGCAGATATTCGACATTTGGATAGCAGCCGCGCATGGTCTGGCTTGTTGCCGCCTGCAAAAACAGCGTGCAGCAGCGCGGCCCGCAACTCGTAACAAAGCGTATGTTATTTGCGACGCGGCGGTGCCACGGCGGCACGCCAGGTAACAACCATGGCCGCTCAGCATCGCTGTGGCGGCGCGGCCTTACATGGTCATCGCGCTTTCGACGTCGGTCACCTTGCGGCGTGCCAGTGCCAGGTTGGCGCGCTTGTTGTCGAGCACGTAGTACACAAAGATGCCGGCCAGACGCGAGCAAGGACGGATGATGTGGTACTGCTTGCCCAGCGTGATGAGGATATCGTCGATGTTCTCGTTCAGACCCAGGGCCTTGATGGTCTTCATCTTGGCGCGCACCACTTCGGTGTTACCGGCAGCTGCCAGTTCCATGTCCACGCCAGTGCCGGCGCTGGCCAGCATCATGCCGCTGTTGTAGTCGACAACGGCTGCGCACAAAGCGCCGTCCAGAGACATCAGATCACTCAAGCTGTCGGTCAAATTCGCCATGGAAACACTCCTGAGAAGCGAAGGCGCGTGGAAAATTACCGCCTCCTGATGAAAATGATTGTATCTGATCATTTCTGATTTCCATCAAGCTTTGCGCGCTTTTTCTGACGGCTTGCTACTTTTGGGCAACAGCTGTGGTAGGGGCGCTGCAGCAAGCCAGCGCCTACGCCGACAGCATCCTGACAAAGGCTTGATATATAAATATGTCGGATCAGATCATTCAAACCATCACATCCACACCCCCCCTAACGAGGCGCTGACAGTCGTTGATTACATCCATAAAAGTCATATATCAAAGTGTTTTTAATGGATTGATTGCCATGGCGGGTATGGAATAAAGTGTGCTGATGGGTGCTCCCGCGCACCTGCAGTTGTTAAGTATTGAAAGGTAGACACCATGACTGAACGCACCACCGTCCACGGCCTGCAAGTGGCCCAGGTTCTGTATGACTTTGTGAACACCCAGGTGCTGCCAGGCACCGGCGTGGAGCCCGCTGCGTTCTGGCAAGGTTTTGATGCCATCGTCTCTGACCTGGCGCCCAAGAACGCGGCCCTGCTGGCCGAGCGCGACCGCCTGCAAGCCGAGCTGGACAGCTGGCACAAGGCCCATCCCGGCCCGATCACCGACATGCCGGCCTACCGCCAGTTCCTGACCCAGATCGGCTACCTGGTCGAGCAGCCGCAAGACGTGAAGGCCAGCACCGAGAACGTGGACTCCGAGCTGGCCGTGCAAGCCGGCCCGCAGCTGGTGGTGCCCATTCTCAATGCGCGCTATGCGCTCAACGCGGCCAACGCCCGCTGGGGCTCGCTGTATGACGCGCTCTACGGCACCGATGTCATTGGCGAAGACGGCGGCGCAGAAAAGGGCAAGGGCTACAACCCGGTGCGCGGCGCCAAGGTCGTCGCCTATGTCCGCCAGTTCCTGGACCAGGCCGCGCCGCTGGCAAAAGGCTCGCACGCCGATGCCAGCGGCTACGCCGTCGAAGGCGGCCAACTGGCCGTCACGCTCAAGGACGGCAGCAAGACCGGCCTGCACGAAGCTGCCAAGTTCGTCGGCTTCCAAGGCGATGCCGCCGCACCCCAATCGGTGCTGCTGAAGAACCATGGCATCCATATCGACATCATCATCAACAAGGCCACCCCCATTGGCAGCAGCGATGCCGCCGGCGTCTCCGACGTGGTGGTGGAAGCGGCGCTGTCGACGATTCTCGATCTGGAAGACTCGGTGGCGGCGGTGGACGCTGAAGACAAGGTCAACGGCTACGCCAACTGGCTGGGCATTCTCAAGGGCACCTTGACCGAGTCCTTCGACAAGGGCGGCAAGACGGTGACCCGGGGCCTGAACGCCGACCGCGAGTACACGGGCGCCAATGGCGACAGCCTCAAGCTCCATGGCCGCTCGCTGATGTTCCTGCGCAATGTCGGCCACCTGATGACCAACCCGGCCATCCTCTGGGGTGCCGACCAGAAAGAGATCCCCGAAGGCATCATGGATGCGGTGGTGACCACGGCGATTGCCATGCACGACCTGCAGGGCAAGGGCGCCCAGGGCATCCGCAACAGCCGCACCGGCAGTGTCTACATCGTCAAGCCCAAGATGCATGGCCCGGCCGAAGCGGCCTTTGCCAACGAGCTGTTTGGCCGCGTCGAGCAGATGCTGGGGCTGCCTGCCAACACCGTCAAGCTCGGCATCATGGACGAAGAGCGCCGCACCACGGTGAACCTGAAAGCCGCGATTGCCGCAGCGCCTGCACGCGTGGCCTTCATCAACACCGGCTTCCTGGACCGCACCGGCGACGAAATGCACACCGCCATGTACGCCGGCCCCATGGTGCGCAAGGCGGACATGAAGACCTGCGCCTGGCTGCCCGCTTATGAAAAGAGCAATGTGCTGGTGGGCCTGACCATGGGCCTGCGCGGCCGCGCCCAGATCGGCAAGGGCATGTGGGCCATGCCCGACCTGATGAAGGCCATGCTGGAGCAAAAGATTGCCCAGCCCAAGGCCGGCGCCAACACCGCTTGGGTGCCCTCGCCCACCGGCGCCACCCTGCATGCGCTGCACTACCACCAGGTCAATGTGGCCGAGGTGCAAAAGGAGCTGGAAAAGACCAGCGCCGATGCCGAGCGCGACAACCTGCTCAATGCCATCCTGCAAGTACCCGTGGCCGCCAACCCGAACTGGAGCGATGCCGACAAGCAGCAGGAAGTGGACAACAATGTGCAGGGCATCCTGGGCTATGTGGTGCGCTGGATCGACCAGGGCGTGGGCTGCTCCAAGGTGCCCGACATCCACAACGTGGGCCTGATGGAAGACCGCGCCACCCTGCGCATCTCCAGCCAGCACATCGCCAACTGGCTGCAGCACGGCATCGTGACCGAAGCGATGGTGCGCGACAGCTTCGCCCGCATGGCCAAGGTGGTCGATGGCCAGAACGCAGGCGACGCGGCTTACAAGAGCCTAGTGGCCAACCCGCAGGGTGCCGCCTTCCAGGCCGCACTGGACCTGGTGTTCAAGGGCAAGGAGCAGCCCTCGGGTTACACCGAGCCATTGCTGCACGCCTGGCGCCTGAAGGTCAAGGCCGGCGCATGAACGCAGGCCTCCGCCTTGCGCGGCACAGCGCATGGTTTGCCCTAGGGTAAACACCAGGAGCAGCCCAATGGGCTGCTTTTTTTATAGCACCCCCGCTAATCCGGTTCAAAGCCTGCCCCATTTGGGCAGGCTTTTTTACTTATTCGTAAAAACAAAGCTCAAAAGTAAAGCGCCTTACCAATTTGCAGATCTTTGTAAAGAAATTGCTTACGCATCTATTCGGTTTATAGGCTCATATGTAATTCACTTGTTACTCGCATATTTATTTTCTATAGGCACTTTCAAAAAATCAAAGTCAATTGCTACCAGATATTTCTTATGTCATGAAATATTCATGAATCACCCGGTTTCAACTCGTCATTTCGCGGCACCGGTCTGCAGTTAAAAACACGCCTTAGCAAGTTTTCGTCTATCGGCAAGGAGCTATTGACCATGGGCCATCAATCCATTACATGCGCCAAGCATGCATGCATCCAGGTACTGGCACAACAGCGGCATCTGCTGCTGTGGGCAGGCCTGGGGCTGAGCGCCTCGGTATTCGCCCAAAACAACCAGCAGGTGGTGGTCAATGGCGGCATCGTCAATATCTCCGGCCCGGCGGCCCAGGCGGTGATGAATATCTCATCGAACAAGAACATCCGCCAGATTCGCGGCAACAACCAGGTGACCTCGGTCAATGGCGTGGTCGCGAACATGGCCAGTTTCGGTGCCTATAGCGAATTGAATATTGCGTCGCGCAATGGCGGAGTCGGCAGCGGCAGCCAGGTGGTGTCCGTAGGCGGACCGGTGGTCAACCAGGCCACCGGCACCGGCATGCGCAGCGTAGTGAACATTGGTGGACGGTAGCAGGGCGCTCTGCGGCCGCACGCCAATGAACGGTTCGGTTTCTCCGACATGGGGAGCTGACTGCAGAGGTGCATACACAGGAAGTGCACCATATTCTTTCAGTAACGAGGAGATTTTTATGAAGAAGTTTTTCGCAATTCTGGTGTCGGTTTCGGCTATCGCCATGTCTGCCCAGGCAGAAGTGAAAATCAAGGGCAACAACGACCAGAAGGTCACTGTAAAGAACGGCGCTGTCGCCAATATGGCCATCGGCGCAGGTGCTACCGCTACGCAAAACCTGGCCTCCAACAAGGGCAACGTCAATATTGGCGGCAATAACAAGCAGGAAGTCTCGGTCACCAATGGTGCCGTGGCCAATATGGCGATCGGCGCGATGACCAAGGCCGAGCAAAACCTCGCCTCCAACGACGGCAAGTAATCCCCATCCCTTCATCCCGCTGGCCGCCGAATGCGTCTGGAGACCATTTGCTGGCCGGCCCCTATAAAAAAGATCTTCTGCAGAGCATTCGTCAGCGCCAAGGGATGCGGCCGCATCCCTTCGCCTGCGATCGTTGTGCAGAGGGTCCCTCAAGGAGACTGCGCATGAAAGCCAGCTATGCCGGGGTATGGGTTCTCGCCCTGTTGTGCGCCGCCGCACAGGCCCAGCAAAAGCCACCCGCAGGCCGCACCGGGCTCGATCCAGCCTCACGCAACAAGGTGAGCAATGCCATGGCCCGCAACTACCTGACGGAGCAGGACTCCAGATCCGCCATCGAGCGTGAAATGGTCACCGGCCCCTCGGGCAAGAACTGCAATACCAATGTGGGTGCCGCCCCCCAGATCAACGAAGGCACGGCCGGTATCGGTAACCGCTATGGGGCAGGCAATGCCGACCAGGTCACCGTGGTACGTGGCTCAGTCATCAATATCTGCAAATAAACACGATGGCTTCTGCGCCAGAGCCAGAAAACTCTGTGCAGCCACCCCGGGACGAGGGAGCCCGGCAGCACGCTGAGCCCAGCGGCAGCCCCACCATCGCCATAACGAATAACCACCATGCATCTTTCATCGATTCGCCGCCTGGCGCTTGCGCCCTGCGTGCTGGCCTTGTCTGCCTGCAGCATCCAGCCCACCTTGTCCGACCGCAAGGACATCATTGAAAAGGGCATCACCGAGCAGTCACCGCTGGTCACGCCCACCAAATCCGCATCGGCGATGCGCGAAGGCCTGGCCTGCATGGACCGCATGCTGGCGGCCGAGCAGGTGCCCTCGACGCTGGTCGCGGTCAAGAGCATCCCCGATCCCTCGGGGCTGTTTTCCACCGGCACCAAGGAGATGGTAATCACGGCGCTCTCGCGCATGTCACGCACCAGCCAGGCCTTCCGCGTGGTCGACTATGAAGTCGATGCGCTCAAGCAGGACACCGTGCAGACGATGACCAGCCTGCTGCTCAACAACGGCCAGATCGAGCTGCGCAAGCCACAGATCTATGTCTCGGGCGCCATCAGCTTTGGCGACAAGACGGTGGTCTCCAAGCGCAGCAGCCTGGGCGTCTCCACCGCCAATACCGACACCGGCTACAGCTGGGACTTGCTGGGTACGGTGGTGGGGCTCGATCTGCATCTGGGCGACATGAACTCCCGCACGCTCTACCCCGGCCTGGATTCAGCCAACGAGCTGGTCGTCGCCACCGGCGGCCGCTCGGTCGAGATCGGCGGGCGCGCCACCGGCCTGCCCAAGCACATCTACCGCCTGGGCGTGCAGTACGAAGTGGCTGCCGACGTGAACCAGGGCGCGGGCGCGGCCGTGCGCCTGCTGGTCGACCTGGCCACCATCGAGCTGGTGGGCAAATGGGCCAAGGTGCCGTACTGGGAATGCATCGACTACGAGCAAAACCACCCCGAATTCAAACGCCAGATGCGCACCTGGTTTGACGAGCAAGGCGCGGCCGACCGCATCACCTTGGCCCAGCGCGTGCTGCAGGCCCAAGGCGCCTGGAGCGGCCCCATCGATGGGAACGACTCCACCGCGCTGCGCAATGCGCTGGCGCTCTACCAGGCATCGCTGGACCTGACCCCGGTTGGCGTCGTCAACTTTGAGACCTATATGGGGCTGCTGCGCCTGTATGCCGGCATGTCGGCCGATGACAAGATCGCCTCCAGCTACTCGCCGCAAAGCAACGAACTGAAGCCGCGCCCGCACGGCCTGCCGGACAACGAGCCGACCACCGACGCGTTGGCGCTGTCCCTGCTCGGCCACAAGGAGCCGGCCTCGCAGCTGCCCATCGGCACCTCGGTGGTGCTGCGTGTGGCGCCGGCCCACACCGGCTTTCTCTACTGCTACTACCAGGATGCCGCCCAGGTGGTCACCCAGGTCTATCCCAACCCGCAGCAGCAGGCGGTGGTGGCCCAGGGTCGCATCGGCCTGATGGTGCCCGATGTGTCGCAAGCCAATTCCTTCCTGATCGAGACCGCCCGCCCTGGCGTGGAGCAGGTGTACTGCGCCCAGACCACCAAGCCGCTGACCGGCCGCGTGCCGGTGGCCCTCACCCAGGCCCAGCTGGCACCGATTGAGGGCCTGACCAGCATCGAGGCCGTGCAGCAGCAGATTGCCGCGCAGACCGGCGTCATCGCCCAGTCGCAGCTGCGCTGGGAAGTGGAGGGCCCTGTGGCCACCCCCCCTGCCCAGCCTGCCCCTGCCGCCGCCCCCGCACGCCGCGGCAAAACGCGATGAGGCGCCTCGCACCTACCCGCCGCCGGGCGGGCCTTTTGGCGCTGACCGGCGGGCTGCTGCTGCAAGCCTGCGCCAGCTGGGCCGCCATCGTGCTGCCATCGGCAGGCGGCGGCGATGCCGGCGCGGCCGCCAGCAGCCCGGCCCCTGCAGCGCCCGCCGCGCCGGGCTCATCGATCCGCATGCCAGCCCAGCGCAGCGATGCCAGCCTGCAGGCGCTGCGCCGACAGGCACAGGAAGGCGAAGTCAGCGCCCAGTTCGAGCTGGGCATGTACTACTACCAGAACGCCGGCCTGCCGCAAGCGGGCGCCCAGGCCCGCCAGTGGCTGGGCCAGGCCGCCGCACAAGGCGATGCCCGGGCCATGGCGGCGCTGGGCTACATGCTGGGCACGGGCACCGGCGGTGTGCGGGATGTGCCCACCGGCCGCCAGTGGTTGCAGCGCGCAGCCGATGCGCGCCTGGCCAAGGCCACCTACCTGCTGTCCCTGGTCGAGCGCAAAGTGACTGGCCCCAAGGCCATGCAGCAGTCGCGCTTGCTGCTGGAGCAGGCCGCGCGCGATGGCGATGCGATGGCGCTCAATGACCTGGCCGTCGAGCGCGAGCTCGAAGGACGCATGAACGAGGCCAAGGAGCTGTACGCCCAGGCCCAGGCCGGCGGCAGCCAGACGGCGGCCCAAAACCTCGGCCGCATCGCCAGCTACCAGCGCGCCAGCACCGCCGAGCAGCTGGGCCGCCTGCGCGCGCGTGCCGACGAGGGCAATGCCAATGCGCTGCTGGAGCTGGCCTACCGCTACCATCTGGGGCGCGGCGTGCAGCGCAATTTCGCCACCGCCATCCAGTACTACCGGCGCGCCGCCGATGCCGGCTCGCCCAAGGCGCGCGAGTTTCTGGCGCTGATCTTCAGCCGCAGCAACGACAAGCAACCGGTCATTGACGAAGCCTGGATGCAGGAGCTGGCCGCGCGCATCAATGCCGTGGCCTTGCAGGTCGAAGAAAAACACCCCAGCGCGCCGCCCGATCGCCCCCAACGCGTGGCCGACCCGCTCTCGCAGCTGAGCCAGCAGCCCTTTGCCTGGCCAGAGCCGCCCGCCGCCGATGGCGATGCGGCGGCAGATACCAACACCCCACCGCTCTCGCAGGAGCAGGTGGTGCCGACCGAGGGGCTCCCCTCTGCCGCGCATGCCCCAGGCATGCAGCCCTCCAACCTGAGTCACAACGCGCCGCTCACCGAGTAGCGCAAGAAAGGACAAGCATGCAACAACCCAAAATCAAGCAGGCCCTGGCCGTGCTGACCCTGAGCCTGGCCGCTGGCGGCGTCTGGGCGCAAGGCGCCGTCATCTCGGCCCCCGGCGTCGATGTGCGCGGCGGCAGCCAAGGCGCCTCGGTCACCGTCAACGGTGCCGTCGTCAATGCGGCTTCGGGCCGTGGCGCCGTGGCCGAGACCAATATCCCCGGCCGCAGCAGCACCGTGCACGGTGGGGCCGGTGGCGCAGCCGTCGTCGTCGAAGGCCAGGGCAAAACGTCGGCCACCGTGCGCAGCCAAAAGCGCAGCGGCGGCGGCAACCAGGCCCATGTGAACGCCAATATGTCCGGCTCCAACCTGCCCCAGGCCAACTTTGCCGGCCACAGCTTCACGAATGTAGACCTGTCCAACTCCAACCTGCAGGGCGCCAACTTCCAGGGCGCCGAGCTGGTCAATGTGAGCCTGGACAACTCCAACCTGGCCGGCGCCAACCTGACGGGCGCCACCTTGGTCAACGTGTCGATGGAAGGCGCATTGACCACCGGCGCGATCTGGACCAACGGCCAGCGCCGCTGAGCGAGGACACGGCAACCCTTCAGGTCGACAGGCCGCAGGCCAGCCACTACGATGCGCGAATGATGCAAATACCATCCATTCGCAATGGTGGCTGGCTGTCCGGCCTGCTGGGTCTGGCGCTGCTGGGCGGTTGCACAAGCCAACCGCCCCAAGCCGCAGCCTCCGCCAACGCCGAATTCAACCTGGCAGCCTTGGCGCGCTCCAAAGCGCCCGATGTGCTGCTGCTGGGCGAGCAGCATGATGCGCCCGAGCACCAGCAGTGGCAGCAGACCACGGTGGCCCAGTGGGCCGCGCGACAGCAATTGGCCGCCGTGGTGCTGGAGATGGCCGACGCCGGTCACAGCACCCAGGGCCTGGCCCCCAGCGCCAGCGAAGCCCAGGTGCAGCAGGCGCTGGCCTGGAATGACAAGAGCTGGCCTTGGCGCCACTACGGCCCGGCGGTGATGACGGCGGTGCAGGCGGGGGTGCCCGTGCTGGGCGGCAACCTGCCGCGAGCGCAGATGCGCGATGTGATGCAGCAAACTCGCTGGGACAGCCACCTGCCCGCTGCTGCATGGCAGCGCCAGCTCGACGCCATTGCCGACGGCCACTGCGGCCTGCTGCCCGAGGGCCAGCTGGCCCCGATGGCGCGCATCCAGCTGGCCAAGGACGACAGCATGGCCCAGACCGCTAGCTCCCAGCTGCAGCCCGGCAAGACGGTGCTGCTGATCGCCGGGCGCGGCCATGTGCTGCGCAGCATCGGCATTCCGACCTGGCTGCCTGCGGGCACCCGCTCGGTGGTGGCCATTGGCCAGGCGGGCAGCCAGGCCCAGGCCGATGCGGCCGACCGCGACTGGGTACACAGCACCCCGGCGCTGCCGGCCCAGGACCACTGCGCCGCGCTGCGCGAGAAGTGGAAGAAGTAGAGGCCAAGCCTCTGCGTGCTCAGGTCACCGGGGCGGGGTTGAACAGCACCAGCGCATTGTGCAGCTGCCACTCCTCGGCCCAGGTCTTCTTGCGGCCGCTGGCCACCTCCAGCATCAGGCGGAACATCTCCCAGCCCATCTCCTCGATGCTCGCCTCGCCATCGGCAATGCGCCCGGCGTTCACATCCATCAGGTCATGCCAGCGGCGCGCCAGATCGCTGCGCGTGGCCACCTTGATCACCGGCACCTGCGCCAGGCCATAGGGTGTGCCGCGCCCGGTGGTGAACACATGCAGGTTCATGCCGGCGGCCAGCTGCAAGGTGCCGCAGATGAAGTCGCTCGCGGGCGTCGCCGCATAGACCAGGCCGCGCTCGATGCCGCGATCTGCGAGTCTCTGGCCGGGCGAGAGCACGCCGGTGATGGGCGCTGTGCCGCTCTTGATGATCGAGCCCATCGCCTTTTCCACGATGTTGGACAGGCCGCCCTTCTTGTTGCCCGGCGTGGTGTTGGCGCTGCGGTCCACCTTGCCCTTGTCCAGGTAGGCGTCGTACCAGGCCATCTCGTCGATCATCGCCTGCGCCACCTCTGGGGTTGAGGCGCGTGAGGTGAGCTGGTCAATGCCATCGCGCACCTCGGTCACTTCGCTGAACATCACGGTCGCCCCTGCGCGCACCAGCAGATCGGTGCAAAAGCCGACGGCCGGGTTGGCGGTGACGCCGCTAAAGGCATCGCTGCCGCCGCACTGCACGCCCACGACCAAGGCACTGGCCGGCACCGTCTCGCGCCGGCGCTGGTTCAGCCGTGCCAGGTGCGCCTCGGCGCGGGTCATGATGGACTGCACCATCGACATGAAGCCCACATGCGCCTCGTCCTGCAGGCAGACCACATCCAACGCGGGCGCGCGCGCATCGGCGATCGGGAAGGAGCCCGGCGGCAGCAGGCGCTCGGGCTGCAGCTTTTCGCAGCCCAGGCTCACGACCATCACCTCGCCGCCAAAGTTCGGGTTGTGGCTGATGTTGCGCAAGGTGCGCTGCGGGATCTCGGCACCCACCGCATCAATGGCCACGCCGCAGCCATAGCTGTGCTCGAGCCCGACGACATCGTCGACCTGCGGGTAGCGCGGCAGCAGCTCGGCCTTGATGCGGCGCACCGCAAAATCGAGCACGCCCGCCACGCACTGCACCGTCGTGGTGATGGCCAGGATATTGCGGGTGCCCACCGTGCCATCGGCATTGCGGTAGCCCTCAAAGGTATAGCCCTCCAGCGGTGGCAGATCGGGGGCCGGCACCGTGGCAATGGGCAGGCCTTCGAGCGAGCGGGCCTCGGGCATCTGCAGCAGGCGCTCATGCACCCAGCTGCCCGCGGCAATGGCCTGGCGCGCATAGCCGATGACCACGTTGTAGCGGCGCACGGCCTCGCCCTGCGCAATGTCCACCAAGGCCACCTTGTGCGCCTGCGGCACCTGCTCGACCAGCCGCAGGCCCGAGGGCAGCACCGTGCCGGCCGGCAGCCCGCCGTCATTGGCGATGATCGCGACGTTGTCCGCCGCATGCATGGAAATCGAAAGTGGGGTCGTTCTGGCTTGTGTCATGGCAAATACTCTCTACGGCGGTGCTCCGGCAGCGTAGCGCATGCGCGCTGCCGGCCCGCCTGGCACCTGTCGCTTTGCGCGACAGGGCCGCACGCAAACGCTCAATCGGCCTTGATGCCGGCGGCCTGGATCACCTGCGCCCATTTGGCCACCTCGGCCTTCTGAAACTCGGCCAGCTCGGCCGGCGTCATCGTCGAGGGCTGCATGCCAAAGGCCTTCAAACGCGTCTGCACTTCCGGCGTGGCGACGATCTTCATGATCTCGGCATGCAGGCGGTCCACCACGGGCTTGGGTGTGCCAGCGGGTGCAAACACCGCCTGCCAGGAGCCCATGTCAAAGCCCTTTTCACCAGCCTCGGCAATGGTCGGCACATCGGGCAGCGATTCCAGACGCTTGGAGCTGGTCACCGCGATCGGGCGCAGCTTGCCGGCCTGGATGTGCGGGCCCACGACCAGGGCCGTGTCAAACATCATGTCCACCTGGCCGCCGATGACATCCTGCACCGCCGGGCCGCTGCCCTTGTAGGGCACATGGGTGAACTTGACGCCCGTCTGGTAGGCCAGCAGCTCCAGCGCCATGTGGTTGGAGGTGCCGCTACCGGGCGAAGCCGAGGTCAGCCCGCCGCTGGAGGCCTTGGCCTTGCTGCCAGCCATCACATCGGCCAGGGTCTTGTAGGGGCTGGAGGCGGGCACCACCAGCACCAGCGGGCCCGAGCCCAGCATCGCGACCGGCGTGAAGGATTTGACCGGGTCGTAGTCGAGCTTGGAATACAGGCTGATATTGATCGCATGCGAGCTGATGGTGCCGCCCAGGATGGTGTAGCCATCGGGCGCGGCGCGCGCGGCCAGTGCCGAGCCCACGCTGCCGCCGGCCCCGCCCTTGTTCTCGATGATCATCGGCGTGCCCAGCGCCTTGCCCAGCGGCTGGGCGATCACGCGTGCCAGGGTGTCGGTATTGCCGCCGGGGGGAAACGGCACCAGGTAGGTGATGGATTTGCCCGTGGGCCAGCTGCTTTGGGCCAGCGCGGAGGTGCTGGCCAGGCCGGCGCCCAGCATCAAGGCGCTGGCCGCGAGGGAGCTTTGGATCAGGGTTCTGCGTTGCATGGATGTCTCCTTGGTTTGTAATCGTCAAAAGGCTGGTTCAATGAACTCGGTGGGGCTCAGAAACGCGGCTGCTTGCCGTCGAAGCTCGGGTCGTACTTGCGCATCTGGCCCAGGTCATCGCGGTTGCGGATGCCGCAGTGCAGGTAGTTGTCATGCAGGCGCGCCAGCGCATTGCGGTCCAGGCGCACGCCCAGACCCGGCGCGGTGGGCACGCGCAGGCTGCCCGCTTCAAACTGCAGGCGCCCGCCTTCGATGACCTCCTCGTCCTGCCAGGGGTAGTGCGTGTCACAGGCATAGGTGAGCAGCGGCACGCTGGCACACAGATGCGTCATCGCCACCAGGCTGATGCCCAGGTGCGAGTTGCTGTGCATCGACAGGCCCAGGTCAAAGGTGCGGCACAGGGTGGACAGGCGCTGCGTGGCGCGCAGGCCGCCCCAGTAGTGGTGGTCGCTCAGCACAATCTTCACCGGGCAGCCCATCTCGGCATTGCGCCGGAACTCGGCAAAATCGGTCACCACCATATTGGTGGCCAGCGGCACCTCACAGGCGCGGGCCACGGCCGCCATGCCGTCCAGCCCGGGGGCCGGGTCTTCGTAGTACTCCAGCACGCCGCGCAGCTTCTCGACAATGCGCAGGCTGGTCTCCACCGTCCAGTTGGCATTGGGATCGATGCGCAAAGGCAGGCCGGGAAAGGCCTCGGCCAGGGCCAGAATGCCGGCAGCCTCCTCATCGGGCGGCAAGGCCCCGGCCTTGAGCTTGATGCTCTGAAAGCCGTACTGGCCCATCATGCGCTGGGCCTGTGCCACCAGCTGCTGCGGTGTCAGCGCCTCGCCCCAGGCATCCGGGGCATAGGGCTGGCCGGCATGCTCGGCGTACTTGTAGAACAGGTAGGCCGAGAACGGCACACTGGGGCGCGCCGCGCCGCCCAGCAGATCCACGACGGGCGCATTCGCCATCTGGCCTTGCAGATCAAGCATGGCCACCTCGAACGCACTGACCACCTTGGCCACTGTTTTGGACACATGGGTGCCCGGCGCGAGCGACACCTGCTGGCCCAGAAACTCCGAGGCCGTTTGCACGGGCGGCGCCACCAGCGCGGCCACCCGCTGCTCCATCTCGTTGAGCGCCCAGGGCGACAGCCCCACCAGTGCCGGTGCCGCCTTGGCCAGTGCATCGAGCATCGGCTGGTCGCCATAGCTCTCATTGATGCCCACCAGGCCCGAGGCCGTCTCGATCTCGATGATGGAGCGCAGCGCCCAGGGCTCGTGGATGCCGGCAGCGTTGAGCAGCGGCGGATCGCGGAAGGCAATCGGCGTGATGCGGATATGGCGAATGGCGTGTGAGGTACTCATCGTGAAAACGCAGAAGAAAGCAGAAGGAGTGAAGGGTTGGGAGGCGGTGAATGCTTAGCGCACGGTCATGAAGATCTGCGGCAGCCAGGTGGTGAAGGCCGGCACAAAGGTCACCAGGCCCAGCGCAAAGATGAGCGCGCCATAGAACGGCCAGATGGTGCGCATGACGGTACCCACCGACACACCACCAATGGCGCAGCCGACAAACTGGGTCGTGCCTACCGGCGGGGTGTTCAGCCCCAGCGCGCAGTTGATCAGCAGCACAATGCCGAACTGCACCGAGCTCATGCCGTAGTGCTGGGCAATCGGCAAGAAGATGGGCGTGCACAGCAAGATGGTGGCGGCCATGTCGAGGAAGGTGCCGAGCAGAAACAGGATGATGTTGATCAACAGAAACACCATCCAGGGCGTGGTGGTGACCTGGGCCAGCATCTGGCCGGTGAGCTCGGCCACGCCGTAGAGGCTGATGAGGTAGCCAAAGGTGCTGGAGATGCCGATCAGCAGCAAGATGATGCCGGTGTTGCGCACGGCCTTGGAGGCGGCCTTGACAAAGTGCGACCAGCTGAGTGACCGGTAGACAAACACCGTCAGCGCCAGCGCATAGAGCACGGCGACCACGGCCGACTCGGTCGCGGTGAACACGCCCGACAGAATCCCGCCCAGAATCAGCACCACGACAAACAGACCCGGCAGCGCCGCGGCCAAGCTGCGGCCCACGACCTGCCAGCCGGGGAAGGTGCCGGCCGGGTAACCACGGCGGCGTGCCACCCAGTAGGCCGCGCCCAGGTTGCTCAGGGTCAGGATCAGCGCCGGGATGATGGCCGCCAGAATCAGCGCCGCAATCGAGACCTTGCCGCTGGCCGCCAGCGCATAGATGATGATGTTGTGGCTGGTGGGCATCAGTGCGCCCACCAGGGCAGCATGCGTGGTCACGTTGACCGCGTAATCGGCGTGGTAGCCCTCTTTCTTCATCATCGGGATCATCACCGCACCCATGGCCGAGACATCAGCCACCGGCGAGCCCGAGACGCCACCAAACAAGGTGCAGGCCACTACGTTGGACATGCCCAGGCCGCCGCGCACATGGCCGATGAGCGCCCGCGCAAAGTTGACGATGCGGTCGGCAATGCCGCCGTGCAGCATCAGCTCGCCGGCAAAGATGAAGAACGGAATCGCCAGGAAGGAGAACACCCCCATGCCGGCAGTCATCTGCTGAAAGCCCACCTCCAGCGGCAGCCCCTCATAGGCCAGCGTGGCCAGCGCAGACAGACCAATGGAGAAGGCCACCGGCACGCCCAGCAGCAGCAGGACGGCAAAGCTCAGGCTCAGAATCAGCAAGGCTGTGGTCATCGCCGCGCTCCTAGTTGGGCTGCACTTCGCGGCCTTGCGCGAGTGCGATCAGGTGTTCGATGGAAAACAGCACAATCAGGCTGCCGGCAACGATGGCGGGCACGTATTTCCAGCCTTCGGACACGCCCAGGGTCGGCAGGCGGTAGTCCCAGACCGATTCGGCCAGCGACGCGCAGCCATAGGCCATGGCCGCGCCAAACACCAGGATCAGCGCATGGATCAGAAACTCCATCTTGGTGCGCAGCCAGTCCGGCGCCAGCACCAGGAGCGACTCCAGCCCGATATGGCCGCTGTCGCGCACGCCCACGGCGACGCCGAACATGGTCACATAGAGCACCAGCAACAGCGACAGGCTCTCGGCCCAGGTGGGCGTGTTGTTGAGCACATAGCGGCCAAACACCTGCCAGCTCACGGCAGCAATCAGCAGCATCAGGCCGGCAATTCCCAGCCACATGCACAAGCGCGACAAGGCGCTGCAAATCTTGGTAAACATCGTGGTGCCCGTGCAGGCCCGGGGCGTACAGCCTCCGGGCAAAGAGTTGCAAGGAGCCAGCACCCGGCGGGCACTGGCATTGGCGTGGGATCAGCGGCGGATCAAGGTGTTTCCTGCGCGCGCTTGACCAGGTCTTTCAACTTGGCATCGGTGATGAACTTGTCATACACCGGCCGCATCGCCGCCTGGAACGGGGCCTTGTCCACCTCGATGATCTCGGCGCCGCCCACCTTCACGACCTCGAGCGACTTGGCCTCACGCTCGGCCCACTGCTTGCGCATATAGGGCACCGACTCCTTGGCGGCCTGGCGTACCCAGCGCTGCTCCTCGGGCGAGAGCTTGTCAAAGGTGCGTTTGGAGAACAGCAAAATCTCCGGCGCCATCGAGTG
Source organism: Comamonas sp. 23 (assembly GCF_049601575.1). Lineage (NCBI taxonomy): Bacteria > Pseudomonadati > Pseudomonadota > Betaproteobacteria > Burkholderiales > Comamonadaceae > Comamonas > Comamonas sp. 23. Next base: position 791,369 of record NZ_CP187127.1, on the reverse strand, counting down.
CTCGGTCTTGCTGAAGTACTTGGCGACTTCGAACGAGCGCGAGCTCTCAAACGTGGGGTAGTTGTTTTCGGCCGCATCGATGAGGCCGGTCTTCAGCCCGGTGTAGACCTCGCCCATCGGCATTGGCGTCGCATTGGCGCCCATCGCTTCGAGCATGCTCACCCACAGGTCGGACTGCTGCACGCGCACCTTCATGCCCTTCATGTCGGCCAGGCTCTTGACCGGCCGCTTGGCGGTGAACATGGAGCGCGCACCACTGTCGTAAAAGCCCAGGCCGATGAAGCCCTGTTTTTCGCAGGCTTTGAGGATCTCTTCGCCCACGGGGCCATCGAGCACCTTGTGCATGTGCTCCACTGAGCGGAACAAGAAGGGCATCGTGGGCACCACGGTCTCGTTGCAGACATTGTTCATCGCGCCTACGTTGACCCGCACCATCGCCAGCGCGCCGATCTTGGCCTGCTCGATGGTTTCCTTCTCGCCCCCCAGTGCCCCGTTGGGGTAGACGCGGATGCTGTGCTTGCCGCCGGACAGCGCCTTGAGGCGCTCGCCCATGAACTTCACCGCCTGCACGGTCGGGTAGTCGTCCGGGTGGATATCTGATGAACGAAATTCGGTGGCCTGAGCGCTGAGCGCCAGCAGACCGGCAGCCAGCGCTGCACTGAGAGTGGAAAGTCGCATTTGTCTACCTCGTTATCTCTATGGTTGGGGGAACATGCCCGAATGGTTTCCGGGTCTCTGGGTCACACACACCTCGCCTGTTTACAGGGGCCGAAATTCCGTCTCCTCCATTCCTGAAACGCCCGGGCGCAGCGCAAACACGCCACCGGCCAGCGGTTGGTCCGACAGATCGATACCGTCCGGCCGTATCGATGTGACATAGAGCACATCCAGGCCCGGGCCGCCAAAGGCGCACATCGCCGGCTTCTTGACCGGCAGCGCCAACGAGCGGTCCAGCCGGCCATCGGGCCGGAAGCGGTGCACCAGGCCCGCGTCGTTGCCGCAGATCCAGTAGCAGCCTTCGGCATCGATGGCCGCGCCATCGGGCCGGCCCGGCAGGCTCGTCATATCGACAAACTGGCGGCGGTTGTGGGGTGTGCCGGTGTCCGCGTCGTAGTCAAAGGCCCAGATCTGCTGGCTGCTGGGGTGCGAATCCGACAGGTACATGGTTCGCCCATCGGGGCTGAAGGCCAGGCCGTTGGGCGTGACCAGCGGGCCCAGCTGCAGATCCTGCGCGCGGCCTGCAGCCATGTCCTCGGCGCCAAAGCGGTAGAGCTTGCCCACCGGCTGCGCGGCGGCCATGTCCATCAGCATGCTGCCCGCCACAAAGCGGCCCTGGCGGTCGCAGCGCCCATCGTTAAAGCGCATGCCTGGCATGGCGTGGACGACGGCAGCCAGTTGTTGGGTGTGAGCCTCACCATCGCCCAGCGTCACCTGGTAAATGCCGTCTTCCAAGCCGGCAATCCAGCTGCGCGGCTCGCCCTGCCAGGCGGCGATGCAGGCCAGCATCTGCGGCAGCTGCCACTGCGTGGCGGCGCCCTGCCCCGGCTGCCAGCGCTGCAGCAGGCCGCGCGGTATGTCGGCCCAGTACAGCGCAGCCTCCTGCGCACGCCACACAGGGCTTTCGCCGGTGGCATTGCGGGCGTCGAGCACCAGCTCGGCGGCTGTCATGCAGACGGCTCCGGCGCATCGCCAAAGGGGCCTTGGGCGGTGAAGGCGCCGCCCTGGTAGACGGCGACCGGGTCGTTGGCCGCAGGGGCGGGTTGTGCCTCCACCTGGGCGCGCCAGGGCTCGGAGCTGTCCTTGGGCACAAAGCCCAGGTGGGCAGCGGCATGGTTGTCCCACCACAGGTCGCGGTTGGCCGATGCGCCGTAGACGACGGTATGGCCGACGTTAGGGGTGAACAGGCTTTTCTCGACCAGCTGCACCAGGTCGTCATAGCTCAGCCAGCTGTGCATCATGCGCCGGTCCTTGGGCGCGGGAAAGGACGAACCAATGCGTATGCTCACCGTCTCGATGCCGTAGCGGTCAAAGTAGAAACTCGCCATGTCCTCGCCAAAGGATTTGGACAGGCCGTAGTAGCCATCGGGGCGGCGGCGCGCATGGGCGTCGATCTTCTCGCTTTGCTGGTAAAAGCCGATCACATGGTTGGAGCTGGCAAACACAATGCGCTTCACGCCGTGGCGGCGCGCGGCCTCGTAGAGGTGGAAGATGCCTTTGATATTGGCCTCCAGCACCTCTTCAAAAGGCCGCTCCACCGACACACCGCCCAGGTGCACGATGGCGTCGCAGCCGGCCACCATCGCGTCGACGGCCTGCTTGTCGGCCAGGTCGCAGGGGACGACTTCTTCTTGCGCATCCCGCGGCGCGCCCATGCCGGCGATGTCGGACACGCGCAGCACAGGGGCCAGGCCGCGCAGGCGCTGGCGCAGCACCTGGCCCAGGCCGCCGGCAGCACCAGTCAACAGCAAGCGTTGCAGCGGGGTTGTTTGTGCCTGCATGGCCTGCTCCTTTCCATAAAAAAAGGCGCTTATGAAAAGCGCCTGGGGTGGTCAGCCTTGAGCCAGGCCGTCGATGGCAGAACGCATGTTCTTCAGGGCCTTCACCACCAGCGCAGGGTCGGTGGCGAACGACAGACGGACATAAGGCGACATGCCAAAGGCCGCGCCCGGCACGGTGGCCACATTGGCCGCCTTGAGCAGAAAGCTCGAGACGGCAGCATCGCTGTCCAGCACCTGGCCTTCGGCCGTGCGGCGGCCGATCAGGCTTTGGCAACCGAGGAACAGGTAGAAGGCGCCATCGGGCACCGACGACAGGGTCAGCTCAGGCACGATGGCCAGCTCGCGGCGAATGGTCTCGAGCCGGTCCACAAAGGTCTGGCGCGCCTGGCGCACGCAGTCCTGGTCGCCCAGCAAAGCCGCTTGCGCAGCGGCCTGCGCCACCGATGTGGCACTGGTGCAGCTTTGCGATTCGAGCTTGTTCATGCCGCCGATCAACTTCTCGGGGCCTGCCGCATAGCCAATGCGCCAGCCGGTCATCGCGTAGGACTTGGAGACGCCGTTGATGATCAGCATGCGGTCCTTCAGATAAGGACAGGCCTGGGCGAACGAGACAAAGGGCACACCGGTCAGGATGATGTGCTCGTAGATTTCATCGGACATGACCAGCACATCGGGGAAGTCCTTGAGCACCTCGCCCAGCGCCTGCAGCTCGGCGCGGCTGTAGACCGCGCCGGTGGGGTTGCCGGGACTGTTGATGATCAGCCAGCGGGTCTTGGCCGTGATGCTCTGGCGCAGCGCGTCGGGCGTGAGCTTGAAGCCCACCGCTTCTGCGCAAGGCACATAGACCGGCACGCCGCCATGCAAGGCCACGATGTCACCATAGGACACCCAGCAAGGGGTGGGCACCACGACCTCATCACCGCTCTCCAGGGTCGCCATGAAGGCATTGAAGATCAGCTGCTTGGCGCCGACACCGGTGGTGATCTCGGCCACCGTGTAGTCGAGTTCGTTGTCCTGTTTGAACTTCTGCGCAATCGCCTTGCGCAGGCTCTCGGTGCCGGCCGGCACCGTGTACTTGGTGGCACCGGCCTTGGCCGCGGCCATCGCCGCATCAATGATGTGCTCGGGCGTATTGAAATCGGGCTCGCCAATGCTCAGGTCGATGACATCGATGCCTTCGGACTTCATCTTCTTGGCCAGCGAGGAAATCGCCATGCTCGGCGACGAAGGCAGGCTCTCGACTTTTTGACTTAGCTTCAACATAAATTCGCAATCGCTCGGTTTCTCTTAGATGCCCTTGTCATTGGGGTTGGCGTAGAGCGCCTTGGTCGAATCGCTGAGCGGGAAGTTGATGTTCACGTTGCGCGGAGGGATCGTGGTCATGAACCACTTCTGGTAGAGCGCTTCCATCTCGCCGGACTTGATCATCGCGTAAACGGTGTCATCGACCAGCTTCTTGAACGTCGGGTCATCCTTGCGCAGCATCACGCCATAGGGCTCGGTGCGCAGCGGCTCGTTGAGGATCACATACTGGTCGCGCTGGGGCGAGGTGGCGATAAAGCTGGCCAGTTGCACGTCATCGAGCACAAAGGCGTCGGCCTTGCCCGATTCGAACATCACAAAGGCTTCGGACGGGTCCTTGCCATAGACCTCGTTGAACTTCACGTTCTGGGCCTTTTTGTAGGCGCGCAGCAGCTGGATCGAGGTGGTGCCGGTCACGGTGGCCACATTGCGGTTTTGCAGATCGGCAATACCTTTGACTGGCGAGTCCTTGCGCACGGCCAGGGTCACATTGGCCGAGAAGTAGCTCGGCGAGAAGGAGACTTGCTCCTGGCGCGCAAGGGTGTTGGTCACCGGTGTGCAGTCCAGATCGACGGTGCCGTTCTGCACCAGCGGGATGCGGCTGGTGGGCGTGGTGATCAGGTACTTGATTTCCATCTTCTGCAAGCCCGCCGCCTTTTGCGCCGCCTCTGCTACCTTCAGGCAGATGTCATTGATCAAGCCGATAGGGTCCGCATTGCCGTTGACCTTGTAGCTGAAGGGCACGGACATGTCGCGCGCACCGATGGTGATTGCGCCGTTCTGCTTGATCTTCTCCAGCGTGGAGGTCTGCGCTTGCGCCAGGGAAGCAGCCAGCAGAGTGACGGCACATACGGTGGTTTTGGAGAAAAGCTTGAGCATGATTGGAAAGTAGGTTACAACAAGGCATCAGTCATGTGTTGTCTGACGACAGGTGTGAATTATGATCACAGCTATGCTCAAAAGCCCCTCGGAATTACCCGCATCCTCGTCAATGGCATCAGGCCAGGATGCCACTTTGCACGGTTGCCACACCCCGCAAGGCAGCTGCTTGGCCCACCTTCAGCCGGATCACAGCTATGCTTAAAAGCCCCTCGGAATTACCCGCATCCCCGTCGATGGCATCGGCCAGCGCTGCCACTTTGTACGGTTGGCGCGCCGCAAAAGCCAACGGCCAGGCCCACGTTCTGCCGGATCACAGCCATGCTTAAAAGCCCCTCGGAATTACCCGCTTCCCCGTCAATGGCATCGGCCAGCGCTGCCACTTTGTGCGGTAGCCGTGCCGCAAAAGCCAACGGCCAGGCCCACGTTCTGCCGGATCACAGCCATGCTTAAAAGCCCCTTGGAACTCGCTACAACCCCATCGATGGCCATAGACTCCGCCGCCAGTCTGCGCGGCAGCCGTGCCGCCAAGGGCAGCCGCAGCCTGGCCAATCTGTTGTCGGAAGAATTTGAAAACAAGATCCGCCAGGGGCTGTTGCAAGAGGGCGACAAGCTGCCCACCGAAACCGAACTGGTGCGCAGCTATGACGTCAGCCGCACAGTGGTGCGCGAGGCGTTGTCCAAATTGCAGGCCTCGGGTTTGGTGGAGACCAAGCACGGCATCGGCACCTTTGTGCTGCCCGCGCGCAGCACGCCGGGCATGGTGCTCAGCGCCCACGAACTGAGTGAATCGGTCGATGTGCTCGCGGTGCTGGAGCTGCGCATCAGCCTGGAGACCGAGGCGGCGGGACTGGCTGCGACCCGGCGCCAGGAGCCGCATCTGCGCGCGATGCGCACTGCGCTGCAGGCCTTTGAGCAGAACTTTGCACTGGGCCGCGAGACCGTGAGCCATGACCTGGACTTTCACCTGAGCATCGCCAAGGCCACCGGCAACCGCTATTTCCAGGAGATCCTGCAGCACTTTGGCTCGATGCTGATTCCGCGCAACCGGATTGCCTCGATCCACATCCCCACGCGCGACCCGGACTACCTCAAGCGCGTCAACCGCGAGCATGAAGAGATCTTCTCCGCGATCGAGCGCCAGGATGCGGACTCGGCCCGCGCTGCGATGCGCATCCACCTGACCAACTCGCGCGAACGCCTGCGCCTGGCCCAGCGCCTGGCCCAGGAACAGCAAGCAACCGGCGCACCAGGCAGCGAGCGCTAAGCCGCGCAGCAGCCCGGCACGGGGCTGCTGCCTTCACGCCCCGGGTCGCGCCACCGCTGCGCCCGCCACACCATTATCCGTTGGCGCAGCGCCGGGCCCGCCCCAGCGCCAGCCCACGGCGGCGCCAGGCGGCATGACCCGCCCCGCCGGCCACCCACACAAGCGTTTCCCCTAGTCAACCAAAGCTTGGCGATCTGCGTTTTGAGTTGTATGATGTCTTATATCTAAAAAGGAGACAAAGACCTATGCATCGCCGTTCGCACCTGATCTATTCAGCGCTGGCCCTGGCCGCCGGCAGCTTGTTATCGACTCCGCTGTTGGCGGCCGATGCATGGCCCAGCAAGCCGATCCGGCTGATTGTTCCCTACCCGCCCGGCGGCAGCTCGGACATCATTGCGCGCTCGATCGGCCAGCTGATCTCGCAAGAGCTCAAGCAGACAGTGGTGATCGACAACAAGCCCGGAGCGAACGGCAACCTGGGCGCCGAGTTTGTCGCCCGCGCCCAGCCCGATGGCTACACCTGGCTGCTGTGCGACCTCGGAGCGCTCGCGATCTCCCCGTCCATCTACACCAAGCTGAGCTTTGACCCCAGCAAGGACCTGCGTGGCGCCGCCATGCTGGCCTACTCGCCGCACATGCTGGTGGTGCACCCGTCGGTGCAAGCCAACAACCTGCAGGAGCTGGTGGCCCTGTCCAAGAAGCAGGACCTGAACTTTGCCGTCACGGCCACCGGCAGCGCGCCGCATCTGGCCGGTGTCGAGCTGGCCCGGCTGACGGGCGCCAAATGGGTCTATGTGCCCTACAAGGGCGGCGTGCAATCGGTGCAGGACACGGTGGCTGGCCAGACCCAGGTGCTGATGAACGGCATGCTGGCCACCTACCCCCATGTGCAAAGCGGCAAGTTAAAGCTGCTGGGTATCTCCAAGAACACCCGCATGCCGCTGATCGCCGATGTGCCGACCCTGGCCGAGCAAGGCGCAGCCGGCTTTGCCTCGGGCACCTGGCAAGGCGTGGTACTGCCGGCCAAAACGCCAGAAGCGGTGATCCAGAAGGTGAACCAGGCGCTGCTTACCGCCATTCGCTCGCCCGAGGTGCGCTCGCGCCTGACCGGCCAGGGCGCCGAGGTGGTCACGATGACGCCGGCCGAGACTGACCAATTTTTCAAGGCCGAACGCCAGCGCTGGCGCACGGTCGTTCAAACCGCCAATCTGCAGCTCGATTGAGCCGCCCGGATTTGGCACTGTCGATTCCCTCTCTTTTCTTTGAAAGTTTGATATGAGCACCATGAGCCCCCAGGATGTGAAGAACGTGATGAGTTCCGGACTGCTGTCCTTCCCCATTACCGACTTTGATGCACAAGGCAACTTCAATGCCAAGGGCTATGCCGAGCGCCTGGAATGGCTGGCCCCGTTTGGCGCCAGCGCGCTGTTCGCCGCTGGCGGCACCGGTGAGTTCTTCTCGCTGACCGCCGAAGAGTACCCTGCGATCATCAAGACCGCCGTGGACACCTGCAAGGGCAAGGTGCCGATCATCGCCGGTGCAGGCGGCCCGACCCGCTTTGCGATCCAGTGCGCACAGGCTGCGGAAGCCGCTGGCGCCCACGGCATCCTGCTGATGCCCCACTACATGACCGAAGCCAGCCAGGAAGGCCTGGCCGCGCACGTCGAAGCCGTCTGCAAGAGCGTGAAGTTCGGCGTCATCATCTACAACCGTGGCGTGAGCCGTTTCACCCCCGAGACCGTGGCCAAGCTCTGCGAGCGCAACCCCAACCTGGTCGGCTTCAAGGACGGCGTGGGCGACATCGAAGCCATGTCGGCCATGTACCTGACGATGGGCGACCGCCTGGCCTACCTGGGTGGCCTGCCAACCGCCGAAGTCTATGCCGCCGCCTACAAGGCACTGGGCACGCCCGTGTACTCTTCTGCCGTGTTCAACTTCATCCCCAAGACCGCCATCCGCTTCTACGAAGCCGTGCGCACCGATGACCACGCCACCCAGCACCAGCTGCTCAAGGACTTCTTCATGCCCTACCTGAAGATCCGCAACCGCAGCGCTGGCTACGCCGTGTCCATCATCAAGGCCGGTGCCAAGCTGGTGGGCCACGATGCCGGTCCGGTGCGCGCGCCTTTGGCTGACCTCAAGCCCGAGGAAGTCGATATGCTGGCAGCACTGATCAAGAAGGTCGAAGCCTGATCTCCGTTGACCTCCTGGCCCGGTAACCACCTGCAGCACGGTGCTGCGGATGGTGCCGGGCTCTTTCCGTTGAAAGCCCTCTCCACACATGACTGCCACCCACCGCCCACGCGTGCTGCAAATGGGCAAGATGCCGCTGCCCGCGCTTGATGCCGATCTGGCCCAGGAATTCGATACCACCGTGCTGAGCGCACAAGCGGACCCGCAGCAGTTCCTGGCTGCCCACGGTTCGGAGTTTGCCTACCTGGTCACCTCGGCCAGCATGGGCGCATCGGCCTCGGTGATCCAGGCCTTGCCGGCGCTGCGCGGCATCAGCAGCTTTGGCGTGGGCTTTGATGCGCTGGACCAGCAGTCCATCCTCGCCCAGTCCGCGCGCGTGGGCTACACCCCCGGCGTGCTGGACGACTGCGTGGCCGACATGGCCTTTGCACTGCTGCTGGACAGTGCCCGCCGCCTGGCAGCGGCCGACCGCTTTGTGCGCGCGGGCCTGTGGCCCACCGAGCGCTTTGGCGTCTACACCCGTGCCTCGGGCAAGCGCCTGGGCATTCTGGGCATGGGCCGCATTGGCCGCCAGGTGGCGCGCCGCGCCAGCGGTTTTGACATGGAGGTGGCCTACCACAACCGCCGCCCAGTCAGCGATTCGCCGCACCGCTACATGGAGTCGCTGCAGGAACTGGCCCAGTGGTGCGATTTTCTGGTCATCACTGCTGCCGGTGGCGACGACACCCGCCACCTGGTCGATGCCCAGGTGCTGGACGCCCTGGGCCCGCAGGGTTTTGTGATCAATGTGGCGCGCGGCAGCGTGGTCGATGAAGCGGCCTTGCTGGACGCGCTGCAACACCAGCGCATTGCCGGCGCGGGCCTCGATGTGTTCGAGGACGAACCACGCCCCCTGCCCGGCCTGCTGCAGCAGGACAACGTAGTGCTGGCACCGCATATCGCCAGCGGCACCCAGGAGACGCGCCGCGCGATGGCCGATCTGGTGCTGGCCAACCTGCGCAGCTTGATCGCCAATGGCCAGCCGCTGCAGGAAGTGCCCTGGTCCCAAGCTGCGGCACAGGCCCGTGCTGGTTGAGAACGTTTTTACGACGACCGAACCATCCACCCATTTTTTTGAGAACAGGCCCAACCGCCTGGCAAGCTTATGACGACACACAACAACCTGATCAACGGCAGCTGGACACCCGGCAAGACCACCTCGCCCAACACCAACCCCAGCGACCTGTCCGACGTGATCGGCCAGTATGCGCAGGGCGATGCCAGCGATGTGGATGCCGCAGTGGCAGCAGCCACGGCGGCCTTCCCGGCCTGGAGCGTCTCGGGCATCCAGGCGCGCCATGATGCGCTGGACAAGATCGGCAATGAAATCCTGGCGCGCAAGGAAGAGCTGGGCGACCTGCTGGCCCGCGAAGAAGGCAAGACCCGGCCCGAGGCGATTGGCGAAGTGGCCCGCGCCGGCCAGATCTTCAAGTTCTTTGCCGGTGAATGCCTGCGCCTGGCCGGTGAGAGCCTGCCGTCGGTGCGCCCCGGCATTGGCGTGGAAATCACGCGCGAGCCCGTCGGTGTCGTCGGCCTGATCACCCCCTGGAACTTCCCCATCGCCATTCCGGCCTGGAAGATCGCACCGGCGCTGGCCTTTGGCAACTGCGTGGTGATCAAGCCCGCCGATCTGGTGCCCGGCAGCGCCTGGGCGCTGGCCGACATCATCCACCGCAGCGGCATCCCCGCCGGTGTCTTCAACCTGGTGATGGGCCGGGGCCGCATCATTGGCGATGCGCTGGTGCAGCACCCCGATGTGGCCGCGATCAGCTTTACCGGCTCGGTCGGTGTGGGCCGGGGCATTGCCGAGGCCTGCGTGAAATCGGGCAAGAAGGTGCAGCTGGAGATGGGTGGCAAGAACCCGCAGGTGGTGCTCGACGATGCCGACCTGGCCCAGGCGGTGGAGCTGTCGGCCCAGAGCTGCTTTTACTCGACCGGCCAGCGCTGCACCGCATCGAGCCGCCTGATCGTCACCGACAAGATCTACCCGGCCTTCGTGCAGGCGCTGCAAGAGCGCATGGCCAAGATCAAGGTCGGCGATGCGCGCGCCGCCGGCACCGATATCGGCCCCGTGGTGAGCCAGGCCCAGCTGGAGCAGGACCTGAGCTATGTGGAAATCGCCCAGGCTGAAGGCGCCGTGCTGGCCACGGGCGGCAGCCGCATTGCCTGCCACACCGGCAGCGGCAAGGAAGGTTTTTTCATGCAACCGGCCCTGCTGGTGGACAGCACACCCCAGATGCGCATCAACCGCGAAGAGGTGTTTGGCCCCGTCGCCAGCGTGATCCGCGTGCGGGACTACGAAGAGGCGCTGGCCGTCGCCAATGACACCGCCTTTGGCCTGTCTGCCGGTATTGCCACTACCAGCCTGAAGTACGCCAGCCACTTCAAGCGCCATGCCCAGGCCGGCATGGTGATGGTCAACCTGCCCACCGCAGGCGTGGACTACCATGTGCCGTTTGGTGGCCGCAAGGGATCGAGCTACGGCCCGCGCGAGCAAGGCCGCTATGCGCAGGAGTTCTACACCACGGTGAAGACCGCCTATACGCTGGCTTGAACGCTGCGCCAGCACCAGGCGCTTTGCGGGCATCCGGTGGCCCTCCACCCGATGCCCGCGCAGTACCTGGTCGCTCTCAGGTAATACGCTTGGCGGAAAATGGCAGGATGAAACTTCTGCCTGACCTCTCTCTGCCGGTGACGGCCGACATCAACGATCCCCAGCCGCTGATCCTCTACCATGGCCGCAACTGCCCCGATGGCTATGGCGCGGCGCTGGCGGCCTGGCTGTTCTTCTCCGGCAACGCAGAGTTTCGCGGCCTGGACCACGGCGAAATCCAGACCGTGGACGACCTGGGGCCGCTGACTGGCCGCACGATCTACATCCTCGACTTCGCCTTTGGCCCCGAGCTGTTGGCAGCCATTGAGGCCCAGGCCCACAAGCTGGTGCTGCTGGACCACCACAAGAGCGCCGCTGAAAAGCTCAATGGCTACCAATGCACCTGCGGCGTCGTGCATTTCGACATGAACAAGTCGGGCGCACGCCTGGCCTGGGAGTTCTTCTTCCCCAAGGACCCGATCCCCGCGCTGGTGTTGCACATCGAAGACCGCGATATCTGGCGCTGGCAGTATCCCGACAGCGGTGCCTTTTTGGCCGCGCTGGACATGGAGCCGCGCAGCTTTGAGCGCTGGGCCGAGATTGCGGCCTTCAGCCCCGAGCAGCTGAGCGCCTTCATGGCCCGTGGCGGCGCGATGGACGAGAAATACCTCAAGCTCTGCAGCGATATCGCCGAAGGCGCGCAGCCGCTGGTGTTCAACGGCGTGGCCGGCCTGATGGTCAATGCCCCGGGCATGTTCCACAGCCAGGTCGGCGACATCCTCGCCAAGCAAAGCGGCAGCTTTGCGCTGATGTGGAGCGCCAGCCCCAAGGGCGCCAAATGCGGCCTGCGCTCGCGCTCGGATTTCAACTGCATCCCGCTGGCCGAAAGCATGGGCGGCGGCGGCCATGCCCAGGCCTGCGGCTTCCGCATGGGGGTGGACCGCATCCCCGAGCTGCTGGCAGGCACGCTGACCGCCCGGCCTGAAGACGCACTGCCGCCAGCGCGCCCCGCCCCTACGCCGGCGCCAACCGGCACGCCATGATGCCTGCCACCCGCACAGGCAGCAGCACCTGGGCGCAGCAATGCCCCCTGTGCGGCCAGAGCAATGGCTGCGCGGTGGCCCAGGGCCTGCCCGCTGCCCAGTGCTGGTGCATGAGCGCAGAGATCGATCCCCAGGCCTTGGAACGCCTGGCCCCTGCCGAGCGGGGCCAACGCTGCATCTGCCCGGCCTGTGGGCGTGCGCAGCCCGATCCCGGCGCCCGCCCCAACCGGGGTGACTGACAAGCGCCAACCCCAGGATCATCATCAAACGCCCGGGGCCTGCCCGCAGCCGCCCCACCAGGCCCCTCGCCAAACGCGCCCCCTCCGCCCAGCCCACGCCATGCAGATAAGACACCACACCTCCCAGGATCTGCGCAGCCTCTATGGGGAGCGCTTCCGCTGGTACCTGCTGTTCAGCGTCATGGTGGGCACGATGGCCTCGATCATCTCCTCGACCATCTTCAATGTCGCCATCCCGGCGATGAGCCTGCACTTTCAGCTCGGCCAGTCGCGCGCGCAATGGGTGACCTCGTCCTTCATGGTGGCCACGACGGTGGCGATGCTGACCACGCCCTGGCTGCTGTCGCGCTACGGCTACCGCAACACCTACCTGGGCGCCGTGCTGCTGCTGATGCTGGGGGGCATTGGCGGGGGTTTTAGCAGCGACTACAACCTGGTGCTGGTGGCGCGCGTGGTCGAAGGCCTGGCGGCCGGTGTGATCCAGCCGATTCCGGCCATCATCATCCTGCATGCCTTTGCCGCCCATGAGCAAGGCCGCGCCAATGGCCTGTTTGGCATGGGCATCGTGCTGGCGCCGGCCATCGGCCCCAGCGTGGGCGGCCTGCTGGTCGACTGGATGGGCTGGCGCTCGGTGTTCTTCATGGTGGTGCCGCTGTGCCTGGCCTCGGTCTGGCTGGCGCTGAAGTTTGTGCCCGTCAATGCGCCGGGTGGCGCCGCAGCCGACCGCCATGGCAAAAGCCTGGACTGGCTGGGCCTGGCCATTGCGACCACTGGCACGGTCTGCCTGCTCAATGGCCTGGTGGCGCTGCATGGCACGGGCTGGCAGCAAAGCGCCATACTGCTGGCCATTGCGCTGGTCTGCCTGCCCGCCTTCATCGCGTGGCAGCGGCGCTTGCTGGCCCAGGGCGGCAAGCCGCTGATGGACCTGCGCCTGTTTGCCTGCAAGCCTTTTGCGGCCGGCTGCATTGTGGCCTTTATCTATGGCGTGGCCTTGTTTGGCTCCACCTACCTGCTGCCGGTGTTCATGCAGCTGGGGCTGTCCTACTCGGCCTCGGTGGTCGGCACCACCATGCTGCCCGCCGGCCTGGTGCTGGGCGGCGTCATCGCGCTGGCCGGCCGCATGGCCGACCGCACCCCCGTGCACTGGCTGGTGATCGGCGGCCTCTCGCTGCTGGCGCTGTCCTTCGTGCTCACGGGTGTGCTGCAACCGGGCTCGTCGCTGTGGCTGCTGATCGGCTACACGGTGCTGGGCCGCGTCGGTCTGGGCTTTATCCTGCCCTCGCTCACCCTGGGCAGCATGCGGCCGCTGGACAAGAGCCTGATCTCGCAGGGCTCGAGCAGTTTCAGCTTTCTGCGCATGCTCGGCGGCGCCGCTGGCGTCAGCCTCTGCGGCATCTTTCTGGAGTGGCGCGTGGCCTTCTACGCCAACCAGTCGCCCGCGATCGACATTGCGCTGGCCGAACGCGTCGCGGGCTTTCGCGACACCTTTTTGATGCTGGCCGTGGTCTGTGTGCTGGCCGGCATTGCCGCCCGCCAGCTACAGCCGCGTGCGGGCGCCAAGCCCTGAGCGGCTGGCGAATGGTCTACACTGGGCCATCCAACGGTTTTCAAAGAGTTTTTGCCATGTGCCAACTGCTGGGGATGAACTGCAACACCCCCACCGACATCAACTTCAGCTTCAGCGGCTTTTCGCAGCGGGCCGGCAATACCGACCACCACAGCGATGGCTGGGGCATCGCCTTCTTTGAAGAAGGCGGCCTGCGCCTGCTGATGGACCACCAGCCCGCCGTCCAGTCGCCGGTGGCCGAGCTGGTGCGGCGCTACCCCATCCAAAGCCGCAATGTGATTGCGCATATCCGCAAGGCCACCCAGGGCCAGGTGATGCTGCAAAACTGCCACCCCTTTGTGCGCGAGCTCTGGGGCAAGAACTGGGTGTTTGCCCACAATGGCGACCTCAAGGATTTCCGCCCGCGCCTGCACAGCCACTTTCACCCGGTGGGCGACACCGACAGTGAGCATGTATTTTGCTGGCTGATGCAGGAGCTGTGGAAATCCCATGCCGGCACGCCCAGCATTGCCGAGCTGACCCACACCTTGCGCGAGCTGGCCGCGCAGATCGCGCCCCAGGGCACCTTCAACTTTCTGCTCTCCAACGGCGAGGCGCTCTGGGCCCATGCCAACACCTTCCTGTGCTACACCGAGCGCGCGCATCCCTTTGCCCAGGCCCAGCTGAGCGACGAGGACCTGAGCATTGACTTTGCCACCTGCACCACACCACAGGACCGGGTGGCCGTGGTGGTGACCGCGCCGCTGACCACCAACGAACAGTGGACGCCTTTCCAGCCCGGCGAGCTGATGGTGTTTGCCGACGGCCGGCGTCTGCCGCTGTAATCAACAAACCCGGCAGCGCCGGGTTTGTTTTTGGTACGTCTGCGCGAAAGTCTTCAGGCCAGCGCGCGGGTGATCAGAATCTTCTGCACATCGCTGGTGCCTTCATAGATCTGGCAGACCCGCACATCGCGGTAGATGCGCTCGACCGGAAAATCATTGACGACGCCATAGCCGCCCAGGGTCTGGATGGCAGCGCTGCAGACGCGCTCGGCCATTTCGCTGGCAAACAGCTTGGCCATGGCCGCTTCCTTGAGGCAAGGCTGGCCGGCATCGCGCAGGCTGGCGGCATGCCAGATCAGCTGGCGCGCGGCCTCGATCTGCGTGGCGCATTCGGCCAGGCGAAAGCCAACGGCCTGGTGGTTGATGATGGCGGTGCCAAAGCTCTCGCGCTCCTTGGCGTACTGCACGGCCACGTCAAAGGCGCTGCGCGCCATACCCACGCTTTGGGCGGCAATGCCGATGCGCCCGCCTTCGAGCGCGCCCAGCGCAATCTTGTAGCCCTCGCCCTCGGCGCCAATCAGGTTCTCGGCCGGCACCACGCATTGCTCAAAATTGATCTGTGCGGTATCGCTGCTGTGCTGGCCGAGCTTGTCCTCCAGCCGCGCGACCTGGTAGCCGGGGTTGTCGGTGGGCACGATAAAGGCGCTCATGCCCTTTTTGCCGGCGCCCTTGTCGGTCACCGCAATCACAATCGCCATCTGCCCGTTCTTGCCGCTGGTGATGAACTGCTTGACGCCGTTGATCACATAGGCATCCCCCTGCCTGGTGGCGGTGGTGCGCAGCGCGCTGGCGTCCGAGCCCACATGGGGCTCGGTCAGGCAGAAGGCGCCCAGCATCTCGCCCCTCGCCAGAGGGGCCAGCCATTGCTTCTTTTGCGCATCGCTGCCGTAGCGCATCAGGATGGCATTGACGGGGCAGTTGGTCACGCTGATGGCGGTGCTGGTGCCGCCGTCGCCCGCAGCAATCTCTTCGAGCACCAGGGCCAGGCTGATGTAGTCCAGCCCTGCGCCGCCCAGCGCATCGGGCACGCAGATGCCGTAGGCACCGAGCTGGGCCAAGCCCTGGTGGGCCGCCTTGGGGAACACATGGTCGCGGTCCCACTGCGCAGCGTGCGGCCACAGCTCGGCCTGGGCAAATTCACGCACCGCATCGCGGATCATCGTCTGGTCGTCGTTCAAAAGCATGGGTTTGTCTCCGGATTTTCTAGTTCTGGCGCGGTCTGGCAGGCTGGCTTACCAATGCTTGGCGCGGCGGCCATCGTGGTGCAGCAGGCGCCCCTTGTCCGCATCGCTGACCGAAGCCAGGGTCTTGCGCATGTCGCTCACGCTTTGCTGCACGGTCAGGGGCGCTTCTTGCCCGCCCATGTCGGTCTGCACCCAGCCCGGGTCCAAGGTGATCAGGCGCGCTCCCGGGTAGTCATGCTGGGCCGAGGCCACCGCCATATTCAGCGCCGTCTTGCTGACGCGGTACAGCCAGGAGTAGCTGTCGTCCACACCTTCGATCTGCGACATCGACGACGAGATAAAGGCAAACACGCCGCCGCTGGCCTCGACAATCGGGCCGATCTGCGGCAACAACTGCATCGCACCCAGCACATTGGTGTGCATCACCGCATCAAAATCGGCCTGCGTCGGCACCTCGCGGGCGTTGGGCCGGCGGATCACCCCTGCCACATACATCGCCACATCGATCTGCTGGCCAGCCAACGCAGTCGCCAGCGCGGTCACACTCTCGGGCTGGAGCACATCGACCAGGAACGCCTGCGCGCCCAGCGCCTGCAGGCGCGCCTGGGCCTCGGTATCCCGCACCGTGGCCAGCACGGTCCAGCCTGCCTGCGCATATTCCCGCACCAGCTCCAGGCCGATGCCGCGCGAGGCGCCAATCACCAAAATCACAGCCATTCCCACGCCCTCCTTGGCGGTTGTTGTCACTGTCCCTGTTCTTGCAGAATCTGCTGCTGGTAGCGCGCCACCATATCCGCCTGTGGCTCGGGCGCCGCAGTCAAGCCCATCTGGTCATGGATCATCTGGTTGAGCGTGGGCAGGGTGCTGCGCGCAATCTGTGCCTCGGCCTGCCACAGGCGCGAGCGCATCAAGGCCTTGGCGCAGTGCAGATAGGCTTCGCGCACCTCGATCTCGATCACCAGCTTGGGCCGTTGGCGCTCGCCGTCAAACACATCGATAAAGCGGGCCTCATCGCGCAGCTTTGCGGTGCCGTTGACGCGCAAGGTCTCATCCACGCCCGGCAGCAGGAACAGCAGCGCAATGCGCGCATCGGTCAGCAGGTTGCTGAGAGAATCCAGCCGGTTATTGCCACCGGCATCGGGCAGCAGCAGATGCTGCGCGCCCTGGCATTTGACAAAGCCCGGCGGCCCGCCCCGGGGCGAGGCATCGAGCATCTCGGCCGCCTGCCCGGCCGTGGCCACCACGCACAGCGGCGACAGCGCAATAAAGCGCTGGCAATGGGCATCGAGGTGGTCGAGCTGCTTGGCCAGCGCGCGCTCGGCGGGCTGGGCGTAGAGGGCGCGCAGTTGCTCCGTCGTTTCGATCATGCGGCCTCCGGGTCGTCACCGTCCGCATCGGCCGCCGCGGCGCCGGCTGCCGCATACACGGCCAGGTAGGCATCCCAGGACGGATCGAA
Organism: Comamonas sp. 23; assembly: GCF_049601575.1. Lineage (NCBI taxonomy): Bacteria > Pseudomonadati > Pseudomonadota > Betaproteobacteria > Burkholderiales > Comamonadaceae > Comamonas > Comamonas sp. 23. The sequence goes on along the minus strand of NZ_CP187127.1, from coordinate 774,285 downwards.
TGACACCTCGACGCGCCCAGGCGAGGCCGCCGCCTGCTGCTGCAGCAACTGCTGGGCGGCCGCAGCGTCATCGACGTAATAGCAGGCGCTGCGCTCGCGCATACCTTCAATACGGGTGTAGGCCAGGATACCGGTCTCCATGCGCTCGAGCGCCGCTTGCAGGCTCTCTTGCGCATCGCGCGCCTGGTCCAGGCTCTGGCCGTCTTCAAACGGCAAGGTCCATTGCAGGCAGTAGGGCAGATCGGCGCGCGTGGCCACGGCATTGGCCGACAGGCGCAGGCCCAGCAGATCGGGCACGGCGTCAGCTGCCGCATCGCGGCGGCGTGCTTCGAGCATTTTCCAGCGGTCGTCGTCTGCCGAGGGAAAGCGGTAGCTGCGCCCCAGGCTGTCGCGCAAAAAGGCATCGAACACCGCCGGAAAGGCGGACAGCGGGCCGACGCCGGCGACTTCCGGCGCAAAGCCATCAACTACCTCGACCGGGCCCACGCGCACAGCGAAATCCCATTCACCCAGCGCGTGGTCCAGCATGATGAAGGCCATGTGCTGGGCCAGCTCGCGCTGCGCGGGCGCAATGATCTTCTCAAAGCCCAGCTCCAGGCCGACGATGCCGCCGGCATCGTAGTGGGCCACCAGCACATCCGAGCAGGAGAGCTCCAGGCCCTCCATCGCCATGCTGAAATCCTGGATGGGGCTGCGGTTGCGGAACGCCTGCACCTTGTAGCCCGGCAGGCTGGGGGCGGCACGCACCAGGGCCATCAGGTTCTCGAACTGGTCGACATTGCCGTGGGCGCTGAACACCAGACGCGAAAACAGGCTGCCTTCAGAGCGCTCCAGCTCCAGGGCCAAATCGGGGGCAACGCGGGCCAGCATCTCATTGGCCTGCGCCACAAAGGCTTGGTTGGGCAGCAGTGCCAGGTGGCGCTCTTGGTAGACCAGCTCCTGCCAGAAGGACTCGATGTCCTGCGCTTGCAGCTGCCCCGGGCCGGGGCCCACCGATTCGTTCGTCATAGTTTCTCCTCTTTCAGGATGACTAGACTACATGATTTCAATCGCCATCGCAGTGGCCTCACCTCCGCCGATGCACAGGGTGGCCAGGCCACGGCGCTTGCCGCGAGCCTGCAGTGCGTGCAGCAGGGTCACGATGATGCGTGCACCACTGGCACCAATGGGGTGGCCGAGCGCGCAGGCGCCGCCGTTGACGTTGACGATGTCGTGCGAGACCTTCATGTCGGCCATCAGTGCCATCGGCACCACGGCAAAGGCTTCGTTGATTTCCCACAGGTCCACATCCTCGACCTTCCAGCCGGCTTTTTTCAGGGCCTTCTCGGTCGCGCCGATCGGTGCGGTGGTGAACCACTCGGGCTCTTGCGCATAGCTGGCATGGGCTACGATCTTGGCCAGCGGCTTGCAGCCCAGCTCCTTGGCGGTGGACTCGCGCATCAGCACCAGAGCTGCGGCACCATCGTTGATGCTGGAGCTCGACGCCGCCGTGATGGTGCCGTCTTTCTTGAACGCGGGCTTGAGGGCGGCGATCTTGTCCAGCCGCGCCTTGCCGGGGCCTTCGTCTTCCGTCACGGTCACATCGCCCTTGCGCGTGGACACGGTGACTGGCGTGATCTCGGCCTTGAAGGCACCGGACTGGGTCGCCGCCTGCGCGCGCTGCACGCTGGCAATCGCAAACTGGTCCTGCTGCTCGCGGCTGAACTGGTACTTGGCGGCACAGTCCTCGCCAAAGGTGCCCATCGAGCGGCCGGGTTCATAGGCGTCTTCCAGGCCATCGAGCATCATGTGGTCGAACACCTTGTCATGGCCCATGCGGTAGCCGCCACGGCCTTTTTTGAGCAGATAGGGGGCGTTGGTCATGCTTTCCATGCCGCCTGCCACCATCACATCGCGGCTGCCAGCCACCAGCTGGTCATGGGCCAGGATGGTGGCTTCCATGCCGGCACCGCACATCTTCGACAGGGTCACGGCGCCGGTGCTCTTGGGCAAGCCGCCCTTGAACAAGGCCTGCCGCGCCGGGGCCTGGCCCTGGCCGGCCATCAGGCAGTTGCCAAACAGCACTTCTTCCACTTTTTCAGGGGCGACACCCGCGCGCTCCACCGCAGCCTTGATGGCTGCGCCACCCAGGTCATTGGCCGAGAGCTCGGCAAAATCGCCCATGAAAGCACCCATGGGGGTACGGGCTGCGCCAACGATAACGACGGGATCATGCATCGGGTGTCTCCTGATTGAATTCGGGTCTTGTGCGGCTGGCACCTCGGGGCCCGCTCGCGCTGTAAAAAAAGCAGCCCTGACCCAGGGCTGCCTTGCGGGTTTAATCGCGCTTGCGTTCGGCCACCAGGGCCACGGCGCGTTGGTGGACTTCGGCCAGCCCGCCAATGCCTGGCACGGTCATTTCCAGATCGGTGATCAGACCGTTCTTGAGGCTATAGCACCAGCCGTGCAAGGTCACCTTCTGGCCACGCGTCCAGGCGTCCTGCAAGATGGTGCTCTGCGCCACATTCACCACCTGCTCGATGGCATTGAGCTCGCACAGCGCATCATGGCGGTGCTGGGGCGAGAGGCTTTGCAGCAAGGCCAGGTGCTTGTCGCGCACATCGCGCACGTGGCGCGTCCAGTTGTCGACCAGGCCCAGGCGCAGGCCTTCGAGCGCCGCGAGCACACCGCCGCAGCCGTAGTGGCCCACGACCATCAGGTCCTGGATCTTGAGCTGGTCCACCGAGTACTGGATGGTCGACAGGCAGTTCAGATCGCTCGGAACCACCACGTTGGCCACATTGCGGTGCACAAACACTTCACCGGGCTCCAGACCGGTGATCTGGTTGGCCGGCACGCGGCTGTCGGAACAACCGATCCACATGTACTTGGGGTGCTGCTGCGACATCAGGCCCGTGAAGAACCCGGGGCGGTCACGCTCCATCTGCTCTGCCCACAAACGGTTGTGGTCAAACAGGTCTTTGATGGAGGTCGTAGTCATAAGGCTATCCTTTGTTGTGTGGGTATCAGGATGGCGCAGCGCAGCCGGTCAGCAGGTTTCTGCGAACAGCTCACGCCCAATCAACATGCGGCGAATCTCGCTGGTGCCGGCGCCAATTTCATAGAGTTTCGCATCTCTCCACAGGCGGCCGAGGGGATACTCGTTGATATACCCATTGCCGCCATAGATTTGCACGCCTTCGCCGGCCATCCAGGTGGCCTTCTCGGCGCACCACAGGATGACGCTGGCGCAGTCCTTGCGCACCTGACGAACATGGTCGGTTCCGAGCAGATCGAGGTTTTTAGCAACCGTATAAGCAAAAGAGCGGCCTGCTTGCAGCACGGTGTACATATCGGCCACCTTGCCCTGGATGAGCTGGAACTCACCAATGCTCTGGCCAAACTGCTTGCGGTCGTGGATGTAGGGCACGACGTTGTCCATCACCGACTGCATGATGCCTAGGGGGCCGCCGGTCAGCACGGCGCGCTCATAGTCTAGGCCACTCATCAGCACCTTGGCACCGCCATTGAGCTGGCCCAGCACGTTCTCGGCCGGCACTTCGACGTTCTGGAACACCAGCTCACCGGTGTGGCTGCCGCGCATGCCCAGCTTGTCCAGCTTCTGCGCAATGGAGAAACCCGGCATGCCCTTCTCGATCAGGAAAGCGGTCACGCCACGGGCCCCCATCTCCGGCTCGGTCTTGGCATACACCACCAGGGTGTCGGCGTCCGGGCCGTTGGTGATCCACATCTTGTTGCCGTTGAGCAGGTAGTAGCCGCCCTTGTCCTCGGCCTTGAGCTTCATGCTGATGACATCGGAGCCGGCACCGGGCTCGCTCATTGCCAATGCACCCACATGCTCACCGCTGATCAGCTTGGGCAGGTACTTGGCCTTCTGGGCTTCATTGCCGTTGCGGTTGATCTGGTTAACGCAGAGGTTGCTGTGGGCGCCATAGGACAGGCCCACCGAGGCGCTGGCGCGGGAGATCTCCTCCATCGCCACCATATGGGCCAGGTAGCCCATGTCCGCGCCGCCGTATTGCTCGGACACCGTGATGCCCAGCACGCCCAGGTCGCCAAACTTGCGCCACAGGTCCATGGGAAACTGGTCATTGCGGTCGATCTCGGCGGCACGCGGCGCGATCTCGGCCTGCGCGAACTCGCGCACGGCGTCGCGCAGGGCGTCGATATCCTCACCCAACTGGAAATTCAGGCCTGGTAATCTGGACATGGTCTTGTCTCCTATCTATATGGCGCACCCGATGCCGCCGATACGCAGCAAAGCTGCTAGAGCTGCATCATTACGTTTACGTTCACGTCAACTATATATTATTTTTTTGACGGCTGCTTTGCGAGCAAAGCATGGGCTTCCTGCATATGCTCATCAATTTCTGCCAAGTTGGCCTGCAAATCTGCCAACTGCGTCTGCAGGCGCTGGCGATGCGCCGTCAGCACCTCGATAAAGCGGCTCAGCTGCACACCGGTATCGCGCGGTGACTCATACAGATCAATGATCTCCTTGGCCTCCTGCAAGCTCAGCCCCAGGCGCTTGGCGCGCAAGGTCAGGCGCAGGCGCGTGCGCTCCTTGGCCGAGTAGACGCGCTGCTTGCCGCCGGTGCCGGTGCGCTCGGGGTGCAACAGGCCCATGTCCTCGTAAAAGCGGATGGCCCGGGTGGTCAGATCAAATTCTGCAGCCAGCTGCCCGATGGAATAAGTCGGTGTCATGGTCTCCCTGCACGCCCTTGTTGTTCTGGATGGACCATTATGCGGCATGCGCCGCTCTACACTGCCAGGTGCCGACCAAAAGAAAAACCCCTCTACTCGGGAAGAGCAGAGGGGTTGATCAGTATAAAAGCCTGACGATGACCTACTTTCACACGGGAATCCGCACTATCATCGGCGCGAAGTCGTTTCACTGTCCTGTTCGGGATGGGAAGGAGTGGTACCAACTTGCTATGGTCATCAGGCATAACTTTTTGCTCCTTGGCGGCTTTGCGCTGATCGGTCGATCAGGGCATTGCTGCTTTTGAAGCGAATTCATAGAGTCTTATCAGCTAAATTTGATTGCGCTTTGGGCATAACTGCAGTTGCAGTGTTCTTTGCATTGGGCCCCATCTAAGGGCGGGGCCAATCAAAGTTATAGGGTCAAGCCGCACGAGCAATTAGTATTGGTTAGCTTAACGCATTGCTGCGCTTCCACACCCAACCTATCAACGTCCTGGTCTAGAACGACTCTTCAGGGGGGTCAAGCCCCCGGCAGATCTCATCTTGGAACGAGTTTCCCGCTTAGATGCTTTCAGCGGTTATCTCTTCCACACATAGCTACTCGGCAATGCCACTGGCGTGACAACCGATACACCAGAGGTGTGTCCACTCCGGTCCTCTCGTACTAGGAGCAGGCTTCCTCAAATCTGCAGCGCCCACGGAAGATAGGGACCAAACTGTCTCACGACGTTTTAAACCCAGCTCACGTACCTCTTTAAATGGCGAACAGCCATACCCTTGGGACCGACTACAGCCCCAGGATGAGATGAGCCGACATCGAGGTGCCAAACACCGCCGTCGATATGAACTCTTGGGCGGTATCAGCCTGTTATCCCCAGAGTACCTTTTATCCGTTGAGCGATGGCCCTTCCATACAGAACCACCGGATCACTATGTCCTGCTTTCGCATCTGCTCGACTTGTCAGTCTCGCAGTTAAGCACGCTTATGCCATTGCACTATCGTCACGATGTCCGACCGTAACTAGCGTACCTTCGAACTCCTCCGTTACGCTTTGGGAGGAGACCGCCCCAGTCAAACTGCCTACCATGCACTGTCCCCGATCCAGATAATGGACCAAGGTTAGAACCTCAAACACACCAGGGTGGTATTTCAACGTTGGCTCCATGAGAACTAGCATCCTCACTTCAAAGCCTCCCACCTATCCTACACAGATCTGTTCAAAGTCCAATACAAAGCTACAGTAAAGGTTCATGGGGTCTTTCCGTCTTTCCGCGGGGAGATTGCATCATCACAAACATTTCAACTTCGCTGAGTCTCAGGAGGAGACAGTGTGGCCATCGTTACGCCATTCGTGCAGGTCGGAACTTACCCGACAAGGAATTTCGCTACCTTAGGACCGTTATAGTTACGGCCGCCGTTTACTGGGACTTCAATCAAGAGCTTGCACCCCATCATTTAATCTTCCAGCACCGGGCAGGCGTCACACCCTATACGTCCACTTTCGTGTTTGCAGAGTGCTGTGTTTTTATTAAACAGTCGCAGCCACCTATTCTTTGCAACCCCGTTTAGCTCCGTTTGTACAACTTCACTTACTGAGGGCACACCTTCTCCCGAAGTTACGGTGTCAATTTGCCGAGTTCCTTCTCCTGAGTTCTCTCAAGCGCCTTAGAATACTCATCTCGCGCACCAGTGTCGGTTTGCGGTACGGTCGTGTGTAGCTGAAGCTTAGTGGCTTTTCCTGGAAGCTGGGTATCACTCACTTCGTCTGCAAGCAGACCCGTTATCACCCCTCATCTTAGCCCGGCGGATTTGCCTACCGAGCACGACTACAGGCTTGAACCAACATATCCAACAGTTGGCTGAGCTAACCTTCTTCGTCCCCACATCGCACTACACATCGGTACGGGAATATTGACCCGTTTCCCATCAGTTACGCATCTCTGCCTCACCTTAGGGGCCGACTTACTCTACGCCGATGAACGTTGCGTAGAAAACCTTGCGCTTACGGCGAGCGGGCTTTTCACCCGCTTTAACGCTACTCATGTCAGCATTCGCACTTCTGATACCTCCAGCATCCGTTACCAGACACCTTCACAGGCTTACAGAACGCTCTCCTACCACGCACAGTAAAACTGTGCATCCGCAGCTTCGGTAACTGGCTTAGCCCCGTTACATCTTCCGCGCAGGACGACTCGATCAGTGAGCTATTACGCTTTCTTTAAATGATGGCTGCTTCTAAGCCAACATCCTGACTGTTTTAGCCTTCCCACTTCGTTTCCCACTTAGCCCGTTTTAGGGACCTTAGCTGGCGGTCTGGGTTGTTTCCCTCTTGAGTCCGGACGTTAGCACCCGGTGCTCTGTCTCCCAAGCTGTACTCTGCGGTATTCGGAGTTTGCATAGGTTTGGTAAGTCGCCATGACCCCCTAGCCTAAACAGTGCTCTACCCCCGCAGGTAATACTTGAGGCACTACCTAAATAGTTTTCGGAGAGAACCAGCTATTTCCAAGTTTGTTTAGCCTTTCACCCCTATCCACAGCTCATCCCCTAGTTTTGCAACACTAGTGGGTTCGGACCTCCAGTACCTGTTACGGCACCTTCATCCTGGCCATGGATAGATCACTTGGTTTCGGGTCTACACCCAGCGACTTGTCGCCCTATTCGGACTCGATTTCTCTACGCCTTCCCTATTCGGTTAAGCTTGCCACTGAATGTAAGTCGCTGACCCATTATACAAAAGGTACGCCGTCACCCCTAAGGGCTCCGACTTTTTGTAAGCATGCGGTTTCAGGATCTATTTCACTCCCCTCCCGGGGTTCTTTTCGCCTTTCCCTCACGGTACTTGTTCACTATCGGTCGATGATGAGTATTTAGCCTTGGAGGATGGTCCCCCCATATTCAGACAGGGTTTCTCGTGCCCCGCCCTACTTGTCTGCAGCCTAGTACCACCAATGCGTTTTCACATACGGGGCTATCACCCACTATGGCCGGACTTTCCATTCCGTTTTGTTAACACACTGACTATCACTGCAAGGCTCTTCCGAATTCGCTCGCCACTACTATCGGAATCTCGGTTGATGTCTTTTCCTCTGGGTACTTAGATGTTTCAGTTCTCCAGGTTCGCTTCGACAACCTATGTATTCAGTTGCCGATACCTATTGCTAGGTGGGTTCCCCCATTCAGAAATCTCCGGATCAAAGTTTATTTGCCAACTCCCCGAAGCTTATCGCAGGCTATCACGTCTTTCGTCGCCTATCATCGCCAAGGCATCCACCACATGCTCTTAGTCACTTGACCCTATAACTTTGACATCTATCTCTAGATCTCAAGCCAAGAACCCAAGCAACTGCTTTGCGAGGTCTCTCACCTCGCGCGTTATGCCGTAATGTGAATATCTTTGCTGTAGACCTGGTCGCCCAGATCCACATTCTTGAAGAATATTCGTCATTACTGAATAAAATTGCTCTCGCAAAGTTTCATTCGTTTTGACGCAATCAAATTGTTGCTGGTGGCACGGTCTGCACTAAACCTTTACGAATGTGCAGTTTCCACCAGCAACGCTGATTTTCGACTCTATGAATTTTTAAAGAACAGCCGTTTGATCCGGGAATCCGGAATCAACAACAAAACAGTCTCTTGCGAAACCGCTTTGGTGTTGAGTGATAAGTTATCAGTAAAAGTATTGGTGGAGGATGACGGGATCGAACCGACGACCCCCTGCTTGCAAAGCAGGTGCTCTCCCAGCTGAGCTAATCCCCCTGATTGCCTATAGCCGGCGCATTGCTTCGTTGCCCGCTGCTCACACACATCAGTGTGCTTCGCACCAGACGCCTCGCACTGCTTGGCTCTAGTCAATCATCGACTAACTAAAGCGGCATAAGCTCAACCTCTAATCCGTTGGAATCTATGGTGGGTCTAGTTGGGCTCGAACCAACGACCCCTGCGTTATCAACACAGTGCTCTAACCAGCTGAGCTACAGACCCATTCCACGCAGCTAACTCTTGTGAGCTAGCCACCTGGCTTGTGTTCCAACAACCGATAAGTGTGGGCGTTCAATCTTGATTGCTTTTTTGGCTCCTGCCGTGCCGATGGCACTTAACTTTGTTTGCACAAAGTTAGCATCCACCGAAACAGCGAAGCTGTTTTCCAGAAAGGAGGTGATCCAGCCGCACCTTCCGATACGGCTACCTTGTTACGACTTCACCCCAGTCACGAACCCCGCCGTGGTAAGCGCCCTCCTTGCGGTTAGGCTACCTACTTCTGGCGAGACCCGCTCCCATGGTGTGACGGGCGGTGTGTACAAGACCCGGGAACGTATTCACCGTGACATTCTGATCCACGATTACTAGCGATTCCGACTTCACGCAGTCGAGTTGCAGACTGCGATCCGGACTACGACTGGCTTTATGGGATTAGCTCCCCCTCGCGGGTTGGCAACCCTTTGTACCAGCCATTGTATGACGTGTGTAGCCCCACCTATAAGGGCCATGAGGACTTGACGTCATCCCCACCTTCCTCCGGTTTGTCACCGGCAGTCCCATTAGAGTGCCCTTTCGTAGCAACTAATGGCAAGGGTTGCGCT
>NZ_CP187127.1:0-762500 GCF_049601575.1 Comamonas sp. 23 | reverse complement strand
CATGAGAACTAGCATCCTCACTTCAAAGCCTCCCACCTATCCTACACAGATCTGTTCAAAGTCCAATACAAAGCTACAGTAAAGGTTCATGGGGTCTTTCCGTCTTTCCGCGGGGAGATTGCATCATCACAAACATTTCAACTTCGCTGAGTCTCAGGAGGAGACAGTGTGGCCATCGTTACGCCATTCGTGCAGGTCGGAACTTACCCGACAAGGAATTTCGCTACCTTAGGACCGTTATAGTTACGGCCGCCGTTTACTGGGACTTCAATCAAGAGCTTGCACCCCATCATTTAATCTTCCAGCACCGGGCAGGCGTCACACCCTATACGTCCACTTTCGTGTTTGCAGAGTGCTGTGTTTTTATTAAACAGTCGCAGCCACCTATTCTTTGCAACCCCGTTTAGCTCCGTTTGTACAACTTCACTTACTGAGGGCACACCTTCTCCCGAAGTTACGGTGTCAATTTGCCGAGTTCCTTCTCCTGAGTTCTCTCAAGCGCCTTAGAATACTCATCTCGCGCACCAGTGTCGGTTTGCGGTACGGTCGTGTGTAGCTGAAGCTTAGTGGCTTTTCCTGGAAGCTGGGTATCACTCACTTCGTCTGCAAGCAGACCCGTTATCACCCCTCATCTTAGCCCGGCGGATTTGCCTACCGAGCACGACTACAGGCTTGAACCAACATATCCAACAGTTGGCTGAGCTAACCTTCTTCGTCCCCACATCGCACTACACATCGGTACGGGAATATTGACCCGTTTCCCATCAGTTACGCATCTCTGCCTCACCTTAGGGGCCGACTTACTCTACGCCGATGAACGTTGCGTAGAAAACCTTGCGCTTACGGCGAGCGGGCTTTTCACCCGCTTTAACGCTACTCATGTCAGCATTCGCACTTCTGATACCTCCAGCATCCGTTACCAGACACCTTCACAGGCTTACAGAACGCTCTCCTACCACGCACAGTAAAACTGTGCATCCGCAGCTTCGGTAACTGGCTTAGCCCCGTTACATCTTCCGCGCAGGACGACTCGATCAGTGAGCTATTACGCTTTCTTTAAATGATGGCTGCTTCTAAGCCAACATCCTGACTGTTTTAGCCTTCCCACTTCGTTTCCCACTTAGCCCGTTTTAGGGACCTTAGCTGGCGGTCTGGGTTGTTTCCCTCTTGAGTCCGGACGTTAGCACCCGGTGCTCTGTCTCCCAAGCTGTACTCTGCGGTATTCGGAGTTTGCATAGGTTTGGTAAGTCGCCATGACCCCCTAGCCTAAACAGTGCTCTACCCCCGCAGGTAATACTTGAGGCACTACCTAAATAGTTTTCGGAGAGAACCAGCTATTTCCAAGTTTGTTTAGCCTTTCACCCCTATCCACAGCTCATCCCCTAGTTTTGCAACACTAGTGGGTTCGGACCTCCAGTACCTGTTACGGCACCTTCATCCTGGCCATGGATAGATCACTTGGTTTCGGGTCTACACCCAGCGACTTGTCGCCCTATTCGGACTCGATTTCTCTACGCCTTCCCTATTCGGTTAAGCTTGCCACTGAATGTAAGTCGCTGACCCATTATACAAAAGGTACGCCGTCACCCCTAAGGGCTCCGACTTTTTGTAAGCATGCGGTTTCAGGATCTATTTCACTCCCCTCCCGGGGTTCTTTTCGCCTTTCCCTCACGGTACTTGTTCACTATCGGTCGATGATGAGTATTTAGCCTTGGAGGATGGTCCCCCCATATTCAGACAGGGTTTCTCGTGCCCCGCCCTACTTGTCTGCAGCCTAGTACCACCAATGCGTTTTCACATACGGGGCTATCACCCACTATGGCCGGACTTTCCATTCCGTTTTGTTAACACACTGACTATCACTGCAAGGCTCTTCCGAATTCGCTCGCCACTACTATCGGAATCTCGGTTGATGTCTTTTCCTCTGGGTACTTAGATGTTTCAGTTCTCCAGGTTCGCTTCGACAACCTATGTATTCAGTTGCCGATACCTATTGCTAGGTGGGTTCCCCCATTCAGAAATCTCCGGATCAAAGTTTATTTGCCAACTCCCCGAAGCTTATCGCAGGCTATCACGTCTTTCGTCGCCTATCATCGCCAAGGCATCCACCACATGCTCTTAGTCACTTGACCCTATAACTTTGACATCTATCTCTAGATCTCAAGCCAAGAACCCAAGCAACTGCTTTGCGAGGTCTCTCACCTCGCGCGTTATGCCGTAATGTGAATATCTTTGCTGTAGACCTGGTCGCCCAGATCCACATTCTTGAAGAATATTCGTCATTACTGAATAAAATTGCTCTCGCAAAGTTTCATTCGTTTTGACGCAATCAAATTGTTGCTGGTGGCACGGTCTGCACTAAACCTTTACGAATGTGCAGTTTCCACCAGCAACGCTGATTTTCGACTCTATGAATTTTTAAAGAACAGCCGTTTGATCCGGGAATCCGGAATCAACAACAAAACAGTCTCTTGCGAAACCGCTTTGGTGTTGAGTGATAAGTTATCAGTAAAAGTATTGGTGGAGGATGACGGGATCGAACCGACGACCCCCTGCTTGCAAAGCAGGTGCTCTCCCAGCTGAGCTAATCCCCCTGATTGCCTATAGCCGGCGCATTGCTTCGTTGCCCGCTGCTCACACACATCAGTGTGCTTCGCACCAGACGCCTCGCACTGCTTGGCTCTAGTCAATCATCGACTAACTAAAGCGGCATAAGCTCAACCTCTAATCCGTTGGAATCTATGGTGGGTCTAGTTGGGCTCGAACCAACGACCCCTGCGTTATCAACACAGTGCTCTAACCAGCTGAGCTACAGACCCATTCCACGCAGCTAACTCTTGTGAGCTAGCCACCTGGCTTGTGTTCCAACAACCGATAAGTGTGGGCGTTCAATCTTGATTGCTTTTTTGGCTCCTGCCGTGCCGATGGCACTTAACTTTGTTTGCACAAAGTTAGCATCCACCGAAACAGCGAAGCTGTTTTCCAGAAAGGAGGTGATCCAGCCGCACCTTCCGATACGGCTACCTTGTTACGACTTCACCCCAGTCACGAACCCCGCCGTGGTAAGCGCCCTCCTTGCGGTTAGGCTACCTACTTCTGGCGAGACCCGCTCCCATGGTGTGACGGGCGGTGTGTACAAGACCCGGGAACGTATTCACCGTGACATTCTGATCCACGATTACTAGCGATTCCGACTTCACGCAGTCGAGTTGCAGACTGCGATCCGGACTACGACTGGCTTTATGGGATTAGCTCCCCCTCGCGGGTTGGCAACCCTTTGTACCAGCCATTGTATGACGTGTGTAGCCCCACCTATAAGGGCCATGAGGACTTGACGTCATCCCCACCTTCCTCCGGTTTGTCACCGGCAGTCCCATTAGAGTGCCCTTTCGTAGCAACTAATGGCAAGGGTTGCGCTCGTTGCGGGACTTAACCCAACATCTCACGACACGAGCTGACGACAGCCATGCAGCACCTGTGTTACGGTTCTCTTTCGAGCACATGTCCATCTCTGGTCACTTCCGTACATGTCAAAGGTGGGTAAGGTTTTTCGCGTTGCATCGAATTAAACCACATCATCCACCGCTTGTGCGGGTCCCCGTCAATTCCTTTGAGTTTCAACCTTGCGGCCGTACTCCCCAGGCGGTCAACTTCACGCGTTAGCTTCGTTACTGAGAAAGTTAATTCCCAACAACCAGTTGACATCGTTTAGGGCGTGGACTACCAGGGTATCTAATCCTGTTTGCTCCCCACGCTTTCGTGCATGAGCGTCAGTACAGGTCCAGGGGATTGCCTTCGCCATCGGTGTTCCTCCGCATATCTACGCATTTCACTGCTACACGCGGAATTCCATCCCCCTCTACCGTACTCTAGCTATGCAGTCACAAAGGCCGTTCCCAGGTTGAGCCCGGGGATTTCACCTCTGTCTTACATAACCGCCTGCGCACGCTTTACGCCCAGTAATTCCGATTAACGCTCGCACCCTACGTATTACCGCGGCTGCTGGCACGTAGTTAGCCGGTGCTTATTCTTACGGTACCGTCATCACTCTCCTTTATTAGAAGAGAGCTTTTCGTTCCGTACAAAAGTAGTTTACAACCCGAGGGCCTTCATCCTACACGCGGCATTGCTGGATCAGGCTTTCGCCCATTGTCCAAAATTCCCCACTGCTGCCTCCCGTAGGAGTCTGGGCCGTGTCTCAGTCCCAGTGTGGCTGGTCGTCCTCTCAGACCAGCTACAGATCGTCGGCTTGGTAAGCTTTTATCCCACCAACTACCTAATCTGCCATCAGCCGCTCTAGTAGCGCAAGGCCCGAAGGTCCCCTGCTTTCATCCTTAGATCTCATGCGGTATTAGCTACTCTTTCGAGTAGTTATCCCCCACTACTAGGCACGTTCCGATGTGTTACTCACCCGTTCGCCACTCGTCAGCATCCGAAGACCTGTTACCGTTCGACTTGCATGTGTAAAGCATGCCGCCAGCGTTCAATCTGAGCCAGGATCAAACTCTATAGTTCGATCTTGAATTTAAAGTCTCTCGACTACTCACTCACTTGACGGAATAAAAAAGATCCTAAGATCTTCATCATTACTGTTTAAAGTGAGCGCTTGTTTTGCTCCGAAGAACATATGGCAATCGCCACCAAACGCCCACGCTTATCGGCTGTTAATTTTTAAAGACCTGACCCAAGAGCCTCAACCCTCAGATCCCCTTCGCCGCGATCAGCGAAGCCTTGTATTGTAGCACAGCTTTTGCTGCACTCCAGAACGTTTTCACGTTTTCTTCTCAACTCTTGCAGCTCACCGACCCTTGGGCCTGGCACGCTACTCTTTTAAGAGCAGAGAAGAAAACGTCCAGCTAGTTGCTGGACGTTTTCAGTATAAAAGCCTGACGATGACCTACTTTCACACGGGAATCCGCACTATCATCGGCGCGAAGTCGTTTCACTGTCCTGTTCGGGATGGGAAGGAGTGGTACCAACTTGCTATGGTCATCAGGCATAACTTTTTGCTCCTTGGCGGCTTTGCGCTGATCGGTCGATCAGGGCATTGCTGCTTTTGAAGCGAATTCATAGAGTCTTATCAGCTAAATTTGATTGCGCTTTGGGCATAACTGCAGTTGCAGTGTTCTTTGCATTGGGCCCCATCTAAGGGCGGGGCCAATCAAAGTTATAGGGTCAAGCCGCACGAGCAATTAGTATTGGTTAGCTTAACGCATTGCTGCGCTTCCACACCCAACCTATCAACGTCCTGGTCTAGAACGACTCTTCAGGGGGGTCAAGCCCCCGGCAGATCTCATCTTGGAACGAGTTTCCCGCTTAGATGCTTTCAGCGGTTATCTCTTCCACACATAGCTACTCGGCAATGCCACTGGCGTGACAACCGATACACCAGAGGTGTGTCCACTCCGGTCCTCTCGTACTAGGAGCAGGCTTCCTCAAATCTGCAGCGCCCACGGAAGATAGGGACCAAACTGTCTCACGACGTTTTAAACCCAGCTCACGTACCTCTTTAAATGGCGAACAGCCATACCCTTGGGACCGACTACAGCCCCAGGATGAGATGAGCCGACATCGAGGTGCCAAACACCGCCGTCGATATGAACTCTTGGGCGGTATCAGCCTGTTATCCCCAGAGTACCTTTTATCCGTTGAGCGATGGCCCTTCCATACAGAACCACCGGATCACTATGTCCTGCTTTCGCATCTGCTCGACTTGTCAGTCTCGCAGTTAAGCACGCTTATGCCATTGCACTATCGTCACGATGTCCGACCGTAACTAGCGTACCTTCGAACTCCTCCGTTACGCTTTGGGAGGAGACCGCCCCAGTCAAACTGCCTACCATGCACTGTCCCCGATCCAGATAATGGACCAAGGTTAGAACCTCAAACACACCAGGGTGGTATTTCAACGTTGGCTCCATGAGAACTAGCATCCTCACTTCAAAGCCTCCCACCTATCCTACACAGATCTGTTCAAAGTCCAATACAAAGCTACAGTAAAGGTTCATGGGGTCTTTCCGTCTTTCCGCGGGGAGATTGCATCATCACAAACATTTCAACTTCGCTGAGTCTCAGGAGGAGACAGTGTGGCCATCGTTACGCCATTCGTGCAGGTCGGAACTTACCCGACAAGGAATTTCGCTACCTTAGGACCGTTATAGTTACGGCCGCCGTTTACTGGGACTTCAATCAAGAGCTTGCACCCCATCATTTAATCTTCCAGCACCGGGCAGGCGTCACACCCTATACGTCCACTTTCGTGTTTGCAGAGTGCTGTGTTTTTATTAAACAGTCGCAGCCACCTATTCTTTGCAACCCCGTTTAGCTCCGTTTGTACAACTTCACTTACTGAGGGCACACCTTCTCCCGAAGTTACGGTGTCAATTTGCCGAGTTCCTTCTCCTGAGTTCTCTCAAGCGCCTTAGAATACTCATCTCGCGCACCAGTGTCGGTTTGCGGTACGGTCGTGTGTAGCTGAAGCTTAGTGGCTTTTCCTGGAAGCTGGGTATCACTCACTTCGTCTGCAAGCAGACCCGTTATCACCCCTCATCTTAGCCCGGCGGATTTGCCTACCGAGCACGACTACAGGCTTGAACCAACATATCCAACAGTTGGCTGAGCTAACCTTCTTCGTCCCCACATCGCACTACACATCGGTACGGGAATATTGACCCGTTTCCCATCAGTTACGCATCTCTGCCTCACCTTAGGGGCCGACTTACTCTACGCCGATGAACGTTGCGTAGAAAACCTTGCGCTTACGGCGAGCGGGCTTTTCACCCGCTTTAACGCTACTCATGTCAGCATTCGCACTTCTGATACCTCCAGCATCCGTTACCAGACACCTTCACAGGCTTACAGAACGCTCTCCTACCACGCACAGTAAAACTGTGCATCCGCAGCTTCGGTAACTGGCTTAGCCCCGTTACATCTTCCGCGCAGGACGACTCGATCAGTGAGCTATTACGCTTTCTTTAAATGATGGCTGCTTCTAAGCCAACATCCTGACTGTTTTAGCCTTCCCACTTCGTTTCCCACTTAGCCCGTTTTAGGGACCTTAGCTGGCGGTCTGGGTTGTTTCCCTCTTGAGTCCGGACGTTAGCACCCGGTGCTCTGTCTCCCAAGCTGTACTCTGCGGTATTCGGAGTTTGCATAGGTTTGGTAAGTCGCCATGACCCCCTAGCCTAAACAGTGCTCTACCCCCGCAGGTAATACTTGAGGCACTACCTAAATAGTTTTCGGAGAGAACCAGCTATTTCCAAGTTTGTTTAGCCTTTCACCCCTATCCACAGCTCATCCCCTAGTTTTGCAACACTAGTGGGTTCGGACCTCCAGTACCTGTTACGGCACCTTCATCCTGGCCATGGATAGATCACTTGGTTTCGGGTCTACACCCAGCGACTTGTCGCCCTATTCGGACTCGATTTCTCTACGCCTTCCCTATTCGGTTAAGCTTGCCACTGAATGTAAGTCGCTGACCCATTATACAAAAGGTACGCCGTCACCCCTAAGGGCTCCGACTTTTTGTAAGCATGCGGTTTCAGGATCTATTTCACTCCCCTCCCGGGGTTCTTTTCGCCTTTCCCTCACGGTACTTGTTCACTATCGGTCGATGATGAGTATTTAGCCTTGGAGGATGGTCCCCCCATATTCAGACAGGGTTTCTCGTGCCCCGCCCTACTTGTCTGCAGCCTAGTACCACCAATGCGTTTTCACATACGGGGCTATCACCCACTATGGCCGGACTTTCCATTCCGTTTTGTTAACACACTGACTATCACTGCAAGGCTCTTCCGAATTCGCTCGCCACTACTATCGGAATCTCGGTTGATGTCTTTTCCTCTGGGTACTTAGATGTTTCAGTTCTCCAGGTTCGCTTCGACAACCTATGTATTCAGTTGCCGATACCTATTGCTAGGTGGGTTCCCCCATTCAGAAATCTCCGGATCAAAGTTTATTTGCCAACTCCCCGAAGCTTATCGCAGGCTATCACGTCTTTCGTCGCCTATCATCGCCAAGGCATCCACCACATGCTCTTAGTCACTTGACCCTATAACTTTGACATCTATCTCTAGATCTCAAGCCAAGAACCCAAGCAACTGCTTTGCGAGGTCTCTCACCTCGCGCGTTATGCCGTAATGTGAATATCTTTGCTGTAGACCTGGTCGCCCAGATCCACATTCTTGAAGAATATTCGTCATTACTGAATAAAATTGCTCTCGCAAAGTTTCATTCGTTTTGACGCAATCAAATTGTTGCTGGTGGCACGGTCTGCACTAAACCTTTACGAATGTGCAGTTTCCACCAGCAACGCTGATTTTCGACTCTATGAATTTTTAAAGAACAGCCGTTTGATCCGGGAATCCGGAATCAACAACAAAACAGTCTCTTGCGAAACCGCTTTGGTGTTGAGTGATAAGTTATCAGTAAAAGTATTGGTGGAGGATGACGGGATCGAACCGACGACCCCCTGCTTGCAAAGCAGGTGCTCTCCCAGCTGAGCTAATCCCCCTGATTGCCTATAGCCGGCGCATTGCTTCGTTGCCCGCTGCTCACACACATCAGTGTGCTTCGCACCAGACGCCTCGCACTGCTTGGCTCTAGTCAATCATCGACTAACTAAAGCGGCATAAGCTCAACCTCTAATCCGTTGGAATCTATGGTGGGTCTAGTTGGGCTCGAACCAACGACCCCTGCGTTATCAACACAGTGCTCTAACCAGCTGAGCTACAGACCCATTCCACGCAGCTAACTCTTGTGAGCTAGCCACCTGGCTTGTGTTCCAACAACCGATAAGTGTGGGCGTTCAATCTTGATTGCTTTTTTGGCTCCTGCCGTGCCGATGGCACTTAACTTTGTTTGCACAAAGTTAGCATCCACCGAAACAGCGAAGCTGTTTTCCAGAAAGGAGGTGATCCAGCCGCACCTTCCGATACGGCTACCTTGTTACGACTTCACCCCAGTCACGAACCCCGCCGTGGTAAGCGCCCTCCTTGCGGTTAGGCTACCTACTTCTGGCGAGACCCGCTCCCATGGTGTGACGGGCGGTGTGTACAAGACCCGGGAACGTATTCACCGTGACATTCTGATCCACGATTACTAGCGATTCCGACTTCACGCAGTCGAGTTGCAGACTGCGATCCGGACTACGACTGGCTTTATGGGATTAGCTCCCCCTCGCGGGTTGGCAACCCTTTGTACCAGCCATTGTATGACGTGTGTAGCCCCACCTATAAGGGCCATGAGGACTTGACGTCATCCCCACCTTCCTCCGGTTTGTCACCGGCAGTCCCATTAGAGTGCCCTTTCGTAGCAACTAATGGCAAGGGTTGCGCTCGTTGCGGGACTTAACCCAACATCTCACGACACGAGCTGACGACAGCCATGCAGCACCTGTGTTACGGTTCTCTTTCGAGCACATGTCCATCTCTGGTCACTTCCGTACATGTCAAAGGTGGGTAAGGTTTTTCGCGTTGCATCGAATTAAACCACATCATCCACCGCTTGTGCGGGTCCCCGTCAATTCCTTTGAGTTTCAACCTTGCGGCCGTACTCCCCAGGCGGTCAACTTCACGCGTTAGCTTCGTTACTGAGAAAGTTAATTCCCAACAACCAGTTGACATCGTTTAGGGCGTGGACTACCAGGGTATCTAATCCTGTTTGCTCCCCACGCTTTCGTGCATGAGCGTCAGTACAGGTCCAGGGGATTGCCTTCGCCATCGGTGTTCCTCCGCATATCTACGCATTTCACTGCTACACGCGGAATTCCATCCCCCTCTACCGTACTCTAGCTATGCAGTCACAAAGGCCGTTCCCAGGTTGAGCCCGGGGATTTCACCTCTGTCTTACATAACCGCCTGCGCACGCTTTACGCCCAGTAATTCCGATTAACGCTCGCACCCTACGTATTACCGCGGCTGCTGGCACGTAGTTAGCCGGTGCTTATTCTTACGGTACCGTCATCACTCTCCTTTATTAGAAGAGAGCTTTTCGTTCCGTACAAAAGTAGTTTACAACCCGAGGGCCTTCATCCTACACGCGGCATTGCTGGATCAGGCTTTCGCCCATTGTCCAAAATTCCCCACTGCTGCCTCCCGTAGGAGTCTGGGCCGTGTCTCAGTCCCAGTGTGGCTGGTCGTCCTCTCAGACCAGCTACAGATCGTCGGCTTGGTAAGCTTTTATCCCACCAACTACCTAATCTGCCATCAGCCGCTCTAGTAGCGCAAGGCCCGAAGGTCCCCTGCTTTCATCCTTAGATCTCATGCGGTATTAGCTACTCTTTCGAGTAGTTATCCCCCACTACTAGGCACGTTCCGATGTGTTACTCACCCGTTCGCCACTCGTCAGCATCCGAAGACCTGTTACCGTTCGACTTGCATGTGTAAAGCATGCCGCCAGCGTTCAATCTGAGCCAGGATCAAACTCTATAGTTCGATCTTGAATTTAAAGTCTCTCGACTACTCACTCACTTGACGGAATAAAAAAGATCCTAAGATCTTCATCATTACTGTTTAAAGTGAGCGCTTGTTTTGCTCCGAAGAACATATGGCAATCGCCACCAAACGCCCACGCTTATCGGCTGTTAATTTTTAAAGACCTGACCCAAGAGCCTCAACCCTCAGATCCCCTTCGCCGCGATCAGCGAAGCCTTGTATTGTAGCACAGCTTTTGCTGCACTCCAGAACGTTTTCACGTTTTCTTCTCAACTCTTGCAGCTCACCGACCCTTGGGCCTGGCACGCTACTCTTTTAAGAGCAGAGAAGAAAACGTCCAGCTAGTTGCTGGACGTTTTCAGTATAAAAGCCTGACGATGACCTACTTTCACACGGGAATCCGCACTATCATCGGCGCGAAGTCGTTTCACTGTCCTGTTCGGGATGGGAAGGAGTGGTACCAACTTGCTATGGTCATCAGGCATAACTTTTTGCTCCTTGGCGGCTTTGCGCTGATCGGTCGATCAGGGCATTGCTGCTTTTGAAGCGAATTCATAGAGTCTTATCAGCTAAATTTGATTGCGCTTTGGGCATAACTGCAGTTGCAGTGTTCTTTGCATTGGGCCCCATCTAAGGGCGGGGCCAATCAAAGTTATAGGGTCAAGCCGCACGAGCAATTAGTATTGGTTAGCTTAACGCATTGCTGCGCTTCCACACCCAACCTATCAACGTCCTGGTCTAGAACGACTCTTCAGGGGGGTCAAGCCCCCGGCAGATCTCATCTTGGAACGAGTTTCCCGCTTAGATGCTTTCAGCGGTTATCTCTTCCACACATAGCTACTCGGCAATGCCACTGGCGTGACAACCGATACACCAGAGGTGTGTCCACTCCGGTCCTCTCGTACTAGGAGCAGGCTTCCTCAAATCTGCAGCGCCCACGGAAGATAGGGACCAAACTGTCTCACGACGTTTTAAACCCAGCTCACGTACCTCTTTAAATGGCGAACAGCCATACCCTTGGGACCGACTACAGCCCCAGGATGAGATGAGCCGACATCGAGGTGCCAAACACCGCCGTCGATATGAACTCTTGGGCGGTATCAGCCTGTTATCCCCAGAGTACCTTTTATCCGTTGAGCGATGGCCCTTCCATACAGAACCACCGGATCACTATGTCCTGCTTTCGCATCTGCTCGACTTGTCAGTCTCGCAGTTAAGCACGCTTATGCCATTGCACTATCGTCACGATGTCCGACCGTAACTAGCGTACCTTCGAACTCCTCCGTTACGCTTTGGGAGGAGACCGCCCCAGTCAAACTGCCTACCATGCACTGTCCCCGATCCAGATAATGGACCAAGGTTAGAACCTCAAACACACCAGGGTGGTATTTCAACGTTGGCTCCATGAGAACTAGCATCCTCACTTCAAAGCCTCCCACCTATCCTACACAGATCTGTTCAAAGTCCAATACAAAGCTACAGTAAAGGTTCATGGGGTCTTTCCGTCTTTCCGCGGGGAGATTGCATCATCACAAACATTTCAACTTCGCTGAGTCTCAGGAGGAGACAGTGTGGCCATCGTTACGCCATTCGTGCAGGTCGGAACTTACCCGACAAGGAATTTCGCTACCTTAGGACCGTTATAGTTACGGCCGCCGTTTACTGGGACTTCAATCAAGAGCTTGCACCCCATCATTTAATCTTCCAGCACCGGGCAGGCGTCACACCCTATACGTCCACTTTCGTGTTTGCAGAGTGCTGTGTTTTTATTAAACAGTCGCAGCCACCTATTCTTTGCAACCCCGTTTAGCTCCGTTTGTACAACTTCACTTACTGAGGGCACACCTTCTCCCGAAGTTACGGTGTCAATTTGCCGAGTTCCTTCTCCTGAGTTCTCTCAAGCGCCTTAGAATACTCATCTCGCGCACCAGTGTCGGTTTGCGGTACGGTCGTGTGTAGCTGAAGCTTAGTGGCTTTTCCTGGAAGCTGGGTATCACTCACTTCGTCTGCAAGCAGACCCGTTATCACCCCTCATCTTAGCCCGGCGGATTTGCCTACCGAGCACGACTACAGGCTTGAACCAACATATCCAACAGTTGGCTGAGCTAACCTTCTTCGTCCCCACATCGCACTACACATCGGTACGGGAATATTGACCCGTTTCCCATCAGTTACGCATCTCTGCCTCACCTTAGGGGCCGACTTACTCTACGCCGATGAACGTTGCGTAGAAAACCTTGCGCTTACGGCGAGCGGGCTTTTCACCCGCTTTAACGCTACTCATGTCAGCATTCGCACTTCTGATACCTCCAGCATCCGTTACCAGACACCTTCACAGGCTTACAGAACGCTCTCCTACCACGCACAGTAAAACTGTGCATCCGCAGCTTCGGTAACTGGCTTAGCCCCGTTACATCTTCCGCGCAGGACGACTCGATCAGTGAGCTATTACGCTTTCTTTAAATGATGGCTGCTTCTAAGCCAACATCCTGACTGTTTTAGCCTTCCCACTTCGTTTCCCACTTAGCCCGTTTTAGGGACCTTAGCTGGCGGTCTGGGTTGTTTCCCTCTTGAGTCCGGACGTTAGCACCCGGTGCTCTGTCTCCCAAGCTGTACTCTGCGGTATTCGGAGTTTGCATAGGTTTGGTAAGTCGCCATGACCCCCTAGCCTAAACAGTGCTCTACCCCCGCAGGTAATACTTGAGGCACTACCTAAATAGTTTTCGGAGAGAACCAGCTATTTCCAAGTTTGTTTAGCCTTTCACCCCTATCCACAGCTCATCCCCTAGTTTTGCAACACTAGTGGGTTCGGACCTCCAGTACCTGTTACGGCACCTTCATCCTGGCCATGGATAGATCACTTGGTTTCGGGTCTACACCCAGCGACTTGTCGCCCTATTCGGACTCGATTTCTCTACGCCTTCCCTATTCGGTTAAGCTTGCCACTGAATGTAAGTCGCTGACCCATTATACAAAAGGTACGCCGTCACCCCTAAGGGCTCCGACTTTTTGTAAGCATGCGGTTTCAGGATCTATTTCACTCCCCTCCCGGGGTTCTTTTCGCCTTTCCCTCACGGTACTTGTTCACTATCGGTCGATGATGAGTATTTAGCCTTGGAGGATGGTCCCCCCATATTCAGACAGGGTTTCTCGTGCCCCGCCCTACTTGTCTGCAGCCTAGTACCACCAATGCGTTTTCACATACGGGGCTATCACCCACTATGGCCGGACTTTCCATTCCGTTTTGTTAACACACTGACTATCACTGCAAGGCTCTTCCGAATTCGCTCGCCACTACTATCGGAATCTCGGTTGATGTCTTTTCCTCTGGGTACTTAGATGTTTCAGTTCTCCAGGTTCGCTTCGACAACCTATGTATTCAGTTGCCGATACCTATTGCTAGGTGGGTTCCCCCATTCAGAAATCTCCGGATCAAAGTTTATTTGCCAACTCCCCGAAGCTTATCGCAGGCTATCACGTCTTTCGTCGCCTATCATCGCCAAGGCATCCACCACATGCTCTTAGTCACTTGACCCTATAACTTTGACATCTATCTCTAGATCTCAAGCCAAGAACCCAAGCAACTGCTTTGCGAGGTCTCTCACCTCGCGCGTTATGCCGTAATGTGAATATCTTTGCTGTAGACCTGGTCGCCCAGATCCACATTCTTGAAGAATATTCGTCATTACTGAATAAAATTGCTCTCGCAAAGTTTCATTCGTTTTGACGCAATCAAATTGTTGCTGGTGGCACGGTCTGCACTAAACCTTTACGAATGTGCAGTTTCCACCAGCAACGCTGATTTTCGACTCTATGAATTTTTAAAGAACAGCCGTTTGATCCGGGAATCCGGAATCAACAACAAAACAGTCTCTTGCGAAACCGCTTTGGTGTTGAGTGATAAGTTATCAGTAAAAGTATTGGTGGAGGATGACGGGATCGAACCGACGACCCCCTGCTTGCAAAGCAGGTGCTCTCCCAGCTGAGCTAATCCCCCTGATTGCCTATAGCCGGCGCATTGCTTCGTTGCCCGCTGCTCACACACATCAGTGTGCTTCGCACCAGACGCCTCGCACTGCTTGGCTCTAGTCAATCATCGACTAACTAAAGCGGCATAAGCTCAACCTCTAATCCGTTGGAATCTATGGTGGGTCTAGTTGGGCTCGAACCAACGACCCCTGCGTTATCAACACAGTGCTCTAACCAGCTGAGCTACAGACCCATTCCACGCAGCTAACTCTTGTGAGCTAGCCACCTGGCTTGTGTTCCAACAACCGATAAGTGTGGGCGTTCAATCTTGATTGCTTTTTTGGCTCCTGCCGTGCCGATGGCACTTAACTTTGTTTGCACAAAGTTAGCATCCACCGAAACAGCGAAGCTGTTTTCCAGAAAGGAGGTGATCCAGCCGCACCTTCCGATACGGCTACCTTGTTACGACTTCACCCCAGTCACGAACCCCGCCGTGGTAAGCGCCCTCCTTGCGGTTAGGCTACCTACTTCTGGCGAGACCCGCTCCCATGGTGTGACGGGCGGTGTGTACAAGACCCGGGAACGTATTCACCGTGACATTCTGATCCACGATTACTAGCGATTCCGACTTCACGCAGTCGAGTTGCAGACTGCGATCCGGACTACGACTGGCTTTATGGGATTAGCTCCCCCTCGCGGGTTGGCAACCCTTTGTACCAGCCATTGTATGACGTGTGTAGCCCCACCTATAAGGGCCATGAGGACTTGACGTCATCCCCACCTTCCTCCGGTTTGTCACCGGCAGTCCCATTAGAGTGCCCTTTCGTAGCAACTAATGGCAAGGGTTGCGCTCGTTGCGGGACTTAACCCAACATCTCACGACACGAGCTGACGACAGCCATGCAGCACCTGTGTTACGGTTCTCTTTCGAGCACATGTCCATCTCTGGTCACTTCCGTACATGTCAAAGGTGGGTAAGGTTTTTCGCGTTGCATCGAATTAAACCACATCATCCACCGCTTGTGCGGGTCCCCGTCAATTCCTTTGAGTTTCAACCTTGCGGCCGTACTCCCCAGGCGGTCAACTTCACGCGTTAGCTTCGTTACTGAGAAAGTTAATTCCCAACAACCAGTTGACATCGTTTAGGGCGTGGACTACCAGGGTATCTAATCCTGTTTGCTCCCCACGCTTTCGTGCATGAGCGTCAGTACAGGTCCAGGGGATTGCCTTCGCCATCGGTGTTCCTCCGCATATCTACGCATTTCACTGCTACACGCGGAATTCCATCCCCCTCTACCGTACTCTAGCTATGCAGTCACAAAGGCCGTTCCCAGGTTGAGCCCGGGGATTTCACCTCTGTCTTACATAACCGCCTGCGCACGCTTTACGCCCAGTAATTCCGATTAACGCTCGCACCCTACGTATTACCGCGGCTGCTGGCACGTAGTTAGCCGGTGCTTATTCTTACGGTACCGTCATCACTCTCCTTTATTAGAAGAGAGCTTTTCGTTCCGTACAAAAGTAGTTTACAACCCGAGGGCCTTCATCCTACACGCGGCATTGCTGGATCAGGCTTTCGCCCATTGTCCAAAATTCCCCACTGCTGCCTCCCGTAGGAGTCTGGGCCGTGTCTCAGTCCCAGTGTGGCTGGTCGTCCTCTCAGACCAGCTACAGATCGTCGGCTTGGTAAGCTTTTATCCCACCAACTACCTAATCTGCCATCAGCCGCTCTAGTAGCGCAAGGCCCGAAGGTCCCCTGCTTTCATCCTTAGATCTCATGCGGTATTAGCTACTCTTTCGAGTAGTTATCCCCCACTACTAGGCACGTTCCGATGTGTTACTCACCCGTTCGCCACTCGTCAGCATCCGAAGACCTGTTACCGTTCGACTTGCATGTGTAAAGCATGCCGCCAGCGTTCAATCTGAGCCAGGATCAAACTCTATAGTTCGATCTTGAATTTAAAGTCTCTCGACTACTCACTCACTTGACGGAATAAAAAAGATCCTAAGATCTTCATCATTACTGTTTAAAGTGAGCGCTTGTTTTGCTCCGAAGAACATATGGCAATCGCCACCAAACGCCCACGCTTATCGGCTGTTAATTTTTAAAGACCTGACCCAAGAGCCTCAACCCTCAGATCCCCTTCGCCGCGATCAGCGAAGCCTTGTATTGTAGCACAGCTTTTGCTGCACTCCAGAACGTTTTCACGTTTTCTTCTCAACTCTTGCAGCTCACCGACCCTTGGGCCTGGCACGCTACTCTTTTAAGAGCAGAGAAGAAAACGTCCAGCTAGTTGCTGGACGTTTTCAGTATAAAAGCCTGACGATGACCTACTTTCACACGGGAATCCGCACTATCATCGGCGCGAAGTCGTTTCACTGTCCTGTTCGGGATGGGAAGGAGTGGTACCAACTTGCTATGGTCATCAGGCATAACTTTTTGCTCCTTGGCGGCTTTGCGCTGATCGGTCGATCAGGGCATTGCTGCTTTTGAAGCGAATTCATAGAGTCTTATCAGCTAAATTTGATTGCGCTTTGGGCATAACTGCAGTTGCAGTGTTCTTTGCATTGGGCCCCATCTAAGGGCGGGGCCAATCAAAGTTATAGGGTCAAGCCGCACGAGCAATTAGTATTGGTTAGCTTAACGCATTGCTGCGCTTCCACACCCAACCTATCAACGTCCTGGTCTAGAACGACTCTTCAGGGGGGTCAAGCCCCCGGCAGATCTCATCTTGGAACGAGTTTCCCGCTTAGATGCTTTCAGCGGTTATCTCTTCCACACATAGCTACTCGGCAATGCCACTGGCGTGACAACCGATACACCAGAGGTGTGTCCACTCCGGTCCTCTCGTACTAGGAGCAGGCTTCCTCAAATCTGCAGCGCCCACGGAAGATAGGGACCAAACTGTCTCACGACGTTTTAAACCCAGCTCACGTACCTCTTTAAATGGCGAACAGCCATACCCTTGGGACCGACTACAGCCCCAGGATGAGATGAGCCGACATCGAGGTGCCAAACACCGCCGTCGATATGAACTCTTGGGCGGTATCAGCCTGTTATCCCCAGAGTACCTTTTATCCGTTGAGCGATGGCCCTTCCATACAGAACCACCGGATCACTATGTCCTGCTTTCGCATCTGCTCGACTTGTCAGTCTCGCAGTTAAGCACGCTTATGCCATTGCACTATCGTCACGATGTCCGACCGTAACTAGCGTACCTTCGAACTCCTCCGTTACGCTTTGGGAGGAGACCGCCCCAGTCAAACTGCCTACCATGCACTGTCCCCGATCCAGATAATGGACCAAGGTTAGAACCTCAAACACACCAGGGTGGTATTTCAACGTTGGCTCCATGAGAACTAGCATCCTCACTTCAAAGCCTCCCACCTATCCTACACAGATCTGTTCAAAGTCCAATACAAAGCTACAGTAAAGGTTCATGGGGTCTTTCCGTCTTTCCGCGGGGAGATTGCATCATCACAAACATTTCAACTTCGCTGAGTCTCAGGAGGAGACAGTGTGGCCATCGTTACGCCATTCGTGCAGGTCGGAACTTACCCGACAAGGAATTTCGCTACCTTAGGACCGTTATAGTTACGGCCGCCGTTTACTGGGACTTCAATCAAGAGCTTGCACCCCATCATTTAATCTTCCAGCACCGGGCAGGCGTCACACCCTATACGTCCACTTTCGTGTTTGCAGAGTGCTGTGTTTTTATTAAACAGTCGCAGCCACCTATTCTTTGCAACCCCGTTTAGCTCCGTTTGTACAACTTCACTTACTGAGGGCACACCTTCTCCCGAAGTTACGGTGTCAATTTGCCGAGTTCCTTCTCCTGAGTTCTCTCAAGCGCCTTAGAATACTCATCTCGCGCACCAGTGTCGGTTTGCGGTACGGTCGTGTGTAGCTGAAGCTTAGTGGCTTTTCCTGGAAGCTGGGTATCACTCACTTCGTCTGCAAGCAGACCCGTTATCACCCCTCATCTTAGCCCGGCGGATTTGCCTACCGAGCACGACTACAGGCTTGAACCAACATATCCAACAGTTGGCTGAGCTAACCTTCTTCGTCCCCACATCGCACTACACATCGGTACGGGAATATTGACCCGTTTCCCATCAGTTACGCATCTCTGCCTCACCTTAGGGGCCGACTTACTCTACGCCGATGAACGTTGCGTAGAAAACCTTGCGCTTACGGCGAGCGGGCTTTTCACCCGCTTTAACGCTACTCATGTCAGCATTCGCACTTCTGATACCTCCAGCATCCGTTACCAGACACCTTCACAGGCTTACAGAACGCTCTCCTACCACGCACAGTAAAACTGTGCATCCGCAGCTTCGGTAACTGGCTTAGCCCCGTTACATCTTCCGCGCAGGACGACTCGATCAGTGAGCTATTACGCTTTCTTTAAATGATGGCTGCTTCTAAGCCAACATCCTGACTGTTTTAGCCTTCCCACTTCGTTTCCCACTTAGCCCGTTTTAGGGACCTTAGCTGGCGGTCTGGGTTGTTTCCCTCTTGAGTCCGGACGTTAGCACCCGGTGCTCTGTCTCCCAAGCTGTACTCTGCGGTATTCGGAGTTTGCATAGGTTTGGTAAGTCGCCATGACCCCCTAGCCTAAACAGTGCTCTACCCCCGCAGGTAATACTTGAGGCACTACCTAAATAGTTTTCGGAGAGAACCAGCTATTTCCAAGTTTGTTTAGCCTTTCACCCCTATCCACAGCTCATCCCCTAGTTTTGCAACACTAGTGGGTTCGGACCTCCAGTACCTGTTACGGCACCTTCATCCTGGCCATGGATAGATCACTTGGTTTCGGGTCTACACCCAGCGACTTGTCGCCCTATTCGGACTCGATTTCTCTACGCCTTCCCTATTCGGTTAAGCTTGCCACTGAATGTAAGTCGCTGACCCATTATACAAAAGGTACGCCGTCACCCCTAAGGGCTCCGACTTTTTGTAAGCATGCGGTTTCAGGATCTATTTCACTCCCCTCCCGGGGTTCTTTTCGCCTTTCCCTCACGGTACTTGTTCACTATCGGTCGATGATGAGTATTTAGCCTTGGAGGATGGTCCCCCCATATTCAGACAGGGTTTCTCGTGCCCCGCCCTACTTGTCTGCAGCCTAGTACCACCAATGCGTTTTCACATACGGGGCTATCACCCACTATGGCCGGACTTTCCATTCCGTTTTGTTAACACACTGACTATCACTGCAAGGCTCTTCCGAATTCGCTCGCCACTACTATCGGAATCTCGGTTGATGTCTTTTCCTCTGGGTACTTAGATGTTTCAGTTCTCCAGGTTCGCTTCGACAACCTATGTATTCAGTTGCCGATACCTATTGCTAGGTGGGTTCCCCCATTCAGAAATCTCCGGATCAAAGTTTATTTGCCAACTCCCCGAAGCTTATCGCAGGCTATCACGTCTTTCGTCGCCTATCATCGCCAAGGCATCCACCACATGCTCTTAGTCACTTGACCCTATAACTTTGACATCTATCTCTAGATCTCAAGCCAAGAACCCAAGCAACTGCTTTGCGAGGTCTCTCACCTCGCGCGTTATGCCGTAATGTGAATATCTTTGCTGTAGACCTGGTCGCCCAGATCCACATTCTTGAAGAATATTCGTCATTACTGAATAAAATTGCTCTCGCAAAGTTTCATTCGTTTTGACGCAATCAAATTGTTGCTGGTGGCACGGTCTGCACTAAACCTTTACGAATGTGCAGTTTCCACCAGCAACGCTGATTTTCGACTCTATGAATTTTTAAAGAACAGCCGTTTGATCCGGGAATCCGGAATCAACAACAAAACAGTCTCTTGCGAAACCGCTTTGGTGTTGAGTGATAAGTTATCAGTAAAAGTATTGGTGGAGGATGACGGGATCGAACCGACGACCCCCTGCTTGCAAAGCAGGTGCTCTCCCAGCTGAGCTAATCCCCCTGATTGCCTATAGCCGGCGCATTGCTTCGTTGCCCGCTGCTCACACACATCAGTGTGCTTCGCACCAGACGCCTCGCACTGCTTGGCTCTAGTCAATCATCGACTAACTAAAGCGGCATAAGCTCAACCTCTAATCCGTTGGAATCTATGGTGGGTCTAGTTGGGCTCGAACCAACGACCCCTGCGTTATCAACACAGTGCTCTAACCAGCTGAGCTACAGACCCATTCCACGCAGCTAACTCTTGTGAGCTAGCCACCTGGCTTGTGTTCCAACAACCGATAAGTGTGGGCGTTCAATCTTGATTGCTTTTTTGGCTCCTGCCGTGCCGATGGCACTTAACTTTGTTTGCACAAAGTTAGCATCCACCGAAACAGCGAAGCTGTTTTCCAGAAAGGAGGTGATCCAGCCGCACCTTCCGATACGGCTACCTTGTTACGACTTCACCCCAGTCACGAACCCCGCCGTGGTAAGCGCCCTCCTTGCGGTTAGGCTACCTACTTCTGGCGAGACCCGCTCCCATGGTGTGACGGGCGGTGTGTACAAGACCCGGGAACGTATTCACCGTGACATTCTGATCCACGATTACTAGCGATTCCGACTTCACGCAGTCGAGTTGCAGACTGCGATCCGGACTACGACTGGCTTTATGGGATTAGCTCCCCCTCGCGGGTTGGCAACCCTTTGTACCAGCCATTGTATGACGTGTGTAGCCCCACCTATAAGGGCCATGAGGACTTGACGTCATCCCCACCTTCCTCCGGTTTGTCACCGGCAGTCCCATTAGAGTGCCCTTTCGTAGCAACTAATGGCAAGGGTTGCGCTCGTTGCGGGACTTAACCCAACATCTCACGACACGAGCTGACGACAGCCATGCAGCACCTGTGTTACGGTTCTCTTTCGAGCACATGTCCATCTCTGGTCACTTCCGTACATGTCAAAGGTGGGTAAGGTTTTTCGCGTTGCATCGAATTAAACCACATCATCCACCGCTTGTGCGGGTCCCCGTCAATTCCTTTGAGTTTCAACCTTGCGGCCGTACTCCCCAGGCGGTCAACTTCACGCGTTAGCTTCGTTACTGAGAAAGTTAATTCCCAACAACCAGTTGACATCGTTTAGGGCGTGGACTACCAGGGTATCTAATCCTGTTTGCTCCCCACGCTTTCGTGCATGAGCGTCAGTACAGGTCCAGGGGATTGCCTTCGCCATCGGTGTTCCTCCGCATATCTACGCATTTCACTGCTACACGCGGAATTCCATCCCCCTCTACCGTACTCTAGCTATGCAGTCACAAAGGCCGTTCCCAGGTTGAGCCCGGGGATTTCACCTCTGTCTTACATAACCGCCTGCGCACGCTTTACGCCCAGTAATTCCGATTAACGCTCGCACCCTACGTATTACCGCGGCTGCTGGCACGTAGTTAGCCGGTGCTTATTCTTACGGTACCGTCATCACTCTCCTTTATTAGAAGAGAGCTTTTCGTTCCGTACAAAAGTAGTTTACAACCCGAGGGCCTTCATCCTACACGCGGCATTGCTGGATCAGGCTTTCGCCCATTGTCCAAAATTCCCCACTGCTGCCTCCCGTAGGAGTCTGGGCCGTGTCTCAGTCCCAGTGTGGCTGGTCGTCCTCTCAGACCAGCTACAGATCGTCGGCTTGGTAAGCTTTTATCCCACCAACTACCTAATCTGCCATCAGCCGCTCTAGTAGCGCAAGGCCCGAAGGTCCCCTGCTTTCATCCTTAGATCTCATGCGGTATTAGCTACTCTTTCGAGTAGTTATCCCCCACTACTAGGCACGTTCCGATGTGTTACTCACCCGTTCGCCACTCGTCAGCATCCGAAGACCTGTTACCGTTCGACTTGCATGTGTAAAGCATGCCGCCAGCGTTCAATCTGAGCCAGGATCAAACTCTATAGTTCGATCTTGAATTTAAAGTCTCTCGACTACTCACTCACTTGACGGAATAAAAAAGATCCTAAGATCTTCATCATTACTGTTTAAAGTGAGCGCTTGTTTTGCTCCGAAGAACATATGGCAATCGCCACCAAACGCCCACGCTTATCGGCTGTTAATTTTTAAAGACCTGACCCAAGAGCCTCAACCCTCAGATCCCCTTCGCCGCGATCAGCGAAGCCTTGTATTGTAGCACAGCTTTTTGAACTGCTTGACAAAGTTTTCAGCGTTTCCGCTAGCCCCTTGTCAGCACCTCAAAAAAGCAAACCTTGCGAACCGCCCTCTTTCGAGTCTGGCAGCTTTGCAAGGCATCGTGCTGTCGATAGACGCTATTGTATAGGCGTTTTCCCGAGGCGTCAGGAAAACGTCCGTCTTTTTTGCAGGCGTGTGTCAGACGGCGCCTGCAACGGCCTTTTCCAGCGCTTCGATGAACATGTCACCCACCGGGAATCCGGCCTGCTGCTCGATCTCCTGGAAGCAGGTGGGGCTGGTGACATTGATCTCGGTGATGCGGTGGCCAATGATGTCCAGACCGATCAGCAGCAAGCCGCGCGGCGCAAGACGCGCGCCGATGTGCTCGGCGATGGCCCGGTCCTCGGGCTCCAGCGCTTGGGCCACGCCTTTGCCGCCAGCGGCCAGATTGCCACGCACTTCATTGCCCTGCGGGATGCGCGCCAAGCAGAACGGCACGGGCTGGCCGCCAATGATCAGCACGCGCTTGTCGCCCTTGGTGATTTCAGGCAGGTACTTTTGCACCATCACGCTCTGGGCACCGTCCAGGTTCAAGGTTTCGATGATGCTGCCCAGGTTCATGCCATCGGCACCGACGCGGAAGATGCCCATGCCGCCCATGCCGTCCAGGGGCTTCAAGATGATGTCCTTGTGCTCGGCGTGGAAGTCGCGGATATCTTGCGCGCTGCGGGTGACCAGGGTCACGGGCGCGTATTCGGCAAATTCCATCACGGCCAGCTTTTCGGGGTGGTCGCGCAAGGCGGCGGGCTTGTTGAAGACCTTGGCGCCTTCGCGCTCGGCCTGGCCGAGCAGGTGCGTGGCGTAGAAGTACTCGCTGTCGAAGGGCGGATCCTTGCGCATGACGATGGCGTCGAATTCGGCCAGCTCGGCCCGGCGGCCAGATGCTTCGTCAAACCAGCGCGTCTCGTCACCGGTCAGCACAATGTCGCGCACCTGGGCCGAGACCTTCTCGCCGCTGATCCAGCGGATGTGCCGCGGCTCGCAGACGGTGATGCGGTGGCCGCGCGCCTGGGCGCTGCGCATCATCGCGAAGGTACTGTCCTTGTAGATCTTGAAGGACTCAATCGGATCGGCAACAAAGAGGATATGCATGGTGTGGGTCGGCGGCCTGGGGGCCGCCCTGTGTATTCAATGGCCTTGCCTGCCCACCAGAGGGCCACGCAAGCAGAAACGAACAGAACTGGGCGCGCTCAAGCCGAGCGGCGCTTGCCGTAATGTTGCACAAAAAGCGCAAGGCTGCCTGCGACCACGCCCCAAAAGGCCGATCCCACTCCGGCTATTGTTACGCCGCTCACCGCCACCAGGAAGGTGATCAGCGCCGCTTCGCGGTACTGCTCGCCTTGCAAGGCCGTGTGCAGCCCGCCCCCGATGGTGCCCAGCAGCGCGATGCCGGCGATTGCCACCACCAGCTCATGCGGGAATGCGGTCAGCAGTCCCGCAATGACGACCCCGAACCAGCCAATCAGCACATAGATGACACCGCAGACCACAGCGGCGGCATAGCGCCTGGCCTTGTCGGGGTGGGATTCCGGCCCCATGCAGATGGCGGCGGTGATGGCCGCCAGGTTGATGCCAAAGGCGCCAAAGGGTGCCAGCAGCAAGGTGGCCAGGCCCGTCATCGTGATCAGCTTGGAGATAGGCAGGTCATAGCCCGAGCCCCGGATGATGGCCACGCCCGGCAGGTTCTGCGAGGCCATCGTAACCACAAACAGCGGCAGCGCCAGGCTGATGGCGGCCTGCCAGCTGAAGCTGGGCATGGTGAACACCGGCATCGTCAGGCCCGGCTGCACGGCAGACCACTGGATCTTGTGCTGCAGCAGCGCCACCACAATGCCGACTGCCAAGGTGAGCATGACCGCATAGCGCGGCAGCAGGCGCCGGCCCAGCAGGTAGGTGACCAGCATGGCCACCACCAGCCAGGTATTGGTCTGCGCGGCGGCAAAGGCATCCAGGCCAAAGCGGGTCAGCACGCCCGCCAGCAAGGCCGAGGCAATCGCAATCGGGATGCGGTTCATCAGCCGCTCAAACCAGCCCGTCATGCCTACCAGCGCAATCAATACCGCACTGATAATGAAGGCGCCAATGGCATCACCCATGCCAAACGCCCCGGTGGCGCCGGCCGTGGCCAGCACCGCGGCCCCGGGCGTGGACCAGGCCACGACCACCGGCTTGCGCAGCAAGATGCTGGGCACCCAGCAGCACAGACCGACACCGATGCCCAGCGACCAGACCCAGGACGAGACCTGCGCCGGCGTGGCGCCAAAGCTTTGCGCCGCCTGGAACACAATCGCAATGGAGCTGGTCAGGCCCACCAGCACCGTGACAAAGCCTGCGATGAGCGCCGATGCGCTCATGTCCTTGAAAAACCGCATACACCCTTTCGCGCCGCCAAGGTGTTCGCTGGCCCGGGGTGCGCGCAGCGGGTGAGCAGCCCTGGCTGGTTAAATTTCGAGTTTCGAGCCCAGCTCCACCACGCTGTTGCTCGGCAGCAGCAGGAACTCTGCCGCACCTGCTGCATTGTGGTGCATCTGGGCAAACAACTTCTGCCGCCAAGGTGCCATGCCAGCGCTGGTCTTGTCCGTGGGCACAAACACATCGCGCGAGAGGAAGTAGCTGGTCACCATCTGCCCGGTATCGCAGCCATGGCCGCGCAGTTGGTGCAGCGCATTGGGCACATCCACATCGTTCTTGAAGCCGTAGTTCAGCTGCACGCGCCAGCAGTCGCCGCCCAGCGGCTCGATCACCGCGCGCTTTTCCAGGCCGATCCAGGGCACCTCGTGGTAGACGATGTTGACGAACATGTTCTGCTCATGCAGCACCTTGTTGTGCTTGAGGTTGTGCAGCAAGGCCGTGGGCACCACATGGGCATCAGACGTCATAAACACCGCCGTGCCCGGCACCCGCGTGGGCGGCGCCTGCAGCACCATCTGCAGGAAGGACTGCAGGTCGATGCCATCGGCATGCAGCTTTTGGTAGACCAGCTCACGCCCGCGCTTCCAGGTCATCATCACGACAAACAGGCACAGACCGATGACCAGCGGGAACCAGCCGCCATCGAACAGCTTGAGCAGATTGGAGGCAAAGAAAGTGATGTCTATACAGAAGAAGAACACCGTCGGCGCCAGCGCCATCCACAGCGCATATTTCCAGCCATAGCGCAATACAAAGAAGGTGAGCACCGTGGTGATGGTCATGTCCAGGGTCACCGCAATCCCGTAGGCCGCCGCCATATTGCTGCTGGATTTGAACAGGATCACTGCCAGCACAATGGTCAGGAACAGGCTCCAGTTCACAAAGGGGATGTAGATCTGCCCCGTGTCACGCACGCTGGTGTGCAGGATCTGGATGCGCGGCAGGTAACCGAGCTGGATGACCTGCTTGGTGACGCTGAACGCGCCGGTGATCAGCGCCTGCGATGCGATCACCGTCGCCATCGTCGCGAGCAGCACCAGGGGCAGCAGCGCCCAGCCGGGCGCCAGCATGAAGAAGGGGTTTTTCACTGCCTCGGCGTTCTCCAGCACCAGCGCGCCCTGGCCAAAGTAATTGAGCACCAGGGACGGCATAGCCACGCTGAACCAGGCCAGGCGAATGGGCTTGCGTCCAAAATGGCCCATGTCGGCATACAAGGCCTCCGCCCCGGTCACGCAGAGCACCACGGCGCCCAGAATGATGAAGCTGATGCCCGGATGCCGGCCGATAAAGCCCAGCGCATGGTGCGGGCTGAGCGCCCACAGCACCTGCGGGTGGTCCACAATGTTCCAGACGCCCAAGGCGGCAATGCAGATGAACCAGACCACCATGATGGGCCCGAAGAACTTGCCGATGCCCGCCGTGCCCCGCTTTTGCACCCAAAACAGCAGCAGCAAGACCACCAAGGTGAGCGGAATCACCCAGGACTTGAAGCCGGGCGAGACCACCTCCAGGCCTTCGACGGCCGAGAGCACCGAGATCGCAGGCGTGATCACGCCATCGCCGTAGAACAGGCAGGTGCCAAAGATGCCGACCAGCATCAGCACCGAGCGCAGCTTGGGCTTGTCCTTGACCGCTTGCGAGGCCAGTGCCAGCATCGCAATCAGCCCGCCCTCGCCGTTGTTGTCCGCCCGCAGCACCAGGACCACATATTTGAGCGAGACGATCAGCGTCAAGGTCCAGAACAGGATGGACAGCACGCCGTAGACGTTGTCGTGGGTGAAAGGCACATGGCCTGAGCCAAACACCTCTTTGAGCGAGTACAGCACGCTGGTGCCGATATCGCCATACACCACCCCGATGGCGCCTAGGGTCAGCGCGGGCAGTGCGGATTTATTGTTGTGTTGCACATCAAGCCTTTGTGCCATGCCGCATCAGGCATGCTTGTAGTGGATTGGTTTGCATTGTGCGCCTGTTGTTGCGCCCGCAGTGAAGCCGCGCATCCGGACAAGCCCGAATGGCGGATCAGGAGCGGGCGGCAATCAGAGGTTGTAGGAAGGCCGCAAACGGCTCAGTCGTAGATTTCGGCGTCCGGATCGGTCGCCTCGAGCTCATAGCTGGCCGCCAGCATCGCCAGCCGCGCCACCACGCCATACATATAGAAGCGGTTGGGTGCGCTGGCCCCCACCGAATCGCCCGGCGAGATGCCGTGCTCAAACGACAGCGGGATGAAATGCGCGCCGGGCACATTGAGGTTGTCCTCCGCGCCCTTGTCCGAGTGGGCGCGGTAGTAGCCGCCCACCACATAGCGGTCAATCATGTAGACCACCGGCTCGGCCGCTTCCTTGTCCATGCGCTCGACGGTCTGCACACCCTCCTGGATGATCATGTCGTGCACCTGCTGGCCGTCCTTGACCAGCGACATCTGGTTCTTGGTCTTGACCGACAGCTGCCGCAGCTCCTTGGCGTCATGCACGCTCATCACGCCCATGCCATAAGTGCCGTTGTCGGCCTTGACCACGACAAAGGGCGTTTCCTTGATGCCGTATTCCTTGTACTTGCGCCGTACTTTGGTCAGCATCACGTCGACATCTTCACGCAACTCATCGAGTGCATGCTCACTGCCGTCGGTGAAGTCCACGCCCTTGCGGCTGCTGAACATCGGGTTGATCAGCCAGGGATCGATCCCCATCAGCTTGCCAAAGCGCTTGGCCACCTCTTCATAGCTTTGAAAATGGCGGCTCTTGCGGCGCACGCTCCAGCCCGCATGCAGCGGCGGCAGCACAAACTGCTCGTAGACCTCTTCCAGAATGCCGGGTGCGCCGGTGGACAGGTCATTGTTCAGCAAGATGGTGCAGGGGTCGAAATACTTCAGGCCCACGCGGCGGCCATGGCGCAGCGCCGGCTCGATCACCAGCTCCTTGTTGCCCACCTTGAGCTTGATCGTCTCCTTGACTTCCGGATCGATCGAGCCGATGCGCACATTCAGCCCCGCCATCGAGAAGATATGCTGCAGCTGCACCAGATTGGCCAGGTACTGCGGGTTGCGCGTCTGGTTCTCGGGAATGATCAGCAGGTTGCGCGCCTCAGGGCAGATCTTTTCAATCGCAGCCATCGCCGATTGCACAGCCAGCGGCACCATCTCTGGCGTCAGGTTGTTCCAACCGCCAGGGAACAGGTTGGTATCAACCGGTGCGAGCTTGAAGCCAGCATTGCGGATATCCACCGACGAATAGAGCGGAGGCGTGTGCTCCATCCACTCCAGACGGAACCAGCGCTCGATCGCGGGCATGGCATCGAGCATGCGCTGTTCCAATTCGTTGATGGGCCCCGTTAGGGCTGTTATGAGATTCGGGACCATAAATGAATACTGTTTGAGGGCTCAAAAAAAACGAGCAAAAAACAATTGAGTACCAATTGTAGAGAGTTGAGGGCCAAAGTCACCAGAACTTTGCTGCCGCCCTACCTAGCAAGCACTCACCTTCTCCAGAAAGCCGGCGTCAACAGGGCCAGAAAGCTGAGAATCTCCAGCCGGCCCATCAACATGCCCAAGGTGGTCACGCTCAGCTGAAAGCTGGTCAGGCCGGCGAAATTGTTGCTGGGGCCCAGATCGCCCCAGCCTACACCGGCGCAGTTCACGCTGGCAAGCACAGCGCCCAGCGCGTTTTGCAAATCCATATCCGTGAACAGCAAGGCCATGGTCAGCACAGCGATGGTGGCGCAGTACACCAGCATGAAGGCGAGCACCGAAAAGATCACCCGCTCATCCACTGCCAGGCCCCCCACCGTCACCGGTTGCACCGCATTGGGGTGCACCAGGCGCCGCATTTCACGCCGGGTTTGCTTGAGCAGCAGCAGCATGCGGATCATCTTGATGCCGCCGCCGGTCGAGCCGGCGCTGGTGGCCACGCCTGACAGCAGCAGCATGAAGACGGGCGCAAAAGGCGGCCACAGCCCGAAATCGACGGCTGCATAGCCGGTGGTGGTCGCAACCGATACGGTGTGGAAAACGCCCATGCGCAGCGATTCCAGCGGGCCATACACCCCCTTGAACCACAGCAGTGCCGCCACCAGCAAGCCGCCACCCAGCAAGGTGCCGATGGTGGCGCGGAACTCAGGCTGCCGGTACAGCACCCAGACATTGCGCTTGCGGATGGCCACAAAATACAGCGCGAAGTTGCAGCTGGCCAGCAGCATGAAGACGGTGCAAATGCCCTCGATCAGCGGTGAATTGAAATAGGCAAAGCTGGCGTCATGGGGGGTGAGACCGCCCAGACTCACCGTGGTGAACATGACCATCACCGCGTCCAGCGGCGTCATGCCGGCCAGCCAGTAGGCCAGCGCGCAGAGTACGGAAAACAGGCCGTACACACCCCACAGCCCCTTGGCAGTTTCGGCCATGCGCGGCGTGAGCTTGGTGTCCTTCACCGGGCCGGCGGCCTCGGCGCGGAAGAGCTGGCTGCCGCCCATGCCGATCATCGGCAGGATGGCCACGGCCAGAATCAAAATGCCCATGCCCCCCATCCACTGCAAGAAAGTGCGCCAGATGTTGAGCGACACCGGCAGGGTATCCACATGGTTGAGCACGGTGGAGCCGGTGGTGGTCAGGCCCGAGACCGCTTCAAAATAGGCATGCTGCCAGCTCAGCGCCCGGTCGATGCGCTCAAAGCCCAGGTAGAGCGGCAGCGCCGCAAACAGCGGGAACACCATCCAGACAAAGGCGACCAGCATGATGCCGTGGCGCGCCTGCAGCTCGCGCTGCTCATGGCGCGCCATCCACCACAGCACCAGGCCGCAGGCCCAGGTGATGCCCATCGTGAGCGGGTAGACGCCAAACACCCCGTCATCGAGCCACCACGAGGAGATCGCGGGCACGGCCATCGTGCCGCCAAACATCAGCAGCAAAATGCCCAATACGCGCAGCACGGGTCGAAGATCAGTCATCGGCCGTGCCTAGAAAAAGGTCACCCCGACACGGAACAGGGCCTCGACCTCATGCACCAGGCGCTTGTTCGGCAAGAAGAGAATGACATGGTCATTGCTCTGGATGATGGTGCCGCTGGTGGGCACGATCACCTCCACCTTCTCGTCATCGCGCTCGTCTTCATCGCGCTCGGCCGCCTCGCTGCCATTGGTGTTGCGCGCATCGGGCGCGGGCAGGCCGCGCACAATCATGCCGATGTGCACATCGCGCGGCAGGCGCAGGCTGCCCACGCGCCGGCCCACGGCCCGCGAG
The DNA here is from genome assembly GCF_049601575.1 of Comamonas sp. 23. Classification (NCBI taxonomy): domain Bacteria; kingdom Pseudomonadati; phylum Pseudomonadota; class Betaproteobacteria; order Burkholderiales; family Comamonadaceae; genus Comamonas; species Comamonas sp. 23. The sequence continues at coordinate 732,300 of NZ_CP187127.1, read as the reverse complement.
GTTTTCGCATCGCCACGCGCCACAATCTCGATCGCCTCGGCCACGCCCCGGCGCAGGCTGTGCACGGCCTGCACATCGCCCTGGCGCACATAGGCCAGCAGCTCGCCCAGGGTGGCCTGGGCGGGCGACAGCGCAATATCAATCTGCGTGCCATGCATCAGGTCGGCATAGGTGCGGCGGTTGATCAGCGCCAGCACCCGGGTCGCGCCCAGCTTCTTGGCCAGCAGGCAGGACATGATGTTGTCTTCGTCATCATCGGTGATGGCCACGAACAGGTCCACATCCTCGACGTTCTCGTTCTCCATCAAGGTCTCGTCGGTCGCATCGCCCTTGAGCACCAGCACATCCGACGGCAGGCGCGAAGCCAGATAGACGCAGCGGTCCTCGCTTTTCTCGATGATCTTGACCTGGAAGCGCCGGGATTCCTTGGTCAGCGCGCGCGCCAGGCGCATGCCCACACGCCCGCCGCCGGCCACCATCACGCGGCGCACCACCTCGGCCTGTTCACCCACCTGGCGGTTGAAGGCTGCCAGCACATCGCCCAGTTGCTCCTTGTCCGACAGCACAAACACCTCGTCGCCCGGCTCGATGCGGGTGCTGCCCTCGGTCGGCACCAGGCGGTCGGCCTCGTGGTGAAAGCGGCGGTAGACGCCCACCACACGCACGGTGCCATGGGGCAGGTTCTGGCGCACATCGGCCACGCTCAAGCCCACCACCGGCGCGCCGCCGCGTGCGCGCACTGACGCCAGCGCCACATGGCCCTGGGCAAACTCGCGCACCTGCAGCGCCTCGGGGTAGGTCACCAGCTTGCCGATGTAGCCCATCAGCGCTTCTTCGGGGCAGAAGGCATGCGTCACCCCAAAGCCGGTGTCGGACAGCAGCTCGGCATGGCTTTTGAGTGCCACCGAGCGCACGCGCACAATGCGGGTGGGGATGTTGAACAGCACCTGCGCGATCTTGCAGGCGGTCAGATTGGTCTCGTCCTGGGAGGTACAGGCGATCAGCATGTCCGTGTCCGCCGCACCGGCCTCGGCCAGCACCTCGGGGCTGATGCCATTGCCCACCACGCCACGCAGATCGAAGCGGCCTTCGAGATCGCGCAGGCGCACACCATCCGTGTCGATCACGGTGATGTCGTTTTTTTCACTCAGCAAGCTTTCGGCGACACTCTCGCCCACGCGGCCTGCGCCGAGGATCAGAATTTTCATAGCATGAGGCGCCAGCCGCTAGGGAGCGGCCTGGCATGGCCGCATCATAACGTGGGCAAGAGGCGGCCGGTCAGCAAAGATCACCGACCAGCGAGCCAGAGCAGCTGGGAGCGACCGGCATCAGCCGCGCACTTCACCTTCGCCCAGCACAATGTATTTCAGCGAGGTCAGCCCCTCGATACCCACCGGTCCCCGGGCATGGAACTTGTCGGTGCTGATGCCGATTTCGGCGCCCAGCCCGTACTCAAAACCATCGGCAAAGCGCGTGCTGGCGTTGACCATGACGCTGGCCGAATCCACTTCGCGCAAAAAACGCTGCGCATGCATGTGGTCGCGCGTGATGATCGCATCGGTATGGTGGCTGGAGTAGTGGTTGATATGGGCAATCGCCTCGTCCACCCCAGCCACCACCTTGATGCTGATGACGGCGGCCAGGTACTCTTCGGACCAGTCCTGCTCGGTCGCCGCCTGCAGGCGGGCACCGGGCACGCCCTGCAGCAGCGCCAGCGCTTCGGCATCGGCACGCATCTCCACGCCCTTGGCCGCAAACACCGCGCCAATGCGGGGCAGAAAATCTGCCGCCACGGCGCGCGCCACCAGCAGGCTTTCGGTCGCGTTGCAGGGGCTGTATTTCTGCGTCTTGGCGTTTTCCGTCACCTTGACGGCCATGTCCAGATCACTAGGCGCATCGATATAGGTATGGCAGTTGCCGTCCAGGTGCTTGATCACCGGCACCTTGGCTTCGCGGCTGATGCGCTCGATCAGGCCCTTGCCGCCGCGCGGAATGATCACATCGACAAATTCGGGCATCGCAATCAGCTGGCCCACGGCCTCGCGGTCGGTGGTCTGCACCAGCTGCACGCCTGTGGCGGGCAAACCAGCCTCCTGCAATGCCTGCTCGACCAGGCGTGCCAGCGCCTTGTTGGAGTCGATGGCTTCGGAGCCACCGCGCAAAATGCAGGCATTGCCGCTCTTGATCGACAGGCTGGCCGCCTCGATGGTCACGTTGGGGCGGCTTTCATAAATCATGCCGAAGACACCCAGGGGCACACGCATCTGGCCCACGCGAATACCGCTGGGCATCTGCTTCATGCCCACCACCTCGCCCACCACATCGGCCATGGCCGCCAGTTGCTCGCAGCCCTGGGCACAGGTCTCCAGCACCTTGGGCGTCAGGCGCAGGCGATCGACCATCGGCGCAGACAGGCCGTTGGCCTGCGCGCGCGCCAGGTCCTTGGCGTTGTCGGCCTGCAAGGCCTCGGTCTGGTCGCGCAGCAAACGTGCCAGCGCCAGCAAGGCCTTGTTTTTGATAGCAGAAGGCGCTTTAGCCATCTGGGCAGAGGCTTGTTTGGCCTGGAGCCCCAGGGCCTGCATGGTTTCCGAAATGTTCAGGGCATTCATGGGGGCTATTGTCGGGCATTTGCGCCCGGGCGGCGAGGCTGCACGGCCAATGGCCCCTGGCAAATCCCAGGCTCGGCCGGCACAAAGGCCTCTACACTGCAGCCATGTTGAGCCACCAGGAGACCCCCATGCAATCCGCTGCGCTGCGCCAGTTGGGTGCCTTACAAGACGGACTGGACCATTTCGAGGCCGGCCACATGGATGCGGCGGCCCTGAGCCAGCAGGCACGCGGCTACACCGATTTGCTCGGCGCGCTGCCTGCGCAGTTCCAGGAGGTGTTGCTGCAGCTGCTCGACCGGCTCGAATCGAGCGCGCTGTTTGACGAGGAAAGCTGCTCGTTCAGCCGCAAAGACCTGGTGGACAGCCTGCGCCTGTGGCTGAAAAAGGCAGACGCTAGACTGAGCGCCACGGCCTGAGCGGGCCGCAGCACATACCAGCCTGCGGGGCCATCAGGCCCCCAGCCGTCAGGCCGTCAGGCCGTCAGGCGCTCCAGCGCTTCGCGGTACTTGGCCGCGGTCTTGTCGATCACTTCTTGCGGCAGGCGCGGTGCCGGGGCCGTCTTGTCCCAGGGCTTGCCATTGACCTTGGCCTGCTCGAGCCAGTCGCGCACAAACTGCTTGTCATAGCTGGGGGGGTTGGCGCCGGTCGCCAGCGCGTCGGCATAGCCTTCCACCGGCCAGTAGCGCGAGCTGTCGGGCGTCAGCACCTCGTCCATCAGCACCAGCTTGCCGTCTTCATCCAGGCCAAACTCGAACTTGGTGTCGGCAATGATCATGCCCTTGGTCAGCGCAATCGCGGCGGCCTTCTTGTAGATGGCGATGCTGATGTCACGGATCTGCGCGGCCAGCTCGGGGCCCACCATCTCGACGGTGCGCTCAAAGGTGATGTTCTCATCGTGCTCGCCCGCTTCGGCCTTGGCCGCTGGCGTGTAGATGGGCTCGGCCAGCTTGGCGGAGTTGATCAGGCCAGCGGGCAGGGGCACGCCGCAGACCGCTTGCGATTCCTGGTATTCCTTCCAGCCGCTGCCCGCCAGGTAGCCACGCACCACCGCCTCGATCGGCACGGGCTTCAGGCGCTTGACCAGCATGGAGCGCAGATGCACCTGGGCCACTTCATCGGGCTGCACGGCCGACTCGGGCGCCTCACCGGTCAGGTGGTTGGGGCAGATGTCGCCGAGCTTGTCGAACCAGTACAGCGCCATCTGCGTCAGCAATGCGCCCTTGCCCGGAATGGGCTCGCCCATGATCACATCGAAGGCCGACAGACGGTCCGAGGCCACCATCAGGATGCGGTCGTTGCCGACGGCGTAGTTGTCGCGCACCTTGCCGCGGGCCAGCAGGGGCAGGGAATGGAGCTTGGAGGTATGCAGTGCAGAAGGTACGGGCTGGGTCATGGTGATGCAGAACTATGGACAGGCACCCTGCGGGAAAACGGAAGGCACGGACAGCCGCGCAACCTCGGCAAGGCAAGCGCTCGATTGTAGTCGTCACCCCCCATGACCTCGCCCGGGTTGCCGGGATGCCTTGGATTGCAGTGCAGTATTGGGCGCCGCAGCGCCTCGAACACGTAGGCCCTTACGTGCTGGCGCACCAAGTCAACGCTGCTTGCCACTGGTTGCAATTGCGCCCAAAGCGCCATGCGCCGCGCATGGGCCCTCCATTTTTTGCAGTACGGCGCGGCACATTTGTAACCAACGCGGCGGCCTTGCGCGGCCACCCAGGCCCAGAAACCCAGTGAACCGGGTTGTCATAGACTTGCAATTTTGCAGGTCCGGGCGCATCATGGTTTACACGCATGCATGTGTTTCCCCCTCGGGGTGGCTTGGGTTTTAAACGGCCTCAGTCACTTTTCTCGGTTTGCAGAAGGAGACTTATTCATGAACCTGACGATCAGTGGTCACCATTTGGCGGTGACCCCGGCGCTGCGCGAATATGTAACATCCAAGCTGATGCGCATTACGCGACACTTTGACCAGGTGGTGGATGCCAAAGTTTTACTTTCGGTGGAAAAGCAGAAGGAAAAGGAGAAACGGCAGCGTGTGGTGTGCAATCTGCGGGTGAAGGGTGATGAACTCTGTGTTCAGTGCTCTCACCACGATTTGTACGCCGCGGTAGATGCTTTGGTCGACAGGCTGGACCGTATGGTGGCCCGTCACAAGCAACGTGTTCAATCCCACTACAGCGATGCGTTGCGGCAAGCAATGGCGTAAACCCTCTGCTTTTTGCTGAGGAAAAAGATTCTGTTTGAGTACTGACCGATAATACGTGCAGCAACACCTGCATCCAGGTGTTGCTGCGTTCGTTTGATCATGCTCTCCAGTAGCTAGCCATATAGCCGCACTCCACTATGAACTGTCTTGCCTCTATCTTGCCTCCAGCTCAAGTGCTAGTGAGTGTGGATGTTTCCAGTAAAAAACGTGCATTTGAAGAAGCGGGCCTGCTGTTCGAGAGTCTGCACGGCCTCTCGCGCGCCTTGGTCACCGACAGCCTGTTTGCACGCGAGCGACTGGGCTCGACCGGTCTGGGGCATGGCGTGGCCATTCCGCATGGGCGTATCAAGGGCCTCAAGTCCCCGATGGCGGCGGTGTTCCAGCTCGAGCGCGCCATTGGCTTTGACGCCCCTGATGAGCAGCCGGTCAACCTGCTGATCTTTTTGCTGGTGCCCGAAGCGGCCACCCAGCAGCATCTGGAGATCCTCGGCGAGATTGCCGAGCTGCTGTCCAATGCCAGCCTGCGCGAGCAGATGAAGGCCAGTACCAATGCCGAGCAGCTCCACCAGATGATCGACACCTGGCAATCGTCTACCAACAACACCTCGACCGCCCACGCCTGAACGCCGCGCGCCTGCGCCAGCAGGCCTAAGCAAGCACGCGTATCTGCCTTGAACCCCGTTTTTCCTGCTAGTCTTTCACACTGGCGGGTGGCTTTGCTGCGCGCTCTGGCTTTGAAAGGACTGCACCGTGAAACCCAATGTCGTAAGCGCAGATGTGTTGTTCGAGGAGTTCCGTGCCTCGCTGCGCTGGGAATGGCTGGCGGGCCTGGGGGCCTCCGAGCGCCGCTTTGACGAAGTGGCGGTGCGCAGCGCCCGCTCCAGCGCCGACCTGGTGGGCTACCTCAACTACATCCACCCCTACCGCGCGCAGGTGCTGGGCGAGCGCGAGATCGCCTACCTCACCAACTCCACCACCGAAGACTGCCGCCGCCGCATCGCCCGCATCGTGACCCTGGAGCCGCCGGTGCTGGTGCTGGCCGATGGCCAGGGCGCCCCTGACGAGCTGCTGTCCATGTGCGAGCGCGCGCACATCCCGATGTTCTCCACCAAGGAGTCGGCCGCCTTTGTCATCGATGTGCTGCGCGCCTTCCTGTCCAAGCATTTCGCCGACCGCACCACCATGCATGGCGTGTTCATGGACATACTGGGCATGGGCGTGCTGATCACCGGTGAATCCGGCCTGGGCAAGAGCGAGCTGGGCCTGGAGCTGATCACCCGTGGCAACGGCCTGGTGGCCGATGACGCCGTGGACCTGTACCGCATCAACCAGACCACGATCGAGGGCAAATGCCCCGACCTGCTGCAGAACCTGCTGGAAGTGCGCGGCATCGGCCTGCTCGATATCCGCGCCATCTTTGGTGAGACGGCCGTGCGCCGCAAGATGCGGCTCAAGCTGATCGTGCACCTGGTGCGCAAGGAAACCATGGAGCGCGACTACGACCGACTGCCCGCCGCACCGCTGACCCAGGATGTGCTGGGCATTCCGGTGATGAAGGTGGTCATCCAGGTGGTGGCCGGCCGCAATATCGCCGTGCTGGTGGAAGCGGCGGTGCGCAACACCATCTTGCAGCTGCGCGGCATTGACACCTACCAGGAGTTTGTCGACCGGCACCGCAAGGCCATGGCCAGCGGGCGTGAGTTTTAAAACCACCGAGGCCTGCAGCCTCAAACCAGCCGCAGGTCCTTGACCGCGGCCTGCGGAAACACCTGCTGCAGCTGCGCCGTTGACAGGCCGTACATGCGCGCAAACAGGCCGCCCAGCACGCTGCGGTACTCGTTGAGCACGGGGTAGTCGCGGTTCTGGAACAGATTCGCCTCGCTCACCTCGATCTGCTCGCCCACAATGCGCCCACCGGCCTGCGCCGACAGGCCGCCGCCCAATATCCAGTACGCGGTGCCATGGCCGTGGTCGGTGCCCTTGTTGCCGTTTTCACGGAAGGTGCGGCCAAACTCGCTGACCACCGCGACGACGGTGTGGCGCCAGGGCTCGGCGCCCATCTCCTGCGCAAAGGCGGCCAGGCCCCGGCCCAGGTCATCGAGCCGGTTGGCCAGGTTGCCGCTTGCATTGCCCTGGTTCACATGGGTGTCCCAGCCGCCCACATCGACAAAGCCCAGATCGAACTGGTCACGCATCAAAGTGGCCATGCGCTGGGCCACCAGGCTGAAGCCCTTGGCGCTGATGGCATCACGCCCGGCCTTGTCCATCTCCTCCTGCATGCCGCGCAGCACGGCCGCGCGCACCTCAAAGCCTTCGTTGACGGCAGGCGCCAGTGCGGTGCCGGCATACATCGCGGCAATGGCGCGGCTGCGGTTGGCATCCACGCCGCCCTTGCCGACATTGGCCAGCGCGGTATTGGCAATGCGGGCCGGCCCGCGCATGCACAGCGGCAGTTGCGCGGTGAACGCCATCGGCGCCAGGTCGCTGCGCCCCTGCAAGGTTTGCGCCAGGCGGTTCATGAAGCCGCTGCGCAAACTCGGGTGGGCATCGAGCGGCTGGCCCAGCTCGATCGAGTCCTGGGTTTCAAAATGGCTGCGGGAGAGGTCGTCGGTGCCGGCAAAGGGCACAAAGCAGGCCTGCTTGCTGCGCCACAGCGGCAGCACGCTGCCTTCCATCGCCGGGTGCAGGCCCCAGCGCGTATCCAGCGGCAGCGCGCCATTGGCCTCGTCCGGGCGTGCGATGGCGATCGTGGGGCGCGCGGCGTAGTAGAAGTCGCTGTGCGTGGGCACCAGCAGGCTGTTGCTGTCGTAGGCGCCGCGCAGGAACACCAGCAAAAAGCGCGGTGTATCGCTGCGGGGCGCTGCTGCGCGGGCCCGTGCCAGGCTGAAGGCCAGCGGCAGGCTGGCGGCGGCAGAGAGAAAGTGGCGTCTTTGCATGGCGTACCTCGTCAGCGAACCATCATTTCGGGGGCGGAGAGAAAGTAGGTATTCCAGTCGGGCACATTGCGCGCCTTGGCCAGCGCGTCGCGCGATGCCGCGCTCCACTGGGCCACGCGCGCCTGGGCGGTGGCACGCTGCGCCAGGTCCGGGTACGGCGGCTGCTCCAGCGCGGCCTGAGGTTCGGCGCGGAACAGCACGGCACTGCGTGTCGCAATCTGCCGCGCCACATCAAAGCGCGCGGCCATCTGTCCGGAACTGGCCCAGTCCGATTGCGATACGGGGTAGCCATCGGGCGTTTCATGGCCGTAGAGGGGCTGGCCCAGGCGGTTGATCCAGCCGATCACCGGGCGCACATCGCTGGCTACGCGCTCGTCATAGCCCAGGCGCACGGCGCCCAGCACATAGTGCATGGGGTCCTTGAAGCGCTGGCCTTGCTGGGCCAGCGCCTCGGGCGCGGTCAGCAGCGCACGCAAGGTGGTGGCCATATCGCCATGGCTGCGCGAGAAAGCCGCTGCCGTGCGCTGCACCAAGGCGGGTGGCGGGTTGTCGCTGATAAAGAACACCGCCAGCTTGCGCGCAATGAACTGCGCCGTGGCGGGCGAGGCCACGATGCGGTCCAGCGCCTCGTCCACCGCCGCCATGCCCTTGGCTCGCAGCGGCTGGCCCAGCAAGACCTGGGGCGCATAGTCGTGCCGCTTGGGGTTGAACTCGAAAAAGCCATCGCGCAGGTAATCGGCCTGCAGCTCGGGGTCCATCCGCGGCGGCGGTGCATCGGCATCGCGGGTGCTGAAGCCCACGCCCGTCAGCACATGGGCCATGGCCTGCACATCGGCCTGGGTGTAGCCGCTGCCCACGCCCATGGTGTGCAGCTCCAGAAGCTCGCGGGCGTAGTTTTCGTTGATGTGGCCTTTGGCGTTGCTGGCGTTGTCCAGGTAGAGCAGCATCGCCGGGTGGCGCATGCTCGCTTCGAGCAGCGTGCGGAAGTTACCCAGGGCGTTGGGGCGGATCGCCCGCTCCTCGTAATCTGCTATCCACAGCCGCGTTTCGGCCTTGCGCGTGCTGACATTGAAGTGGTTCATCCAGAACCAGGTCATCTGCTCCTGCAGCTGGGCGGGCGAGTACAGCGCACGCAGCACCTGGCGCTGCTGGGCCTGGGCGGCGAGCTGGTTCAGGTGGCGCTGCACTTCCTGGCGCAGGCGCGCGCCTTCGCCCTCTCCCTGGCCTTGCTCGGTGGCGGTGCGGGCAGCCAGGCGCTGCGCAGCAATGTCGCGCTGCAGCTCCAGCATGCTGCGCTGGCTGATTTCCAAGGCCGCAATCTGCTGCTCGGCCTGGGCGGGCAGGCGGGGCGGCTGGCGCGGCGCGAGCTGCGCATCCAGCCAGCGCTGCAGGCCCAGGCGCTGGAGCTGCTGGTCGGCGCTGTCGCTCGCGCCCCAGCTGACGCGGTCCAGCCATTGCAGGCGCTGGGTGGCGCTCAGCGGCACCGCTGCCGTATCGGGCAACGCCGCCTGCGCGCTGGCCGCATCTGGCGGCGCATGGGAGGCGCAGGCGCCAAGCCACAAGGTGCCCGCCAAGGCGGCGGCGCTGAGGGTGAGCAGTCGGGGCAGTCTGTTAGGGCGCATGGGGAGTCTGGAGCCTGGTGCAGAAGGCCCCATGGTGCGCCTGTGCCGTCGCGCTGCTGTAAAGCTATGTGTGCAAAACGTAAAAAGCGAAGCGTTTTCGGCGCTTCGCTTTTCAGATTCTGGCGGGCAGCGGTGGGATGCCGTGCTTATTTGGCCTTGACCGCGCACTCCGCGCATTGGCCGTACAGGGCCATCGAGTGGTCATGCACGATCCAGCCCTTGCTCTTGGCAATGGACTGCTGGCGCTTTTCGATCTCGGGGTCATAGAACTCCTCGACCTTGCCGCAGCTGGTGCAGACGAAATGGTCGTGGTGCTGGCCTTCGTTGAGCTCGTAAACCGCCTTACCGCTCTCGAAGTTACTGCGGATCAGGATGCCGGCCTGCTCGAACTGGGTCAGCACGCGGTAGACCGTGGCCAGACCGATGTCGGAGCGCTCTTCCAGCAGCACGCGGAACACATCTTCCGCCGTCATGTGGCGCTGAGCACCATTCTGGAAGATATCCAGAATCTTCAGCCGAGGCAGCGTTGCCTTGAGGCCAGTGCTTTTGAGTTCTTCAATATTTTTCATAACAAGGTCTTTCAAGTGGGCCCGATTGGTATACGGACTTCTGGAGAAGGCCTGGAGACCAGCCGCTACAATGGCCGATCATATCGCTATGTCTAAAACCATGCCTGAATTTGTTCGTTCCGGTGTCCGCATGGCGGCGCTGTTGGCCCTGGGCGCCAGTGTGGCCGCTTGCGGCTCCTTCAATGAAGCCAGCCGTAAGTTCGCCAGCGCCATCACCCCCTACAAGGTGGAGGTGGTGCAGGGTAATGTGATCACCAAGGAGCAGGTCGACGCGCTGCAAAAAGGCATGAGCCGCCAGCAGGTCAAGGATCTGCTGGGCACCCCGCTGCTGGCCAGCGTGTTCCACGCCAACCGCTGGGACTACGTGTTCACCATCAAGCGCAAGGGTGTGCCCGAGCAGGAGCGCCGCTTTACCGTGTACTTCAACGACACCGGCCTGGAGCGCTTTGAAGGCGATGAGATGCCCAGCGAGCAGGAGTTCGTCGCCTCGGTCACGACCTCGATCAAGAACCCCAAGGTGCCGCGCCTGGAAGCAACGCCCGAGGAACTGGCCAAGTACAAGGCCGATCAGCCAGCCCCCGCCCCCAGCGCCGACACCAGCAGCAGCGACACGAGCACCGCCACGCCGCCTGCCAGCTACCCGCCGCTGGAATCCCCCCAGCGCTGATGCCATGGCGCTGGCATGCCCCCGCCCTGCACTGGCAGCGGGTGGCCAGCGCCGTCTTTGGGCCGTGTCCGATGTTTGCTGAGATGCCGCCCGTTTGAGCCCCAGGAAACTACCCATGACCGCCCCCCTCTCCCCCGACAACAGCCCCCGTATTGCCGTCGCCATTGCAGGCGCCAGCGGCCGCATGGGCCGCATGCTGATCGAAGCCGTGCTGGCCAGCACGGACCTGCAACTGAGCGGCGCGCTCGATGCCGCCGGCAACCCCAGCCTGGGCACTGATGCGGGTGCATTCCTGGGCCGCAACACCGGCGTGCAGATCACCGCCGACCTGGCCCAGGGCTTGCAAGGCGCTGATGTACTGATCGATTTCACCCGCCCCGAAGGCACGCTGGCCCACCTGGCACTGGCGGCCGAGCGCGGCGTGGGCGTGGTCATCGGCACCACGGGCTTTAGCGAGGAGCAAAAGGCGCAGATCCGCCAGTTTGCCGACAAGACGGCGGTGATGCTCTCGCCCAATATGAGCGTGGGCGTGAACGTGACTTTCAAGCTGCTGGAGATGGCGGCCAAGGCCTTGCAAGAAGGCGGCTACGACATCGAGATCGTCGAAGCGCACCACAAGCACAAGGTCGATGCCCCCTCGGGCACGGCGCTGAAAATGGGCGAGGTGATTGCCGAGGCCCAGGGCACACAGCTGGCCGACCGCGCCGTCTACGAGCGCTTTGGCCACACCGGCGCGCGCGTGGCCAACAGCATTGGCTTTGCCAGCATGCGCGGCGGCGATATCGTCGGCGACCACACCGTGTTGTTTGCCGGCGATGGCGAGCGCATCGAGATCTCGCACAAGTCCAGCAGCCGCGCCGGTTACGCCAATGGCAGCCTGCGGGCAGCGCGCTACCTGGCGCGCCAGAAGACCGGCCTGTTCGACATGTACGACGTGCTCGGCCTGAAATAAACCCAGCCCGGCACACCCACCCCGCTATTACAAGGACGGCCAACCATGACGATGGGGCAATGGCTCTCGCAAGCAGACGGCGTCGCCCGGGCCACGGCCCTGGTCTTGTTGCTCATGTCCGTCACCAGCTGGGTGCTGATTCTCTACAAGGCCTGGTGGCTGGGCCGCGCCCATTGCGCCACCTTGCGGGCCACCGATGCTTTCTGGCAGGCCAGCAGCTGGGAGCAGGCACGCCTGGCGCTGCCAACCATTGACCGCGCCGCCTTGCTGACCCCGGTAGCCGATGCGATTGCGCACATTGTGGCGGCCGAGCCCGCAGCCAACCACAGCCTGGCTGTGGCCAGCGGCGCCCAGGTGCAAACCACCCGCGTGCTGCGCGAGGCGCTGCATGGCGCCAGCCACCGGCTGCAATGGGGGCAGACGGTGCTCGCGTCCATTGGCGCCACTGCCCCCTTTGTCGGCCTGCTGGGCACCGTCTGGGGCATCCACCAGGCGCTGGCGGCACTGGCCGGCGCCGAGCATGTCAGCCTGGAGCAACTGGCCGGCCCCGTGGGCGAGGCGCTGGTGATGACCGCCGCCGGCCTGGCCGTTGCCTTGCCGGCCGTGCTGGCCTACAACCTGCTGGGCCGCAAGCTCGCGCAGGTCGAGGAGCTGCTCGAAGGCTTTGCCCACGACATGCAGACCTGGGCCTTGCAGCAAGCCGCCCAGGCGCCGCAGGCCTACGCCGGCATGCAGGCCCACAATGCCGTGGATAGCATCGCCCTGGTGGGCAGCCGCTGAGCCGCCGCCAACCCAGGCCCTTCGCACCATGGCATTCGGTCGCTTCAACAAAACCCCGGCCAGCGCGCCGATCAGCGCCATCAATGTGACGCCGCTGGTGGATGTGATGCTGGTGCTGCTGGTTATCTTCATCATGGCAGCGCCCTTGCTGGCCGCCTCCATCCGCCTGGACCTGCCCCAGGCCGCCAGCGCCACCCGGGCCAATCCGCCGGCGGCGATTGCGGTGCAGCTCAATGCCCAGGGCGCGCTGTTTGCCGATGGCCAGCCCACCGACATGGAGGCCCTCAAAGCGCTGTTCAAGCAGCAGGCCGAGCGCAATCCGCAGACCGAGGTGCAGCTGTCCATCGACCAGAGCCTGCCCTATGCCCGCGCCGTCGAACTGATGGATGCGGCGCAAAGCGCCGGCCTCAGCCGCATGGGCTTTGTGGCCCAACCCCAGGCTGCCGCCGCACGCTGAGCACCCCGGCCCGGTCTCGCCTGGCGGGCTCCGGCAGTATCGTTTGAAGCTACCTGAACTGGCGCATGCCCTGGCCCAGAAGCGTTTGGTTATATTGCAGGCTGTGTGCAGGCTGCCTGGGGCGGCTGCACCAGGGCCACCGCTGCACCGCCGTGCAAGCGGCCCACCAACGAGGAACAAACGCATGGACTCCACCCTGTACCAGGTCAGCGCCCAGTCGGCGCCAGGCGACCCGCGCATCGCGCCGCTGTATGCACTGGCTGTCTCAGCCGGTGCCCCGGCCGATCTGGCCCGCAAAATCCGCGCCGGCCTGCTGCTGGTGGCCGCGCTGCTGGTGGCCAGCGGGCTGATCTTCTGGGTGGCGGCCAACTGGCAGGCGCAGTCGCACTGGTTCAAGCTGGGCCTGATCGAGGGCACGCTGGCGCTGTCCGTGCTGGCCGCCTGTCTGTGGCCGCGCCTGCGGCTGGCGGCGCTGCTGTGCGCCACCCTGGTGCTGGGCGGCCTGCTGGCCTATGTGGGCCAGACCTACCAGACCGGCGCCGATGCCTGGCAGCTGTTTGCCGCCTGGGCGGCGCTCTCGCTCATCTGGGTGGCACTGGCTGCCAGCGATCTGCTCTGGTGCGTCTGGGTGCTGATCGTCGCAGCCGCCATCGTGTTCTGGACCGGCAAGCTCGACCTCTGGCAGGTCCTGGTCGCCGACCGCGATACCCTGCCCCAGCTGCTGCTGCGCCTGGCGCTTTGGCTGGCGCTGGCGCTGGTGCCGCTGCTGGTGTACTGCGTGCCGGCCCTGCGGGTGCGCGGCGGCATGGGCTGGTGGTCGCAGCGCCTGGCGCTGGGCGGCGCGCTGGCAGCCTGGTCGGCCATTGCCACCGTACAGCTATTTGACGAGGCCACGCGCCAGACCCTGGCGGCCTTTGCGCTCAGCGGCGCCTTGGTGGCTGCCAGCTTGCTGGTGGCGCTGTTCAGCCGTTTTCGCGACTTTATCTGCACTTGCCTGGCCACCTTGGCCGCCAATGTGCTGGTGCTGTCGCTGATTGCCCGCTGGATATTCGAGTGGCATGAGACCGAGGCCCTGCTCGCCTTTGCCGTGGTGGTGATGGTCTGCCTGGGCGCTTCGGTCAAGGCCTTGATGGCAGCGCAGCACTACCTGCATGCCCAGCAGCGCGACCACCAGGAGGTGCTGTGATGGCTGCTATCCGTCCTCTGTCATTTCTGCGCACGCAACCGGCCTGGTGGTCCCCGGCCCGCCAGCAAGGCCTGGTGCAAGGCGATGCGCCTGTGCAAGATCTGGATGAGCCCCCGGTCCTGGTGCTGGCGTTGGCCATGCTGGGTGCGCTGGCCAGCCTGGTGCCGCTGGCGGTATTTCTGGCGCTGGCGCTGGGCGAGCGTTTTGTCTTTGGTGCCGGCGGCGTGGTGCTGGGCCTGGTGTTTCTGGCCGCAGCCGGTGGTTTGATGCGCCAGTCCCGCCATGCCTTCATCAACTGCGTGGCGCTGGTGCTCTGGTGCGCGGGCGGGCTGCTGGTGCTGGTCAACCTGGGCGATGTGGCTGACTCACGCCTGGGTGTGCTGCTGATTGGTACGGTCTCGGCGCTGGTGCTGATGCTGGGCGCCGCGCTGGCGCAGATGCGCTGGATCCAGTCGCTGATGGGCCTGGGCTGGGGCATGGCCGTGGTGGTCAGCCTCATGGCGCTGCAGTCCTGGCTGCCGGCCTTGCTGCCGCTGCAGCTCGATGCGCTGCTGCCCGCGCTGCTGTGGTGCCTGTGGCTGCGTGCCGAACCCGCGCGCCTGGCCACGCCGGCGCAGCGCTGGTCCCGGCCGCGCTGGGCCGCCTTTGCCGATGCGGCCATCGTCGGCGTGCTGATCAGCAATTTCGCCTCGGGTTATGTCGCCCGCGCCATCTTCTGGGAGCAGAGCGGCGACTTCATGCCCTGGGCCATTCCTGCCGGGCGCGCGCTGGCCGTGGTGGTGGTGGCGCTGTCGGCCTGGATGCTGGCCCGCCAATGGCGTGCGCGCGGCACCACCAACCGCCAGGGCGAGCACAGCCTGCTGCTGGCGGGCGCCATGCTGGCGCTGGCCGCCTGGTTCAGCACCGGGCTGGCCGTTGTTGGCCTGGTCGCCGCGGGTGCCTTGCTGGCGGCGCGCTGGCGAATTGCCGTACTCTGCGCGCTGCTGGCGCTGGTCGCGCTAGGCCAGTTCTACTACCACCTGGGTTGGTCGCTGGCGGCCAAGGGCCTGGGCCTGGCGCTGGCTGGCGCGCTGCTGCTGGCCTGCCTGTGGGCGCTGCGCCGCGCGGCCGATGCCGGCGCTGGCGCAGACACGCCGCCTGCAGCGCCGCAGCGCCGGCTGCAATGGGTCGGTCTGGTCGTGGGCGCGGTGCTGGCGCTGGGCCTGGTCAACTGGGATGTGCGCGGCAAGGAGCAGGTCATTGCCCATGGCCAGCGCATTCTGGTGCCGCTGATCCCGGTGGACCCGCGCTCCTTGATGCAGGGCGACTATATGGCGCTGAACTTTGCGCTGCCCTTTGAGATGCGTGAAAAGCTCAAGGACATCGTCAGCGCCAGCCAGCTGGTGCGCGCCAGCGTTGACGACCAGGGCGTGGCCACCATCTTGGGCTTGCTGACCGCGACCGAGCCCTTGCAAAAAGGCGAGGTGGCGCTGCCGCTCAAGCGCCTCAAGGGCCAGTGGGTGCTGGTGACCGATGCCTACTTCTTCCCCGAAGGCCAGGGCCGGCATTTTGAGCAGACCCGCTATGGCGACTTCCGCGTGCTGCCCGATGGCCGCGCGCTGCTGGTGGGCCTGGCCGATGGCGATGGCCAGCCGGTGCTGCCGCTGCCAGGCCGCTCGATCTGGGAAAGCCCGCTGGGCATCACCAGCCCGGAAGCGACCGGTGTGGCCAGCGAAGCGCCCGTGCCAGAGGCCGACGAGCCGGTGGCCGTGGCGCCCGAGCCGCTGCCCGAAGCGGTAGCGAATGTGCCCTCATCGTCGCCGTCACCCGTGCCAGCACCGGCCCAGGGGGCGCGGCGCTAGGCAACAGACACGATCAGCGCTGCAGGGCCTGCACTTCGTGCTGGCGCAGCGCCACCTGCATGTCATTGCCCGAGGGCACCTGGAACACGCGCAGGCCGAACTCCGGCAGGATGGCGATCAGGTGGTCAAAGATATCGCCCTGGATCGCCTCGTACTCGAGCCAGGCGGTGGTATCGGTAAATGCATAGATCTCGAGCGGCGAACCCTGGTTGGTCGGCTCCATCGCGCGGGCCATCAAGGTCATGTCCTTGCGCAGCTTGGGGTGGGCCTGCAAATAGGCATTGCAGTAGGCGCGGTAGGTGCCGATATTGGTCAGCTGGCGCAGGTTGACGATCTCGTCGGCCATGTCCGGCGCCTTGGCCGAGAAATCCTGGTTGTAGGCGGTGATCTCAGCGACCTTGCCTTCCAGGTAGGGGCGCAGCAAGGCGATGTGGCTGAGCTCAGCGATTTCGGCGCGGGTCAGAAAGCGCACCGAGGTGGTGTCGATGCACAGGGGCCGCTTGATGCGGCGGCCGCCCGATTCCGACATGCCGCGCCAGTTCTTGAAGCTGTCGCTCATCAAGCGCCAGGTGGGGATGGTGGTGATCGTGTTGTCCCAGTTGCGCACCTTGACGGTGTTGAGCGCCATGTCCACCACGGCACCATCGGCGCCGACCTGGTTCATCTCCAGCCAGTCGCCCACGCGAAGGATGTCATTGCTCGACAGCTGCACGCCAGCGGTAAACGACAGGATCGTGTCCTTGAACACCAGCATCAGCACCGCCGACATGGCGCCCAGGCCGCTGAGCAGAATCAGCGGCGAGCGGTCGATCAAGGTCGCCACCATCACGATGCCCGCGACCACCATCACCAGCATCTTGCCCAGCTGCACATAGCTTTTGACCGAGCGCGTGCTTTGGGCCGATTCCAGCTGGCTCTCGTTGGCCTGCTGGATGCCGTCCATGATGGCGCACAGCAGGCGCGCCACCTGCAGCGCCGTCACCGCAATCGCCACATTGCGGATCACCGTGCTGGCAATGACTGGCAGGTGCGGCACCGCGGCAATGCCCGTCTGAACCACCAGCGAGGGCACGATCTGCGCCACGCGCACCAGAATGCGGTTGTCCAGCAAGGTGCGCAGCCAGGCCGCGCCCAGGCTGGAGCGAAAGCGCGGCACGATCTGCAGCAGCGCCATGCGCACCACCAGGCGCAGTGCATAGGCCAGCAATACCAAGGCCGCCAGACCGGCGGCCGTTTGCATCCAGGGTTCGTATTGGTCCAGGGTTTCCCAGGTCACGAGGCAGAGTCCTTTCAAAGGGGGGATAAATCGGTTGGAAATGGGGGGATGCGGCCGGCGCCGCCCAGGGCGTCCCGCCAAGGGCAAGCCACCACCATATTGGCTATCAATAGAGAGATATTCATTTATTTTTACATGGCATGTATAACCGCACCCCAGCGTGCGGCACTCGCCATCCACGGGCAATGGCGATGGGCCTACAATCTTTGCCCAATTGACCTCGCCCCGGAAAGCCCGTGGGCGGCCGCTTTTTCCTGACCAGTTCCATGCAAGAAAAATACAACCACTCCGACGTAGAAGCCGCCGCGCAAAGCCAGTGGCAAGCCCAAGATGCCTACCGCGTGTCCGAGGACGCGGGCAAGAAAAAGTTCTACGCCTGCTCCATGCTGCCCTACCCCAGCGGCAAGCTGCACATGGGCCATGTGCGCAACTACACGATCAACGACATGCTCACGCGCCAGCTGCGCATGCAAGGCTACAACGTGCTGATGCCCATGGGTTGGGATGCCTTTGGTCTGCCGGCCGAGAACGCCGCGATCAAGAACAGCGTGCCGCCTGCGCAGTGGACCTACGACAACATCGCTTACATGAAAAAGCAGATGCAGGCGATGGGTCTGGCGATCGACTGGAGCCGCGAAGTGGCCACCTGCGACCCCGACTACTACAAGTGGAACCAGTGGCTGTTCCTCAAGATGCTGGACAAGGGCATCGCCTACCGCAAGACCCAGACCGTGAACTGGGACCCGGTGGACCAGACTGTGCTGGCCAATGAGCAGGTGATCGACGGCCGCGGCTGGCGCACCGGCGCGCTGGTGGAAAAGCGCGAGATCCCGGGCTACTACCTGGCCATCACCCAGTACGCGCAAGAGCTGCTGGACCATGTGCAGATGGGCAACGACAAGGCGACCTTGACTGGCTGGCCCGACAAGGTGCGCCTGATGCAGGAAAACTGGATCGGCAAGAGTGCCGGCGTGCGCTTTGCGTTCACGCATGGCGTGAAGAACGCCGATGGCAGCTTGATCGGCGAGGGCAAGATGTATGTCTTCACGACGCGTGCCGACACCATCATGGGTGTGACCTTCTGCGCCGTGGCCCCTGAGCACCCACTGGCCACCCATGCCGCTGCCTCCAACCCCGAGCTGGCGGCCTTCATCGAAGAATGCAAGAAGGGCGGCACCACCGAGGCCGAACTCGCCGTCAAGGAAAAGGAAGGCAAGCCCACGGGCCTGTTCGTCACGCACCCGATCACCGGCGCGCAGGTCGAGGTCTGGATCGGCAACTATGTGCTGATGAGCTATGGCGACGGCGCCGTGATGGGCGTGCCCGCCCACGACGAGCGCGACTTTGCGTTTGCCAACAAATACGGCCTGCCGATCCGCCAGGTGGTGGCCGTCGAAGGCGAAGGCCCCTACGACCAGCAGCAGTGGCATGACTGGTATGGCGACAAGGAGCGCGGCGTCCTCATCGAATCCGGCGCCTTTGATGGCCTGCACTACAAGGAAGGCGTGCAAGCGGTGGCCAAGGCGCTCGAAGCCAAGGGCCTGGGCGAACTGAAAACCACCTGGCGCCTGCGCGATTGGGGCGTGAGCCGCCAGCGCTACTGGGGCACCCCCATCCCGATCATCCACTGCGAAGACTGCGGTGCCCAGCCCGTGCCCGAGAAGGACCTGCCAGTCGTGCTGCCC
This sequence comes from Comamonas sp. 23, assembly GCF_049601575.1. NCBI lineage: Bacteria > Pseudomonadati > Pseudomonadota > Betaproteobacteria > Burkholderiales > Comamonadaceae > Comamonas > Comamonas sp. 23. Next base: position 713,511 of record NZ_CP187127.1, on the reverse strand, counting down.
CAAGACCTGGTGCCCGATGGCTCGGGCAACCCGCTGATCAAGAGCGAAGCCTTCCACGCCGGCGTGGTCTGCCCCTGCTGCGGCAAGCCGGCCCGCCGCGAGACCGACACCATGGACACCTTTGTGGATTCGTCCTGGTACTTCATGCGTTATTGCGATGCCAAGAACAGCGAGAAGATGGTGGCCGACGGCGCCGACTACTGGATGCCGATGGACCAGTACATCGGTGGCATTGAGCACGCGATCCTGCACTTGCTGTATGCACGCTTCTGGACCAAGGTCATGCGCGACCTGGGTCTGGTCAAGGTCGACGAGCCCTTCACCAAGCTGCTCACGCAAGGCATGGTGCTCAACCACATCTACAGCCGCCGCACCGCCAAGGGTGGCAAGGAATACTTCTGGCCCAAGGATGTGGAGCAGGTGTTGGACGAGACCGGCAAGGTCGTGGGCGCCCAGCTCAAGGTGGCCGTGGACAGCGCCGATGGCCTGCTGCCCGTTGGCACCGCGATCGACTACGAGGGCGTGGGCACGATGTCCAAGTCCAAGAACAACGGGGTCGACCCGCAGGACCTGATCGAGAAGTACGGCGCCGATACCGCGCGCCTCTACACCATGTTCACCGCGCCACCCGAGCTGACCCTGGAATGGAACGAGTCGGCCGTCGAAGGCAGCTACCGCTTCCTGCGCCGCGTCTACAACTTCGGCAGCAAGCTGCATGCGCCTGAGTTCGATGCCGCCCGCGCCCAGGCGGCCAGTGCTGCGAACGCCGCCTTTGGCAAGGAAGCCAAGGCGCTGCGCCTGGAGATCCACACCGTGCTCAAGCAAGTGGCCTATGACTACAGCCGCATGCAGTACAACACGGTGGTGTCGGGCGCGATGAAGATGATCAACGCGCTGGAAGACTTCAAGGCCGTGGACAGCGAAGGCGGCCGCGCCGCGCTGGTCGAGGGCTTTGGCATTTTGCTGCGCGCGCTCTACCCGGCCACGCCCCACCTGACGCAGGTGCTGTGGGATGCGCTGGGCTACCAGCAGGCCTTTGGCGGCCTGCTGGATGCCGCCTGGCCCGAGGTCGATGCCCAGGCGCTGGTGCAGGACGAAATCGAGCTGATGCTGCAGGTCAACGGCAAGCTGCGCGGCTCCATCATCGTCGCTGCCGGCGCTGACAAGGCCACGATTGAAGCGGCTGCTCTGGCCAATGAAGACTTCCAGAAAATCGCCAATGGCGCGACCCCGAAGAAAGTCATCATCGTGCCGGGCCGCCTGGTGAACGTGGTAGTCTAAGCGCCATGCAAAAACGCACGCTGCTTACTGCCCTGGCAAGCGTGCCGCTGCTGGCGGCATGCGGCTTCAAACTGCGCGGATCGGTGGATTTCGCGTTCAAATCGCTGTATTTGAACGGCAACGCCAATTCGGGCTTCCTCAAAGAGCTGCAACGCCACCTGGAGGCTGCCGGCAGCCTGCAGGTGCTGCGCGACCCGAGCCAGGCCACGCAGGCCGAGGCCATCTTCGATGACCTGGGCCAGCGCCGCGAGCGCGTCGTCGTCTCGCGCAATGCGGCCGGCGAGGTGCGCGAGCTGCAGATCCGCCTGATCACACGTTTTCGGGTGCGTGATGCCAAGGGCGCCCTCTATGTGCCCGATTCCGAGTTGATGCAGTACCGCGAGATCAGCTACCTGGAAACCTACGCACTGTCCAAGGCGAACGAAGAGGACATGCTCTACCGCAACATGCAGACCGACATCGTTCAGCAGATCGTGCGGCGCCTGGCCATCGTCAAGTCCGTCACCCCTACCGAATGACAAGCGCTGCGGCCACGCCGCGCTGGAAGCGCCACCAAGCATGCAAGTGCCGTTGAATCAGTTGAGTGCCCAGTTGGGCAAGGGGCTGCGGTCTCTGTACACCGTGCATGGCGACGAGCCCCTGTTGGTGCAGGAGGCCGTGGATGCCATCCGTGCCAGCGCGCGCGCCAACGGTTACACCGAGCGCAGCAGCTTCACCGTCGCTGGCGCGCATTTTGACTGGAGCGCAGTGCTCGCTGCCGGCGGGAGCCTGAGCCTCTTTGCCGACAAGCAGATCATCGAAGTGCGCATCCCCAGCGGCAAGCCTGGCAAGGATGGCAGCACGGCGCTGCAGCAGCTGGTCAGCAGCAGTGTGGACAACGACAGCACCTTGACCATCGTGGTGCTGCCGCGCCTGGACAAGGCCACCAAGACCGGCGCCTGGTTTGCCGCGCTGGAGTCGCATGGCGTCACCCTGCAGGTCGACAGCATCGAGCGCACCGCGCTGCCCGCCTGGATCGCCCAGCGCCTGCAGCGGCAGGAGCAGCATGTCAAAGCCGGCGAGGAAGGCCAGCGCACCCTGGCCTTTTTTGCCGACCGGGTCGAGGGCAACCTGCTCGCCGCCCACCAGGAAATTCAAAAGCTCGGCCTGCTCTACCCGGCAGGCGAGCTCGGCTTTGAGCAGGTCGAACAGGCGGTGCTGAATGTCGCCCGCTACGACGTGTTCAAGCTCTCGGATGCCGTGCTCTCCGGCCAGGTGCTGCGCACCGAGCGCATGCTCAACGGCCTGCAGGCTGAGGGCGAGGCCGAGGTGCTGGTGCACTGGGCGCTGGCCGAAGACATCCGCGCGATGAAGCGGGTGAAAGACGCGCTGCGCAACGGCCGGCCCATGCCAATGGCCCTGCGCGAGAACCGCGTCTGGGGCAACAAGGAGCGCCATTTTGAGCGCGTGCTGCCCCGCATCAGCGATGCCACCGTCGCCCGCCTGCTGCACTCGGCCCACGCGGTCGATGGCATCGTCAAGGGCCTGAAGGTGCCCGAGTGGCCGGCCAATGGTTGGCAGGCACTGCACCGCCTGGCCCTGCAAACCTGCAAGGCCTGCACCAGCCGCTAAAGTCCCTCAGCCCCACTCCCTGCCGTGGTCTGAACACGGTCTCGGGCGTTCGGCAAGCGTGGCCCGCTGGTGCGGGTCCAGGAATATGTTCTAAAAAAAGGGCGCCCACCATGCAAGCACTGCAGTTCGGCTACACCATCGTCTATGTGCCCGATGTCGCGGCATCGTTGGCTTTTTTCTCGCAGGCCTTTGGCCTGGCCACCCGTTTTCTGCACCCCTCGGGCAGCTATGGCGAGCTGGAGACCGGTGCCACCACCTTGGCCTTTGCCGACCATGCGCTGGGCCATGCCAACTTCAGCGGCGGTCATGTGGCCGCGTCCGAATCGGCCCAACCGCTGGGGGTAGAGATTGCGCTGGTCAGCAGTGATGTGGCCCAGGCCTATGCCAGCGCATTGGCGGCCGGTGCTACGGCGCTCGCTGCGCCCACCACCAAGCCCTGGGGCCAGGTAGTGGCCTATGTGCGCTGCCCGCATGGCACGCTGGTGGAGCTGTGCTCGCCAGTGGCCGGTGCCTAGCGTATCGCCACAACCAGCGGCTGCGCATCAAACATCGTGCGCCGCGTGTTGGTGAAATGGGGCCGCACGCGCGCGCTCCAATCTGTACCCCGCACCGCCAGCCAGGCCGGGCAGCCCATCACCTCGGCATCGACCAGGTCATAGCAGGCGAGCGACAGCGGGCCATGGTCCAGGTTCAGGTAGCGAAAGGCCTGGGCGGTGCCGGCCACGGCGGCCAGGCCGGGCAGATGCTCCTGGTCATACCAGGCGAACAACTCGTCTTGCCAGCCGGCTTCGGGGTCCATCTCAACGGCATAGTGCACCGGTGTGGCCTCGCCGTGTGTGGGGCCCACCCGGTGCATCACCAGCTGCAGGCGCGAGAGCTCGCAAGCGGCCAGGCCGGCCATGCCCGCGCCCTGCAAACGGCACTCGGCCTGCGCGGTTTGATCAGCGCTCAGCGGCTGCGGGTTGCCGAGTGCAAAGTACAGATAGGCAATGCCCTGGGGCTGCTGGGCCACGCGCGCCAGGCGCAGGTCAAGCTGCAGATCGGCCAAGTCCTGGCGCAGCAGCGCCAGGGCGGCCTGCGCCAGCGTGGTGGCGGTTTCATGGGCTGCCGGCGTGCAGCGCAGCAGCAGGCTGTCGATAGCGTTAGCAGGTGCGGGCATCAGTGGCCAATCTCAAAGGCGTTCAAAAAGCGCGACACCATGTTGTAGGCGCCGATGGTGGCAAACAGTTCCACCTGCTCTTGTGCATTGAAGCGCGCAGCCACCTGCGCAAACAAGGGTTCGGGCACCTGCAGATCGCGGGTCAGCGCGTCGGTCACCGCGATGGCCAGCTGCTGCAGGCCATCCCAGGCCGGGCTGGCAGTGGTGCCGGTGTCGCGCGTCGCATCGATGGCGGCCTGCGTCACGCCGGCTTTGAGCGCATGCGGTACATGGGCCTCGAACTCATAGGCGGCCTGGTTGAGCATGGCCACCCGCAGAATGATCAGCTCGCGCAGCCCGGCATCGATGCTGCTGTAGTTGCGCACGGCAGAGAGCATCTGCTCCCAGCCTTTGGCAATGGCCGGGCTGTGCAGCAGCACCTGGTAGAGCGGCGAGATGCGGCCGCGCTCGGCCTTAATCTGTTGCTCCAACTCCGCCAGGGCACTGCGCGTGCCTGGCTCAATCGCTTCAATGCGCATGGCAGTCTTTCAAACTCAATCGGGGGTGATGCGGTTGCGGCGGATGATGGCGGTCCACTTTTCCGTGTCGGTCGCCAGCTGCTGGGCCAGCGCTTCGGGGCTGGAGCCCACCACTTCGGCACCCGAGGCCTCGATCTTGCGCTGCACATCGGGTGCATGCAAGGCCGCATGGATGGCGCGGCTCAAAGCGGCTGCCACCGGGGCGCTGGTGCCCTTGGGCGCAAACACCGCATACCAGTTGTTCGAATCCACGCCCTTGTAGCCCAGCTCGTCAAAGGTGGGCACGTTCGGGTAGCGGGCGCTGCGCTTGGCAGCGGCAATGCCCACGGGCCGGAACTTGCCGCTGTCAATGGCGCCCACCAGGCCGGGAATATCGCCAAAGAAGCCATCGACATGGCCGGCCATCAGGTCAGTAATGGCAGGGGCCGCGCCCTTGTAGGGCACATGCATCAGATTCAGGCCGGCCGATTCATTGAGCTGGATGGCTGCCAGATGCGGCACGCTGCCGGTGCCGGACGACGCCATCGTCATCGGCTTGTCCTTGCGCTGGCTGGCGGCCTGCACAAAGTCCTTGGCGTCCTTGAAACTGGTCTGCGCATTGACCACCATGATCTCCACGTTGTTGACCACCAGCGAGACGGGCACCAGGTCGCTGGCGGGCTTGTAGTTCAGCTTGGGGTAGAGGGCAGGGTTGATGGCGACCGCACCCACGCTGGTCAGCCACAGGGTTTTGCCGTCGGGTGCTGAGCGGATCACGCTGTCGGCAGCAATCGCGCCGTTGGCGCCTGGCTTGTTTTCCACAATCACCGGGTGGCCCAATTCCTTGGCCAGCTGCTGCGACATCGTGCGCGCAATGAAGTCCACCGGGCCGCCGGGCGGAAAGGCCACCAGCAGGCGCGTCATCTCGCTTTGCGCCATGGCGCTGCTGGCGCAACCCAGCGCGGTGCCCAGCACGGCAGCGTGCAGCCACTGGCGGGCTGCGGGAAAGGCGTGGAATCTCATCGTTGTCTCCTTCAATAATCTTGCTTTATCCGCAGCGCACGGTCATACCGCCGTCCACCACAATCTCGGTGCCCGTCACAAAGCGCGATTCGTCACAGGCCAGAAACAGCGCCGCATTGGCGGTGTCGCGCCCATCGCCCATGAAGGGCAGCGGAATACGCGCCTGGCGCTGGGCCAGCAGCGCCTCGACATCGCCACCAGCGCGCTGGCCGGCCAAGCGGGTCTCGACCATCGGCGTGTGCAACTGGCCCGGCACGACGGTGTTCACGCGGATGCGGTGCGGCGCGTACTGCACGGCCAGCACCTTGGAAAACTGGATCACCGCCGCCTTGCTCGATGCATAGGCAATCTGGGCCGCACCGGTCCAGCGCATGCCCGAGGTCGACGAGATATTGACGATGCTGCCCGCGCCCTGCGCCTGCATCAGCGGCAGCACCGCCTTGCAGCACAGGAACACGCTTTTGAGGTTGTAGTCCAGCTGGGCATCCCAGACCGCTTCGTCCATCTCGACCGGCCCGCCCTTGGCCGAGCCGCCCACGTTGTTGACCAGCACATCGATGCGCCCGAGCGCCGCCTGGCAGGCCTGCACCGATGCCGCTATCGAGGCCGCATCCATCACATCGCAGTGGCCGGCGACAAACTGGCCGCCCGCACTGCGGATGCTGCCCTCGGTCTCGCGCAGCGCCTGGGCATTGCGGTCCACACCAAACACCAGTGCGCCTTCCTGCGCAAAGCGGATCGCCGTCGCCCGGCCATTGCCCCAGCCCGCGCCAGCGGCCCCGGCACCGGTGATATAGACCACCTTGCCGGCGAGCCGGCCTTGCGGGTTGACGGGGGTATGGGCATCAAAAATCGCCATGCTTTTTTCCTTGCGAATATCTCAGGCTGGGAAGCGGTAGAGGCGCTGGGGGTTGTCCACCAGCAGGGCCTGCAGATGCGCCGGGTTGGGGCTGAACCGCGCGAGCGCATCGACCAGCACACCGTCATCGGGCACATGCGTGTGGTTGGGGTGCGGCCAGTCACTGCCCCAGAGCACGCGGTCGGGCGCATGGGCCACCAGCTCCTGCGCCCGCGCAATGCCGTGCTGGTAGGGCGGCGTCGCATCGATGCGGTCGATACCGCTGACCTTCACGTAAAACAGCGGCTGCTCCAGTAGCCGCAGCAGTGCCTGAAAATCGGCGCCTTCCCGGCCCAGCGTGGCATCCACACGGCCCATGTGGTCGATCACCACCGGGCAGGCCGATTGCTGCAGCACGGGGCCCAGGCTGTGGATCAGCGCGCTCTCAAAATGGATCTGCAGGTGCATGCCCAGCTCGGCCAGCATGGGCGTCAAGGCCACCACGTCCTCAACCGAGGCGCCGGTGTTCAGGTGCTTCATGAAGTTAAAGCGGATCGCCCGAAAACCTGCTGCGGCCAGGCGCTGCAGCTCGGTGCGTTCGACCGACAGCGGCACCAGGGCCACACCCAGGTAGCGGCCGCCGCCATGCGCAATCGCATCCTCGACCACGCGGTTGTCATAGCCATGGCAGGCCGATTGCACGATCACGCAGCGGCTGATGCCCAGATGGCGGTGCAGCGCAAACAAGGTCTCCTTGCCCGCATCGGCGGGGGTGAAGCTGCGCGGCTCCGCATACGGAAATTCGTTCACCGGGCCAAACACATGCACATGGCTGTCGCAGCTGCCGGCGGGCAGCACCAGACTGGGGCGCGAGGGCGCCAGCGTATAGGTCTGTACGGGCTGCTGGAGGTGGGGGGTCGGGGCGTTCATGCAAGGCCATCAAAGAGTCGTCTTGAGCGCATTGTGGAACTGCCAGTTTTTTGATCGCCTATAAAATCCAAATATCAGATATAGAGGTGATGCATGGATTTTGTGCGCTTGCAGTACTTCATGGCGGTCGCCCAGGCACAGAGCTACAGCAAGGCCGCTGCGGCGCTGAACCTGAGCCAGCCGACCCTGAGCCGCCAGGTGCAGCTGCTGGAGGCCGAGCTGGGCCAGCCGCTGCTCGAGCGCCATGGCCGGGGCGTGCGGCTGACCGAATCGGGCAAGGCCATGCTGGCCCATGGGCGCAGCATCAGCGCGGCCGTCGATGCCGCCAAGGCCGACATGGCCGCGCGTCTGCAAAGCCCGCGCGGCAAGGTGCGCCTGGGGCTGCCGCCTTTGGTGGCCAGCCTGGTCACGCCCGATGTGGTGCAGCAGTTTTTGCAGGCCTGCCCCGATGCCTCGATCATTGTCGAAGAGAGCCTGAGCATTCGCCTGCGCGAATGGCTGCTGGCCGACCGCCTGGATGTGGCCGTGCTGTTTGACCCCAGCCCCACGCCGCAGCTGTTGACCGAGCCGCTGGCGCGCGAGCCCCTGGTGCTGATCAGCACCCGCCCCCTGCCCGAGCGGGTCAAAGTGGCCCAGCTGGTGGACTACCCGCTGGTGCTGCCCAGCCGCCCGCAGGCGCTGCGCATGATTTTTGACGACGCAGTCGAAGACCAGCAGCTGCCGCTACGCATCGTCGCCGAGGTCGATTCGATCAAGATGGTGCTGTCCCTGGTCGCCCGCAATGTGGGCTGCTCGGTCGTGCCCGCCAGCGCCGTGAAGACCTGGCCAGGCAGCGCGCCGGTGTTCACCGCCCAGGTCAGCCACCCTGTGATCCGCAACCGCATCGTGCTGGCCACACCGGCCGCGCGGCCGCACAACCGCCTGGTCAAAGCCGTGCACGGCATCCTCAAGCCGCTGATGAAGCAGCATTTCAGCGCCTGAATCCACGCCGCTTCAGCGCGCGCCCCAGCAGCATTTGCGCCAGCCCATGGCTGCTCGGCGGCTATTTGTTTCAGAAATTCTTGAAATATCCGGTACACATCAGGCAGCGATGGACTTTATTTCTCACCACAATGGACATTTTTTCTCACACAAGACAAGGTCTGTAGCAGCGACTGCTTCGGGCCCTCTGCACAACGCCCCATCCCGGGCCTGGTGCAGAGGGCTGCTGCGCCTGCCAGGCCCAAGACAGATTCGAGGATCGATATGACACAACAAGCGCGTGTACCGTCACTGGCCGTGCGCCTGCTGCTCGGCGTGCTGGGCGCAGTGCTGGCCATCGCCGGCCTGGCCTTCCTGGTCGGCGGCGGCAAGCTCATCAGCCTGGGCGGCAGCTGGTACTTTTTGCTGGCGGGCCTGGGCCTGCTGCTGTCGGGCGTGCAGGTGCTGCGCGGCCGCCGCTCGGGCGGCTGGCTGTACCTGGCCACCTTTGCCGCTACGGTGCTGTGGGCCCTGGCCGAAGTGGGGCTGGACTACTGGAGCCTGGTCTCGCGCCTGCTGGCGATGACCTTTGGCGCAGCGGTGGTCAGCGCCTGCCTGCCGCTGCTGCAGGCGGGCGCCCCGCGCGCGCGCAGCAACAAGGGCCCGCTGGCTTTGGCGGGCGTGCTGCTGCTCGTGGGCCTGGTGAGCTTTGCATCCATGTTCCAGATCCATCCTGAGGTGCAGAACCAGGCGGCCATCAGCCGCAAGCCGGTCGATGCAGCCAGCGCGCAAAAGGACTGGAGCCATTACGGCAACGGCACGAACAACGACCGCTTTGCGGCGCTGGACCAGATCAATGTGGACAACGTCAACCAGTTGCAGGTGGCCTGGACCTTCCACACCGGCGATGTGCCCAAATCGACTGGCGCCGGTGCCGAAGACCAGACCACGCCGCTGCAAGTGGGTGACAAGGTCTTTGTCTGCACGCCCAGCAACAACGTGATTGCGCTCGATGCCGATACCGGCAAGCAGCTGTGGCGCCACGACACCAACTCGCATGTGGGCGGTGTCTGGGAACGCTGCCGGGGCCTGGCCTACTTTGATGCCAATGCGCCGCTGCCGGTGCCGCAGGTGGCGGGATCGTCGCCGGTGCAGCCCGTTGCGCTGCCCGCAGGCGACCAGTGCCAGCGCCGCATCGTGATGAACACCATCGACGCGCGCCTGTTTGCGATCAATGCCGACAACGGCGAGCTCTGCGCCGGCTTTGGCAACCAGGGCATTGTCGATCTGAAGCAAGGCCTGGGCGCCATTGCCAACCCCGCTTACTACACCCTCACATCGGCCCCCACCGTGGCCGGCACCACCATCGTCGTCGGCGGCCGTGTGGCCGACAACGTCCAGGTCGATATGCCCGGCGGCGTGATCCGTGGCTTTGACGTGATGACCGGCGCGCTGCGCTGGGCCTTTGATGCGGGCTCCAACACGCCCAACGAGGTGCTGCCCCCCGGCGCCACCTACACGCGCTCGTCCGCCAATGTGTGGGCCGGTACCACCTACGACCCCAGCTCCAACACCGTCTACCTGCCGATGGGTTCGCCCTCGGTCGATCTGTATGGCGTGCCCCGCTCGGCCGCCGATCTGAAGTACGGCGCCTCGATCCTCGCACTCGACGCCTCCACCGGCCATGAGAAATGGGTCTACCAGACTGTGCACAACGACCTCTGGGATTTTGATATTCCGATGGCTCCGACCTTGATCGACTTCCCCAAAAAGGATGGCAGCACCACGCCCGCCCTCGTGGTGGGCACCAAGGCCGGCCAGATCTTTGTGCTGGACCGCCAAAGCGGCCAGCCGCTGACCCAGGTGGACGATGTGCCCGTCAAGCCCGCAGGCATCCCAGGTGAGAAATATGCCGCCACCCAGCGCGTCTCCGTCGGCATGCCGCAGATTGGCACCCGGACCCTGACCGAAGCGGACATGTGGGGCGCGACGCCACTGGACCAGCTCATCTGCCGCATCAAGTTCAAGTCGATGCGCTATGAAGGCCTATTCACCGCCCCCGACACCGATGTGTCGCTGAGCTTCCCCGGCTCGCTGGGCGGCATGAACTGGGGCGGTATCTCGGCCGACCCGAACAACCACCTGATCTTTGTCAACGACATGCGCCTGGGCCTGTGGGTGCAGATGATGCCGCAAAAGCCCAAGGCCGCGCTGTCCGATGGTGGCGAGCAGCCCAACACCGGCATGGGCCAGGTGCCGCTGGGCGGCACGCCTTATGCCGTCATCAAGGACCGCTTCATGTCGCCGCTGGGCATCCCTTGCCAAAAGCCCCCTTTTGGCACGCTCTCGGCGATTGACATGAAGACCCAGCAAGTGGTCTGGCAGGTGCCCGTGGGCACCGTGCAGGACACCGGCCCGATGGGCATCAAGATGCGCATGCCGATGCCAGTGGGCCTGCCCACCCTGGGCGGCAGCCTGTCCACCCAGGGCGGTCTGGTGTTCTTTGCCGGCACGCAGGACTACTACCTGCGCGCCTGGAACACCGCCAACGGCCAGGAGATCTGGAAAAGCCGCCTGCCCGTGGGCAGCCAGGGCGGCCCGATGACCTACCAATCGCCCAAGACCGGCAAGCAGTATGTGCTGATCTCCGCTGGCGGCGCGCGCCAGTCGCCCGACCGTGGCGACTATGTGATCGCCTACGCGCTGCCTGACAAGGCCCAGTAAGCACCTGCATGGGGTCGGACCCAGCCCCTTGACCCACAACCCGCCATGGCCTGCACTGCAAGCCATGGCTTTTTTGTTGCCGACGCTCCGCGAAGGGCGCGCATGGTACGCTTGCCCGCTTGTGTCCACGGAGATCCGGCAGTGAGCAAGCAGCAAGGCCAGCAAGAGCCAACCTCTCAACCCCCCCAGACCGATGAGCCCGGCGCATCGGCAGGCATGCGCCAGGCCCTGCTCGACGCCGGCAAGACCGAGTTTGCCAACTATGGCTATGACGGCGCCCGGCTTGAACGCATAGCGGCCAAGGCCGGCTGCGCCAAGCGCATGCTGTACTACTACTTCGGCAACAAGAAGGATGTGTACCTGGCCGTCATCGAGCAAAGCTACACCGATATCCGCGCCTCCGAAGAAAGCCTGAACCTCGACGCGCTAGAGCCCTTGCAAGCCCTGCATGCGCTGGCCCAGAAAAGCTTTGACTACCACGCCAACAACCAGGCCTTCACGCGCCTGGTGCTGCAGGAGAACTTCCAGGGCGGCGAAATGCTGGGCCAGATATCCAACACCGAATCATTGCGCCGGGCGGCCCTCACCCCCCTGGAGCGCATCCTGGAGCGCGGCGTGGCCCAGGGCCTGTTCAAGCCCGAGGTCACTGCCACCGATGTGCACTACCTGATCTCTGCGCTGAGCGGCTTTCGCATCGACCACGCCGCCACCTGGCGCAGCCTGCTGCAGGTGGACCTGCTGGGCCACGCACTGCGCGAGCGCCATCTGCAGATGCTGCTGGACCAGGTGGATGCGCTGGTGTGTGTGCGGGCAGCGCAAGGCTGAGGAAGGACGCAGAAACACGGGCCGGTGTGCCGTGTTGTGCAGCAGATTTTGCACCGGCCTCAGCTTGGGCCAGTGCAACAACCATTGCCCGCTTGCGTGTGGAACCCAAGCACCGGGCAAGCGCAAGCAGAGATCACTGCGGACGTTGGCGTGGAGCGACGCGTGTGGACAGTGCAGGCGACGTGTAGCTCGCATCAAAGCTACAACCCTTGCCGTAGGTCGCTTCCAGGGCCAGGCAGGCACTGGCGATACCGGAAGGCGTGGGCTTGGTGCCGGTGTTCACCCACTGCAGCAGCGCGTCCATCAGCGCGGGATAGGTGGGATCGCTGATAAAGCTGTGGATGCCATGGGTGGTGAAGGTCTGCACCAGACGAGCAGCACTGCCGCCTTCTTGCATCACCTCGCGGAAACGAGAATCAAGCTCCACGAACGCGGTCGGGTCGCTGATCCATTTGGTGGACAGCACCGGCACAGGAATCTTGCCGACCGGGTCGGTGTCGGTGGCGAACGTCTGGTAGGCGGCGGGATGGGCCTTGTAGCGCAGCACGCCGGCGTTGAGGGCCGCATCGTCGGCGGAGCCGGTGTAGACCGCGCCTTCATTGCCGAACGGGCTCTCGCCGCCGGTGCGCTTGGCGGAGATATCCTGGAAGTGCATGGTCGCCCAGTTCATGTGCGACTGGATGGCGCTCTCGGGAATCTTGATCACATCGACGATGGTCTGGATTTTGGCCTTCTGCTCGGGTGTGCGCTCGGCAGCGGGCTTGTTGAGCGCCAGGCATTCGTTGACGCGCAGCGCCACATCTGCCTGCTTCATCGTGACATTGGCGGGCAGGCCGAGGTTGAGTGCGTAGGGCTGTTCGCTGGGGCGTGGGTGGTTGCCACACAGGTACTGGTAGACCACGCGCAGATCAAGCCGGAAATCGTAGGAACGGGTGCCCCCGCCCAGCACGCCGCTGGTCAGCAAAACGCCATCGTAGGGACGCTCGCCGACGGTCTCTAGCGTGAACATCTCCGCGCCCTTGGCTGCCACGCCAGCGCCCCAGGACTGACCATGCAAGATGGTCTTGCTGGGGATCGCCACATGCTTGCGGAAGATGCCGCGCAGACGCTCCGTGTCTTCGGCGGCAGCGCGCACTTCCACTCCGCCCTGGCGGTAGGAGGAGCCCGCCCATGCGTAGCCTGACTTCACCATGATGGACCAGCGGGTCAGGTCTTCCATGGAGCGGTCCAGATCGGGGGCGGCCAGATCGGGGCCTCCATGCGCATGCATTACCAGGATGCCATTCCACTTTGCCGGCACTGCAATCATGTAGAACGCGCCCTTGGAGTCGCGGCCAGACAGGCATTTCGCGTCGCTGGGCACATCGGCAGGGCAAGTGGCCGTCACCGGCGCTGCCTCGTTGGAGGTGGACGGCCCTTGCAGCACCAGGGAGCCGTCGCCGCAGCCGCTGAGCGCGAGCAGCGCCAGCAGGGGCAGGCCGAGTTTGGGAAGAGGCGATTTCATGGTTTGTCTCCTATCAAGCGTTTTTTATGGGTGCGGCTCCCCGCAAGGCTGGCGGACCAGCGCTTGGTTGGCGAGGGCCTCCCTATTCTTGGTCGGCTTGCGAAATATTTCAAAGATTTCTAAGATATCAACTGCATACTTTTCAAATATATGGAACTGCGTCATCTCCGGTATTTTCTTGCGGTGGCCGAATGCGGCCATATCACGCGTGCCGCAGAGCGCCTGGGCATCCAGCAGCCGCCGTTGTCGCAGCAGATTCTGGCGCTGGAGAACGAGCTGGGCAGCGCGCTGTTTCGTCGCCATCCCAAAGGCGTGGATCTCACCGATCTGGGCCATGAGCTGCGCGCAGAAGCCGAGCGGCTGCTGGGCGACTTTGGCGCCATGCATCAGCGCATCGAGGCGTATGCGCGCGGTGAGCGGGGCCATCTGCGCATAGGCTTCACCAGCTCGGCGGCGGCGCATGCCTTCACCCCGGAAGTGCTGCGCACCTGCCGCAAGTCGCACCCCGACATCTTGCTGAGCGTCAGCGAAAACAACGCCGCTGAAATCACCGAAGCGGTCGCGGCCCAACGTCTGCATTGCGGCTTTTTGCGCGTGCCGGTGGCACACCCGGAGGGATTGGCGTTCGAGCCCCTGCTGCGGGAAGAAGCGCTGCTGGCCATCCCGGTGGACCACCGGTTGGCGCACAACAGCGCCCAGCCCGTCATGCTGGAGGAGCTCGATGGCGAAAAACTGGTGCTGGTGCGCAGGCCCGGTGCACCGGGCCTGTATGCCAATCTGCTGGCGCTGTGTGCACAACGCCATGTCCATGTGGAAGTGGCCGCCGAAGTCGAGCGCATGATGACCAATGTGAACCTGGTGGCAGCAGGCGTGGGCTTGTCCATTGTTCCGGCGTCGATCAAAGGATCGCATCGCCATGCGGTGGTGTATCGCTCACTCGATCCGTCCCTCGACCTTTGGGCGCCGTTGACCTTGGTGTACCGCGCGCATGACTGCGATGGCCCGTTGGGCACGGTGATCGCCTTGGCCAAGAAGCTGGCCAAGCGCCATGCCTCCAAAAGCAGGTGAACCTATGTCCGAATGGCCCAAGCTGACCCCGGCAAACGCCCCACGATGGTCGCGAAGAGCCATGCTACTGAGCGGCTTGATGGGCGCATCGCTCGTGGCCACTGAGGGACTGGCCGCCCAGAAAAGGCCAGGCGCTGGTCTCAAGATTCTGGTGGCCTATCCACCCGGCGGTGTCAGCGACTTGGTGGCGCGCGCCTTGGCCAAAGCCATGGCCGAGCAGCGCCAGGCGCCAGTGATCGTCGAGAACCGGTCTGGCGCGAGTGGAACGCTGGCGCTTGAGCTCTTGCAACGCAGTCCGCCCGATGGCCAGATGCTGGTCTTTACCGCCGCCGCCGCATTGGGCCTGCTGCGCCACGCGGCCGCGCGGCGTGCCCGAGCGCCAGGGGGTGCAGCGCCATTGCCCGTGCAGCCCGTGGCGGGTGTCATGCGCACGCCGCTGCTGTTGGTGGGCACCTCCGCGCTCGCACCCACTGCGTTCGCCGACATGATCGACGAGGCGCGCAAGCACCCGGGCATGCTGCGCTGGGCAACGACAGGCGAAGGCACGACGGGGCACACCGTGCTGCAACGCGTGAGTCAGCTTGCGGGCGTGCGCATCAGCCATATTCCGTACAAGGGCGGCGGGCAGCAATTGACTGATGCGCTCGGTGGCCACTTCGAGCTGCTGTCGACCAACGTCGCACCGAGCCAGCTCGCAGCCTTGCGTGACGGGCGCTTCAAGGCCTTGGCGGTTGGCGCACCGCGTCGCCTGCCAGTGCTCCCAGAGGTGCCGACCCTCGCGGAACTAGGTTACCCATCCGCGAATCTGGATTCCCTGTTCGGGCTCTTCGCCCCACCGGGTACGCCCTCCCAGGTGGTGGTGCATCTGCATGCATTGATCGAACAAGCCCTTCGCTCGCCTGCCATTCGCCAGATCCTGCTCGATGCCAACAACCAGCCCTACGAGGGATCGGTGCAGGACTTTGCACGGCAGGTGGAGCGCGAAACCGATCGTTGATTCAAGCCGGTTGGAATGAAATGTTTGCACCAATAGATAGGGGCTGCACATCCGGATCGTTCGAGGTTTACACGCCCTCCGCATGGGAAATCCTTGCATTTGATCCGCAGACGCCTGCATAAGAAAGGCCTGCTTTTACAACAAACTCCCGCCCTTTCCCATCTGCATTTTCCCCAAGTCTGCACAAATTAGAACGAGTGTGCTTTTTTTGCTGAAATTCAGCGCTTACCCTGTCGACATGGGCTGCCAGGCTTCCTATGCTCTGTCTTCGAGACAAGCCAGATTTGACGATCGTTCAAACAGCAACCCAAGGAGACAAAGCAATGAGACAAGCCAAGAAATGGATGTGGCTGGCGGCCACCGCCTTGCTCGCAAGCAGCGCTTATGCCCAAAAGGCAGGCGACTGGGTGTTAGGGGCCGGAGCGCTCAATTACTCGCCCCAGGACAAGAGCAAGCCGCTGACCTTTGTCGAGCCCTTTGAGCGCCAGATCCCTGGCTCGGGTGCCGATCTCAAGAGCGCCACCACCTTGGGCTTGAACGTGCACTACTTCCTGACCGACAACTGGGCAGTCGAAGGCGTGCTGGGCATTCCGCCGCGCCTCAAGCTCAACGGCGCCGGCACCCTGGAGCCCATTGGTGAGCTGGGCAATGCGCGCCTGTATGCGCCTTCCTTGCTGGGCAAGTACTTCTTTGGCAATGCCGATGACAAGTTCCGCGTCTCGCTGGGCCTGGGTGTCACCTACTCGCAGTTCCGCAGTGTGCGGCTGACCAGCGGTCTGCAAAACACGCTGGGCAGTGTGATCGGCGCGCCTCCAGGGGTTGCCAAGACCACGGCCAAGATCGACAGCCAATGGGCGCCGGTCTTCAACATCGGTGCCAACTACGCGATCGACAAGAACTGGGGCATCACCTTCTCGGTGTCCTATGTGCCGATGAAGACCGACGCCAAGCTGACCACCACGGTCAATGGCAACAAGGTGGCGGTATCGCAGACCCGCCTGACGCTGGACCCGATCATCCCGTTCCTCTACGTCACCTACAAGTTCTGATTTTTCCGAGAGGAGAAGCCCGTAGCGCCTGCGCTGCGCCCAAGATGTGGCCTGTATCCATGAATGCCACAGCATGCGATGGCTCCAAGCCATCTTTTGCCACCCTGCTCCACGAGCAGGGTTTTTTTTGCCCGCGCGCGCCGCCCTTGGCATCCGGGCCCGCCCGGCCCACAATGGCGCAGGCAGACCCGCCTGAACCCAACCTTTGGAGACCCTATGCCGGCCAAGAAAATCCTGATGATCTGTGGTGACTACTGCGAGGACTACGAAACCATGGTGCCCTTCCAGACCTTGCTGGCCGTCGGCCACCAGGTGCATGCGGTCTGCCCGGACAAGAAAGCCGGTGACCATATCAAGACGGCGATCCATGACTTTGAAGGTGCGCAGACCTACAGCGAAAAGCCCGGCCACAACTTCACGCTGAACGCAAGCTTTGCCGACGTCAAGGCAGAGGACTACGACGCGCTGGTGATCCCCGGTGGACGCGGCCCCGAATACCTGCGCAACAACGAAGCGGTGCTGGCCGCCGTGCGCCATTTCTTCACTGCCAACAAGCCCGTCGCCGCCGTCTGCCACGGCGCGCAGCTGCTGGCCGGCGCTGGTGTGCTCCAAGGCCGAACCTGCTCGGCCTACCCGGCCTGCAAAGCTGAGGTGGTGCTGGCCGGCGGCACCTATGCCGATATCGCCGTGGACCAGGCCCATACCGACGGCAACCTGGTGAGCGCCCCCGCCTGGCCTGCCCACCCGCAGTGGCTGGCGCAGTTCCTGGCCTTGCTCGGAACGCGTATTTCGCACAGCTAAACCGCGCGCGGTGGCAAGTGCTGGGCCGCCTGCAAGCCCTTGCCATCGCTGCTACCATCGCAGCCCCATGACCGCAGACAGCTACAGCCACCACCTCGCCACCGGCAACCAGTTCGTTGCCGAGGCACAAAAGATTGCCACCACCGATTTCGCTGCCGCCCGCGCGCTGTGGCAGCAGGCGGGCCAGGCGTTTTACCGCGCCCACCAGGCCGACCGCAACCAGCCCGAAGCCGCGCTGCGCCTGGCCCAGGCCTGGATGGCCGAGGCCCATGCCTTGCACAAGGAAGGCTCGCCCAATGCCACGGTGATGTGGCAAAACGCCGCCGCCCAGAACGAGCTGGCCTTTGACCTGGATCCGCGCAATGCCCGCATCGCCATGGCTGCGGCCAGCTGCCACCACTTTGCCGGCGATGCCGAAGCCGCCCAGGCCTGGATGCAGATCGGCCAGCACTTGGCATCGGGCGGCGACCAAGCCCCCGAACCTGGCGACCCAACAGACGACTGACCAGCTCCATATAGCTAATGGCGTCTTTGGTTATTCGATAATATTATTTTTTAATCTGAGCGATCGAACGTAGCATGTGGGCCCGTCTACCTGTTTCTGACTGCCCTCCATGCTCAAGCGCCATTTCACCCTCGCCGCCCTGCTGGCGGTTTCTGCCACCTTTGCCGCGTCTGCCTTTGCGCAGGACAAGCCCCTCAAGCTGGGCGTGACGGCGGGCCCCCATGCGCAGATTGCCGAGGCCGTCAAACAAGCGGCCGCCAAAGAGGGTCTCAGCATCCAGGTGATCGAGTTCAGCGACTTCATCCAGCCCAATGCCGCGCTGGTAGCCGGCGATCTGGATGCCAATGCCTACCAGCACCACCCCTATCTGGACCAGCAGGTCAAGGACCGGGGCTACAAGCTGGTGGCAGCCGCCAACACCGTGGTGCTGCCCATTGCGCTGTACTCCAAGAAAGTGAAATCGCTGGCCGACCTGCCCGCCGGCGCGCAGATCGGTCTGCCCAATGACCCCACCAACGGCGGCCGCGCGCTGCTGCTGCTGCAAGAGCATGGCCTCATCAAGCTGCGCGCCTCGGCCGGCATCAAGGCCACACCGCTGGATGTTGTTGACAACCCCAAGAAGCTGCGCCTGCGCGAGCTCGATGCCGCCCAGCTGGTGCATGCGCTCAATGACCTCGATGCCGCCGTCATCAACACCAGCTATGCGATTGCAGCCAAGCTCAACCCCACCAAGGACGCCATTGCCCGCGAGTCAGCCAAGTCGCCCTATACCAATCTGATTGCCGTGCGCCAGGCTGACAAGGACAAGCCCTGGGTGGCGCGCCTGGTCAAGGCCTACCATTCGGACGAGGTGCGCCAGTTCATCGACAAGGAGTTCCAGGGCTCCATCGTCCCCGCGTTCTGACAGGGGCTGACACGAGCCTTGATACGTCGTTGCGATGCCTTGTCGTACCCTTGTACTGCCTGCGGCATCGCGCCTCGTCTCAACCGCAAACCTTGGGTTTGCTGGGCCGTCTTAGCCCCTCCGCAACCATTCACCCCAGAGGCGCGCAAACGGGCGCGCCTTTTCCATCCTCCTCTTTCATAAAGCCAGCCCATGAGCGGACAGATCAGCTTAAACCGTGAAGGCCATGTCGCCACCTTGTGGATCGACAACGTGGCCAAACGCAATGCCATCAGCCACCAGATGTGGGTCCACCTGGCCGAGCAACTGGACGCGCTGGTGCAAGACAGCGATCTGCGCTGCATCGTGCTGCGCGGCGCCGGCACCCAGGCCTTTGGCAGCGGCGCTGATATCGACGAGTTCGAATCGCTGCGCTCATCCAAGGAAAAGGGCATTGCGTTTGCCGAGCAGGCGCACCGGGCCATGGCCCTGCTGCGCCACTGCCCCATTCCCACCCTGGCCGCGATCCGTGGCGCCTGCGTCGGCGGCGGGCTGGAGTTGGCAGCCTGCTGCGATCTGCGCCTGGCCAGCGACGACGCCCGCTTTGGCATTCCCATCGGCCGCCTCGGTGGTGTGCTCGCCTACCCGGAGCTCGAGGCGCTGGTGCATGTCGCCGGCCCCCAGGTGGCGCTGGAGCTGCTGCTCGAAGGCCGCCTGCTCGATGCCCAAGAGGCCCTCAGCAAAGGCCTGGTGACCCGCGTGGTGCCCCAAGCTGCATGGGACGAGGAGCTGGCCCAGACCATCGCCCGCATCAGTGATCTAGCGCCGCTGTCGGCGCGCTGGCACAAAAAATTCATCGCCCGGCTGCAAAGCGGCACCCCATTGACGGATGCCGACCAGCAAGAGGGCTACGCCTGCTTTGACACGCAGGATTTCATCGAAGGCTATCGCGCCTTTTTGGACAAGCGCAAGCCGGTATTCACAGGAAAGTAACAGCGTTCATGCAGCCCTCCCCTACCCCGCGCAAAGGCCCGCTGTCGGGCCTCGTTGTTGTTGAGCTCACCAATGTCATGGCAGGGCCCGTTGGCGGCTTGCTGCTGGCCGACATGGGCGCCGAGGTGGTCAAGGTCGAGCGCCTGCCCGGCGGCGACGACACCCGCCGCGCGATCCCGCCCGAGATCCAGGGCGAGTCCGCCACCTTCATGATCGTCAACCGCAACAAGCGCGGTATTGCGGTCGACCTCAAGCACCCCGATGGCCTGCAGGTGGTGCGCCGCCTGATCGACAAGGCCGATGTGGTGATCGAGAACTTCCGCCCCGGCACGATGGAAAAGCTCGGCCTGGGCTACGACGTGCTGCGCGCGAGCAACCCGGGCCTGATCTACTGCAAGATCACCGGCTTTGGCCTCAATGGGCCCTATGCCAAGCGCGCCGGCTATGACCTGATTGCGCAGGGCATGTCCGGCATCATGAGCCTGACCGGCGAAGGCCCGGGCCGCCCGCCCGTCAAGGTCGGCGTGCCGATTGGCGACGTGACCGCCGGCATCCTGGCCTCGACCGGCGTGCTGGCTGCCTACATCGAGCGGCTGCGCACCGGCGAAGGCCAGTATGTCGACACCTCGCTGTACGAGGCCTCGCTGGTCCACACCTACTGGCAGGTGGCCATGGCCTTTGCCACCGGAGAATCGGCCGGCCCCATGGGCTCGGCCCACCCGGTGGCCGCGCCCTACCAGGCGATACCGACGCAGGACGGCTGGATCAACATCGGCGCGGTGAGCCAGTCCACCTGGGTCGGCATGACCCGCGTGCTGCAGCTCGAGCACCTGCTCGAAGACGAGCGCTTTGCCAGCAACCGCGAGCGCATGGCCCACCGCGATCTGCTGATCTCGATCATCACCGAGGCCATGCGCAGCAACACCACCGACTACTGGGTCGAGAAGTTCGAGCAGGCCGGTGTGCCTGCAGGCCCGGTGCGCAAGATCAAGGACATGCTCGAAGACCCGCAGACGCTGGCGCGCGACATGGTGATCGAGGTCGACCACCCCGTCGCCGGCCAGGTGCAGGCGCTGGGCCTGCCGATCAAGTTCTCGCACGGCAATGGCGTCACGCGGCGCGGCGCGCCGCAGTATGGCGAGCACACCGCCGAGGTGCTGCAGGAGCTGGGCTACAGCAGCGACGACATCGCGGCGCTGGCCGCCAGCCAGGCGGTGCAGTTGCACGGCCGCTGAGACTGTGCAGCAGCCCGGCCGCCACAGCGGCGGGTCTGGGCGCTAGGGATGCTCTGCAAAACCCTCGCCAAGCGGGATGGACGCGGATCGGGATGAGCCGCAAGGCGTCTTTTGCAGTCAATAGCCGTAGCTATTGACAAGGAAGACAACGCAGCGGATCGCCCGAGACCGCGTTCAGACCACGGCAGGGAGTTTTGCAGAGGGTCCCAAGGGCGCGGTGAATGATGCGCGGTATGCCCTGGGGGACACCCCCAGGCTGCGCTTGAACTGGTCGCGCAGCACCTGCACGCTGCGGTAGCCTGCCTGGTCGGCAATCTGCTCCACACGCAGGCTGGTGCTCTCCAGCAGCCGCCGCACTTCCTCCATCCGCGCCTGCGCCAACCAGGCGCTGGGCGCCATGCCGGTGCCTGCCGTGAAACGGCGCAAAAAGGTGCGCCGGCTCATCGCCAGCACCTCGGCCATCGCGGCCACCGTCCAGTCCCGCCGCAGATCGGCGCGCACCTGGTCCAGCAGCTGCGCCAGCTTGCCCGATGTATCGGCCACCAGCGGCTGCTCGATGAACTGCGCCTGCCCACCGCTGCGGTGCGCAGCAACCACCAGGCGCCGAGCCACGCTGTTGGCCGCCTGCACGCCAAAATCGCAGCGCACCAGATGCAGCATCAGGTCGAGCCCCGCCGCACTGCCCGCCGAGGTAAAGATGCGCTCATCCTGCACGTACAGCACCTGGGCATCCACGTCGATGGCCGGGTAGCGTTGCGCCAGCGCCTGGGCGTAGCGCCAATGGGTGGCGGCACGGCGCCCGTCAAGCAAGCCGGCGGCGGCCAGCACAAACGCGCCCGAGCATATCGATGCCAGGGTGGCCCCGCGCCGCGCCGCGCGCCGCAGGGCTTGTTGAAGCGCGGGCGGGACCGGCTCGTCCATGCCGCGCCAGCCGGGCACCACGATCAGGTCCGCCTGTTCCAGCAAGGCCATATCTGCACTGGCCTGTACCAGCAAGCCCCCCTGGGCCCGCAGCGGGCCCGGCTCAACGGCCACACTCGCAAAACGGTACCAGCCCTCACCCATCTCGGGCCGCTCCAGGCCAAACACCTCGGCCACCATCGAGAACTCAAAGGTGCAAAGACCGTTGTAGACCGGTGCGACGACCAGCGGGCCCAGCAAGCGTGCAGACATTGGCGCAAATCCTTCCCTTTATGTCTTCTGCGCCAATTGTAGGCAACAGGTTCGATCCGCAAAATCGCTGGCATGTTTACCAGGAGTACTTCATGAGCCGCTATGTCAGCCAGATTCCCGCTGCCGCCAGTGCCGATGCCGTGGCGCATTTTTCCCGGTCCTTCACGTTCGAGACCGACTGCTGGGATGTGCACGATGCCCTAGGCCATGGCCAGCCCGACTTTGTGCTGCTCGATGTGCGCAGCGCGGCACTGTATGCACAAGGCCATGTCCCTGGCGCCCTGCATCTGCCGCACGGCAAGATCGTTACGAGCAAGCTGGCGGCCTGGCCCGCCGATACGCTGTTTGTGACCTATTGCGCCGGCCCGCACTGCAATGGCGCGGCCCGGGGCGCCTTGCGCCTAGCGCAACTGGGCAGGCCCGTGAAGATCATGGCCGGCGGCATCACCGGTTGGCTGGATGAGGGCTTTGCGCTGGCAACGGCATCCTGACCGCCCGTCGCAAGAAAGGGGAGGCATAACATGCCGCCCCCTGAAAGCGTCTTCCCGCGTCAAGACCTCAGCGTGCGCTCCAAACGGCCTTCAGCTGCGCCGTCGTATGCAGCATCGCCTGCGGCCCGGCCACACCCAGCAGGTACCAGACCTGTGGATCCAGGAACACCACCCGGCCCTGCTGGCCCGCAGCGCTGTTGCGGATAGCGTCGTTGTTGAACAGCTCGGTGCTGGCGACGACCGGTTTGCCGTCGCGCCCGGTGGTGCTGCCGGTGCCGGCATTGCGGTCGATCACATAGAGCCAGGCGGGGTTGAGCTGGCGGATCTCTTCCAACTTCATCGGCACGCCGCGCGGCTTGCTGGCATCGGCGGGCAGGGCAGGTTGGACGCTCAGCACATCGTGCAGCAGGCCAAAGCGCGCGCCGGGAGGCTGGGCATTGAGCATGGTGCTGATGGCCAGCACCAACAGGCCCGGTGCCTGCTGCTGGGCCAGCGCGCGGGTACTGTCCACCTCGGCGCGTACGCGCTGCATCAGCTGCTCGCCCTGGGCCTCTTTGCCCCACAGCGAGGCGAGCGTCGTCACATTGCGCTGCATATCGGCCAGCAGCTGCTGGTTGTTGACGCTCAGGTCCAGCGTAGGCGCAATCTTGCTCAGAATCTCGTACTTGCCGGCGCTGCGCCCCGCCACGACGATCAGGTCCGGACGGATGTGGCTGAGCGCATCAAAATCGGGCTCGAACAAGGTGCCCGCTGGCAGGTAGCGCGCATCGGCATAGGCCTGCATATAGCTGGGGAAGTTGGCCTTGGCCAAGGCGGTCACTGGCAGGTTCAGTGCTTGCATGGTGTCGAGCGATGCCAGGTCGTAGACCACCACGCGCTTGGGCGCCAAGGGCACCACGGTGCTGCCCTTGGCGTGTTGCACGGTGATCGTTGCCGGGGCCTTGGGGGCGGGGGCTTGCGCAAAGGCTGCCGGGGCAGCAAACAGCGACGTGGCGAGGGCAGCACCGGCGCTGGCGCGCCAGCAGGCCGTGGTCAATGGCTGGGTCATGTCTTTCTCCAATGCATGTCAATCAAGTTGAGGCGGCGCCCGCAGGCATGCGGGGCGCCGCGCGGTGGTTTAGAACTTCAGGTTCATGCCGACCCAGTAACGGCGCCCATCCTGCACCGTGGCGTAGTCTTCGTAGTACACGTCCTTGTCGAACAGGTTGTAGATGCCGGCAAAGAAGGTGGTGTTCTTGTTGTAGTGGAACGAGCCGCCCACATCGAACATCGCATAGCTGCCAGCGACCCAGGTGCGGGCCGAGCGGCCGCCAGTGGGCTGGCTTTCCTTGCCCCGGTAGGAGAGCTTGGTCCAGCCGTTCCAGCGGTCCGACGGCTTCCAGTCGAGCGCAACATTGAGCATGTGCCGCGGCAGCTGCGACAGCGGCTGGCCGGCAAACTCGCCGCTCTTTTGCTCGGACTTGGTGAAGGTGTAGCTGGAGTTCAGGTCCAGGTTGCGCGCCAGCGGCGTGGTCAGCGTTGCCTCGATGCCGCGCGTCACCGCCTTGTCGATATTGACATTGGTGGTGGGCGTGTTGCCGGACGAATTCAGCGGCCCACACTCGGGGCAGGCAATGCGGGTGATCTTGTCGCGGAAGTCATTGTCAAACACCGTCAGGCCCGCCGACAGGCCGGCGCCATCGTTGTAGAGCACGCCCACTTCCTTGGACAGCGATTTCTCCGGCTTCAGATCCGGGTTGCCATAGATATTGCCGCCTCGGCTGGCCTGGCCCCAGTCGCCCAGGGTCTGGCGCAAGGATGGGGCGCGGAAGCCGGTCGAGACGCCGCCCTTGACAGTCCAGCGCGGGCTCAGGTTCCACACGCCATACAGGCGCGGGCTCCATTGCGAGCCGCCCTTGCTGTCGTGGTCATAGCGCAGCCCACCGGTCAGCGCAAAGTCCTCGCGCAGGCGCCATTCGTCTTCGGCAAACCAGGCGTACTGGGTGCGGTCGGCGGTGGTGCGGTTGCTGCCGGGCAAGGTGTTGGTGGTGGTGTCGGTCAGGTCCTGCTTGTTGTAGTACAAGCCGGTGCTGACGATGTGCGCGTCGCCCACCGGAATCACCCAGCTGCTGTTGGCCACCGTGTTCTTGATTGTCATCTCGCGCGAGATATTGCGCGTCTTCTCATGCTGCACATAGGTATCGGACGAGGCCCAGCCCCAGCGGCCCTTGTGCTGCAGCGAGTAATTCTCACGCTCGAACTTGCGGTCCGACAGCTCGCCGGTCTCCAGCAAGGTCTTGCCGGGGGTGGAGATGAAGTGCTGCCTGGCCGAACCCACTTCGGCAATGATGTCGTGGTCCTTGTTGGGCGTGAGCGCAATGCGGGCATTGAGCGCCTTGGTATCGCTGTCGTTGTAGCCCTGGTAGATGCGGTCTTCGTCGCGCTTGCTGTAGTTGCCGTAGAGGCTGATGCCCAGCAGCTCGTCCTTGATCGGGCCCGAGAGGTAGAAGTTGCTCTGGTAGGCATTGCCCGATGCCGAGCGCTCCTGCAAGGTGGCGTCGGCACGCAGCGAGCCATGCCACTCTTTGGCGACCTTGCGCGTGATGATGTTGACCACGCCGCCCATCGCGTCCGAGCCGTAGAGCGAGGACATGGGCCCACGCACCACCTCGATGCGCTCGATCGCTTCGAGCGGCGGCACCCAGCTTTGGTCGGTCCCCGTCGAGCCATTGGTCTGCGTCTCGCGCGTGCTCATGCGCTTGCCATCGACCAGGATCAAGGTGTAGTTGGCACCCATGCCGCGCAGGCTGATGTCGTTGGAGTTGTTGTCCGAGGGCGTCATGATGACGCCGGGCACATCGCGCAGCGCGTCGTGCAGGTTGCTGTACGCGCCCTGCTCGAGCTTCTCGCGCGGAATCACGGTGATCGAGGCCGGCGCCTGGGTCACTTCCTGCTCAAAGCCTGCAGCTGTCACCACCACGGTGCCCAGCGTTTTGTCGCTGGCAGCTTGCCCTTCGGCATCGGCCGTCTGCGCGGCCGCTGCGCCATGGACCAGCATGCCGGCCACCACGCCCGCGATGGCGCGCAGTGCATGGCGCTGGGGTGCCGATGGCAGTGGGTGGAAATCAAGACGCAGAGGCCGTGCTGGCGCGCGACCCGCTGCCAACGGGGCAGAGGAGGACATGGGAATAATCGGTAATCAGGTAGACAACAGCTCGCCCCAGGCGCCTGCAGATGGAGACCACCCGCAGGCACTGGCGGCGGGCCAGCGATGCTTCGCTTGTTGTGCAGGTCTGCGGTCACGGCGCTTGTCAGGGCGCCGTCCCGGGAAGGCATGGCTGCGCTATCGCGCGATAGGCAGCAAGAGGGACGCGAGACGTTTATATGCGAATAGTTCTCATTATATAGATTGATGAAGAATTGTTACGGTTTGCGAAGTTTCGCGACTGTAAAGTTATTTCGGGCGCAACCAATTCACCTCCCTGTGCTGCCGCGTGACAGCCAGGCGGGGCGCGGGTTTGCGGCTGCTGGCGCCCCTGCGGCGGCGCCAGCAATTGGCTATGGTTTAAAAGCTACAGCCTTAGAACCTGTTCAAAGTCTCTACGCAGCCGCGTTGGAGTGCAATCGGGATGAGTTCGAAGGGATGGAACGCAGCTTGCACCGGGGTGCAAGCAAGGGCCAGCGCGCAGAAATCGCCCGATTTCACTCCAACCCTTCGGGACAGTGGCTTTGCGGGCGCCCGGCTAGGGCCGCCCGGGCAGGGGCGGTCTGCGTTGTTGCAAATCCTCGCAATAGCGCGGCTATTGCTGCGGTGTTGCGCGGCTGGGCGCCCCCTAGCATCCCATCCCGCAAAGACACTGTCGCGGCGCGAGGATACTTTGAACAGGTTCTTAAAACCCGACCGTCACCTTGGCCCAGTACCGGCGGCCGTCATAGACTGCGTCATAGGTGGCGCTATCGACCCGCTTGTCAAACAGGTTGTAGATGCCGGTGCTCAAGCGCACATCCTTGCTGTAGGCATAGTTCAGGCCCAGGTCCATGAAGCTGAAGGACGGCGTGCCCTTGGCCATCGAGGTGCGGCTGAGGTAATCCGAGCTCTTGCCCCGGAAGTTGAGGCGGCTCCAGACGCCCAGCTTGTCCGTGCCCTGCCAGTCCAGGGTGGCGTTGAGCATGTGCTTGGGCATCTTGTTGAGGGGCTGGCCGGCAAAGCGGCCGCTCTTTTGCTCCGAACGGGTGAAGGTGTAGTTGGCCGCCAGGCGCAGCGCTTCGCTGGCCTTCCAGGTGGCGGTCGCCTCCACGCCGCGCATGGTGGCCTTGTCCACATTGGTGCGGTCGCTGATGAACTTGTAGGGCGTGCCCAGCACCGTGCAGTTGCCAGTGACGATGGCGCGGCCGCCGCCCTCGGTGTCCTCGCAGCTGCGCACCTCGGTGATCTTGTCCTTGAAGTCGGTGTTGAACAAGGTCAGGCTGCCGGTGAAATCGCGGCGGTTGTCCCAGATCACGCCCAGCTCCTGGCTGGTGCTTTTCTCGGGCTTGAGGTTGGGATTGCCTCGGATGATGGCCGGGTCGCCGCCGCCGCCAGTAATCTGGCCCCAATCGGCCACCGCAGCGCGCAGGCTGGGCGATTTGAAGCCGGTCGAGATGCCGCCCTTGACGCTCCACTCGGGCGTTGCATGCCAGACGCCATAGACGCGCGGCGTCCAATCGGTGCCGTAGTTCTGGTCATGGTTCATGCGCAGGCCGGTGGTCAGCGCAATCGCATCGGTCACCCGCCATTCGTTCTCGGCAAACAGCGCCCACTGGTAGCGCTTGAGCGTGTTGATCGGGTTGTCGACCTTCATCTGGTTGCCGTTGTCCACGAGCTTTTCATGCTTGTAGCTCAGGCCCAAGGTGGTCAGGTTGCGCTCGCCGATCGGCACCACGATCTGGCTGTTGAACTCGGTGTTCTTGAGGTTCATCTGGCGGCCTGGGTTGTCGATCTCCTCGTGCTGCAGGTAGGTGGTCGAGGTGCCAAAGCCCCAGCGCCCGGTGTGCGAGAGGGCGATGTGGTTGCGCGCATAGTCCGAGTAGCTGGAGGCGCGGCTCGCGCTCTTGCCGGCCGTCGCATAGCGGTCCTGCAGGGTGCGGCCCACTTCGAGCGCCAGGTCGTGGTCCTTGTTGGGCGTGAGCGTGAGCTTGGCGGTGCCCGAGCTGCTGTCTTGCTCGTTGAAGCCGCCGACGAACCTGTCCTCCAGCCTGCGCGATTTCTGGCCGTAGATCTGCAGGCCCAGCACCTCGCTCTTGATCGGGCCGGCCAGGTAGAAGTTGCTCTGGTAGATATCACCCGACGATGAAGACTCCTGCTGCGTGGTCTCGGCGCTCAGGGTGCCGGTCCACGCTTTGGCCACCTTGCGCGTGATGATGTTGACCACACCGCCCATCGCATCCGAGCCGTAAAGCGAGGACATGGGGCCGCGCACCACCTCGATGCGCTCGATGGCGCTGAGCGGCGGCAACCAGCCTTGCTCGATGCCGGCGCCATCGCTGTTGGGGCGGGTCTCGCGCGAGTTTTGCGGCTTGCCATCCACCAGGATCATTGTGTAGTTCGAGGCCATGCCCCGGATGCTGATGTCGCTGGAGCTGCCGCCGCCGGTGATGACCACGCCGGGCACATCGCGCAGCGCATCGGTCACATCGCGGTAGGCCTTTTTCTCCAGCTCCTGGCGCGGAATCACCGTGATCGAGGCCGGTGCATCTTCTACCGCCTGCTCAAAGCCCGAGGCCGTCACCACCACGGTCGACAAGGTCTTGTCAGCCTCCGCCTCGGTCTGCGCCAGCGCAGGGCCCGCAGCCAGCAGGGCAGCGGCCACCAGCGCCGTGGCGCGCCATGCATGGGGCACGGCACTGCGCGGCGACGGGCTGGCGTGCAACAGCAAGGAATGGCGGGCAGCAAGGGCTGCACAGAGGGGGCGGGCGGTCATGGAAAAACTCCGTTTCAGATCAAGGTATGGCATGCGGCAGCGCTACCTGCTCGCTCGTAACGAGCAGGCAAAGGCGCAAGCGCAGGGCCAGCGGTTATTCGCGGGGGGTTGGCGCGGTCAGTCGCGGCGCGGCAGGGTCAGGACGGGCTGAGCCTGGGCCGCCCTGGCGTGCATGCCGGGCTGTGCGGCATGGAGATGGCTGGCGCCACCTGGCTGGGCAACGAAGAACGTGGATTGACGCTTAGCAAATGCGAATGCTTCTTATTATATAGAACAATAAAGAAGTGTTCACTAATGTGAAGCCGGCGTGAAGCATAGACGCCGCCCACTGTTGCGGTTTTACCTACACGGAGCCCGCACCCAGGTGGTTCACCAGCCAGCCCAGCCAGAACAGCGCAAAGCCGATCAGCCCGCCCACCAAGGTGCCATTGATGCGGATGTACTGCAGGTCGCGGCCAATGTTCCACTCGATCAGCTCGCCCAGCTCGCGCGCATCCCAGCGCTTGACGGTGTCGGCAATATGGGTGCCGAAGAACTGCGAAATCTCGGGCGCCAGCTCCCGCACCCACAGCTCCATGCGCGTATTGAGTGCGGTGCGCAGCGCCGCGTCGCCCGCCAGCGACTTGCCCAGCCACAGACCCATGCCGCGCACATTGCGCGCCATCGCCGAATGCTCGTTGGCCAGGTCGGCCTGCAGGCTGGCGCGCAGGCTTTGCCACAGCTCCTGCACATACTGGCCCACAGCAGGGTCGTGCTGCAGGTAGCGGCGCACTTCCTCGCCCTTGGCATGCCAGGCGGGGTCCTGGGCCAGCCGCTCCACCCATTCCTGCATGGTCTGGTCAAACTTGGCGCGCAGCACATGGCTGGGGTTGTCGGCAATGGCGTCGAGCAGGTGCTCCAGGCTGCTGGCAATCATCGCCG
Organism: Comamonas sp. 23; assembly: GCF_049601575.1. Taxonomy (NCBI): domain Bacteria; kingdom Pseudomonadati; phylum Pseudomonadota; class Betaproteobacteria; order Burkholderiales; family Comamonadaceae; genus Comamonas; species Comamonas sp. 23. The sequence continues at coordinate 684,104 of NZ_CP187127.1, read as the reverse complement.
AGCCCTTGTCGCTGAGCCAGCCAGTGGGCAGCATCTTTTCCTTGAGCGGGTGCTCGGTCTTGAGCCAATGCGCAATGGTCTGCGCGATCAGGGCGCGGGTCTCGGCCTCGTGCAGCAGCTCGACGAGCTTGTCCAGCGCCTGCGCCAGCAGCACCTGGTGGCGGCCGTTGTGCGTCAGCACCGCCAGCACCTTGGACAGCGACTGCGACAGATCGATCTGGCCGAGCAAGGTGCGCAGCGCCAGCTTGATGAAGCGCTCGACCTGCGCATCCTGCACCGTGGCCAGCGCAGCGGCGGCCAGGCGCGCCACCTGGTGGCCCAGCAGCTCGGCGTTGGCGGGCGACTTGAGCCACTGCGCCAGTTTGTCGGCCGGCTGGTGCGTGCGCACCAGTTGCACCAGCGAGTCGCCATCGAGAAAACGCTCGCGCACAAAGACGGCCAGGTTCTCGCCAATGCGGTCCTTGTTGCGCGGAATGATGGCCGTGTGCCGCGAGATCCACGGTATCGGGATGTGCTTGAAGAGCGCGGCCACCGCAAACCAGTCGGCCAGCGCGCCGACCATGCCCGCCTCGGTCATCGCCCGCAGGCAGCGCAGCGCCAGCTGCCAGTGGCGTGACTGCGCAAAGGGCTGGCCCAGGCACCAGCTGGCCACGATGAACAGCAAGGCCACCAGCAGCAGCAGCAGCAACGGGGTGAGCTTGGCGCGGCGCAGCAAACGCTGCTGCTCGTCGGTCAGTAGCAAAGGCATGGCGACCACTGTAGCGGCAAGCAGCGGGGCTTGCCAAGTCAGCCAACTGCGCGGCTTGCCTGCCATGCCCGCGGGTTTCCCTCCACCGGGCGAGGTGCCGACAAAGTGTGGACAATGGCGGCCTGTGCGGCCCAGGGCCGCGTTCTCTTCTGCACCCAACCATGACCGATACCACTGCCCGCCCCGAACTGCCCGACCACCTGTCCATCGACCCCAAGAGCCCGCACTTTGTGCGCGAGGTCTTCAACCACGACATCGGCATCCGCTTCAACGGCACCGAGCGCGTGGATGTCGAGGAATACTGCGTGAGCGAAGGCTGGGTCAAGGTGCCTGCCGGCAAGACCGTGGACCGCAAGGGCAAGCCCCTGCTGATCAAGCTCAAGGGCAAGGTCGAGGCCTATTACAAGGACTGAGTCCTGGCCTGATCGCCCCCGCTGGGCTGCATAGAATGCGGCCCGGTAAAACGAAAACCCGACCCACGCTGGCCTTTCAAGGCAAGCATGGCTCGGGTTTTTGCATGTGGCGCGGTCGATGGCGCGCGCCTCAGCGCTTCAGAAGCTTGCGATCAGGCCAGCGCCTCGGCTGGGCCAAAGAACTCATAGCGCACCTGAGCCTCGGGCACGCCGAGCTTGTGCAGCGAGGCTTTGACCGAACGCATAAAGGGCTTGGGGCCGAGAAAGTAGACATCGGCATCGCGCGAGGCGGGCAGCCACTGGCCCAGCAGGTCCTCGGTCAGATGGCCCTGGGCAGCCACCGCCTCGCCCTCGGCCACCTTGTCGTACACATAGAGCGGCTGCAGCTGGCGGTGCGCCTGGGCCAGCGCATCGATCTGCGGGCGGAAGGCATGCACGGCGCTGTCCCGGGCGCAGTGGATAAAGGTGATGGGGCGCTCGGTCTGCAGCGCGGCTTCGAGCATCGGCAACGTGGGGGTGATGCCCACGCCGCCGCTGATCAGCACCAGCGGGCGCTCGCTCGCCTGCAAGGTGAAATGGCCGGCCGGTGCAAACAGCTCCAAGGTGTCGCCCACTTGCAGGTCATGCAGGTAGTTGGAGACCTTGCCACCGGGCTCGCGCTTGACGCTGATGCGATAGCTGCGGCCATTGCTCGGGGCCGACAGCGAGTAGTTGCGGCGCTGCTCGGTGCCACCCACGATGGCGCGCAGGCCGATGTACTGGCCCGGCTGGTGGGCGATCACGGCCTGGCCATCGACCGGCTCCAGGTAGAAGGAGCTGATCTCGGCGCTCTCGGCCACCTTTTGCACCAGCTTGAAAGTGCGCGCACCGCGCCAGCCGCCTTCCGTATGGGCAATGTCGTCATAGGCCTTGGCCTCGGCAGCGATCAGGATGTCGGCCAGCTGGGTGTAGGCAGCGGCCCAGGCATCGATCACTGCATCGGTGGCGATCTCGGCGCCCAGCACCTCGCGGATCGCGCGCAGCAGGCAGCTGCCAACGATCTGGTACTGGTCTGGCTGCACCTGCAGCGCCACATGCTTGTTGATGATCTGCGCGGGCAGGTCACCCAGGTTCTCCAGCTTGTCGATATGCTTGGCATACATCAGCACGCTATGGGCCAGCGCACGGGGCTGGGCACCGCTTTGCTGGTGGGCCTGGTTGAACAGCGGGCGCACCTCGGGGTACTCGCTCAGCATCATCTGGTAGAAGTGTGTGGTCAGCGCCTCGCCGCCGGTCTCCAGCAGCGGGACGGTGGCCTGGATGATCTGTTTTTGGCTATCGCTCAGCATCTAACTCTCCTTGCATGTGGTTGGTCTTGACAATGCATGCAGCGTGCCAACACCGGGTTTGTGGAATATCAATACCTTGCACAATGCATGCAGTCATACTGACATCACCTAAATGCTGTGTTTTTGACACCCCGAGTCGTTTTGACATCCTCCAAAATCCTCAACGCGGTCATTCCGCTGGTGGCCGATCTGGCCCAGGAGCTGCCCGAGCGCGAGCGCCTGCGCCGCCTGCTTGCGGCCCTGCGCACCCTGCTGCCCGCCGATGCAGTGGCGCTGCTGCGCCTCAACGGCGAATGGCTCGAGCCCGTGGCCATCGATGGCCTGGTGCCCGATACGCTGGGCCGGCGCTTCAAGGTGGCCGAGCACCCGCGCCTGGCCCAGCTGCTGGCCGCTGGCCAGGCCATGCGCTTTGCGCCCGACAGCCCCCTGCCCGACCCCTATGACGGCCTGATCACCACCCCGGGTGAGCTGCATGTGCATGACTGCATGGGCTGCGTGCTGCAGACCGGGGGCCTGGCCTGGGGCCTGTTGACCCTGGATGCGCTGGAGCCCGACCGTTTTGCCGATGGCAATGCGCTCGAACTGCTGCAGGCCTTCAGCAACCTGGCTGCCGCCACCGTGGCCACGGCCGAGCGGGTGCAGCAGCTGTCCCAGGCTGCCCGCAGCGCCAGCGCGCCGGCGCCGCGCAGCCCGGGTGCGGATCGCAGCCGCCAGATCCTGGGCACCAGCCCTGCGATCCGCCAGCTGCAAAGCAGCATTGCGCTGGTCGCCGCCAGCGACCTGTGCGTTCTGATCACCGGCGAGACCGGCACCGGCAAGGAGCTGGTCGCCCAGGCCGTGCATGCGCAGTCGCTGCGTGCGGCACAACCGCTGGTCAGCATCAACTGCGCCGCCCTGCCCGACAACCTGGTCGAGAGCGAGCTGTTCGGCCATGTGCGCGGCGCCTTCACCGGCGCGTTGAGCGAGCGGCGCGGCAAGTTCGAGCAGGCCCAGCATGGAACTCTTTTCCTCGACGAGGTCGGCGAGCTGTCGCTGTCGGTGCAGGCCAAGCTGCTGCGCGTGCTGCAAAGCGGCCAGCTGCAGCGCCTGGGCTCGGACCGCGAGCACCAGGTCGATGTGCGCGTGATTGCCGCCACCAACCGCGACCTGGCCGCCGAAGTGCAGGCCGGCCGCATGCGCGCCGATTTCTACCACCGCCTGTGCGTCTACCCGGTCGTGGTGCCGCCGCTGCGCGCGCGGGACAGCGACACCCTGGTCCTCGCCGGCTGCTTTCTCGAAGAAAACCGCGCCCGCCTGCAGCTGGGCGGTCTGCGGCTCGATGCCGCCGCCCAGGCCGCCCTGCTGCGCTACCCCTGGCCCGGCAATGTGCGCGAGCTGGAGCACTGCATCAGCCGCGCCGTGCTCAAGGCGCTCAGCCGCACCCTGGGCCAGCGCAAGGACAGCAGCAAACCCCGCATGCTGAGCATTGGCGAGGAAGACCTGTGGGACGGCGCCGCCGCCGCACCGCTGCCGCCCGGCCAGCAGGCAACGGGCCTTATCGCGCCCCTGCGCGCGTCCGAAATGGCCGAAGTGGCCGGAGGGCTAACAGCCAGTGCCGAGACCTTGGGCCTGCGCACCCAGGTGGAGCGCTACGAGCGCCAGCTGCTCAGCGCCAGCCTGGCCCGCCACAACGGCAACTGGGCCGCCGCCGCGCGCGAGCTGCAACTGGACCGCGCCAACCTACAGCGGCTGGCCAAGCGGTTGGGGATTGAACGACACTAAGCCGGACAGCATCCGCACATGAGGCACATGAAAAAGAAAAAGCACAGCCAGTCAACTGACTTTGTACCGCACCCGCGCTATGGAAGTGCACCCATGCCATCGCATGTGCAAGGCGTCTCAGAAAAGGCCATTTTGCAGTGCCATTGGTCCTATAAATCCGAGGAGATTTTTCCAGAATCGGTGCTGATGGCGGATACCAGCAAGCAGAATTTCAGCATCTTCCCGCGCGAGTGCTATGTCGACATGCGCAAAACCTGTCGTAGCTGCAAACGTCCCTTCATCTTTTTTGCGGCCGAACAAAGACACTGGTTTGAAGTGTTGCAGTTTTACGTAGACGCCGACTGCGTGCATTGCCCCGAATGCCGTGTGCAGCGCATGGCCGCCAAACGCGCGTTTCAACGCTATTCCGCTTTGACTCTGCTTGCCAAGCCGACCCCAGATGAGTTGCAGCAGTTGGTCGATGCATCGCTAACGCTGCATGCACAAGGCACGCTCAAGAGTCGTGATCGCTTAGGCCAGCTCAAAAATGCTGCGCTCCGGCTGATTCCGGACTACCCGGGCACCTTGGCCTTGGTGGAAGCGCTGCGCAACAAGGACGCATTGATGCCCACTGACAGTAAAAGCGACTAAATAAAAAGCCTCCGCGCCAGCAAGACGCGGAGGCTTTTTAGCTTGTGAGTAGCGGCGTTTACTGGCCCTTGATGCCCAGCAGTTCCACTTCAAAGTTCAGGGTGGCGTTGGGCGGGATCACGCCGCCCGCGCCACGGGCGCCATAGGCAATGGAGGCCGGGCAGGTCAGCTTGGCCTTGCCGCCAACCTTCATCAGCTGCACGCCTTCGGTCCAGCAGGGGATGACGCCTTGCAGCGGGAACTCAATCGGCTCACCACGCTTGTAGGAGCTGTCAAATTCCTTGCCGCTGTCGGGGAAGGTGCCTTTGTAGTGCACCTTGACGGTGTCGCTGGCCTTGGGGCTGGCGCCGGTGCCGTCCTTGATGCTTTCAAACACCAGGCCGCTCTTGGTCGTCACAGGCTTGCTTTGTGCCTGGGCAAAGCCGGCGGTCAGGGCGATGGCAGCGAACAGGGCGCTGGCGGTCAATGCTTTCATGGCGAAATCCAATCCAATGTTCTTCAGAAAAACCAGCATTCTGCACCCGGATAGCAGGCGCAGAACACGTTAAAAACACAAGTTAACCCTTGATACCCAAACCATCGAGCGCCTGGCGCAGATGGCCCACGGTGCGATCGACGTTATGCCATTTGTCGAGGCCAAACAGGCCGATGCGGAAGGTCTTGAACTCCGGCCCTTCGTCGCACATCAGCGGCACGCCAGCGGCGGTCTGCAGGCCCACGCTGGCGAACTTCTTGCTGTTCTGGATCTCGGGGTCGGTGGTGAAGCTGACGACCACGCCGGGCGCCTCAAAACCTGGCGCCGCCACGCTCGGAAAGCCGCGCGCCTTGAGCAGTGCGCGCACTTCCTTGCCCAGCTGGGTCTGTTCCTTGCGCAGCTTGTCCAGGCCATAGGCCTCGGCCTCCTGCATCACCTTGCTCAGCTGCACCAGCGAATCGGTGGGCATGGTCGCGTGGTAGGCATGCTGGCCCTTTTCGTAGCCTTCGGCAATCTGCATCCACTTCTTCAGGTCGCAAGAGAAGCTGCTGCTCTTGGTATCTTCGATGGCCTTGCGCGCACGCTCGGACAGCATCACCATCGCGCAGCAAGGCGGGCCGCTCCAGCCCTTTTGCGGCGCGGTGATCAGCACATCGACGCCTGTCTTTTGCATGTCCACCCAGATCGCGCCGCTGGCCACGCAGTCGAGCACCATCAGCGCGCCGACCTCATGCGCCGCGGCACTGATGGTCTGGATGTAGTCGTCGGGCAGCACAATGCCGCTGGCCGTCTCGACATGCGGGGCAAACACCACCTGGGGCTTTTCCTTGCGGATGGCGGCGGCTACTTCTTCGGCCGGGCATGGGGCCCAGGCATCTTGCGGGCCCGTGCCCTGGGGGCGGGCCTTGCAGATCACCGCACTGCCGCCCAGGCCGCCTTCGTCGAAAATCTGCGTCCAGCGGTAGCTGAACCAGCCATTGCGCACGATCAGCACCTTGGCGCGGTTGGCAAACTGGCGGGCGACAGCCTCCATGCCAAAGGTGCCGCTGCCCGGCACGATCACGGCCGTGTGTGCGTGGTAGGTGGTCTTGAGGATGCGCAGCACCTCGCCCATCACACCGATAAAGCGGTGCGACATGTGGTTGAGCGCGCGGTCGGTGTAGACCACCGAAAACTCCAACAGGCCATCGGGGTCAACGTCGGGTAGCAATCCTGGCATGGGGGTCTCCTGTCTATTTGAGGGGTACACAGAACAATCGGGGGCCAGCTTAGCACGCAGCTTCAAGCGCTGCTGCGGGGCTGGCGGGTTGGCAGAGGGGGCCCTTCAGTGGGCGCTGCCGTAGTCGCGCTGGCCAAAGATGCCGCTGCCCACACGCACCATCGTCGAGCCGGCCTCGACGGCGGCCTGCAGATCGGCCGTCATGCCCAGCGAGATGGTGTCCCACTGCGCCAGCTGCGGCAGGCCCAGTGCGGCGATGTCATCGAACACGGCCTTGACGCGCTGGTGCACGGCCAGCTGGGCGGCAAAGTCGGGCAGCACATCGGGGATGCTCATCACGCCGCGCAGCTGCAGCTGGGGCATCTGCGCAATCTGCTGCACCAGCGCCGCGGCTTCGGCCGGCGCGACGCCCGACTTGGTGATGCCGCCATCAACATTGAGCTGGATGCAGACCTGCAGCGGTGCCAGCTGCGCGGGCCGCTGGGCGGAGAGGCGCTCAGCCGTCTTGAGCCGGTCCACCGTATGCACCCAGTCAAAGTGCTCGGCCACCAGGCGCGTCTTGTTGCTCTGGATCGGGCCAATGCAGTGCCAGATGAGGCCCTGGTCCTTCCAGCTGTCATGCTCGGCAAAATAGCGGATCTTCTCGACCGCTTCCTGGATGTAGTTTTCGCCAAAGGCGCGCTGGCCGGTTTCGGCCGCCTCGGCAATGGCGTCCACGCCAAAGGTCTTGGAGACGGCCAGCAGCTGCACGCTGCCCTCGGGCCGGCCGCTGGCACGACAGGCGTTGTCGATTTGCAGGCGAACCTGCTGAATTTTTTCGGGAATCGTGCTCATAATGTAAAAATATGCACGGCCTTGGAACTGGTTGACAACGAGGCCTTGCACGCAAAGCGTACCAAAACAACGAGGGAACTGCAGTGGATATCACCCAATTGCTGGCATTCAGTGTCAAAAATAAAGCGTCGGACTTGCACCTGTCTGCAGGCCTGCCGCCGATGATCCGGGTCCATGGCGATGTGCGCCGCATCAATGTCGATCCGCTGGACCACAAACAGGTCCATGCGATGGTCTACGACATCATGAGCGATGCCCAGCGCAAGCAGTATGAAGAGTTTCTCGAGGTCGACTTCTCGTTCGAGATCGAAGGCCTGGCCCGCTTCCGTGTCAATGCCTTCAACCAGAACCGTGGCTCGGGCGCCGTGTTCCGGACCATTCCGAGCAAGATCCTGACCCTGGAGCAACTCAACGCCCCCAAGATCTTTGCCGACCTGTCGCTCAAGCCGCGCGGCCTGGTGCTGGTGACCGGGCCGACCGGCTCGGGCAAGTCCACCACCTTGGCGGCCATGGTCAACTACCTCAACGAAAACGAATACGGCCACATCCTGACGGTGGAAGACCCAATCGAATTCGTGCACGAGTCCAAGAAATGCCTGATCAACCAGCGCGAAGTGGGCCCGCAGACGCTGTCGTTCAGCGCCGCGCTGCGCTCTGCGCTGCGTGAAGACCCGGACGCGATCCTGGTGGGCGAAATGCGTGACCTCGAAACCATCCGCCTGGCGATGACGGCCGCAGAAACCGGCCACTTGGTGTTCGGCACCCTGCACACCTCCAGCGCCGCCAAGACCATTGACCGGATCATCGACGTCTTCCCCGCCGAAGAAAAGGAAATGGTCCGCGCGATGCTGTCCGAATCGCTGCAGGCTGTGATCTCCCAGACGCTGTGCAAGACCAAGGACGGCCAGGGCCGCGTGGCCGCCCACGAGATCATGCTGGGCACGCCCGCCATCCGCAACCTGATCCGTGAGGCCAAGGTCGCGCAGATGTATTCCACCATCCAGACCAGCAATAGCATGGGCATGCAGACGCTGGACCAGAACCTGACCGACCTGGTGCGCCGCAATGTGATCAGCCCGGCCGAGGCCCGCGCCAAGGCGAAGACGCCGGAGAACTTCCCGGGCTAATCGCCACAGTCACCAACTGACAAACGGTTGCACGAAGGGCACCAGCGGTCATTGCCAGTACCGCAGGTGCCCTTTATGCTTTGCGGGATCAAAGGAGACCCTGGGCCATGAACCGCTTGCATTCCGCATCCCCGGCAGACGATGCCGCCGAGGCAGACACCGGCTTCTTCCTCCATGGTTTCCAGCAGGCCAGCACATCGGAGGTCCCCTATGTGCTCTGGAGCCAGCGCCGCAAGGCCATCCACGCCCAGCTGCTGGCCCCGGCCGACCCGGCCACCGCGCTGCGCATGGTCTGGGCCCAGGATGCGGCACTGTCCTTGCTGCAATCGCCCTTTATCGACCAGATGGTGCAGTACCTGGAGTTCTACCAGGTGCCGGCCGGGCAAACCCTGATCCAGCAAGGCGAGCTGGGCGACTACCTGCTGATCGTGCTGAGCGGCCAGGTGCGGGTCGATCGGCAACTCGCCAATGGCCAGAGCGTGCACCTGGCCGACACCCACCCCGGCGAAGTGCTGGGCGAAATGTCTCTGTTTGACAGCAGTCCGCGTTTTTCTTCGTGCACCACCACCACCGACTGTGCACTGGCCGTGCTGAAGGCCGATACACTGGATGCCATGATGGAGTTGGACGCGTCCACGGCCGCCTATTTGCTGGCCCTGTTCACGCGCAAACTCTCCACGCGGCTGCGGCAGACCAGCGCCCGGATCGAACCCTGAGCCCCTCAGGGCGGCCGTTCCCAGGGCGCTTCTGCTGCATCCGCAACAATAACGGAGCGCAGAGAGGATTGTCATGGAACGGGATCAGGCCAGTAAGTTCATCAACGACCTGTTGAAGCTGATGGTGCAGCGCAATGGCAGCGATTTGTTCATCACCGCTGACTTTCCGCCGGCCATCAAGATCGATGGCAAGGTCACCAAGGTCTCCAGCCAGCCGCTGTCGCCCACCCACTCGCTGACGCTGGCCCGCTCGATCATGAGCGACAAGCAGGTCGCCGAGTTCGAAAAGACCAAGGAATGCAATTTCGCGATCTCGCCCTCGGGCATCGGGCGCTTCCGGGTCAATGCCTTCATGCAGCAAGGCCATGTGGGTCTGGTACTGCGGACCATTCCATTGACCCTGCCAACGATTGACGGCCTGGGCGTGCCCCAGGTGCTCAAGGACCTGGCGATGACCAAGCGCGGCCTGTGCATCATGGTGGGCGCCACCGGCTCGGGCAAGTCCACCACCTTGGCGGCGATGGTCGACTGGCGCAACGAAAACTCCTACGGCCACATCATCACCGTCGAAGACCCGGTGGAATTTGTCCACCCGCACAAGAACTGCATCGTGACCCAGCGCGAAGTGGGCCTGGACACCGACAACTGGGAAGCGGCGCTGAAAAACACCTTGCGCCAGGCGCCCGACGTCATCCTGATGGGCGAAATCCGCGACCGCGAAACCATGGAGCACGCGGTGGCCTTTGCCGAAACCGGTCACCTGTGCCTGGCCACCCTGCACGCCAACAGCGCCAACCAGGCGCTCGACCGGATCATCAACTTCTTCCCCGAAGAGCGCCGCGCGCAGCTGCTGATGGACCTGTCGCTCAACCTGCGCGGCCTGGTGTCGCAGCGCCTTTTGAGCAAGCAGGACAGCAAGGGCCGCGTCGCCGCCGTCGAGGTAATGCTCAACTCGCCGCTGATCTCCGACATGATCTTCAAGGGCGAAGTGGGCGAGATCAAGGAGATCATGAAGAAAAGCCGCAACCTGGGCATGCAGACCTTTGACCAGGCGCTGTTTGACCTCTACGAGGCCAACATGATCACCTACGAAGACGCGCTGCGCAACGCCGACTCGGTCAACGACCTGCGCCTGCAGATCAAGCTGGGCAGCCAGCGCGCCAAGCGCAGTGACCTGGCCGAGGGCACGGAGCACCTGACAATCGTTTAAGCTGTCAGCGTTTTGGGTTTTCAGCGACACGGCACCCAGGCCCGCCTTGGGTGCCGCTCTTTTTGGAGTCACCGCAATGGCATCGAGTATTCAAGCACGCAGCTATGACAGCACCCCTTCCCTGAACGTCGCCTTTTTGGGCCTGGGCGTCATGGGCTACCCCATGGCGGGCCACCTGGCCCAGGCCGGGCACGCGGTCACCGTCTACAACCGCACCGCGCAAAAGGCGCAAGGCTGGTGCGACGAATTTGCCAGCTCCAAGGCGCCCCGCCATGCGGCCACGCCGCGCGAGGCCGTTGCCGGCGCCGATATCGTGTTCTGCTGCGTGGGCAATGACGATGACCTGCGCTCGGTCGTATTGGGCGCCGATGGCGCGCTGGCCGGCATGAAGCCCGGCGCCATCTTTGTCGACCACACCACCGCCTCGGCCAATGTGGCCCGTGAACTTTATGCCGCGGCCCAGGCCCAGGGCCTGCACTTTATCGATGCGCCCGTCTCCGGCGGCCAGGCCGGGGCCGTCAACGGCCAGCTCACCGTCATGTGCGGTGGCGATGAGGCCGTGTTCAACACCGTCAAGCCGGTGGCCATGGCTTTCTCGCGCGCCTTCACCTTGCTGGGCAGCAGCGGTGCGGGCCAGCTGGCCAAGATGGTCAACCAGATCTGCATCGCCGGTGTCGTGCAAGGCCTGTCCGAGGCGATTGCCTTTGGCATGAATGCCGGCCTGGACATGCCCCAGGTGCTGGACGTGGTGAGCAAGGGCGCAGCGCAAAGCTGGCAGATGGAAAACCGGGGCAAGACCATGGTCGAGGGCAAGTTCGACTTTGGCTTTGCCGTGGACTGGATGCGCAAGGACCTGGGCCTGGTGCTCGACGAGGCCAAGCGCAACGGCTCGCGCCTGCCGCTCACGGCCCTGGTCGACCAGTTCTATGCCGATGTGCAGCAATCGGGCGGCAACCGCTGGGATACGTCCAGCCTGATCACCCGCCTGGGCAAGAAGGCCTGATACGGATCACCCTATGCAAAAAGGCCGCTGATGCGGCCTTTTTGCTGGAGGATCTGTGCAGATCAGGGCTTGGTCGTGAAACCATCATTGAGCGGTTGCACCGGCGTGGTGTTGACCGGCGAGGTGGTCACGCCCGTTGACACCGGCGCTGCCGCAGGCGCTGCCGGTGCGGGCACCACGGTCGCAGGCTGGGTGGTGATGGCCGATGCGCTGCTGTCGTTGACAACCGGGGCGGCATTGCCGGTGCTGCGGTTGTTGCTGAGCGACTTGAGCTCTTCCTCGCTGATCACCTCGAACACGCGCACCACCTTTTGCACATTGGCCACGCCCCGTGCGATTTCGGCCGCACGCTTGGATTCGCGCTCGGTCACCCGGCCCATCAGGTAGACCACATTGCGCTCGGTCACCACCTTGATGGCGCTGGAGCTCAGGTCCTTGGCGTCGATGATGCTCGCGCGCACCTTGCCGGTGATGAGGGTATCGGTCGAACGCTGCGACAGGCTGGAGTTGAACATCACGCCCACGTCGTTGACGACGGAGCGCACATTCTGCGCGGTTTTGGCGGCCTCTTCGGCCTTTTGCTTGAAGGCCTCGTTGGGCGCCTCACCGGTCAGCAGCACCTGGCGGTTGTAGCTGGTGACATTGATATGCCCGTCATTGCCGGCACGCTCGCGGATGGCGCTGGCCACGCGCATCTCAATGCTCTCGTCCTCCACCTGGATGCCGGCGGTGCGGCGGTCGATCGCCATCACCGTGCCGCCGACGGCAGCGCCGCCGATCACCAGCGGAACGCAGCCGGACACGGCCCCAGCGACGGCGCCGGTCGCCACCAGACACAGGGTCAATCGCTTCCAAGACACAGGCATCATTCCTCTTCTCCTAACAATTGGGTATCGATTCCGTCAATCAGACAGTGCAGCACCAGCTGGTGCACCTCGCGCACGCGGGTGCTGCGGTCATGCGGCACGCGCATCAGTACATCGGTTTCGCTCAAGGCATTGGCCAGCAGGCCGCCGGTGCGACCGGTCAGCACCACGGCCGACATGTCGCGCTCATGCGCCGCCTCGATCGCACCCAACAGGGCCCTGTCATGGCCATCGGCACTGATGACCAGCAGTAGATCGCCAGGCTGGCCCAAAGTTCGCACCTGGCGCGCCAGCGCCTGCGGCAGGCCTTCGGGCGTGAGGCTGCTGCCCAGCTGGGCCTGCGCCAGTGCATCGTTGTCTAGCACCAGGGCCGCCAGCTCGGGGCGCTCGCGCTCCATGCCGCTGACGCACATGGCGGCAAATTGCGCCGCCTGCGCCCAGGACAGGCCATTGCCGCAACACATCACCTTGTTGCCGCTGGTCACACAGGCGAGCAGCGCGTAGACCGCGCTGGCGACGCTTTCGCTCATCTCCTGTGACACCTGGTAGTGGAGATCGGCGCTATCGATAAAGTGCTGTTGGATGTGTTGCTCAAGCATGGAGGCCCGATGATAACCTTGGCCGGTTTCCCCCTTGGGTCGGGATGATGACTTTTCTCAGTCTCCATGCGCATGCAAAGCCCAGCAACTGCGCGCTTCAGGGCCCTTTGCACCACCCTCGCCCCATGGGATGGGCGCGAATCGCACGAGCCCGCGTTCAGACCAAGCAGCGAATTTTGCAGAGGGCCCTAGCCCCCTTCTGGCACATCAAAGGCCGCCCGCAGCCAGACGATCTCCTGCTCGACCAGCACCGCATCGAAGCGGCAGGCCGGCTGCTGGCGCAGGCTGGCCAGGTAGTGGCGGGCGGCGAGGATAATGCGCCGCTGCTTGGTGCTGCCAATGCTGCCGCCCGCACCGCCAAAGCCGCTGTGCTGGCGCTGGCGCACCTCGACAAACACGACGGTGCCATCGCGCTCCTGCATCACCAGATCGATCTCGCCGCCGCCGCGCCCGGGCGTGCGGTAATTGCGCGCCAAAAGGCGCAGCCCCTGTTGTTGGAGATAATGGAGCGCGGCATCTTCTGCCTGCTGGCCACGCAGCTTGCTGTTGTCTGCCCCTTCGCTGGTGGCGCCGGGCGATGCAGCAGACGGGCCCTGGCCGCGCCATTTTTCAAGGATCTTCCACGGTGTCTGCATCTTTCACCTCCGCTTTGCAAGCAGCCCAGGCTGCCGCCGGCACCCAGCACTACCCTGCCTCCACCCTGTATGTGGTGGCCACGCCCATCGGCAACCTGGCCGACATCACCCTGCGCGCGCTGCATGTGCTGGAGCTGGCCGATGCCGTCGCCTGCGAGGACACCCGCCACACCCACAGCATGCTACGCGCCTATGGCGTTGGCAAGTCGGGCGGCCAGCTGATTGCGCTGCACCAACACAACGAGGCCGAGGCGGCCGAGCAGGTCATCCACCGCCTGCAGCAAGGCCAGCGCATTGCCTATGTGAGCGATGCCGGCACGCCCGGCGTCAGCGACCCGGGCGCGCGCCTGGCCGCCGCTGTGGCGCGCGCGGGCCTGCGCGTGAGCCCCCTGCCCGGCGCCAGCAGCGTGACCGCGCTGGTCAGTGCCGCCGGTGCGGTGGCCGGTGAAGGCGCCAGCAGCGGCTTTGCATTTATCGGTTTTCTGCCCACCAAGGCGCAGGAGCGCCAGCAGGCCGTCGCCCAACTGGCGCAAGACCCGCGCACCCTCGTGCTGCTGGAGGCCCCCCACCGCATTGCCGACCTGGCCCAGGCGCTGGCCGTGCTGCAGGAGCGGCCCGTGACCTTGGGCCGCGAGCTGACCAAGCAGTTTGAAGACATTGCCACCATGGCTGCGGCCGATGTGCCCGGCTGGCTGGCGGCCGACCCGCACCGCAGCAAGGGCGAGTTTGCACTGCTGCTGCACCCGCAGGCGGTGCAAACCGATGGCCTGGCCGATGCCCACCGCGTGCTGGCGCTGCTGCTGGCCGAGCTGCCGACCAAGACCGCCGTCAAGCTGGCCGCCGACATCACCGGCGCGCCGCGCAATGCGCTATATGACACGGCACTCGCCTGGAAGCGCGATGCCGAGCAAGGCGACGACTGATCGCCGCTGCTGCGCTGAGGTTTAAAGCGCCTGGCCGTGCACCAGGCCCGCCGCCACACCGCCGAACAGATCGCCCTCGACCTGCGGGGTATCGGGAAAAGCCTGCGCCAGCGCCGCGCGCAGCGGCTGCAAGGCCGATGAACCGCCGGTCAGGTAGATCGCATCGATCTGCCCCTGCTGCAGGCCGGCGGCCTGCACACAGTCCAGCGCGCACTGCGCCACCTGGGCCAGCAATGCCTGCAGGCATTGCTGCAGATCGTCGGGCCAGACCTCGGGGCTCAGGCCCGGCTCCAGCCAATCGACTTCCAGCTTTTGCACGCGCTGGTGGTTGGACAGGCCGATCTTGGTTTCCTCGACCGCATTGGCCAGGCGGTGGCCCCAGTGCTCTTGCAAGAGCCGCACCAGCCGGTCATGCAGAGCCGTATCGCTGTAGCTGCTGCGCAGCGCCTGCACCTCGCGCTGGCGCTGCGGGCTGTACAGCCACTGGATCAGGTGCCAGGTGGAGAGGTCATGGAAGACCGCGCTGGGCACCTCGCGCCCGCTGGGCCCCACATGCTGCAGGCCCAACAGCGGCATGGCCGCCATCAGGCTCAGGCGCCGGTCAAAATCGGTGCCGCCAATGTGTACACCGGTGGTGGCCAGAATATCGCTGCTGCGCTCGGGCTTGTTGCGGCGCTCGGGGCCCAGGCGCACCACGGTGAAGTCCGAGGTACCGCCGCCGATGTCGACCACCAGCACCAGCGCCTCATTGGCAATGCGCTGCTCATAGTCCAGCGCTGCGGCAATCGGCTCCAGCTGGAAGCGCACATCCTTGAAGCCTGCTGCCTGCGCGGCATGCTGCAAGGCCGTTTGCGCCGCCTGGTCACGCCCCGCGTCCTCGTCAACAAAATGCACCGGCCGGCCCATGACGACGGTGCTGGGCAGATGGCCCATCTGGCGCTCGGCCGTAGCGGCCAGCTGCTGCACAAACAGCGCCACGATGTCCTGGTAGGCCACCAGCTTGCCGTGCACCACCGTTTTCTCCTGCATCAGCGCGCTGCCCAGCAGGCTTTTGAGCGAGCGCATCAGCCGCCCTTCAGTGCCTTCCAGATAGCGCGAGACGGCGTCGCGCCCATAGTGGGTGCTGTGGTCCTCGGTGTTAAAGAACACGGCCGTCGGCATCGCTTGCGCGGCGCCCTCGGCCTGCAGGAGTGTCGAGGGCCCGGGCGCAGCCAAGTCGGCCTTGAACGCCATGGCCGAATTGGAAGTGCCGAAATCAATGCCCAAGATGGCGGATGCAGATGACATAAAGACCAGATCCGACGCGGGAATCGGACGAAAAAATCAAGGCATGCCGGTTGCAAAAATGCAGATCCGGTGCCGGTATAAAAAGGGAAAAGCCTCTGTACCCTAGCGGATGCAGAGGCCCAAATGCGACTGGCCTGACACGGAGTCGGTTGACCCAGGCGTGCGCTGCAAGAACGGTCTTTGCGCGCCGCGACCGGAAAATTATAGGGCAAGCGCATGCAGCGACCGCAGGCAAACCATAACCCCTTAAGAACCTGTTCAAAGTCTCCTCGCGCCGCGACAGTGTCTTTGCGGGATGGGATGCGAGGGGGGGGGGGGGGGGGCGCCCAGCCGCGCAATACCGCAGCAATAGCCCAGCTATTGCGAGGATTTGCAACGACGCAGACCGCCCCTGCCCGGGCGGCCCTCGCCGGGCGCCCCTTCCCGGGCAGCGCAAAGCCACTGTCCCCCTAAGGGTTGGAGTGAAATCGGGCGATTTCTGCGCGCTGGCCCTGGCTTGCACCCCGGTGCAAGCTGCGTTCCATCCCTTCGAACTCATCCCGATTGCACTCCAACGCGGCTGCGTAGAGACTTTGAACAGGTTCTAATAGCCCTATACAAAGCCCATCGGCGTGCTGCTATGCTCTGCGCTCCCTGCACCACCGCTGGCAACGCCCATGCCCACCATGCAAGTCACCCATACCATCGCAGAACTCCGACAAGCCCTGGCCGAGCGCGGCCGGCCCGCCTTTGTGCCCACCATGGGCAATCTGCATGCAGGCCATATCTCGCTGGTGCATGAGGCCAAACGCCATGGCGCGGTGACGGTGGCCAGCATCTTCGTCAACCGCCTGCAGTTCCTGCCGACCGAGGATTTCGACAGCTACCCCCGCACCTGGGAGGGCGACTGCGCCCAGTTGCAGGCGGCCGGCTGCGACATCCTGTTTGCCCCGCGCGAGAAGGACCTGTACCCCGAGCCCCAGCTGTTCAAGGTGCAGCCCGACCCAGCACTGGCCGACATTCTGGAAGGCGAGTTCCGCCCCGGCTTTTTCACCGGGGTCTGCACCGTCGTGATGAAGCTGTTCAGCTGCGTATTTGCCAGCACCGGCGGGGGCGCGGCCATTTTTGGCTGGAAGGACTACCAGCAGCTGATGGTCATCCGCCGCATGGTGGCGCAGTTTGCGCTGCCCATCGAGATCATCGGCTGCCCCACCGCGCGCGCCGACGACGGCCTGGCGCTGAGCTCGCGCAATGGCTACCTGAGCGCGGCCGAGCGCCAGCAGGCCATGGCCCTGTCCCAAGCATTGAAGGCGCTGGCCGCTGCCGCCCGCAACGCGCCCGCCAACCTGCCGGAGCTCGAAACCCAGGCCATGCAGTCGTTGCGGGCCCTGGGCTGGGAGCCCGATTACCTGACCGTGCGCCAGCGCCACAACCTGCTGGCGCCCGCCGAAGGCGAGCTGGCCAGCGCGCCGCTGGTGGCGCTGGGCGCGGCACGCCTGGGCAGCACGCGGCTGATCGATAACCTGGAGTTTTAAGGCGCTGCGCCAGCCCCATCGCTGTGGCCCATGGGCCAGCAGCCCGGCCGGGGTCTGGGCAGCCAGAGTGTGATGGGCGCACCCAACCTTAAAACGCTCCACTTTTGATAGCAATCAAGAAAGCACACAGGCGGCAGTGAAGGCTGCCTCTGGGCTGACAATTGTTTGCTGCATTCGCGCTGCAGTCGGGCAAAAACATACACGCCCAATCATCAATAGACAGTACATTCCCATTTAATTAATCAATACATTACCTGGATTGAAGGTCCATGCATGGCTTTGTCGAGTGCCTGCATCGGCCATTACACGCCTGGTTTATGATTCATATTGATACATATAGCATCTACTAGTTACATTGCTGGATGAGGCTATGTGCTGCGTTTTGTGGCTGAGCAGATTCCATGGGAAGAGACATGACCAATCCATTGATGTTTTTCAGGCTGCTGCTGGCAGCTTTTTTGTTGAGCTTCGGCGCGAAGCATGCCCTGGCGCAAAAGGTGTTGCTGCTAACGACCAATATTGCAGGGCCCAATGCAGAGCAGGATGATGCAATCCGCGCATATACCAACCTGCAAAACGAGTTCTCTTCCCAACTCGCCAGCACCAGTGACCTCACTCGAATGTCCGTGCTGGGCAATGCCAATGCGATCTCGGCGACCACGTTCACCGATGCTCCTGGCCCTTACGACATCGTGATTGTCGCTGGCACCTACCGCTCGATCGACGATACCAATTGGGCCGTTCTGCAAAATGCAGTCGCCAACCGCTGGGCCAATTCCATAGTGTTCTTTGTCGATGGATGCTGTGAGGGACAAAATAGCGGCAATGCGAGAAGGATGGTGGCTACGCTAAACGCCGGTGCCCAGGCAAGTTTTACCTTGGGCGCCACGGTCAATGGATTTCAAGCCTTCTCACTGAACACCAACTCGCCCTATGCAAGCTCTTTTGCAGCGCTGAACCCTTTGCAAGGGGGCTACTACACCTATATCAATAACGTACCTGCCAACAATGCACTGTATGTACCCGGGGGCGCTCTCCCACCGACAGGATCTGCGCCATGGGACAACGTCTATGGCCTGCTGATTCCGACAGCCCAGTCCAATGCAGGCCGAGGCGCTTGCGTGTTTGCCGTGGTCGACATCTCGTTATTTGACGCTGCGCCATGGGCTGCCAACCAAGGAAAAATCGCTCCTGCCTTCCTGAGCGCCGCCACCTCCGAGACCGGTGCCTGCGGCCTGCCCAAGGTCAGCAAGAGCTTTGACAGGGCGGATGTCTATCTGGGCGGCAGCGATAACAACACGCTGCTGACCATCACCTTGTCCAACGGCACACCCAACCCCATCACCAACGTTAACCTGACCGACAACCTACCCGCGCCTTTGGTAGTGGCTGCAGGCGCGGTGGGCAACACCTGCACAGCAGGCAACCTCAGTGCTGCCGTGGATTCCAGCGTCATCAGCAACAACGGCTTTACCATCCCTTCCGGCGGTTGCACCATCACCGTGCCCGTGCAATGGCCCAACACCGATGCCGGCCGCCAGGCATGCATCAGCACCCCATCGGTGACCAACACCATCACGCCGGGTACCGACTTTGTCTCGCCCACCGGCCAGGTCAATACGCCAGCCACCGCAACACTCGCCTGCCATGCCGCGCAGCTTGCCATCTCCAAGCAGGTGGTCTGGCCCGCCAACGTCACGCCCGTGGATCTGACGGGCAGCAGCTTCCCGGTCTCGGTGGTCTGCACCGGCAGCGATGGCGTGGTCGCGCCAGCGATCAACACCTCGATCACGCTGGACACGGCCACCACCGGCAGCGTCTCCATCACGCCGGTGATCGCCAGCGGCAGCTGCGTGGTGACCGAGGGCACGCGCCCCACGCCGCCCGCCAACCATCTCTGGGTGGAAGACCCTGCGCCCAGCGTCTCCGTCACGATGGCAGCGCCCCCAGCGGCCAATAGCGCGCAGCTGGTCAACACCTTGGCACGCGCCAACACTGATATCACGATCAGCAAGACCGTGGCCGGCGGCCCGGCAGCGGGCATCAGCGGCAGCTTCAGCTTTAGCGCCAACTGCGGTGCAGACGGCAGCTTTACTACGGCGGTGGGCTTGAGCGGCAGCAACGCAGGCGCCATCGCCATCACCAACGTGCCCCAGGGCGCCAGCTGCACCGTGAGCGAAGCGCCCACCATGCCCGAGGCGCCAGCAGGCTACACCTGGAGCACCAGCCTGCCCGCGCCAGTGACGCTGGTCACCGCAGCCAATGGCAACACGGCCTCCTTCGTCAACACGCTGGTGCGCACGGCGCCTGCTGTGCCCGCTGCAGTGCCTGCGCTGGACACCATCAAGCTGCTGCTGATGGCCGTGGCGATGGCGCTGATGGGCATGCTGGTGCTGCGACGCGCGCAACGCCGCTGAGATGATGGCAGCGCGTGCCACTGACAGTGGTACAGCGCCCCACTATCAAAAAAAGGCCTGGGTTCGGCATGGTGCTGAACCCAGGCCTTGTGCCTTGGTGGCGGGACCCAACCCGGTGCTGCGCTGTCGCAGCGCGCCAGATCAGGCGCGGTTGCGAGCGGCGCGCAGGCTGGCAAAGCCTGCGACCAAGGCCGACAGCAGCAGCACGCCCCAAGGTGCATTGGCGGGAACCGGTGTTGGGGTGGATGGCGTGCTGGGCGCAGTGAAGGTCACGGTGGACACCTGCGGTGGGTTCAAGCCCGCCGATTCAATGTTGTCAGGCCCATTGGCATAGGCGCCAGCAGTGGCAGATGTGACGTTGACGGACACCGTGCAGGACTCCATCGCATCGGCCAGATTGCCGGTCACATCGATGCTGGTGGCACCGGCTGCTGCCGTCACGACGCCGCTGGGGCAGGTCGTAGCAGTTGCAGGTGTGGGCGCTACCACCAGGCCTGCAGGCAGGTTGTCGGTAAACGACCAGCCGGCCTTGGCGCCCAGCTCCGTCGTATTGGTGACCGTGAAGGTCAGCACGCTCACGCCGCCTACTGGCTGGGTCGCCGGGCTGAACGATTTGTCCAGGGTCGGGCTGACGTCCAGCAACTGGATATTGTCAAAGGCATGGTCATTACCGCCGCCACTGCCATTGGCATTGGTCATGCGGATGCCGACCGAGGCGCTGTTGACCAGTACACCGCCACTGGTATTGGTGCCCACCCGTGCACCTTGCCCCGCCGTCGCGGCGCCAGCAGCGCCCAGCGCTGGCATGTCCTGCAACGTGCCGCCACATCCATTGATCTGACCACCGGCAGCAACTGGGGTGCCTTCATCGAGCAAAGCAAACTGCAACTGCGGCGCGGGGGCCCGGTAGCAGTTGGCGGCAGCCACATCGATACCCACGGCGATAAAGCGGCTGGGGATCGGCAGCGTCAGGGGCGTCGCCGTTTCAAACTCCACATTGCCCGCGCCAGGATTGTTGGAGGTATAGGCCGACACGGCGAAATTGGTCGCGGGGGCGGCCTGGCCCTTGAAGGCGCCAAGCGCCTGTGCCAACTGCTGGGTGACATTCCAGGCCTCCTGGGTGCCACAGCTGGCCGTCTGGCCATCCGCTCCCGCAACCGGCTGGTCTGCCGAGGACATCAGCCCGTTGCAGCCTGTGAGCCAAGACGGAGCGGCCGTATAGGTTTGGCCCGTTACACCCACATAATCCGTCAGAATATCCCCGCTGGTGGCGGGCGAAATATTTTGAAAGTCTTCCGTGAATATTACGGGCGGCGCCTGCGGCACCCCTGGCACCGCATAACCAAATCCGATGCACCTAGCTACGGATAGGACAACATGGACAACCGCCCGATTAGCGGATTTTTCCGTTGCCTGGCGGCACGTAGCGCTGGCCTGGGAAGTAGACCCGTTCAATCTCGCGCAGCGAGCCCTCGCCCAGCGAGCGGATCTTGAGCAGTTCATGCGGGTAGGCCTGGCGCAGTTGCTCGGGGGTGGTGATGTCACCGCGCGCCAGTGCCCGGACAATGGCCACGGGCAGCGAGCCATTGAGGCAAGAGCCGGAGACAAAGGGCAGCTTGGGCCTCGAGTGCATGGGAACATAGGACTGGCCAGGCAAAAAGGCCTTTTCGATCTTGCGCAGCCGCAGCAGACCAATGCCCTTGATCGCGAGCAGCCCCAGCGGGTAGGCCTTGCGCACCGCCTCGACGCTATCGATGCCGTGGTGCACCAGAATCCGTACCAATGGCGCAGGCAGCTTCCCGTCTAGTGAAGTGGAGGGGTGGATCTCTGAACCATTTGCCATATTTATGAAATCATAATCATCTTTGCTTAATTGTGTTACTTATGGTTTTTCTTGATTTCATCGGCTCAAAGCGCTGCCCATCAAAAAACGTGGCCTCCACTTCGCGCAGCGCCTTGATACCAAAGCCCGTTATCTCCACCAGGCGCCGGGGATAGGCGGCGACCAGCTGCTGCACGGTCTTGATGCCATGCCGGCGCAGGGTGATCAATACGCGCCGGGACACCAGGCCTTCTAGCGAGGTCCCATCCAGATCTTCTGTCTCGATCGGTGCCAGCACAGGCACCTCATAGCGCCGCCCCGGAAAAAGCAGCGCCTCGATCTGCCGAAAACGCACCGGCCCCAGGTAGTGGATTTTCAGCAGCTTGGCCGGATACAGTGCGTCGACCTGGGCCAGCGTGGTGATGTCGTGCCTGGCCAGCAGCTTCCATAGATCTGGCGGCAGAAGATCCTGGAGCGGCTTATCAGGCCGGTCAGGCGGTGGGGATGGTGATGTAGTCATCTGTAACCATCGTATCCCTTTGGCCTTGCAAAATATTACAGGCGCCACTGAAATTAGATTTGTTGACATGTCTTATACACAGAGCAGCATGTCCGCATGCCTTTTTTCCTGCCGCCATCGCTGTGGTTGGTGATGCCCAGTGCCAACAACCGCCTCATTCGGAGGGCGTGGAGGGCTTAGCGCTTACCGCTGCCTTGCGGCGCCCCATGGCGCCTGGCCACCTTGGCCATGTACATCGCCCCCAGAACGCACAGGCTCAGCGCCGGCCAGCCCACCAGGTACAGGCCCCACAGACCTTCCACAAAGAACAGCACGCAAATGCCTATCTGTATCGCGCCCCACCGGCGGCGCACGGGGGCCGCCGCCACGCCGGGAGCAGGCCTTGCCGCGGTGGTGCCGGTCTGTATCGCACCGTCGCTGCCTGCCCTCCCATCGGCGGCTGGGCTATGTCGCTTCTGCGGCCGGACCTGCTGCATGGCGCTGACTTCCTTTCATTGGGTGGTGTGAATGCTCGGATGCCATGGATCCGGGTCTGCATCGCCGCATGGCAGCGCCCGGCGGCCGCACCATATATAGCGAAATTACATTGGATTCCACATATTGCATTCTGGCCCATTCCACACCGGCACACAACCATAACTGTTGGATTTGAACTAGACAGATATGATCAATAAGAAGCTTGCCGAGAAGCCCCTGGCCCAACTGCTGGGCCAGCGCATTGCCCAGCTGCGCAAGTCGCGCCAATGGACGCAGGCGCAACTGGCAGAGCGCCTGCAGGTGGAGCCCGAGACCATCAGCCGCTTTGAACGCGGGGCCTCCGTGCCCTCACTGCATACGCTCGAAAGCCTTGCCTCGGTACTGCGCGTGGGCATCGCCGATCTGCTCGCCCACAGCTCCACCGCCCCCGATGACCAGGCCATGCGGATCAGCGCCTGGCTCTCCGAGCTGGAACCGGCCGACCGCGCCTTTGTGACCGGTATCGTGCAGCAGCTTTGTGAGCGGCTGCGTTCACCTGGTGGTTGAGAGGGCGTATCCATCATCGACATCGCGGCACCCTCGCATCGCACAGTAGACAAAAACCTTAGTCCGGCAGCAGAACGCAGCGCCCATTGACTCCACCGGACTGTGCCATCAACGCGCCTGTTTGTTGTCACGTATTTCGTGACGACAGCATTTGAAGAACTCCTGAAACTCGTGCCCTGCCCCCTTCTCTTCTTGCGCTTGAAGGTGGGGCGAATGGGAGTTGAACGAATATGGCGAAAAAGAGAGAGTCCATCACCAAGCGAGTTGGAAATCGCATTGCAGAACTCAGACAATCACGCAACTGGTCGCAAGCAGATTTGGCATACCGCCTGCAGGTCGAGCCCGAGGCCATTGACCGCCTCGAATGCGGAAAATCAACGCCCTCGCTGCAAACGCTAGAGAGCCTCGCGGCAGCGCTGCAGGTGCATATCAGTGACCTGGTCAGCGAACGCGCAGCCACCCCTGATCAGCAAGCCATGCAGATCAGTGAATGGCTTGCTGAGTTGGAGCCAGCCGACCACGCGCTGGTGACCGGAGTCATACAGCAACTGTGTGAGCGTATGCGCGCACGCAGCGGCCACCACTAACAACCTACTTTTATAGAAGCAAGCATGACGGCAACCACCCCATGGCGCCCACCCCAGCACATCAAAGTCAAAGCCCTTGGCCTGCACTGGCGCAATGGCCAATTGCTGGCGACCGAGGTCATGGATGATGCGGGCCGCCTGACAGGGGTGCGCCCCCTTGGCGGCGGCGTGGAGTTTGGCGAGCGCTGGCAGGCAGCGCTGCAACGCGAGTTCCTGGAAGAGCTGGGCGTGGAAGCGCAAGTCCAGGGACCACCCATCGTGATGGAGAACCTCTACACGCACCACGGGGCGGTAGGCCACGAGGTGCTGTTTATCGCCAATGTCGTGTTTGATGCAGCGCCCTTTGCGCACCTGGACCACATCTGCTTTCACGAAGACAGCGGCACCCTGTGCACAGCGCGCTGGTTTGACCTGGCGGCGCTCGATGCCCCGGGCGGCCCGGCGCTCTACCCGGCAGGGCTCAAGCAAGTGCTGCTTGACCGAGCTGCCGGCACGGCGCCGCCCAGCCGCTGAGCCCGCACCAGACGCACAAAAGCCCATCACAGAGGATGGGCTTGGGAATGCGTTTGGTGGCCTGGCGCGGAATCGAACCACGGACACGCGGATTTTCAATCCGCTGCTCTACCAACTGAGCTACCGGGCCAACACAAGCTAGCATTATAGCCTGCGCCGCGCGCCCGTTCGGAAATTTGGGGGAATTGCTGCACATGCGATGCATGTGCAGATACAAGAAAGCCTCTGCACCATCACTGGTGCAGAGGCTTGTTGTTTTGTGGTGGCCTGGCGCGGAATCGAACCACGGACACGCGGATTTTCAATCCGCTGCTCTACCAACTGAGCTACCGGGCCCACGAGTTGAATTATAGCCCGAAAAAAAGGGCGCTTTTTCAAAAAACTGAAATCAGTTCTTTTTATTGCGGCTCAGGTCCACGCCCAGCTGACGCAGCTTGCGGTAGAGGTGGGTGCGCTCCAGGCCGGTCTTCTCGGCCACGCGGGTCATCGAGCCGCCTTCGCGCGCCAGGTGAAATTCGAAGTAGGCCTTCTCGAAGCCGTCCCGTGCCTCGCGCAGCGGCCGGTCCAGATCAAAGCCCTGGTGGGCATTGGGCGCGGCGTCCGCTGCAGCTGCGGTGGCCACGGTGGCAACCACCGGGGCGCTGTAGCCTGTGGGGGTGAAAGTTGGCACCACCTTGCCCGGTACGGCAGCCGCCGGGGCTGCGGCGGGCGCGGGCACATTGCGCTGCAAGCCCTGCTCTACTGCCTTGAGCAGCTTTTGCATCGTGATGGGCTTTTCCAAAAAAGAGAACGCGCCAATGCGCGTTGCTTCGACGGCGGTATCAATGGTGGCGTGGCCACTCATCATGATCACGGGCATCGTGAGCAGGCCGGTCATCGACCACTCTTTGAGCAGCGACACACCATCGGTGTCGGGCATCCAGATGTCGAGCAGCACCAGGTCGTAGCCGCTTTCGTTGCGGGCCAAGCGCGCCTGTGTGGCGTTCTCCGCAACGTCCACGCTGTGGCCTTCATCGTTCAAGATCTCCGACAGGAGATCCCGAATTCCCAATTCGTCATCGACAACCAGAATATTTGCCATATTTTTTGAAAATCCAGTGCAGCAGGTGTGAGAGTTATTTCAAATCATCAACTCTTTTTCGATAGAGAATGATAACGACACTTGGGCACCTAAGATTTTTTCCCCCTCGACTCGATTAGAGATTTCTACGCGAGCGCCATGCTCGTCCGCAATTTTTTTGACGACGGCCAGGCCCAGGCCGGTACCTCGGGGCTTGGTCGTCACGTAGGGCTCAAATGCCTTTTGTAATATATGTTCTGGAAAACCGCAACCGCAGTCAGCAATTGTCAAACGCACGCGTTTGCTGTTGCCACTGAACCGGGTGGAGATCCGCACCGCCGGTGCTGATGCCTCCTTGCCCACCCAGGCCTGTTGCGTTGCATCCTGCGCATTTTGCAGCAAGTTATGGATGACCTGCCGCAACTGCTGCGCATCGCCCATGATACGTGGAGCCGCACTGTCCAGCTCCGCCTCCACCGGTACGACAGCATTTTCCGCGCCATATAAATGCAGCACGTCCATCACCAGCGCATTGAGGTCGATGGACTGCAGCTCGGCGGCCGGCAGGCGGGCGTAGTCGCGGAACTCGTTGACCAGGCGCTTCATCGCATCGACCTGGTCGACGATGGTGGTGACAGACTTTTTCAAAATCGCCTGGTCCTGGCCTTCGAGCTTGTTGCCCAGCTTGATCTCCAGCCGCTCGGCCGACAGCTGGATCGGTGTGAGCGGGTTCTTGATCTCATGGGCCAGGCGCCTGGCCACCTCGCCCCAGGCCTGGGCGCGCTGCGCCGAGACGATTTCGGAGATGTCGTCAAACACCAGCAGGCGGCGGTTGTCGGGCAAGGTGGCCCCGCGCGCCACCAGGTTGATGCTGTTCTGGTTGGGCAGCTGGCTGTCGCCATGGAGCTCATAGGGCTGCTGCCAGTGGTCCAGGTAGTGCTCGTCGGTGACATCGTGCAGGCGGGCAAACTGCCGGTCCACCTCTTGCGCAAAGGCCTGCAGGCCGGGCAGATCGCGCAGCGGGCGGCCTTCAAAGGCGGCCAGCGGCGCACGCAGAATGCGGGTGGCCCCGGGGTTGCTGGAGTGGATGACGCCCTGGGCATCAAGCACGATGACGCCGGCGGTAAGGTTGTCCAGAATGGTCTGCAGGCTCTGCCGCGCCTCATCGGTCTGGCGCATGCCGCGCTCGACCGCACGGCGCGCGTCGAGCAGCTGCTGGGTCATCTCGGCAAACGAGCGGGTCAGGCCGCTTAACTCGTCCTTGCTGGGCAGCACCGGTTTGGGTCGCAGATTGCCCGATGCCACCTCGCGCACGCCTTCGGCCAGCACCAAAAGCGGGCGCACCAGCTGGTTGCCCAGCAAGGCGGCCAGCACCACGGCGCCGAAAACGGCCAGGAACAGACTCAAGGTGAGCGTGCCGATGTACATGCGGCGCAGGCCGTCGCGCGCCAGCGCGCGTTCCTGGTACTCGCGGTTGGCCTCCTGCACCTTGAGGGCGTTGACCACCAAGGCCGCTGGCAGCGGCATGGTGGCCTGCAAAAAGCGGCCGTCGGGGATCACCCCCACATCGCCATTGGCGACCTGCACCAGGGTTTTGACGCGCACCTTGGACGGGTCGCCGGTGATGGCGCCGTTGATGTCGGCCACCTCTTCGAGGCCATCGATCTGATAGGCGCGCTGCTGCTGGGTGGCGGTGCGCAGCAACGCGGCCGAGGGCTTGTCGGGGTTGAGCACAAAGCGCGACTGGCCGGTGCTGGCAATGGCCTGGGAGCTGGCCGACCACAGCACCACATCATCGGCGCCGAGCTGGTCCTTGATGCGCTCGAGCACGAGGCCCGATGCGGCATCCGATATCTGGGACAGCTGGCTGCTGGCGGTGCGGGTGCGCTCGGCCATCGCCGTGGAGGTGGTGTCGAGCGTGATGCGCGCGAGGTTGACCCCGGCGTCCAGCGCGCCTTCGACCTTGACATCGAACCAGCTCTCGATCGAGCGCGAGACGAACTGGTAGGAGACGAAATAGATCACCACGCCGGGCAGCACGCCCACCAGCGCAAAGGTGGCAGCCAGCTTGAGCAGCAGCTTGCTGCCAAAGCGCCGAGCCACAAGGCGCCGCACCAGGATGACTACGCCCCACAGCACCACCATGCTCAGCACACAGGCCACGCCGATGTTCACGCCCAGCAGCACGCCGTAATAGCGCTCGTACAGCACGCGGTTGTTGGTGGCGAAAGACAGCAGGAAGAGCAGCACCAGGCCGATGCCGATCATCGCCGACAGGCCAACGATCACCGACCAGCGCGCACGGCTGGGCGTGTAGGCCACGCGCATCGACGATGACTTTTCGATTTTCACGGCGCGCTCGCCTCGGGCAGCGGCAGCTGGCTTCTGAGCTGCAGGTTCAGGCCGCCATTGCTGAACGGCGCGAACTGGAAGATGCGCGGCAGCTGGCTGCTGTCGAGCCGGAAGCTGAACTTGACCAGGTAGTCCACATCGCTTGCGAGCTCATCGGCGCTGGCGATCTTCCAGTTGCGCACGCGCTTGACCACGAGCATCACTTCTTCGAGGCTGTCAAAGCTCTGGCCCAGCGAGGTCACCGCGCCGGCGTCGGTCAGCGGCATGCTCGAGACATGCAGGCGCCAGCGCCGGGTCAGCGGCTGGTAACTCACGCGCAGGTAGCGGGCGGTTTTCTTGACGGTCTTGTCGCGCCAGTACCAGCGCTCGGAGATGACCTCGGCCTCCTGCACAAAGTACAGCGCCACGCCTTTGTTGAGGGCATCTTCGATCTGGTCGGGCAGCGCAAACTGCAGCGCCACCGTGGCAAAGGCACCGTCGGCATTGCGCACCAGCTGCAGCTCGACCTTTTTCTCATTCTCCGACGCCATGGCCGGTGCCGCTGCGGCACAGCACAGCATCAGCGCAAGGAGGAAATGGTGGATCAATCGCATACGGACGGGCTCAACGAAGCGGCTTGTGCAGCAGCGCGTAGTAAAAACCGTCATGGTCGCGCGCCAGGCTGCCCAGGCTATTGTGACCGGCCTCGCGCAACTGTGGCAACAAATGCCCTGGCGCAGGCAGGCGTTGGGCATCGGCGTGGCGGCGGAGGAACTGCGCCACCTGGCCCTCGCCCTCTTCATGGAAGACCGAGCAGGTGCAGTACAGCAGCCGGCCGCCGGGCACGACCAGGGGCCACAGGGCTTCGAGCAGCTGGCGCTGGATGGCGGCGAGCTGCGCGATGTCGGTGGCGCGGCGCAGCCAGCGCACATCGGGCTGGCGGCGCACGATGCCCGAGGCCGAGCAAGGCGCATCCAACAAAATTGCATCAAATTGCTGCAACCCGTGGCGCGCTTGCACCGCCGGCAGCCAGCTGGCCACTTCGCTGCCGCTGGCCACCACCACATCGGCCTGCAGTGACAGCCGCGCCAAGGTATCGCCAATGCGTTCGGCGCGCTTGGCATCGATCTCCAGCGCCACCATGTCGATGGGGCGCTGGGGCGTGGCGGCTTCCAACAGATGCGCGGTCTTGCCGCCGGGCGCGGCGCAGGCATCGAGCACATGCAGCGCGCGGCCATCGTGCGGCTGCAAGCCATCGAGCAGCAGCGGCGCGGCCATCTGGGCGGCGCTGTCCTGCACCGAGACCCAGCCCTGCGCAAACTGCGGCAGCTGGTCCACCGGCACGCCGCGCGTCAGCACCAGGCCGGCCTCGCCCACGCCCACCACGGCCTCGATGCCCGCTTCATCCAGCAGCGCCAGGTAATCGGCGCGGCTGCAGCGCTGCAGGTTCACGCGCAAGGCCATCGGCGCCTGCGCATTGTTGGCCGCCACAATGGCCTGCCAATCTTGCGGATAGTCCTTTTGCAGGCGCCCCAGCCACCACTGCGGGTGGTTGTACTGCGCCACCGGCTCCTGGGCCACGGCGCGCAGCAGGTCATCGCGCTCGCGCAAAAAGCTGCGCAGGCAGCCGTTGATGAAGGCCGATTGCGACTTGGTGGCCGAGCGCTTCTTGGCCGCATCCACCGCCTGGTTCACCACGGTGAAGGCGTCGTAGCGCGGCACCTCGGGCAGCAGCAAGGCCAGCGCCGTGCACAGCAAGGCATCGACCGCGCTGGCAGGCTTGCGCGGGGCCAGCTCGGCACGCACGGCTTCTGCGGTGCCCAGCACGCGCAGCACATCCATCAGCAAGGCCTGCACGCCGGCGCGCAGCGCGGGCTCTACCCCGCCCAACACGGCGCGGGCAGATTGCCCCTGGCGCACATCCTGCAAGGCGCGCGCCACCGCCAGCAGCTGGGCGGACAGGCTGGGGCCCTGGTTGGTGTTGGGCGCTGTGGCGGCCCGGGAGGGTTGTCGTGGACGGGAAGGGAGGTTCATGCCGAAGGAGTGCAATGGCCTGGGTGCCGCTGCGGATCAAAAGGAATACTAATCGATATGCCCCAGGAGGCCTCTGCGCGTGCAGAGCCTGCCTGGTAAAGACGCTGTGCAAAGTGACCTGCTTCAGACACGAAATGGAGCAGAGGACTTTGCACAGAGCCATCATCAGGGCGCGTCAGCAGCCGGGCTGCCAGGCATTAAAAAACCCGTAATTCCGCGGCGCGAAATTACGGGTCTTGCTCAGCCCAACCTGACCGATAGGTATCGGTCAGGGATTGGCGGCTTAGTCAGCAGCAGGGTCTGCAGCGCTGTCGGCAGCGGCCACCGCTTCTTCCGACACACCGGCCAGATCGGCCGCTTCTGCATCGGCGATGGCGCGGCGCTCGGCCTCGTCCATCTCGTCCTTGGCCTTGCGTGCCTGGTGGTAAGCCAGACCGGTACCAGCGGGGATCAGACGACCCACGATGACGTTTTCCTTCAGGCCACGCAGCTCGTCGCGCTTGCCCATGATGGCAGCCTCGGTCAGCACGCGGGTCGTTTCCTGGAAGGAAGCGGCCGAGATGAAGGAGTCGGTCGACAGCGAAGCCTTGGTAATACCCAGCAACACGTTGGAGTAGACCGCTGGGATCTTGCCATCGCGCTGTGCAGCTTCGTTGGTGTTGAGCACTTCGGAGCGCTCGACCTGCTCACCCTGGATGTAGGAGGTATCACCTGGGGCTTCGATGACCACGCGGCGCAGCATCTGGCGAACGATCACCTCGATGTGCTTGTCGTTGATCTTCACGCCTTGCAAGCGGTACACGTCCTGCACTTCGTCAACGATGTAGCGCGACAGCTCTTCGATACCCAGCAGACGCAGGATGTCCTGCGGATCGGCTGGGCCGTCGACGATCAGCTCGCCCTTGTTGACCACCTGGCCTTCGTGCACCAGGATGTTGCGTTCCTTTGGAACCAGCTCTTCCCAGACCTTGCCTTCCAGATCGGTGATCTGCAGGCGCACCTTGCCCTTGGTTTCCTTACCGTAGGACACGGTACCGGTCATCTCGGCCAGCGCGCCCTTGTCCTTCGGCGTACGGGCTTCGAACAGCTCGGCCACACGTGGCAGACCACCGGTAATGTCGCGGGTCTTCTGGCCTTCCATAGGAATACGGGCCAGCACTTCGCCGGGGCCCACTTCCTGGCCATCACGCACCTGCAGCAGAGCGCCGACCTGGAAGCCGATCGTCACCGCGTGGTCGGTACCAGGAATCTTGACTTCCTGGCCGTTGGCATCAGCCAGCTTGACCTGCGGACGCACCACCTTGGCAGAACCACGGTGCTTCGGATCGATCACCACCAGGGTGGATAGACCGGTCACTTCGTCGACCTGCTTGGCCACGGTCAGACCTTCTTCCACATTCTCGAACTTCACCTGACCGGCGTATTCGGTAATGATGGGTCGGGTCAGCGGATCCCAGTTGGCCAGCACGGTGCCCGCCTTGATCTGTTGATCAGGCTTGATCGACAAGATAGCGCCGTAAGGCATCTTGTGACGCTCGCGCTCGCGGCCGTACTCGTCCTGGATCACGATTTCGCCGGAGCGGGAAATCACAACCAGTTCGCCCTTGTTGTTGGTCACATAGCGCATCTGTGGGTTGAAACCCACGATACCGTTGGACTTGGCTTCCACGCTGGAGGCCACAGCCGCACGCGAAGCCGCACCACCGATGTGGAACGTACGCATGGTCAGCTGCGTGCCAGGCTCACCGATCGACTGGGCAGCGATCACACCGACGGCTTCGCCGAGGTTGATCATGCCGCCACGGCCCAGGTCGCGGCCGTAGCAGGTAGCGCACAGACCAAAGCGGGTTTCGCAGGTCAGTGCGGTGCGCACCTTCACTTCGTCCACGCCAGCCGCTTCCAGATCTTCGATCAGGTCTTCGTCCAGCAGGTCGCCGGCCTTGGCCAGCACCGCGCGGGTTTCGGGGTGCAGCACTTCGTCCGCAGCGGTACGGCCGAGGATACGGTCGCGCAGCGATTCGATCACTTCACCGCCTTCCACCACAGCGCGCATCAAGGTGCCGTTGTGCGTGCCGCAGTCGAGCTCGGTGATCACCAAGTCCTGCGTCACGTCCACCAGACGACGCGTCAGGTAACCGGAGTTAGCCGTCTTCAGCGCCGTATCGGCCAGACCCTTACGGGCACCGTGGGTGGAGATGAAGTACTGCAACACGTTGAGGCCTTCGCGGAAGTTCGCGGTAATAGGCGTCTCAATGATCGAGCCATCGGGCTTGGCCATCAGACCACGCATACCTGCCAGCTGGCGGATCTGTGCGGCCGAGCCACGGGCGCCGGAGTCGGCCATCATGTAAATCGCGTTGAACGATTCCTGATCGACTTCGTTGCCATGGCGGTCAATGACCTTTTCCTTGGCCAGCTGGGCCATCATGACCTTGGAGACTTCGTCACCGGCCTTGCCCCAGATGTCCACCACCTTGTTGTAGCGCTCGCCAGCCGTCACCAGACCGGAGACGTACTGCTGCTCGATTTCCTTCACTTCCGCTTCGGAGCGGGCGATGATCTCGGCCTTTTGCGGTGGCACCAGCATGTCGCCAATGGCGATCGAGATACCGGAGCGCGTTGCCAGACGGAAGCCGTTTTGCAGCAGCTTGTCGGCGAACACCACGGTTTCCTTCAAGCCACACTTGCGGAACGAGATGTTGATCAGCTTGGAGATTTCCTTCTTCTTCAACGTCTTGTTGATCGAAGAGAAAGGCATACCCTTGGGCAGAATCTCGGACAGCAGCGCGCGGCCCACGGTGGTTTCCACCAGCTTGGTCGTCGGCTCGAACTCACCCGAGGCCTTGTTCTTGTTCCACTCGGTCAGACGCACGCTGATCTTGGTGGCGCGCTCGACCTGCTCGGCATCCAGTGCGCGTTGCACTTCGCCGATGTCGGAGAACACCATGCCTTCGCCCTTGCCGTTGATCCGCTCACGGGTGGCCTGGTACAGGCCCAGCACCACGTCCTGAGAAGGAACGATCGAGGGTTCGCCCGAAGCGGGGAACAGCACGTTGTTGGAGGCCAGCATCAGGGTGCGGGCTTCCATCTGTGCTTCCACCGACAGCGGCACGTGAACAGCCATCTGGTCACCGTCGAAGTCAGCGTTGAATGCCGCGCAAACCAACGGGTGCAGTTGCAGGGCCTTGCCTTCGATCAGGATAGGCTCGAACGCCTGGATACCCAGACGGTGCAGCGTAGGCGCACGGTTGAGCATGATCGGATGCTCGCGAATCACCTCTTCCAGGATGTCCCACACCACGGGGGTGCCGGTTTCCACTTCCTTCTTGGCGGCCTTGATGGTCGTGGCGATGCCACGCGCTTCGAGCTGCGCGAAGATGAAAGGCTTGAACAGCTCCAGCGCCATCAGCTTGGGCAGACCGCACTGGTGCAGCTTGAGCGTTGGGCCCACGGTAATCACGGAACGACCGGAGTAGTCGACGCGCTTACCCAGCAAGTTCTGACGGAAACGACCGCTCTTACCCTTGATCATGTCGGCCAGCGACTTGAGGGCACGCTTGTTCGCGCCGGTCATGGCCTTGCCACGGCGGCCGTTGTCCAGCAGCGAGTCGACCGCTTCTTGCAGCATGCGCTTTTCATTGCGGGCAATGATCTCTGGGGCCTTGAGCTCCAGCAGGCGGCGCAGACGCGAGTTACGGTTGATGACGCGGCGGTACAGGTCGTTCAGGTCGGAGGTCGCAAAGCGGCCGCCATCCAGCGGCACCAGCGGACGCAGATCGGGAGGCAGCACAGGCAGCACTTCCATCACCATCCAACCGGGCTTGATGCCGGACTTCTTGAACGCTTCGAGCAGCTTCAGGCGCTTGGCATTCTTCTTGACCTTGACTTCGGAGCCGGTCAGGTCGTTGCGCAGGCGCTCGATTTCCGAGTCGATCTCGATGCCTTCGAGCAGGTCCTTGATGCCTTCGGCGCCCATCTTGGCCACGAATTCATCACCGTACTCTTCGACGTTCTTGTCGTACTCGTCTTCCGACATGATGCTGAACTTCTTCAGCGGGGTCATGCCGGGGTCGGTCACCACATAGGCTTCGAAGTACAGCACGCGTTCGATGTCGCGCAGGGTCATATCCAGCACCAGACCCAGGCGCGATGGCAGGGACTTGAGGAACCAGATATGGGCGCAAGGCGCGGCCAGGTCGATGTGACCCATGCGTTCGCGGCGCACCTTGGTCTGCGTGACTTCAACGCCGCACTTCTCGCAGATCACACCGCGGTGCTTCAAGCGCTTGTACTTGCCGCACAGGCATTCGTAGTCCTTGATCGGGCCAAAGATCTTGGCGCAGAACAGACCATCGCGCTCGGGCTTGAAGGTACGGTAGTTGATGGTCTCGGGCTTCTTCACTTCACCGAAAGACCACGAACGGATCTTTTCGGGCGAAGCCAGGCCGATTTTGATGGCATCGAAATGCTCATCAGGCGTGAATTGTTTGAACAGGTCGAGTAGCGATTTCATAGACTCTTTCCCCCTTCAATTAAGAACGTTCCAGTTCGATGTCCAGGCCCAGGGAACGGATTTCCTTGACCAGCACATTGAACGACTCCGGCATGCCGGCTTCGATAGCGTGTTCGCCCTTGACGATGGATTCGTACACCTTGGTACGGCCCACCACGTCATCGGACTTCACGGTCAGCATTTCCTGCAGCACATAAGCGGCGCCATAGGCTTCCAGCGCCCACACTTCCATTTCACCGAAACGCTGACCACCGAACTGGGCCTTACCGCCCAGAGGTTGTTGCGTCACCAGCGAGTAAGGACCGGTGGAGCGGGCGTGCATCTTGTCATCGACCAAGTGGTGCAGCTTCAGGTAGTGCATGTAGCCGATCGTGGTGGGACGCTCGAAGCGCTCACCGGTGCGGCCGTCATACAGGTAGGCCTGCGTGCGTGGCTCGGTCAGACCCTTGCGTGCCTGGATGTCATCCGGGTACGCCAGCTTGAGCATGTCCTTGATTTCCTGCTCGGAAGCACCGTCGAACACCGGCGTTGCGAAAGGCACGCCGTTCTTCAGGTTCTCCGCCATGAACATGATCTGGTCATCGGACAGTTGCTTGAGGTCTTCCTTGCGACCGCGGCTGTTGTACACCTCTTCGAGGAAGGAGCGCACTTCAGTGGCACGGGCTTCGGCCTGCAGCATGTCACCGATACGCTGGCCCAGGCCCTTGCCGGCCCAGCCCAGGTGGACTTCGAGCACCTGACCGATGTTCATGCGCGAAGGCACGCCCAGCGGGTTCAGCACGATGTCGGCGGTGGTGCCATCGGCCATGAAAGGCATGTCTTCCACCGGCACGATCTTGGAGACCACACCCTTGTTACCGTGACGGCCGGCCATCTTGTCGCCAGGCTGCAGACGGCGCTTGACGGCCAGGTAGACCTTGACCATCTTGAGCACGCCAGCGGGCAGCTCGTCGCCTTGCGTGAGCTTCTTGCGCTTTTCTTCGAAAGCCAGGTCGAAGTTGTGGCGTTGCTGCTCGATGGAGTTCTTGATGGACTCCAGCTGCGCGGCGACGTCGTCTTCGGCAGGGCGGATATCGAACCAGTGGAACTTCTCCACGCCGTCCAGATAGGCCTTGTCGATCTTGGTGCCCTTGGCCAGCTTTTGTGGGCCGCCATTGGCCACGCGGCCGTTGAGCAGCTTGGCGATACGGTCAAACGCATCGGCTTCCACAATACGCAGCTGGTCGTTCAGGTCCAGACGGAAACGCTTGAGTTCGTCGTCGATGATCTGCTGGGCGCGCTTGTCGCGCGTGATGCCTTCACGGGTGAAGACCTGCACATCGATCACGGTACCTTGCGAGCCCTGGTCCACGCGCAGCGAGGTGTCCTTCACATCGGACGCCTTCTCACCGAAGATGGCGCGCAGCAGCTTCTCTTCTGGGGTCAGCGTGGTCTCGCCCTTTGGCGTGACCTTGCCCACCAGCACATCGCCGGGCTGCACTTCTGCACCCACGTAGATGATGCCGGACTCGTCCAGACGGTTGAGTTGCTGCTCGGACAGGTTCGGGATGTCGCGTGTGATTTCCTCGGCACCCAGCTTGGTGTCACGGGCCATCACCACCAGCTCCTCGATGTGGATCGAGGTGTAGCGGTCTTCAGCCACCACGCGTTCGGAGATCAGGATCGAGTCTTCGAAGTTGTAGCCGTTCCAGGTCATGAAGGCGATCAGCATGTTCTGACCAATGGCGATTTCGCCCAGGTCGGTCGATGCACCGTCGGCAATCACGTCACCCTTGGCCAGCTTGTCGCCGCGGCGAACCACGGGACGCTGGTGGATGTTGGTGTTCTGGTTGGAACGCTGGTACTTGATGAGGTTGTAGATGTCCACACCCACTTCACCGGCCACAGCTTCTTCGTCGTTCACACGGATCACGATACGGGTCGCGTCCACGTAATCGACGATACCGCCACGGGTAGCCGTCACGACGGTGCCCGAGTCGACCGCTGCAACGCGCTCGATACCGGTACCGACCATGGGCTTTTCAGGGCGCAGCACAGGCACGGCCTGGCGCGACATGTTGGCACCCATCAATGCGCGGTTCGCGTCATCGTGCTCGAGGAACGGAATCAGCGACGCAGCCACCGACACGATCTGTGCGGGCGACACGTCCATGTACTGCACGCGCTCGGCGGACAGCAGGGTCGATTCACCGTTTTCACGGGCAGAGACCAGGTCACCGGTGAGGCGGCCTTCGGCGTCGAGCTCGGCATTGGCCTGCGCGATCACGTACTTGCCTTCTTCGATGGCCGACAGGTAGTCCATCTGATCGGTCACCTTGCCATCGATCACGCGACGGTAAGGGGTTTCGATGAAACCGTACTCGTTCAGACGCGCGTACAGAGCCAGCGAGTTGATCAGACCAATGTTGGGACCTTCAGGCGTTTCGATCGGGCAGACGCGGCCGTAGTGGGTCACGTGCACGTCACGCACTTCGAAGCCTGCGCGTTCGCGGGTCAGACCGCCTGGGCCCAGAGCGGAAACACGGCGCTTGTGCGTGATTTCAGCCAGGGGGTTGGTCTGGTCCATGAACTGCGACAGCTGCGAGGCGCCGAAGAATTCCTTCAGGGCGGCCGAGATCGGCTTGCTGTTGATCAGGTCGTGCGGCATCAGGGGCTCTTGCTCAGCCTGGCCCAGACGCTCCTTCACAGCCTTTTCGATACGTGCCAGACCGGTGCGGTACTGGTTTTCGGCCAGCTCGCCCACGCAACGCACGCGGCGGTTGCCCAAGTGGTCGATGTCATCGACTTCACCCTTGCCGTTGCGCAGATCCACCAGGATCTTCACGACTTCGAGGATGTCTTCGTTGGACAGCACCATGGGGCCGATCGCGGTGTCGCGGCCGATCTTGGCGTTGAACTTCATACGGCCGACACGCGACAGATCGTAGGTGTCTTCGTTGTAGAACAAACGCTGGAACAGCGCCTGCACGGCGTCCTCGGTGGGAGGCTCACCAGGGCGCATCATGCGGTAGATGGCAACGCGTGCAGCGAACTCGTCAGCGGTTTCATCGGTGCGCAGGGTCTGCGAGATGTAGGCGCCGTGGCTCAGCTCGTTCGTGTAGATGCAAGCCAGATCCTGGATGCCAGCTGCGCGCAGCTTCTTGAGCAGCGCTTCGGTCATCTCTTCGTTGGCCTTGGCGATGATTTCACCGGTGTCAGGGTCAACGATGTTCTTGGCAGCGACGCGGCCGAGCAGGAAGTCTTCAGGCACGCTGATGAACTTGGTGCCCGATTGCTCCATCTCGCGGGTGTGGCGCGCGGTGATGCGCTTGTCCTTGGCGACGACGACCTTGCCCGACTTGTCGGTGATGTCAAAGCGCGCGACTTCACCCTTGAGGCGGTCAGCCACAAATTCCATTTGCGCGCCGCTGTCCATCAGGCGGAAGTTGTCGTTCTCGTAGAACGTCGCCAGGATGGACTCGGGCGTCATGCCGATGGCCTTGAGCAGAATCGACACCGGCATCTTGCGGCGGCGGTCCACACGGAAGAACAGCAGGTCCTTGGGGTCGAACTCGAAGTCCAGCCAGGAGCCGCGGTAAGGGATGATGCGAGCCGAGAACAGCAACTTGCCCGAGCTGTGCGTCTTGCCCTTGTCGTGTTCAAAGAACACGCCTGGCGAGCGGTGCAGCTGCGAGACGATCACGCGCTCGGTGCCGTTGACGATGAATGAACCTTTGTCCGTCATCAGGGGCACTTCGCCCATGTAGACTTCCTGCTCCTTCACTTCCTTGACCACCTTGGATTGGGGCGTGGAGGATTCACGGTCATAGATAATCAACTGCACCTTGGCACGCACAGCGGACGAGAAGGTCAGACCACGGGTCTGGCATTCGCGCACGTCGAAAGCGGGCCTGGCGAGGTTGTACTCGACAAACTTCATCTCCACAAAACCGTTGTGCGAGACGATGGGGAAAGCCGAGTTGAAGGCAGCTTGCAAGCCTTCATCAGTACGCTTTTTGGGGGCCGAGTCTGCTTGCAAAAATGCGGTGTAAGCATCTTTTTGCATTTGCAGCAGGTAAGGCACTTCGAGCACGCTATCGCGGCTGCCGAAACTTTTGCGGATTCGCTTGCGTTCGGTGTAAGAATAGGCCATGAGATCTCCGGGCAAAGACATGAGTCCTGGGTCTTCGACGACACCCCCGCGAGGGGGTTGCAGCTTGGTGGGTTGGCCACTACCAACCATGGCAGACGGTGGTGCATTGCACACCACCCGAACCAAGGGGTTTTCTAGTGTCGGATGTTAGAAAACACTAAAAATCAGCCATCAACGGCCAGTTTTTGGTGTGCTCTAGCGAACGATATTCCAGAAGCGCCAAAGGCTGGAGCACCTTTTCGGGTACTCCAGCCTTGAAAAAGCCCTCAATTACTTGAGTTCGGCCTTTGCACCAGCGTCCACCAGCTTCTTAGCAGCGGCTTCAGCGTCAGCCTTAGGCATAGCTTCCTTCAGAACCTTAGGAGCGCCGTCGACCATGTCCTTGGCTTCCTTCAGACCCAGACCGGTGATTTCACGCACGGCCTTGATCACGCCAACCTTGTTAGCGCCGGCTTCCAGCAGCACCAGGTTGAACTCGGTCTTTTCTTCAGCAGCAGCAGCGGCACCGCCACCACCAGCAGCAGGAGCGGCCATAGCAGCAGCGCTCACGCCAAACTTCTCTTCAATTGCCTTGACCAGGTCGTTCAGTTCCAGAACAGTCATGCTGTCCAGGGAGGTCAAGAATGCGTCTTTATCGAATGCCATTTTGATTTCCTAAATATATCGGTTGGTTTTGCCGCGCTTAAGCTGCAGCGACTTCGGCGACTTCCGCGCCTTCGCCCTTTTTGGCCGCCAGTGCGCCCAGCACAACGGCCGTACGCGAGATTGGCGACATGAGCAAGCCACACAATTGGGCCAGCAGCACTTCCTTGGAAGGCACGCTTGCCAGTTGCTTAACGCTGTTAGCGTCCAACGCCTTTCCTTCGAATGCACCACCGCGAATCACCAACTTGTCGTTGGTCTTCGCGAAATCGGCCACTACCTTGGCAGCGGCGATTGCATCTTCAGAGAAACCGTAGATCAGCGGGCCGGTCATCTGGTCAGCGACCACTTCAAAGCTGCTACCAGCAACAGCGCGA
This sequence comes from Comamonas sp. 23, assembly GCF_049601575.1. Lineage (NCBI taxonomy): Bacteria > Pseudomonadati > Pseudomonadota > Betaproteobacteria > Burkholderiales > Comamonadaceae > Comamonas > Comamonas sp. 23. The sequence continues at coordinate 644,845 of NZ_CP187127.1, read as the reverse complement.
CGAGCCAGGGTGTTCTTCAGAACACTCAGCGTCACGCCTTGCTTGCGTGCTTCCACACGCAGCTTCGTCATGTCAGCGACCGTGATGCCGCGGTATTCCGCGAACACAAGCGTTTGAGCTTTAGCGGCGAGGCTGGTCACTTCATTGATGACCGCTTCTTTCTCACTGCGATTCAGACTCAAGGTCTACTCCTTCAAATGCGCATTAGGAGCGAACTCCACCTGCGCGCTCTTGTTGCAGCGACCAACTGTTTTGGAAATTCATCCATCTGCAGCGGGATCGCCATCTGCGTTGGCAAAAAGATTTAAGTGATCGAATCACACCAACGGTCTTGGATGGCCTGGCATGGCGTCTTTTTCAAAACCCCTTGCCAGCCCACCACACCAGACAGGTGCAAGCACCTGCCTGACGATTTTTTTAGCAATTACGCTGCGATGGTCTGTGCATCGACGCGCACGCCGATACCCATCGTCGACGACACCGCCACCTTGCGCAGGTACAGACCCTTGCTGGTAGCTGGCTTTGCCTTGTTCAGAGCGTCGATCAGGGCTGCCAGGTTGCCTTGCAGCTTGTCGTTCTCGAACGAGCGGCGGCCGATGGTCGAGTGAACGATACCAGCCTTGTCAACGCGGAACTGCACCTGACCTGCCTTGGCGTTCTTCACAGCCGTAGCGACGTCGGGAGTCACGGTGCCCACCTTGGGGTTAGGCATCAGACCACGTGGGCCCAGGATTTGACCCAGGGTACCAACGATACGCATGGCGTCAGGCGCAGCGATCACGATGTCGAAAGGCATGTCACCAGCCTTGACCATCGCGGCCAGCTCGTCCATACCCACGATATCGGCACCAGCGGCCTTGGCTTCTTCAGCCTTGGCGCCTTGTGCGAACACGGCCACGCGGGTGGTCTTGCCGGTGCCGTTAGGCAGCACGACAGCGCCACGAACCACTTGATCCGACTTCTTGGCGTCCACGCCCAGCTGGATAGCCACGTCGATGGATTCGTCGAACTTGGCCGTTGCTGCGTCCTTGACGATTGCAACTGCATCAGCGAATGCGTACAGCTTGGTGGTGTCCACCTTGCCTTGCAGGGCCTTTTGCTTCTTGGTCAACTTTGCCATCTTAGAGGCCCTCCACCGTAACGCCCATCGAACGGGCGGAACCAGCCAGCGTGCGCACAGCGGCGTCAACGTCAGCAGCGTTCATGTCCTTCAGCTTGGTCTTGGCGATCTCTTCCAGCTGAGCGCGGGTGATCTTGCCGACCTTCGTGGCCAGAGGGTTCGAAGAGCCCTTGTCCAGCTTGATCGCCTTCTTGATCAGCACCGTTGCGGGTGGGGTCTTGATGACGAACGTGAAGCTCTTGTCCGCAAAAGCGGTGATCACCACAGGCAGTGGCAGACCTGGCTCGACACCTTGGGTCTGGGCGTTGAACGCCTTGCAGAATTCCATGATGTTGAGACCACGTTGACCCAGCGCTGGACCAATGGGTGGCGATGGATTGGCTTTACCAGCTGGCACTTGCAGCTTGATGAAGCCGACAATTTTCTTTGCCATTTATAGCTCCTTACGGGTAAAAACGCCCGCACTGCATAGCGCGGGCTCCCCGGGGGTTAAGACTCTGTTTAGGCACCGAGTCCGTAAGTGCATGAAAATGAATCAGGTTTTTTCGACCTGCGCAAATTCCAGCTCAACCGGAGTTGAACGGCCAAAGATCATAACAGAAACGCGAAGTCGACTCTTTTCGTAGTTTACTTCTTCGACAGATCCGTTGAAGTCCGTGAACGGACCTTCCTTGACGCGGATGAATTCGCCCACCGTGAATTCGATCTTGTGGCGTGGCTTGTCCGAGCCTTCTTCCATCTGCAGAACGATCTTCTGAACTTCTGCTTCGGAGATGGGTGCCGGACGGTTCTTGGCACCGCCCACAAAACCCGTCACCTTGCTGGTGTGCTTGACCAAGTGCCAGGTGTCGTCATCCATGACCATCTCGACGAACACATAACCGGGGAACAGGCGGCGCTCGGTGGTCTTCTTCTGACCATTGCGCACTTCCACCACTTCCTCGGTAGGCACCAGGATGCGACCGAACTTGCTTTGCATGTCCGAGCGGTGAATGCGCTCCAGGATATTGCGCTCGACGGCCTTCTCCATGCCCGAGTAGGCATGCACGATGTACCAGCGCAGATCGGGATTAGCAGCACTCATAGGCGCCTCAGCGCCTGTGTTGGTTGTTTCGTCCGTGTTCGACATTACTTCCTCCAGCCCAGAACCAGGTCATACAAGACCCATTCCAGCGTTTTATCAGTCATCCACAAGAACAAAGACATGATGACCACAAACGCGAACACGTAGGCGGTCATCTGCAGCGTCTCTTTACGCGAAGGCCAAACAACCTTCTTGACTTCACGCCAGGAGTCCTTGGCAAAACCAACAAATTGCTTACCTGGTTCAGACACCAGAAAAACGGTGACAGCCGCAATGAGAGCCACAATCAGCACGGCCCACTGGGCAATCGCACCTTGTTTGGCCAACAGGTAAAAGCCGGCGATACCAGCTATGACCAATGCAGCTACGGCGAACAGCTTGAGCTTGTCCGCACCAGAACTAACAGTTTCAACTTGTGTAGCAGCCATGTCGACAATTCAGAGATGAAAATAGGCATCACTCAAGACGCCGAAGCCCGCCTTGTAATCAGGCGGGCTTGGTTGACCACTTATTCAGTGGCAGGGGCAGTAGGAATCGAACCTACAACCTTCGGTTTTGGAGACCGACGCTCTGCCAATTGAGCTATACCCCTACGAAATCAATACTTACGCAATGATCTTGGCAACCACGCCAGCGCCCACGGTACGGCCGCCTTCGCGAATAGCAAAACGCAGACCTTCTTCCATAGCGATGGGGTTGATCAGCTTGACGGTGATCGACACGTTATCGCCAGGCATCACCATTTCCTTGTCAGCTGGCAGCTCGATGGCGCCGGTCACGTCCGTGGTACGGAAGTAGAACTGAGGACGGTAGTTGTTGAAGAAGGGGGTGTGGCGGCCGCCTTCGTCCTTGCTCAGCACATACACTTCAGCGGTGAAGTGGGTGTGTGGCTTGATCGAGTTAGGCTTGCACAGCACTTGGCCACGCTCCACGTCTTCACGCTTGGTGCCGCGCAGCAGCAGGCCAACGTTGTCACCAGCTTGACCTTGGTCCAGCAGCTTGCGGAACATTTCCACGCCGGTCACGGTGGTCTTGACGGTGTCCTTGATACCGACGATTTCGATTTCTTCGCCGACCTTGATGATACCGCGCTCGATACGGCCGGTCACCACGGTACCACGACCGGAGATGGAGAACACGTCTTCCACGGGCATCAGGAAAGCACCGTCCACAGCGCGCTCTGGCGTTGGGATGTAGGTGTCCAGCGCTTCAGCCAGACGCAGGATAGCGGGTTCACCCTTGTCGGATTGGTCGCCTTCCAGAGCCAGCTTAGCCGAGCCGCGGATGATGGGGGTGTCGTCACCTGGGAAATCGTACTTGTCCAGCAGTTCGCGGACTTCCATTTCCACCAGCTCCAGCAGCTCTTCGTCATCCACCATGTCGCACTTGTTCAGGAACACGATGATGTAAGGCACGCCCACCTGGCGAGCCAGCAGGATGTGTTCACGGGTCTGGGGCATGGGGCCGTCAGCAGCCGAGCAAACCAGAATAGCGCCGTCCATCTGGGCAGCGCCGGTGATCATGTTCTTCACATAGTCGGCGTGACCTGGGCAGTCCACGTGAGCGTAGTGGCGGTTAGCCGTTTCGTACTCAACGTGTGCGGTATTGATGGTGATGCCGCGTGCCTTTTCTTCAGGAGCAGCGTCGATTTCGTCGTACTTCTTGGCTTCGCCGCCGAACTTGGCAGACAGCACGGTTGCGATAGCAGCCGTCAGCGTGGTCTTGCCGTGGTCCACGTGACCAATGGTGCCCACGTTCACGTGCGGCTTGGTGCGCTCGAATTTTCCTTTTGCCATTCTAGACTCCGAAAAAACCTAAACCTAATGGGATATAGCGCAACAAGAACCGTGCGCACTTAAATATGGTGCCCATGGGCAGGATCGAACTGCCGACCTCCCCCTTACCAAGGGGGTGCTCTACCACTGAGCCACATGGGCAATTTTTTCAAATTGCAACAGGATCGCTTTACTGCAGACTGGAGCGGGAGACGGGAATCGAACCCGCGTCATTAGCTTGGAAGGCTAGGGTTCTACCATTGAACTACTCCCGCATCAACCGCGCCAGAAGCGCAATTGCTGCAAAGCTTTCTTCTTCAACCATTTCTGGTGGAGGGGACTGGATTCGAACCAGTGTAGGCGTAAGCCAACAGATTTACAGTCTGCCCCCTTTAGCCACTCGGGCACCCCTCCGAAGAAGAACTAGATTGTAGCATCATTTTTGGCTGTTTTTAGAAACTTCCGATTTCTCGCAAATTTCTTCAAGGGACGCAACCCGAACAAACCCGAAAACAATGCTTCACTCTATATAAAAAGCCCCGAGACCTGAATCTCGAGGCTCTTAACTGGTGCGGCTGGCAGGAATCGAACCCACGACCCCTTGGTTCGTAGCCAAGTACTCTATCCAGCTGAGCTACAGCCGCTAAGCTGCATATTGTAGGCGGTTTTTGAGTGCCTCAGACGAATCGGCCAGGTTTTTTCAAAAAATCGTGCGAAAGCTGTGCGATCCGTCGCAGCGATGGCGCACATGGGGCCTCTTTCCTCTTTAATACCTGCAGAGACACATAGCAATGCCCAACCAGCGACACGCAAAGGCCTGGTAGCCACCGCTGCGCAACGCCTCCCTCCGCAGAATGCAGCCCCATCTGCAGCCGGGCAACCCAACAACCGCACACCAGCAGCACCCAATAGGCACCAGGCACCAGGCAACAAAAAACCCGCACTGCGACTCCACAGGCGGGTTGGTGCTGCTCTGGCAGCGCACAAAGAAGGCGTTGGTGCGGCTGGCGGGGATCGAACCCACGACCCTTGGCTTCGGAGGCCAATACTCTATCCACTGAGCTACAGCCGCACAAGCTGCAGACGCCAGGCGCTGCAGATCAACCCGCAGATTATGGCATGGCTTGGATGCCCTGGCCGTTCAGTTGTCGCGCGGCATCGCACCTGTTGCCGGCACCACCAGCCTTCAGGCACCCGCAGGCAGCTTGCCGGGGCCAAAGCCCAGGCCTGCCAGATAGGCTTCGACCGCTTTTTCACCCATGCTGCGCAGCGGAAAGTTGCCCTCATTGAGCACCCAGCCATGGATCAGCCCCACAAACAGGGAGTGCAAGCCCAGCGCCGCCTCCTGGGGCGTCATCTGCATCTGCACCCGGTCCCGGCTGGCGGCCTCTTCCAGATCCGCGGCAAATTTGCGCTGCGAGCAGGCAAAACTCTCGACATGGCCTTCGCGCACACTCTCTAGCTCACCGACGTATTCGAGCTTGAACAGCGCCGTGTCAAATACCTTGCGGCGGCGTTCATCCCCATCCATACTGTCGAACACCGCATAGATGGACCGGCGAATGCGGTCCAGCGGTGCGAGGTCACCGTATTTGTCATCACAAATTTCCTCGAAGGGCATGCAAATGCGATCGAGCATCGATGAAAACACATCGACCTTGTCTTTGAAGTGCCAGTACACCGCCCCGCGGGTCGCACCTGCCCGCTGGGCGATTTCGTTGAGTGAGGCGCGCGCAACGCCTTTCTCAAAGAACACCTGTTCTGCCGCATCCAGCAGCTTGATGCGGGTCTCATCTGCCTCTGCTTTGGTACGTCGGGCCATCGCGTGTATTCCGTTCTTGCAAGCACATGACCCCTGTTTGTCAACCCAAAGGCCATGCGTTATTTATCAAATTTCGACAATTATACATTTGCGCATGTATGTATAATCGCGCAGCAATTTCATGGGAATTGAGGATCATCCGCGCCCGGATGTGAGACAAGCCCTAGAGGAACCTCCGGGTTCTCCATCTTTACCATTTCTCATCTACCGAAGGGACTTTCATGCAGCAGATGTATGAAGCAAACCAATCTACCGGGAACCGCCCAGCCGCTACCAGCCCACGCCGCAAAACCGGCGTGCTGGCCCTGACGCTGGTCGCTGCCCTGGTCTTGACCGCCTGCGGCAACAAGAAAGACGAACACGCAGCCCCACAAGGAGGCGCGCCCAAGCCGCCTGAGGTCAGCGTTCTGACGGTGAAGCTGGAGAGCATTCCCGTGGTCTCCGACCTGCCCGGTCGCCTGGAGCCCGTCCGCGTCGCCCAGGTCGGCGCGCGCGTAGCGGGCATATTGCAAAAGCGTCTGTTCACCGAAGGCTCGGACGTCAAGGCCGGCCAGGTGCTGTTCCAGATCGATAATGCGCCCTACCGGGCCAACTTGGAAAGCGCACAGGCGACTCTGGCCCAGGCCCAGGCTACGCTGGCCCAGGCGGCATCCACCGCCCGCCGCTACAAGCCCCTGGTCGAAGCCAACGCCATCAGCAAGCAGGAATACGACGTTGCCGTCGCCAACGAAAAGGCCGCACAGGCCCAGGTCGCGGCCGGCAAAGCTGCAGTCACCAATGCCAACATCAACCTGGGCTATGCCTCGGTGACGGCTCCGATCTCCGGCCGCATTGGCCGCTCTTTGGTGACCGAAGGCGCGCTGGTGGGCCAAAGCGGTGTGACCGAACTGGCCGTGATTCAGCAGATCAACCCGCTGTATGTGAACGTGACGCAGTCGTCGTCCGACATCCTGCGCATGCGGGAGGCCCTCAAGTCCGGCAAGCTGGCCAAGGCCGGTGACAACGCCGCCAAGGTCATCGTCTACACCGACGACGGCAAGCCCTATGCCCACCCCGGCAAGCTGCTGTTCACCGATCTGACGGTGGACCCTGCCACCGGCCAGGTGAGTGTGCGCGCCGAGCTGCCCAACCCCGAAAACCTGCTGCTGCCGGGCATGTATGTGCGTGTGCACATCCAGGAAGCCCAAGTGGAAAACGCCGTGCTGGTGCCCCAGCAGGCCGTCACCCGCAATGAAAAGGGCAACACCGTGATGGTCGTCGCTGCCGATGGCTCGGTCAGCCCACGGCCGGTGCAGATCAGCCAGTCCAAGGGCACGAATTGGGTGGTCAGCGAAGGCCTCAAGGCGGGCGACCAGGTCATGGTCGATGGCTTCATCAAGCTGGGCATGGGCGCGACGCACGTCACGCCGGTGCCATGGAAGAACCCGAGCGACAAGGCGGCAGCGCCAGCGGCTCCCGCAGCCGGGGCAGCGCCCCAGGCTGAGGCACCCGCGGCGGACAAGCCTGCCGCCTCGCCAGAAGCTGCAGGCAACACCGCCGCCAGCAAATAAACAGGACACAGCGGAATGTCAAAGTTCTTTATTCACAGACCGATTTTTGCCTGGGTGATCGCGATCTTCGTGGTCCTCGCAGGTATCGTGTCCATTACCCGACTGCCGGTGGCGCAGTTCCCGAGTGTGGCGCCGCCCACCATCACGGTGACGGCGACCTACCCTGGCGCAACCGCGCAAACCCTGACTGACTCGGTGCTGCAACTGATCGAGCGGGAAATCAATGGCGCCGAAGGCCTGATGTACATGTCGTCGTCCGCCTCTGCCACCGGCAGCGGCGAGTTGACCGTGACCTTCGAGCCCGGCACCAACCCCGACCTGGCCCAGGTGGATGTGCAAAACCGGCTGGCCCGCGCCACGCCACGCCTGCCCAGCATCGTGCAATCGCTGGGGGTGCGTGTCGACAAGTCGATGAGCAACTTCCTGATGATTCTGACTTTCCAGTCGGACACCGGGGAGACCTCGCGTGACGAAATCTCCGATTACGTCAACCGCAATGTGGTGCCGGAAATCCAGCGTCTGAACGGCGTGGGCAAGGCCCAGTTGTTTGCGGCCGGCCGCGCGATGCGCGTCTGGGTCGACCCTGCCAAGCTGCAGGGCTACAGCATGTCGATCGCACAAATCAATGCCGCCATTGCCGCGCAGAACCAGCAGATCTCGGGCGGCGCGCTGGGCGATACGCCGAGCCTGCCGGGCACCATGATGAATGCCACGATCGTCGTGCCGGGCCAGCTGTCCACGCCCGAAGAGTTCGGCGAGGTGGTGCTGCGCTCCAACTCGGACGGCTCGACCGTGCGCCTCAAGGACGTGGCCCGCGTGGAGCTGGGCTCCGAGAGCTATGCCACCAACTCGCGCCTGGATGGCAAGCCCGCCGTGGCGCTGGCCGTGCAGCTGACCTCGACCGCAAACGCGATGGCCACCGCCAAAGAGGTCTACAGCAAGATGGACGAGCTCGAACCCTTCCTGCCAGCCGGCGTGAAGTGGGCCGCGCCGTATGACACCTCGAAGTTCGTCAAGATCTCGATTGAAAAAGTGCTGCACACCTTGCTCGAAGCCATTGTGCTGGTGTTCATCGTGATGCTAATCTTCCTGCAGAACATCCGCTACACCCTGATCCCGACCATCGTCGTGCCCATTGCGCTGCTCGGGGCCTTTGCGGTGATGTACAGCGTGGGGCTGACCATCAACATTCTGTCGATGTTCGCGATGGTGCTGGTGATCGGTATCGTCGTGGACGATGCGATCGTGGTGGTCGAGAACGTCGAGCGGATCATGTCCGAAGAGGGTTTATCGCCCAAGGAGGCGACGATCAAGGCCATGGGCCAGATCCAGGGCGCCGTGGTCGGTATTACCGTGATTCTGGTGACCGTGTTCATCCCGCTGGCCATGTTCTCGGGCGCGACCGGCAATATCTACCGCCAGTTCTCGCTGGTGATGGCGATCTCGATCTTCTTCTCGGGCTTCTTCGCGCTGACCCTGACGCCTGCGCTGTGCGCCACCATGCTCAAGCCCATTCCCAAGGGCCATGCGCATGACAAGAAGACCGGCCTGCTGGGCCCCTTCTACAACTGGTTCAACCGCATGTTCGGCAAGGCCACCAAGGGCTACCAGAAGACCCTGGTCGGCGTCGTCAAGCGCACTTTCATGGCCTTCCTGGTCTATGCAGCGGTGATCGTCGGTGTGGTGTTTGGCTTCAAGGCGCTGCCCACCGCGTTCCTGCCGGTGGAAGACCAGGGCTATGTGATCTCCTTGGTGCAGCTGCCCCCAGGTGCCACCCAGGAGCGCACCAGCGAGACCATGAAGCAGCTCGAAGACTTTGCCCTGGCGCAACCTGAGACGGCCAACATCGTGAGCATTCTGGGCTTCAGTTTTGCCGGTCAAGCGCAGAACATGGGTCTGGCCTTCACGGTGTTCAAGGACTGGTCAGAGCGCACCGCGCCGGGCTCGGATGCCTCGTCGTTCGCCGGCCGTGCCATGGGCGCGATGATGAGCCTGCGCGATGGTTTCATCTACACTCTGGTGCCGCCGTCGATCTCCGAGCTGGGCAACAGCGATGGCTTTACCTTCCGTCTGCAGGACCGGGGCAACCATGGTCACGCCGAGCTGCTCAAGGCCCGCAATGACCTGATCGCCAAGGCCAGCAAGAGCCCGATTCTGACGGGTATGCGCTTTGACGGTGTGGACGATGCGCCGCAATGGCAGGTCGATATCAACCGCAATGCGGTGTATGCGCAAAAGGTCAGCATGGGCGATATCGCCACCACCTTGTCGACAGCACTGGGCTCGAGCAACTCGACCGACTTCCCGAACAAGGGCTATATGCAGCGCGTGACCATCCAGGCCGACGCCGCCACCCGCATGCAGCCCGAGGACGTGCTGAAGCTGACCGTGCCCAATGCGGACGGCAAGCTGGTCGAGCTCTCAACTCTGGTGACGGCCAAGTGGATCACCGGCCCGATGCAGATGTCGCGCTACAACGGCTATCCGTCGATGAGCATCACCGGCCAGGCCAAGCCCGGCTACACCACCGGTGACGCGATGGCAGAGATGGAAAAGCTCTCGGCCGAGCTGCCCCAAGGCTTTGGCTATGAGTGGACCGGCCAGTCGCTGGACGAAAAGAAAGCCGGCTCGTCGGCGATGATCCTGTACGCGTTCTCGATCCTGGCGGTCTTCCTCTGCCTGGCAGCGCTGTATGAGAGCTGGAGCATTCCGCTGGCCGTGCTGCTGGTGGTGCCGCTCGGTGTGTTGGGCGCCGTTGCCGGTATGCACCTGCGTGGCATGCCCAACGACATCTACTTCCAGGTGGCGCTGATCACCGTGATCGGCTTGTCTGCGAAGAACGCCATCTTGATTGTGGAGTTCGCCAAGGACCTGCACGACCAGGGCATGAGTGCGCTCGATGCGGCGCTCGAAGCCGGTCACCTGCGTTTCCGCCCGATCCTGATGACCTCGCTCGCGTTCATCCTGGGTGTGGTGCCGCTGTACATCGCCTCGGGCGCCAGCGCCGTGAGCCAGCACGAGATCGGCACCGGCGTGTTCTGGGGCATGATCATCGGCACCTTCCTGGCCGTGTTCCTGGTGCCGGTGTTCTTTGTCGAGGTCTTCCGTCTGTTCGGCCGCAAGGGCGAGCAGAACCAGGGACCGCAAGGCAGCCCGCCCGCGCCGCATTCGCCTGACCGCGGACATGACGCCGTTCTGTCTGCCAATGTGGGGAAAGGAACCCACCATGAATAAGAAACTGATCCCAACCGTTTTGGCTGCAGCGCTGCTGGCCTCGGGCTGCTCGCTGATTCCCTCACTGGACAAGCCCGCCAGCCCGGTGGCGGCGCAGTACCCGGTGGCCACGGAAGAGACGCAGCAGGCCGCTGCCGATATTCCCTGGCAGAACTTCTTCACCGATACGCGCCTGCAGCAGCTGATCCAGACCGCGCTGGACAACAACCGTGACCTGCGCGTGGCGGTGCTCAACATCGCCCAGGCCCGTGCGCTCTACCAGATCCAGGACGCCCAGCGCTTTCCGGAAGTGGGCGTCTCGGGTGCGGCCTCGCGCCAGCGCAGCCAGATCACTGGCGGCTATGCGAATGCCTTCAGCGTAGGTGTCGGCATCCAGAGCTGGGAGATTGACTTCTTTGGCCGCATCAGCAGCCTCAAGGAGCAGGCTCTCGCCCAGTACCTGGCCACCGAAGAAGGCCGCAAGTCGGCCCAGATCAGCCTGGTGGCCTCGGTTGCCAATGCCTGGCTGACCCTGCAGGCCGACGAGGAGCTGATCGACATCTCGCGCCGCACCTTGGAGACGCGTGAGGAATCGATCAAGCTGTCCAAGCTGCGCCTCGATGCCGGTGTGGCCTCGGAGCTGGACTACCGCCAGGCCCAGTCGCTGACGGAAAACGCCAAGGCCACCTTGGCCCAGCAACTGCGCCAGCGCGCGCTGGACGTCAACGCCCTGACCTTGCTGCTGGGCCAGACGCCACCGGCCGAGCTGCTGACCAGCCTGCAGGGCAAGCGCCTGACCGATCTGCCGGTGATGGCCGATGTACCAGCGGGCCTGCCCTCGGACCTGATGCTGCGCCGCCCCGACCTGCGCCAGGCCGAGCAGACCATGATCGCCGCCAATGCCAACATTGGCGCGGCGCGTGCGCTGTTCTACCCGGCGATCTCGCTGACGGCCAGCGCCGGCTTTGCCAGCTCCGAGCTGTCCGACCTGTTCGACTCCAAGTCCAAGGGCTTCACGATCGCGCCTTCGCTGTACCTGCCGATCTTCAATGCCGGCCGCAACCAGGCCAACCTGGAAGTGGCGCAGGTGCAGACCCAGATTGCGGCTGCGCAGTATGAGAAGGCCATCCAGACGGCGTTCCGCGAAGTGTCGGATGCCCTCGTCAGCCGCCAGACGCTGTCCGACCAGCTGCAGTCGCAGCAAGCCCAGGTCGAGGCCGAGTCGGCACGCCTGAAGCTGTCGGACCTGCGCTACAAGAATGGCGTGGCCAGCTACCTGGACCTGCTCGATGCGCAGCGCTCGCTGTTCACCTTGCAGCAAGCCGTGGTGCAAGTGCGCCTGACCCAGCTGCAAAACCAGGTCGGCCTGTACAAGGCACTGGGTGGCGGCTGGACCGATCCGGCACCGGCCGACACTGTCGCACAGGCGGCCCCGACTGCTGGCAAACCATAGGTTCCTGCCCGCGACTGCGGCCCCACAATGGCTTGCCAGACCTGCTGGCAAGCCATTTTTTTATGCGCGCGCGGTGCAACTGTGGTTGTTTACCTGCAGGTATTTGCCCGGAGGCCCTGCCAAAAAACCCGTCGATATAATGATTTTGGCCTCTGCACGATGAACAACAAGCCCACAGAGAATTTGAGGAAGCCATGAGCGACATCCAGCAAGAAGAAGCACATACAGGCCCCGTCAAATCACCCAAGCAATTTTTGTGGACGGTGATCTTTGCTTTTGTGATCCCGGTATTTGCCATCATTGGCCTGGTGACCTTTGTGACCTCGGCCAACAAATCCGGCCCTGGCGCGGCCGATAACGCAGGATCCATCGAAAGCCGGCTGCAAAAAGTGGGCTCGGTCGAAATACGCGACGCCAACCGCCCCCTCAAATCCGGCCAGGAGGTCTACCAGGCGCAGTGCGCCACCTGCCATGCCACCGGCGCCGCCGGCGCCCCCAAGTTTGAAGATGCTGCTGCCTGGGCGCCGCGCATCAAGACCGGCCTGGAAGCGCTGGTGCACTCGGCCCTGGCCGGCAAGGGCGCCATGGCCCCGCAAGGCGGCGGTGACTTTGAAGACACCGAAATCGCGCGCGGCGTGGTCTACATGGCCAATGCTGCAGGCGCCAAGTTTGACGAACCCCAGCGCCCGGCCTCTGCCAGCGCCGATGCGGCGGGCAGTGCCACCCCCGCCACTGCTGCTGCGGCTGCACCGGCTGCCACTAGTGCCCCTGCTGCGGCAGCCTCCGAGCCAGCAGCGGCCGTAGCCGCAGCGCCCGCAGCCGCTGCTCCCACAGCCAACGCCGCCGCCAATGGCAAGGCGCTGTATGACAAGGCCTGCTTTGTCTGCCATGCCGCTGGTGTGGCAGGCGCGCCCAAGTTCGGTGACAAGGCCGCCTGGGCACCCTATATCGCCCAGGGCATCGACAGCATGGTGAAGATTGCCATCAGCGGCAAGGGCGCAATGCCCCCGCGCGGCGGCTCCAGCGCATCGGATGAAGAGATCCATGCGGCGGTGCAGTACATGGTGGAGCAAGCGCAGTAACCAAGCCGCCCACCGCGCGACCTAAAAGATCAAGCCTGGCCCGCCGCCTTCAGCGCAGCGGGCGAGCGCACAAAGCCATAGCGCTTTTCCAGCAGCACGCTGGCCACTTCGGTCGGCTCGGGCAGCAGGCCCTGCTCGAGGGCCTGCGACACATCCAGCACATCCTGCGTATGCACAATGCCCAGCCCCTGGTCCGTGTGCAGGTAGACGGCGCCTTGCTCATCGGCCAGCACGGCCTGCACCTGCGCAGGCGCCAGCACAGCGCCGGTATGGGCATGCAGATGCAGGGCCTCATCGCGCCACTGCGCACGCCAGACCCAGGGCGTAGCCTCCAGCTCCACAAACACCTGCTGCGGGCCATTCTGGAAATACCAGCAGCCCTGGGCATCGGCTAGGTAATTGCGGGCAATGAACTGCGCGAGCTTGTCGTGCTCCACCCGCGAGCCCTTGGCGCCTGGCAGGCCACTGGTAAAAGCACCGGCGGCCTGGGCCTGCGCATCGCGCAGCCACCAGTTGCCGCGCGCATCCAGCGCCAGCCAGCCCCAGCAGGCGGGCACGTTGGGCCATTTGGCCATGGCTTGTTTCACGATATCGTCCATCTGCTGATCCTACTGCATGCGCTGACGCCGGCATGCCGGTCATGCGCCCCTCAGACCGTCAATAATCGCTGACAATGGGCCGCTGCCAGATCGGTAACAATGGCGGCTCTGAACATGGCGAGGAGCCCTCATGAACGCATGGAAACGATTTCTGGTGGTAGCAGCCGCAGCGCTGGCACTGACGGGCTGCGGCTATAACGATTTTCAACGGCTGGACGAAGAATCCACCGCCGCCTGGAGCGAGGTGCTGAGCCAGTACCAGCGCCGTGCGGATCTGGTGCCCAACATCGTGGCCTCCGTCAAGGGTGAGGCCAACTTCGAGCAGGACACGCTCACCAAGGTGATCGAAGCGCGGGCCAAGGCCACCTCGATCCAGGCCACGCCCGAGCTGGTGAACAACCCCGAGGCTTTCAACAAGTTCCAGCAGGCCCAGGGCGAGCTGTCGAGCGCGCTGTCGCGCCTGATGGTGGTCTCGGAGCGCTACCCCGAGCTCAAGGCGAACCAGGCTTTCCGCGATCTGCGCGTGACGCTGGAAGGTACAGAAAACCGCATTGCCGTGGCGCGGGACCGCTATATCGGCACCGTCAAGGCCTACAACATCAAGGCCCGCGTGTTCCCCACCAACCTGACGGCCAAGGTCTTTGGCTACCAGCCCAAGGCCAATTTCACGGTGCAGAACGAGGCCCAGATTTCCCAGCCGCCTAGCGTCGACTTCTCGTCCGAGCGGAAGTAAGCGCATGGCCCGGATGCCCGCTTGGCGCCCGCCGCTGGCCTGGGTGCTGGCCCTGGCAGTGGCCGTGCTGCTGCCCTGGCTCAGCGCGCCAGCGCGCGCTGCCGTGCAGCCGGTGCCCGCACTCAGCGCCCATGTGATCGACCAGACCGCCACCTTGAGCGCGCAGGACCAGGCCCAGCTCGAAGCGCAGCTGACGGCGCTGGAGCGCGACACCGGCGCGCAGGTCGTGGTGCTGATGGTCGCCAGCACCAGCCCCGAAGACATTGCCGCCTATGCCCAGCGCGTGGCCAGCACCTGGAAGATTGGCCGCAAGGAGGTGGGCGATGGCCTGCTGGTGCTGGTGGCCAAGGACGACCGGCGCATGCGCATCGAGGTCGCCAAGACCTTGGAAGGCGCGATTCCCGACCTGCGCGCTGCGCGCATCATTGACCAGACGATGGCACCGGCTTTCCGCGCCGGCAACTTTGCCGCCGGCATTGGCGACAGCCTGGCCCAGATCAGCGCGCTGATCAAGGGCGAGGCGCTGCCGCCGCCCCGCAGCACGCCCCCCGCCCGCAACCAAGCGTCGTCGGCCTTGCCCGATGACCCGGCGCAGCTGCTGCTGTTCTTCTTTATCTTTGTGATGGTGGGCGGCAGCGTGTTGCGCAGCATGCTGGGCCGCGCGCTGGGCTCGCTGGCCACCGGCGGCGCAGCTGGCCTGGTAGCGGCCTGGCTCACCTCCAGCGTGCTGCTGGGCATTGGCGCTGGCGTTGCTGCGCTCTTTGTGGTCTTGCTGGCCGGCAGCATGCGAGGGGGCAGCTCGATCGGCGGCGGTGGTGGAGGCTTTGGCGGCGGAGGCGGCTTTGGCGGGGGTGGATTTGGTGGCGGCGGCGGTGGAGGCGGCGGATTCAGCTCCGGCGGCGGCGGCAATTTTGGGGGCGGTGGCGCCTCGGGGAGCTGGTGATGGGCCATTGGTTGCAACGCTGGGGCAGGCAACTGCGCCACCGCTTTCTGGAGCGCGATGCCTCCCATGCCTTGCCCGATGACGCAAGGCAGCGCCTGGCGCAGGCCATCGCGGCATCGGAGGCCAGGCACAGCGGCCAGATCCGCGTCTATGTGGAAAGCGCCCTGCCCTGGAGCTATATCCGCCGTGATGCGCCCGCGCGCGAGCGCGCGGTGATGCAGTTTGGCAAGCAGCGCGTCTGGGATACCGAGCACAACAATGGCGTGCTCATCTACCTGCTGCTGACCGACCATGCGATCGAGATCGTCGCCGACCGGGCCGTCTCGCGCTGCGTCAGCGGCCCGCAGTGGCAGGCGATGGTCGACAGCCTGGCTAACGACCTGCGCAGCGGCCAGTACGAAAAGGCCTTGCTGGCGGCCATTGGCCAGGTTTCGCACCATCTGGAGCAGCAGTTCCCACGCGGCGCCGCACCCTCGGCGGCAGGTAACGAACTCGATGACCAGCCGCTGATCGGCTGAGCACGGCGCACGGGAGGCGAATTTCTGCCTCCCAGCCCAACCGGGCAGTCGATATAAATGATAATGCGCAATCAATATCATTTGATACACCTTTCGCCCGCCCTTCTCGCCTGCCTGCTCCATGTCCTCCGACACCCCCATCCTCCCCCGCAGCCCTGCTGCCGTTCTGCCGGGCGCCAGCCGCCTGCAATCGATTGACGCCCTGCGCGGCCTGGTCATCCTCTTCATGCTGATCGACCATGTGCGCGAGACCTTCTACCTGCACCACCAGGTGCCCGACCCGATGGATGTCTCCGCCACCGCACCGGAGCTGTTCTTCAGCCGCTTGCTCGCCCACCTGTGCGCGCCGGTGTTTGTGCTGCTCACGGGCCTGTCGGCCTTTTTGTACGGCAGCAAGTACGAAGATGGGCGCGCGGCGGCCTCGGGCTTTCTGTTCAAGCGCGGGCTGTTTCTGGTGCTGCTGGAGGTGACCGTGGTCAACTTTGCCTGGACCTTCCAGTTCCCGCCCACCAAGATCTTCTTGCAGGTGATCTGGGCCATTGGCCTGTCGATGCTGATGCTGTCGGCCCTGGTCTGGCTGCCGCGCCGCCTGATCATTCCGCTGGGCCTGCTGCTGGTTGCCGGCCACAACCTGCTCGACCACCTGCACTTTGCGCCCGACCATGCGCTGCACACGCTGTGGGCCGTGCTGCATGACCGGGGCTGGATCGAGGTGAGCGAGACCCTGCGCCTGCGCACCTCTTACCCCCTGCTGCCCTGGATCGGCGTGATCGCACTGGGCTATGCGATGGGCCCCTGGTTTGCCAAGGGTGCCGATGCACTGCAGCGCCAGCGCCGCCTTTTGACCTGGGGCCTGGGCCTGTTGGTGGGTTTTGTGCTGCTGCGTGCCACCAACGTCTATGGCGACAAGCCCTGGGTGGTGGACGATTCGTTCCTCGTGAGCGCCATGGGCTTTTTGAACATCACCAAGTACCCGCCATCCCTCTTGTTTCTGGCGCTGACCCTGGGCATCGGCCTGCTGCTGCTGCGCGCCTTTGAGCGCCGGCCACAGATGCGCTGGCTGGCACCGCTGACGGTGTTTGGCGCCGCGCCGATGTTCTTTTATGTGCTGCACCTCTATGTGCTCAAGTTTCTCTACCTGGGCGCGCAGGCGATCTGGGGCAACAACCAGGGCGAGCTGTTCGGCTTTGGTTCGATGTGGATGGTCTGGCTCAGCACCCTCGCCCTGGGCGTTGCGCTCTACCCGCCGGTCAAGGCCTTTGCCGCGTTCAAGGCCCGCCGGCGCGATATTGCCTGGCTCAAGTACCTGTAAGCCGCCGTGATAGCTTAAGCCGCAGGGCCCGCGCCGCTGCGGCAATCCTTGCACTGGCCGTACAAGGTGATCTCATGGCCCTCCACCAGAAAGCCCGGCGGTGCCATGCCCTTGAGGTCGCCCGGGCAGGCCTGGATATCAAACACCCGCCGGCAGCTGTTGCACTGGAAGTGGTGGTGGTGGTCATGCGTGGCCGGCTCATACAGCGGCAGGCCACCGGGCAAGGTGACCACGCGCAGCAGGCCCTCTTCGGTCATCAACTTGAGGTTGCGGTAGACGGTCGCAATGCCCAAGGCCGGCAGCGCAGCACCCGCAATCTCCAGCACCTCTTGGGGTGAGAGTGGACGGCCTTGCGATGCAAAGGCATCGGCGATGGCGGCGCGCTGGCGGGTAGGACGTTGCATGGTCTGACAGGGGCGTTCCGAAGAACGGATGGGCAATCGGGGGAGCGCCCATCATAGCCGCTTGGGCTGCGGCCTGCAGCCAGGCAGCGCTGGCGGGCAGGCCACTGCCCGCCATTGCCCTCAGTGGCCCTCCGTCGCCGCGCTGGTGCCTCAGAAAATCTGCAAGGGCATCTCCGCCAGCAGCCGCACCTGGTTCACATTGAGCTCACCCTGGGTTTGGTTGGCCCGGTGCACGCCGTAGCGCAGCTGCAGCGCCAGCCCCTTGGCCTGGCCTTGCTGCACGGTGTAGCGCAGCAGCATGTCGCGCTCCCAGTGGCGGCCGCCACGGCCGCTGGCGCCCAGGTAGTTGGCGTACACGCTGCCGGCGCGGCTGTAGTCAATGCCCGAGCCGCGTGTATAGGCGACGCCCGCGCGCAGGCCCGGTGTCAGCCACTGGCCCAGATCGGCCTCGTACTTGAGCTGCCAGGACGCCTCATGCGGCGCATTGAAGTCCGACAGCTGCATCGCGTTGTCCAGCCAGATGGAGCCCCGGTTGACATAGTCGAACGGCGTATCGCCATCGACCTTCTGGTAGCCCAGGCCCAGCTGGTGCATGCCGGCCGCATAGGTCGCCATCAGGCTCCAGGTCAGGTTGTCCACCCGGCCAGCCTTGGCCGCGCCGGTGTCCTTGTTGCGGTACAGGTTCAGGCTCAGCGAGAGGCTTTTCTTCTCGGCCAGCGCCTTTTTGTAGACGCCGCCCAGATACCAGGTGTTCCAGACATCCTCGTATTGGCCCACATAGCTCGACAGGCTCAGCCCGCTCCAGGGCGTAGTCCAGCTGCCGCCGGCAAAGCTGAAGGCATCGCCTTGCACGCCCGAGTAATTGGCCAGCAGGGGCTGGCCATTCTTGCGCGCATTGCGGTCGGCCCAGCGGGTAAAGCGACCGGCCTGCAGCGTCAGCTGCGCAATATCGTTGCTGCTTATCTGCCAGCCCCGGTTGGTCTCGGGCAGCAGGCGGGTGTCGGACGAGTGGAAGATCGGGTTCTTGGTGCGCATCTCACCCACCTTCAGCTCGGTCGACGACCAGCGCAGCTTGAGCGCCGCCCCTGCGCGGCCAAAGCTGTCCTGCAGGTCCGTGCCGTCCTTGGCGATATAGCGCGGGTTGCTGCGCACCTTGTCGGCCTCCGAGCCCAGGTTGATGCCGCCATAGGCATGCGCATCCAGCCCCAGGCCGACCACCCCCTGCGTGTAGCCCGAGCTGAAGTTCATCATCAGCCCATAGGCTGCTTCGGCGGCCTTGTCCGAGCGCGCGCCGCCGGACACCACGCGCGTGCTGTCGCCACGCCGGTAGTCCAGCTGCTCATAGACCATGCGGTTGACCATGCCCAGGCTCGCGCCCTCGATGAAGCCCTTAGCCTCGTCCTGCGCGCCCGCCTGCACATGGCCTGCCGCCAGGGCCAGCGCCGCCAGGCCGCTGCTGCGCGCCATCCATTTGAAATAAGTCATTGTCTTGTGTTGCCCAAAATTGCGATAGCGGTTCAGCGCGGCGCCGAGGCACGGCTGACGATGTCCTTGAAGCGCTGCTGCGCGCGCTCGGGCACCTCGGCGGGCACCTGCAGGCCGGGCAGCGGCGCATCGCCCACCTGCACCAGCATCACCATGCCCATGGCGTAATGGGGCAGGCACTGCACGCCATACAAACCTGCGGCATCAAAGCTGACCTCGATCTCCTCGTTGATCTTGCCCTTGAAGGGCTTGGCACCGGCGGGCGCCATGCCCGGGATGCTGACCGCATCGTGACCGCTGCTGCTAGCCAGGAACTTGACCTTGTCGCCCGGCTTGATCTGCAAAAACTCGGGCTCATAGGTCATTGCGCCGGTGGCGCTGCGGTTGCGCATCTTGACTTCAAAAGTCTCTGCGCCCGCCTGGCTGCACAGCAAGCTGCTCAACACAACAGGTAGCCAGATTCGGTGGTTCAGGGTGGGCATATCGGCTCACAGTCAGGAAGAAGAAAGCGGGCGAAAACGCAGCACGCGGCTGCCGTCCCAGGGGTCGACCAGCGCGCTGGCCTCGACGCGAAAAACTTGCGCCAGCAGCGCGGCATCGAGCACCTGCTCGGGCCTGCCCAGCGCAACGAGCCGGCCTTGCTGCATGACGGCCAGCCGGTCGCAGGCCAGCGCCTGGTTCAGGTCATGCAGGGCCACGACCTTGGTGACGGGCAAGGCGCGGATCAAGGCCATCAGCGACAGCTGCTGGTGGATATCGAGGTGGTTGCAGGGCTCATCGAGCAGCAGCACACCGGGCTGCTGCGCCAGCGCGCGTGCGATGTGCACACGCTGGCGCTCGCCGCCCGAGAGGCTGTGCCAGGCGCTGTGGCGGCGGTCCGCCATGCCCACGGCATCCAGGGCCTGCTGCACGGCCTCCCAGTCCTGCGCGGCAAAAGGCTGCAGCGCCGACAGCCAGGGCGTGCGCCCCAGCGCCACCGCGTCTTCGACGCTGATGGCATCCTGCGTCTCGGCCATCTGCGCCACCAGGGCCAGCTCGCGCGCAATGGCGCGGCGCCCCCTCTTGTGCAGCGGCTGACCCTGCAGCAGCACCTGGCCCTCGTTGGGCCGGATCACACCGGCGAGCAAGCGCAGCAGGCTGGATTTGCCCGAGCCGTTGGGGCCGATCAGCCCCAGCATTTCGTGGCGCTGCACCGGCAGGCTGAGCTGCTCGACAACCGGCCGGCCCTGCAGGCGCAGGCCCAGCGCACAGGCCTGCAACACGGGTTGATCCGCCGTGACCAGAGGTGCCGCCGTCATCCGCGCCTCCGCTGGCTTTTGAGCAGGATGACGGCAAACACCGGCGCCCCGACCAGGGCGGTGATGACGCCAATGGGCAGCACCTGGCCCCGGATCAGGGTGCGCGAGAGCACATCGGCGGCGATCAGAAACACCGCGCCCATCATCGCGCTGGCAGGCACCAGGCGGCCGTGGCTGACGCCGACCAGCATGCGCGCGGCATGTGGAATCACCAGGCCAACAAAGCCGATCGCGCCAACGATGGAGACCATGACGGCCGTCATCAGAGCCGCGGCCAGCAGCAGCACCAGTTGCACACGGCGCACCGGCACGCCCAGCGCGGCCGCCGATTCGCTGCCAAAGGTGAAGGCATCGAGCGCGCGCGTATGCAGCAGGCACAGCACCAGGCCGGGGATCGCGATGCAGGCGGTCAGAACGGTATCGGGCCAGCGCACGCCGCTCAGGCTGCCCAGCAGCCAGAACATGATGCCCCGGGCCTGCTCGGCACTGCCCGACTTGGTGATGATGAGCGAGGTCAGCGCATTGAACAGCTGCGAGCCCGCAATGCCGGCCAGCACAATCTGGCCGCTGTTGCGCAGCCCGCCGCTGCCGGCGGCGTGGGCCAGCAGGGCGACCAGTGCAAATGCGCAGAGCGCGCCAAAAAAGGCGCCCACGGTCATCGAGATGGCGCCCGCGCCGATGCCCACGACGGTCACCAGCACTGCGCCGGTGGAGGCCCCGGCAGAGATGCCGAGCAAATAGGGTTCGGCCAGCGCATTGCGCAGCAGCGATTGCAAAATGACGCCCGAGACCGCCAGGCCCGCGCCGCAGCTGGCCGCCACCAGCGCGCGGGGCAGGCGGTAGTTCCAGACAATGCCCTGGCTGATGGGATCGATGGCGTAGTGGGCACCGGCCAGCTTGTTGGCCAGCACCTGCAGCACCAGGCTGGGCGACAGCGCCGTCTCGCCAATGGCGATGCCCAGCGCCACGCTCAGCAGCATCGCCAGTGCCGCGCCCAGGCACCAGGCGGCCCCATGCAGCGGCCTGCGCAGCGCCGATGGGCGCGCTGATGCCGTTGCCACCATTATGCAGAGCCTTGCATCAGCGGCTGATCAACGCGCGGCCGCTGGGCCGAGCTTGCGTACCGCATCGCTGATCTGCTCCATGCCATCGACCAGGCGGATCGAGCCTTGCAGCGCATCGGCATCAACAATGACGATGCGGTTGTTCTTGACCGCATCCATGTGCTGGGTGACCGGGTCCATCTTCAGAAACTCCAGCTTCTTTTGGTAGTCGTCCGCAGGGAAGCGGCGGCGGTCCATGCGGGCGATCACCAGGACCGAGGGGTTGGCCTTGGCAATCGTCTCCCAGCCCACGGTGGGCCATTCTTCGGACGAGTCGACGATATTGCGCAGGCCCAAGGTCTGCAGCATGTAGCCGGCAACGCCATTCTTACCAGCCATATACGGGTCGATGGCCAGATCGGCGCTGGAGAACCACAGCGCAGCCGAGAGGTTCGGCTGCTGCGCCGCCTGGACCTTGGCGACCGCTTTGGCCTGGCGCTCGCGCAGGTCCTTGACCAGGCGCTCGCCCTGGGGCTGCACATCAAAGAGCTGCGCCAGTTGCGTGATGCTCTTGTAGAGCGCCTGCACATCGTAGGCCGCGGTGCGGGTGCCATCGGCGCCCTTGAGGTTGTTCTTGCCTTCACAGTCGGAGGGCATCGCATAGGTGGCAATGCCCAGGTCATGGAACTGCTCGCGCGTGCCCACGACGCCGTCCTTGCCGACCATCCACTCGAACTGCGACACCACCAGTGCCGGGCGCTTGCCGATCACCGACTCGAAGCTCGGGTCGTTGTCCGCAAGGCGTGGCACCTTGTCATTGATCGCCTTGAACTGGGGCAGCACGGCGTTGAACCACAGCGAGGTGCCCACCAGCTTGTCGCCCAGACCCAGCGCATACAGCATCTCGGTGCCGGCCTGGCCGATGGTGACGACCGAGGCGGGCGCCTGCTTGAGGGACACCGCGTAGCCGCAGTTGTGCAGCTGCATCGGATAAGGGGCAGCCCAGGCGGACAGCGAGGTGAATACACAGGTAGCCAACAGGGCAGGCAGCGCAAAACGGCGAACAGGCATCGGAATCGTCTCTCCAGGTAGAGGCTGGGCATGCGGGCCGTGCGAGCCGATCCGGTGCGGGGCGCTGCCCGGTGGAGCCAGGACAGGCTTGCGCAGACGAGACGCTGCTCACCGCCCGGACACCCCGCCGGTCATGATCAAAACACACGCACATCCGCCATGAATGGGTTTGCATCACCGGTGTTTGCGATGTTCGCCTTGCAGCGCGCAAACCGGTGGCATGCCTGTTTCTCTGTGCAAACCAGGGGCTTGCCAGTGGGTTGTGAATGCATGACCTTGGCAGGTCTCCTGACTGGCCGGTCTGCGCAGACCATCGCCTTCCCGAACCGCAGTTCAGTGGCGCATGGATGGCCTGCTCGTGGCCTACAGTTGCGGGGGCAGTTCCGTTTGGGGCGCTGGCTGCCGGCTCGCGCTCCCTGGATTCCCTCATGCCCCGGCACCCTGCCGTGCGCATGTTCTTGCGAAACCAAAGTGGCTGTACTGTAGCCGATTTACAGGGCCTGCATGCTAAGCTGCAGGCCGTTTGATGGCCATGAACCACCCACCCACTACACCCAGCGCATACGGCATCCGCCGCGTTGAACATCTCGCGCCGGTGGCGGCCTTTTTGCAGGCGGCGCGCCAAACCATGTTTGGCGATCGGGTCGATACCAACACGCCGCAGGCCGACCTGCGCGACTTTGCCTCGGTCTACGCATCGCCCGGCGGCTGCATGCTGGCGGCCTGGCAGGGCGACCGCGTCATCGGCAGCATTGCCTACCGCGCCTATGACGGGCGCTTTGCCCATCTGACCGTGCCCAGTGCAGGCACCGCCGAGGTGGTGCGCCTGTATGTGGACCCGGCCTGGCGCCGGCAAGGCCTGGCTGGCGTGCTGTTCGCGCAGCTGCGTCAGCGGGCGCTGCAGCAGGGTGTGCAGCGGCTCTACCTGCACACGCATCCTTTTTTGCCAGGCGCGCAAACCTTCTGGCAGCGCCAGGGTTTTATCACCCTGCACCAGGATGCCGACCCGCTGTGGCAAACCATCCATATGCAGCAGGTGCTGCAGACGGGGCCTGCTCCGACGCATCCGGTACGGGCGTAAAAAAACCACCGCATGCGGTGGTTTTCCTGTGGCAGTTGCGCAAACAGCGGATCAGCGCTTCTTGCGGTATTTTTGCAGGGCGGCAATCTGGGCGGCCATGACGGACAGCTCGGATTGGGCCTTGGCCAGGTCAAGCTCGCCCTTGGCGTTCTTGAGGGCTTCTTCAGCCTTTTGCTTGGCTTCAACCGCTTTTTGCTCGTCCAGGTCCTTGCCGCGCACAGCGGTGTCGGACAGCACGGTCACGCAGTCGGGTTGCACTTCGAGAATGCCACCAGCCACGAAGATGAACTCTTCGCCGCCGTCGGCCTTCTCAATGCGCACCGAACCCGGCTTGATGCGGGTGATCAACGGCGTGTGGCGGGCGTAGATACCGAGTTCGCCCATTTCACCAGGCAAAGCCACAAAGCGGGCTTCGCCGGAGAAGATGGATTCTTCAGCACTGACCACATCAACGTGGAAGGTGTTCATCTTTGATCCTCAGAGTGAAAAAGAAACTAGTTTGCGAGCAGGGCTGCGTGCGGCAGCCCGTTCTGCAAAGCTTAGATCTTCTTCGCCTTCTCGATGGCTTCGTCGATCGTGCCAACCATGTAGAAGGCTTGCTCGGGCAGGTGGTCGCACTCGCCGTTGACGATCATCTTGAAGCCGCGGATGGTTTCCGACAGCGGCACGTACTTGCCTGGAGCGCCCGTGAACACTTCAGCAACGTGGAAAGGCTGCGACAGGAAACGCTGGATCTTGCGAGCGCGGGCCACGACGAGCTTGTCTTCGGGAGCCAGTTCGTCCATACCCAGAATCGCAATGATGTCGCGCAGTTCGGTGTAGCGCTGCAGGGTACCCTGCACTTGGCGGGCGACCGAGTAGTGCTCTTCACCGACCACTTGGGGGTCCAGCTGGCGGCTGGTCGACGCCAGGGGGTCCACCGCAGGGTAGATACCCAGCGAAGCAATGTCACGCGACAGCGCCACGGTGGAGTCCAAGTGGGCGAAGGTCGTTGCTGGCGATGGATCGGTGTAATCGTCCGCTGGCACGTACACGGCCTGGATCGAGGTGATCGAACCCACCTTGGTCGAGGTGATACGCTCTTGCAGACGGCCCATTTCTTCGGCCAGCGTAGGCTGGTAGCCCACGGCCGAAGGCATACGGCCCAGCAGTGCGGACACTTCGGTACCGGCCAGCGTGTAGCGGTAGATGTTGTCCACGAAGAACAGCACGTCCTTGCCTTCGTCACGGAACGCTTCAGCCATGGTCAGGCCGGTCAGCGCCACGCGCAGACGGTTTCCTGGTGGCTCGTTCATCTGGCCGTACACCATGGCAACCTTCGAGTCGTTGAGCGACTCCTGGTTCACCACACCGGCGTCCGACATTTCGTGGTAGAAGTCGTTACCTTCACGGGTACGCTCACCCACGCCGGCGAACACGGACAGACCGCTGTGCGCCTTGGCGATGTTGTTGATGAGCTCCATCATGTTCACGGTCTTGCCCACACCGGCACCACCGAACAGACCGACCTTACCGCCCTTGGCGAACGGGCACACCAGGTCAATCACCTTGATGCCGGTTTCCAGCAGTTCCTGTGCAGGGGCCAGCTCGTCATAAGCGGGCGCCTTGCGGTGGATGGAAGCGGTCAAGGTCTGGTCCACAGGACCGCGTTCGTCGATGGGGTTACCCAGCACGTCCATGATGCGGCCAAGGGTTGCCTTGCCCACGGGCACGGTGATCGCCTTGCCGGTGTTGGTGACCATCAGGCCACGCTTGATACCGTCCGACGAGCCCAGCGCAATGGTACGCACCACGCCGTCGCCCAGCTGCTGCTGCACTTCCAGCGTCAGGGCAGTGCCTTCGAGCTTCAGTGCGTCATACACGTTAGGCACGCTGCCGTGGGGGAACTCAACGTCCACCACCGCACCGATACATTGAACAATCTTGCCTTGTACTTGAGCCATTTGTTGCTCCAATATTGATTTCAGTCGAGCTGTATTACACAGCCGCGGCGCCTGCGACGATTTCCGACAACTCGGTCGTAATCGCAGCCTGACGCGTCTTGTTGTAGATCAGCTTCAACTCGTTGATGACGTTGCCGGCGTTGTCGGTAGCGGCCTTCATGGCCACCATGCGCGCAGACTGCTCGGAAGCCATGTTGTCTGCAACGGCCGAATAGATCAGCGATTCCGCATAACGCACGAGCAGCTCGTCGATCACACTTTGCGCATCGGGCTCGTAGATGTAGTCCCAGCCGTGGGATGCAGCCGGTGCCGAGCCCTGGATCGCTTCTTGCGACAGGGGCAGCAACTGCTCCACAACCGAGTCCTGCTTCATCGTATTGATGAACTTGGTGTAGCACAAATAGACCGCGCTCAGCTTGCCCTCAGCGTACTGGTCGAGCAAAACCTTGGCCGGGCCGATCAGCGCATCCAGATGCGGCGTATCGCCCAAGGCGGTAGCGTTGGCCACCACCTTGACACCCACGCGCGTCAGAAAGCCCAGACCCTTGCTGCCAATGGCCACGGCTTCCGTGCTGACACCCGCAGATTGCAGTTCCTTGAGCTTGTTCGTCACGGCACGCAGCACATTGGTGTTCATGCCGCCGCACAGGCCCTTGTCAGTCGTCACCACGATCACACCCACCTTCTTGACGTCATTCGACACCATGAAGGGGTGGACATATTCGGGGTTTGCCTGGCTCAGGTGAGCTGCAATTGCGCGAATCTTCTCGCTGTATGGACGGGCTGCCTGCATCCGCTCCTGCGCCTTGCGCATTTTGGATGCGGCAACCATTTCCATGGCCTTGGTGATCTTCTTGGTGTTTTCCACCGATTTGATCTTGCCGCGTATTTCCTTGCCTGCTGCCATGATGACTCCTCGACCGGATTAAGCGAAGGACTTCTTGAATGCAGTGATCGCTGCAGTCAGTTCAGCTTCGTCCTTGCCTTCCTTGTCGAAAGCCTTCTTCTCGTTCAGACGGTCCACCAAGGCGCCGTAGCTGGTCTTGAGGAACTGGTGCAGACCCGATTCAAAAGGCAGGACCTTCTTGACTTCGATGTCGTCCATGAAACCCTTGTTCACGGCAAACAGCGAAGCGGCCATCAGAGCGACGGGCAGAGGGCTGTACTGGGCTTGCTTGAGCAGCTCGGTCACGCGGGCACCGCGGTCGAGTTGCTTGCGGGTTGCATCGTCCAGGTCAGAAGCGAACTGCGCGAAAGCAGCCAGTTCACGGTACTGCGCCAGGTCGGTACGGATACCGCCGGACAGGCCCTTGATCAGCTTGGTCTGAGCGGAACCACCCACGCGGGACACCGAGATACCGGCGTTGATAGCGGGACGGATACCGGCGTTGAACAGGCTGGTTTCCAGGAAGATCTGGCCGTCGGTGATCGAGATCACGTTGGTAGGCACGAAGGCCGACACGTCACCGGCTTGGGTTTCGATGATGGGCAGAGCCGTCAGCGAACCCGTCTTACCCTTGACTTCACCCTTGGTGAAGGCTTCCACGTAGTCCGCGTTCACGCGGGCTGCGCGCTCGAGCAGGCGGCTGTGGAGATAGAACACGTCGCCAGGGAACGCTTCGCGGCCTGGTGGACGGCGCAGCAGCAGCGACACTTGGCGGTAAGCCACGGCTTGCTTGGACAGGTCGTCATACACGATCAGGGCGTCTTGGCCACGGTCGCGGAAGTACTCACCCATCGTGCAACCCGAGTAGGCCGACACGTACTGCATGGCAGCGGATTCAGAAGCGGTAGCGGCCACGACGATGGTGTATTCCATCGCGCCAGCTTGCTCCAGCGCACGCACCACGTTCTTGACCGACGAAGCCTTCTGACCAATGGCCACGTACACGCAGGTAACGCCTTGGCCCTTTTGGTTGATGATGGCGTCGATCGCGACAGCGGTCTTACCGGTCTGGCGGTCACCAATGATCAGCTCGCGCTGGCCACGGCCCACGGGCACCATCGCGTCGATGGACTTGATACCCGATTGCAGGGGCTGGTCCACGGATTGACGGGCGATAACACCAGGCGCAACCTTTTCGATCACGTCGGTCATCTTGGCGTTGATAGGACCCTTGCCGTCGATAGGCTGGCCCAGCGCGTTCACCACGCGACCGACCAGTTCCGGGCCCACGGGCACTTCCAGAATACGGCCGGTGCACTTGACGATGTCGCCTTCCGAGATATGGGTGTACTCACCCAGAATCACGGCGCCAACCGAGTCACGCTCCAGGTTCAGAGCCAGACCGAAGGAAGGTTGACCATCGGCGGTGGCTGGGAATTCCAGCATTTCGCCGGCCATCACATCGGACAGGCCGTGCACGCGCACGATACCGTCGGTCACCGACACCACCGTACCTTGGTTACGGATATCGGAATTGCCTGACAGACCCTCAATGCGGCTCTTGATCAGTTCAGAAATTTCTGCGGGATTGAGTTGCATTACTCACTCCTTTTCATGGTTTAGCCGAATCCTCGAACTGCTTTAAGCAGTGAGGGTTGCTTTCATTTGTTCCAGACGGGCCTTGACCGAGGTGTCAAGCACCTCGTCACCCACCACAACGCGAACGCCGCCAATCAGCGACTCGTCCACGGTGGTGCTCAGATTCAGTGGGCGGCCAAAGCGTTTTTCCAGCACGGTGCCCAGCGCATTCAATGCGGAGTCATCCATGGGGAAGGCGCTGTACACCAGCGCATCGGACGAACCGTTGTTACGGTTCACCAGCGCGCGAAATTGCGAGGCCACTTCAGGCAGCGCATCCAGACGGCGGTTTTCCACCACCGTGCGCAGGAAGTTGCGCGCCAGGTCTGACAAGGCCCAACCGCGTGCCAGCGTCACACCGGCCATCACATCGATCACCTGTTCGTTGGTGACGTTGGGATTGTCGGCCAGCAGGCGCATTTCCGGATCGGCGGCAATCGCCGCCAGTTCGTCCGTCCAAGACAGGGCATCGTTCAGGCCAACACTCTTTTCAGTGCAGGCCTTGAACAAGGCTTCAGCGTAAGGACGGGCAATGGTGGCGAGTTCTGCCATTTCGTTGCTTCCTTACAGCTCAGTCTTCAGGCGATTGAGCAAATCACTGTGTACCGCAGGATTGACTTCCTTGCGGAGAATCTGCTCAGCACCCTTGACAGCCAAAGCAGCAACTTGCTCGCGCAGCGATTCGCGCGCCTGGATCACTTGCTGCTCGGCATCTGCACGAGCGGCGGCAATGATCTTGTTGCCTTCTTCGGTAGCACGGGCCTTGGCCTCTTCTACGATTGCTTGGGCACGACGGTCTGCGTCCGCGATACGCGACGCTGTCTCATTGCGGGTTGCGGAAAGTTCTTCCTCAACGCGCTTGTTCACAGCTGTCAACTCGGACTTTGCCTTATCGGCAGCAGCAAGACCATCGGCGATTTTCTTTGCTCGCTCATCCAACGCCTTGGCAATAGGTGGCCACACGAATTTCATCGTGAAGAGCACCAGAATCAAGAAGACAATGGCCTGAACGAACAGGGTCGCGTTAATACTCACGGCAACACCTTTCTATCTACGGCGTTGATCGGAGCTTAGGCCAGTTGGAATGGGTTGGCGAAAGCGAACAGCAGAGCGATAGCAACACCGATCAGGAATGCAGCGTCGATCAGACCAGCCAAGATGAACATCTTGGTTTGCAGTTCGTTGATCAGCTCAGGCTGACGTGCCGACGATTCCAGGAACTTGCCGCCCATCAGAGCAATACCGATCGAAGCGCCAATAGCGCCCAGACCAACAATCAGACCACAAGCCAGAGCGACGAGACCGAGAACGTTTTCCATGATGACTCCTGAGAAAAAAAAGAAAGGTTAAGAGAAAAAGGAAAGGGAACAGTTAGTGAGCTTCATGTGCCTGGCCGAGGTAAATCAGCGTCAGCATCATGAAAATGAAGGCCTGCAGAGTAATCACCAGAATGTGGAAGATCGCCCAGATCGTGCCTGCAATGATGTGCCCCACGGGGAGCAACACACCAGAGAGCGACATAGCGGCTGCGCCACCCATCAGGGCAATCAGCATGAACACCAACTCACCAGCGTACATGTTGCCGAACAGTCGCATACCGTGCGACACCGTCTTGGCAACGTATTCAATAATCTGCATCAGCAGGTTGACGATGCCGAGAATCACGGCAAAGACAGGATTCTTGCTGGTACCAAAAGGTGCGGACACCAGTTCGTGCGCCCAGCCGCCCAGACCCTTGATCTTGACGCTGTAGTACAGGCACAGGATCAGCACGGCCGTCGACAGACCCAGGGTGGTCGACAGATCGGCGGTAGGCACGACACGCAGATAGGCGTGGTGGTCACCGGTAGCGCCTTGCCACAGCAGGGGCAGCAGGTCGACCGGCAGCATGTCCATCGCGTTCATCAGGAAAATCCAGACGAAGACGGTGAGCGCCAGAGGAGCGATGAACTTGCGCGATTGGGCGTTGTGGATATTGGCCTTGGCCTGGTTATCCACCATCTCGACCAGCATCTCGACTGCTGCCTGGAAACGACCAGGCACGCCGGAGGTGGCCGTGCGCGCGGCCAGCCACATCACAAAGATGCCCAGCACGCCCAGGATCACGCTCACTGAGATCGAATCAAGGTTGACCACCGAGAAATCGATGATCGACTTTTGCTTGATATTCTGAAGATGCTGCAAGTGGTGAACGATGTATTCACTTGCAGTGGGTGCATTCGCTTCTGCGGCCATCGGACAACTCTTCTTCTCAATTACAAAATTTTTGCAGATCTGGTCAGCAGCCAAAGCGCCAACCAGTACGTCTTCATCACTACAACCAGACCCAACACCAGCGCCAACCAGTTGAGTCCCGGCACCACCAGGGGCGCCAGCAGTAGCAGCACCACGGTCAGCACCAATTTTGCGATCTCCAAACCAAAGAACCGGACCATCGCAAGATTCTCTTGCCCAGCCCCCAGATGCAGCCGCAATCCACGTGCAAAAAAGGCAGCAGGAATCACCACCGCCGCCGCACCGTATGCCACCGACCACATCCATCCGGCCCGCTGCGTCACCAGACCCACCAACACGGTGAGCACCACCCCGACAACCAGCTGCCACTTCACCACACGCACCACCGATACCGGCGGATGGCGCTGGCGCCACTCTGCTGCTTCTTGAGCAGTCAGGGGCTTGAAGTCCGATTCTTCGGCCACATGTTCTTCTTGTGGAGCATTTGTTGTCATAGTGTTGGCTCCCGGGCAGAACAACCTAGCCAAAGCCTGCGATTATAAGGATAAACCCGTTGCAAACGGGAAGCGTTTTGTTGCGCGTCTGTTTTTTTGCGGCACACAAGCCCCCATCCAGCCCCTTTTGACGTCAGCTGCATCCGACAAATTCCACACCATGAAGATGGCTTATCGACTGATGGCACATCACTTGCAAGCTTCTGTTTTAATAGCAAAATGAGCACCAACACACCTGCTGCAGACCCCAGCGATTCCGGCACCGATCCTCGCAAAGATTCCCTGATCGAATACCCCTCAGACTTTCCGATTAAAGTGATGGGGCTCAACCAGGACGGCTTTGTCCACGCGGTCACCGCCATCGCCAAGGAACACGACCCTTTCTTCGACGCCAGCAAGGTAGAGCTGCGCCCCAGCAGCGGCGACAAGTACCTGGGTGTCACCATCACCGTGACGGCCACCAGCCGCGAACAGCTCGACAACCTCTACCGGGCGCTCACCTCCAGCCCCCTGGTCAAGGTCGTACTGTAAGCGCACCTTGTTGTCACCTTTGTGAACCTTGCCGGCCCGTTGCGGCCGCTTTTCGCCATGCAGACCCGCTTTCTTGGCCAGGCCGATTACGAGACCACGCTGCACGCCATGCAGCAATTCACTGCGCAGCGCACGCCGCAAACGCCCGATGAGCTGTGGATGTGTGAGCATGCGGCCACTTTCACCCAGGGCATTGCGGGCCTGCCCAGCCATCTGTTGCATACAGGCGACATTCCAGTGGTACAAACCAACCGGGGCGGCCAGGTCACCTACCATGGCCCGGGGCAAGTGGTCGCTTACCCGCTGATCGATCTGCAGCGTGCCGGCTACTTCGTCAAAGAATATGTGTTCCGCATTGAAGAGGCGGTGATCCGCACCCTCGCCTCGCTGGGCGTTACCGGCCACCGCGTGGCGGGGGCCCCCGGCATCTATGTGCGCCTCGATGACCCCTTCTCCCACGCGATGCTGGCCCAGCGCCCGGTGCAGCGCGATGGCACCAGCCCCGCACCCGAGCCGGTGTTTGACGGCCTGGGCAAGATTGCCGCGCTGGGCATCAAGATCAGCCGCCACTGCAGCTACCATGGTGTGGCCCTGAATGTAAAGATGGACCTGGAACCCTACCACCGCATCAACCCTTGCGGCTATGCCGGGCTGCAAACCGTCGATCTTTCTACAATTGGGGTTAACGCCGACTGGGAGGACGTGGCCAAGACCTTGGCGCGCGAGCTGTCCTCCCGCTTGGCGACTGCCGGTTCTGCATAAGCGGGTGCCGCAGCGCACGCCCTGGTCCCCACCAAGGGGCGGCGCAGCAGCCTCGGGCCGTTCTTGCTCAGAGCCTACGGCCCCAGCGGGTTTGTGCGTGCATCTCGCACAGAACGCGGTGAAACAACTAAAGTGAGCATCATGAGCACCAATGAAGTCGTGCGCGAAGCACAGTCCGCTGCCACCTACAACCCGCTGGCCAAGCAAAAGGCGGCCGCCAAACTGGCGCGCATCCCCGTCAAGGTCCAGCAAGCCGAGGTGCTGAAAAAGCCCGATTGGATCCGCGTCAAGGCCGGCAGCCCCACGACCCGTTTCTACGAGATCAAGGACATCCTGCGCCAGAACAACCTGCACACCGTCTGTGAAGAGGCCAGTTGCCCCAACATTGGCGAGTGCTTTGGCAAGGGCACGGCGACCTTCATGATCATGGGCGACAAGTGCACGCGCCGCTGCCCGTTCTGCGACGTGGGCCATGGCCGCCCCGACCCGCTCGATCTGAACGAGCCGCTGAACCTGGCGCGCACCATTGCCGCACTGCGCCTCAAGTATGTGGTGATCACCAGCGTCGACCGCGATGACCTGCGCGACGGCGGCTCGGGCCATTTTGTCGAGTGCATCAAGAACATCCGCGAGCTCTCGCCCACGACCCAGATCGAGATCCTGGTGCCGGACTTCCGCGGCCGCGATGACCGCGCACTGGAAATCCTCAAGGCTGCCCCGCCCGATGTGATGAACCACAACCTGGAAACCGCACCGCGCCTGTACAAGGAAGCGCGCCCCGGCTCCGACTACCAGTTCAGCCTGAACCTGCTCAAGAAGTTCAAGGACCTGCATCCGAGCGTGCCCACCAAGAGCGGCATCATGGTCGGCCTGGGCGAGACGGATGAGGAAATCCTGCAGGTGATGCGCGACATGCGCGCCCACAACATCGACATGCTGACCATCGGCCAGTACCTGGCGCCCTCGAACAGCCACCTGCCGGTGCGCCGCTATGTGCACCCCGACACCTTCAAGATGTTTGAAGAAGAGGCCTACAAGATGGGCTTCACCCATGCCGCCGTGGGCGCGATGGTGCGCTCGAGCTACCACGCCGACCAGCAGGCACACGCGGCTGGCGTTTAAACGCGCGGTGTTCATCACAGCAAAAGGCTGCCTACCGGGCAGCCTTTTTGCGTTGGGGCTCGCGCCAGAGTCGCAGTCTTAACCCAGCGCCGCGCTGCTGCCCACCACCACCGCATACAGGTCGCCGATGGTGGCCATCGCGCTTTGGTGCAGTTGCACGGCAGAGACCGAACCGGCAGCCGACTGCAGCGCGCGGGTGGCACAGGCATTGGCAACGACGGTGGCGCGCTTGCCGCGCAGGAAGGCGCCTTCGGCGGTGAAGGTGACGCACATATGGCTCATGAAACCGATGATCACCAGCTGCGCGTTGCCGGCAGCATCGACGTGCTCGGCCAGATCGGTGTTGTGGAAGGAATTCGGAGCGGTCTTGACGACGACCGGCTCCCCGGCCTGCGGCGCCACGCTGGCATGGATCTGGCCGATCTCGGCGCGGATGTCATACGGCGAGCCCGCGCCGCCATCATGCATCACATGGATCACCTTGGCGCCGACCGCGCGGGCCTGGGCCAGCAGGCGGGATGCGGCGTCCAGCGCGGCCTCCCAGCCTTCGAGCGCCATCACGCCCTGGGTGTAGGTGTTCTGGTAGTCGACCAGAATCAGGGTCGACTGGGCCAGGACCGCGGGCTTGGCGTCAAGTTGGTTGAGTTCGCGTAGAGTGCTGGTATGCATGGTGGTGGCCTGGTGTAGAGGGTTGACCGCCACCGGCAGTGGTGGCGACATGGATGCATCTTAGGGACA
This sequence comes from Comamonas sp. 23, assembly GCF_049601575.1. Taxonomy (NCBI): domain Bacteria; kingdom Pseudomonadati; phylum Pseudomonadota; class Betaproteobacteria; order Burkholderiales; family Comamonadaceae; genus Comamonas; species Comamonas sp. 23. Next base: position 610,910 of record NZ_CP187127.1, on the reverse strand, counting down.
GCCCCCGCTTCGGACAATGCCGTCTTTGCCGCAGAAACCGACACCCGCCTTGAACGAAAGAACGCATGCCGCACCCTGAACGCCTGATGGTGATCGTGTTGTTTGACCGGGTTGACCTGCTCGACATCAGCGGCCCGCCCGAGGTATTTGCATTGCTGCAGCGCGAGATGGAAGCGCCCTGCGGCTACCAGGTGCTGCTGGCTGCAGAGTCACTGGACCCGGTCACCACCGCTGCAGGCGTGCGCGTGCTGCCCGACATACGCCTGGATAGCCTGCAGCACCAGGCCATTGATACCTTGATCGTGCCGGGCTCGGTCGACACCGATGCCAAGGGCCGCGTGCAGGCGCTGGCCGATCCGGCTGTCGTCCAATGGGTGCAGACGTTGGCGGGACAGTCCCGGCGCGTGGCCTCGGTCTGTGTCGGCGCCCATATTCTGGCCGCCGCCGGCCTGCTCGACGGCAGGGAGGCCACAACGCACTGGTCCACGGCCGCGCAGCTGGCCCAGGACCATCCCGGCATCCGCGTCGATGCCGACCGCATCTACATCCAGCAGGGCCACATCTGGACCGGTGCGGGCCTGACCACCTGCCTGGATCTGGCGCTGGCCTTGGTGGCCGAGGATTTTGGCAACACCTTGGCGATGCGCGTGGCGCGCCAGCTGGTGATGTTCTTGAAACGCCCCGGCGGGCAGAGCCAGTTCAGCGTGATGCTCGAGCCGCTGTCGAGCACGCGCCGCATGGACAAGCTGCGCCAGTACATCGCCGAGCACCTGGGCCAGCCGCTGTCGATGCCCGACCTGGCCGAGCAGATGCATGTGAGCGACCGGCAGCTGGCCCGTATCTTCAAGACCGAGCTGGGCATGACACCGGCCGCCTACCTGGAAGCTGCGCGGGTGGAGGCAGCCCGCCAGCAGCTCGAGGCCACCGATGCCCCGCTGGAGCGGGTGGCCCAGACCTGCGGCTTCAACACCACCGACACGCTGCAGCGCGCGTTTCGCCGCCAGCTGGGCACGACACCGGGCCAGTACCGCAGCCGCTTTCGCACGCCGGCGGAGTAATCCCTGCGAAGGCCTTAGCTCTCCAACAGATCGGCCGGATTCTCGGCATCGACGACCTGCTGGGCCCAGCCCACCAGGCGCCGCGTATCGGCCCGCAGCACCTGCTGCTTGATGGCCAGGATCTGCGCGGGCTGCATCGAAAAGCTGCGCAGCCCCAGGCCCAGCAGCAAGCGGGTCATCGCGGTATCGCCGGCCATTTCGCCGCAGACGCAGACATCCTTGCCGGCGGCGTTGGCCGCCTGGATGACCTCGGCCACCAGGCGCAGCACGGCGGGGTGGAAGGGGTCGTAGAGCTGCGACACCGCCTCATCGGCCCGGTCGATCGCCAGCGTGTACTGGATCAGATCGTTGGTGCCGATCGAGAGGAAATCGAAGTACTTCAAAAAGGTGCGCACCGTCAGCGCCGCGGCCGGTATCTCGATCATCGCGCCCAGCTTGACCAGGCCCTGGGGCACATTGCGCTCGCGCAGCTCCTGCGAGGCTTGCTCGACCAGCGCCAGGGTCTGCTTGATCTCGCTGACATGGGCGAGCATTGGAAACAGCAATTGCACCGGGCCGTGCGCTGCGGCGCGCAAGATGGCGCGCAGCTGGGTGCGGAACATCTCCGGGTCGGCCAGGCTGAAGCGGATGGCGCGCAAGCCCAGCGCCGGGTTGAGGTAGTAGTCCTTGGGCTGGGCCTTGTCCAGCGGCTTGTCGGCGCCCACGTCGAGTGTGCGGATCGTCACCGGCATGCCCTGCATGCCCTCGAGCGCTTCGCGGTAGGCGCGGTACTGCTCTTCTTCATCGGGCACCTTGCCGCTCCGCCCCATGAAGAGAAATTCGGTGCGGAACAGCCCCACGCCCACGGCACCCGCTTTAACTGCGGCCGGGCCATCGCCGGGTTGCTCGATATTGGCCAGCAGCTCGATGCGCTCGCCATCGATGGTGATGGAGGGCGTATCGCGCAGGCGCGAGAGGCGCTCGCGCTCCAGGCGCATCTGGCGCTGCTTGAAGCGGTACTCCTCCAGCAGGATCGGCGAGGGATCGACGATCACCTCCCCGGCATCGCCGTCGATGATGACCCAGTCATCGGCGCGGATGAGCTGGCTGGCCGTGCGTGCGCCCACAACGGCCGGAATATCCATGCTGCGCGCGACGATGGCGGTGTGGCTGGTCTTGCCGCCCACGGCCGTGACGAACCCGGAAAACACGCTTTGCTTGAACTGCAGCATGTCGGCCGGCGAGAGGTCATTGGCGATCAGCACCATCGGCGCATCGCGCTCATCGGCCACCCAGTCGTGCTGCCCCTCCTGCACGCCCAGCGGCGTGCTGACGGGCGCCGCCACCGGGCTGGAGACGCCACGCATATGGCGCAGCACGCGCTCGACCACCTGCTCGAGATCGCCTTTGCGCTCACGCAGGTACTCGTCGTCCATCTCGTCAAACTGGCGGCACAGCAGCTCCAGCTGCGCGGTCAGCGCCCATTCGGCGTTGTAGAGGCGCTCGCTGATCAGCTGGCGCACGCCCGAGGACAGCATGTCGTCCTGCACCAGCATCAGGTGCACATCCAGGAGCGGCTCGAGCTCCTGCGGGGCATCGACCCCCAGGTCGCCGCGCAGGCGCTGCAGCTCTTCGATCACTGCCAGCCGCCCTTTGCGCACACGCTCGATCTCGCGCGCCACCTGGTCGGGCTCGATCAGGTAATGGGTCACCTCCAGGTGGCTGGACGCCGCCATGACGGCCCGGCCAATGGCAATCCCCCGGGCCACTGCAATTCCATGGATGGCAAATGTCATGCGGATCTTCCTCTTCGCTGGCGCGCTCGTTGCGCCAAGCTGATTTATACGCCTGTCTCAGAAGACTGTACAAGCACGGGGGCTGGTAAAGCGCAGGGAAAGGCGGGCGTTCAGGTAAAGAGCGGCGCATGCCAGTGCCAGCTGGGCAACCTGCCAGCACCGACAGGCAGCGGCGTGCCTGGAAGGTCGTGGCCGGTGCGAAAAGCGAGCCCGCGCCGCTGCAGACGCCAGGCTGCGCCTTATTCGCCTTCGCCGAATTTGTCGTTGATGAGGGCCAGCAAGGCTTCCATGGCCTGCTGCTCATCGGCGCCATCGGTCTCGATGGTCACCTCGGTGCCGATGCCGGCGGCCAGCATCATCACGCCCATGATGCTTTTGGCATTGACGCGGCGCTCGCCCCGCGTGATCCAAACCTCGCAGGCAAAACTGCCGGCCAGCTTGGTGAGTTTGGCAGACGCACGGGCATGCAGGCCCAGTTTATTGCTGATGGTGACTGCGGTCTTGATCATGTGCTCGGATATTTTGGTTCTGTGGCGTGTTCTGCGTCACCTGCATAATGCCCTGGCTGCCCCCTGCAATCGCCCGGGCCACGAGGCTGTCCAGCGCTTCTTGGCGATAGCACAGCGCGCGCAGCAGCATCGGCAGGTTGACACCGGCCACCAGCCTTGTAGATGCGCGGCGCTTGGCCAGCTCCTGGGCAATATTATGCGGGGTCGCGCCAAACACGTCGCTCAGCACCAGCACGGGGCCGCTGTGGCTGTGGTCGAGCATGGCCCGCGCCTCCTGCAGGCAGGCCACCGGATCGGCGCTGGCAGGCACATCCAGCGCCATCAGGTGCTCTCCGCTGTCGGGGAACACATGCGCGGCGCATTGCGCCAGCGCCTGGGCCAGCGGTGCATGGGCGATCAACAATATCCGGTTGCTCATCAAATCAAAAACCCAGAAGTTCTGTGAATGGGCATGCAGCAGGCGGCAATCCCGGCCCTGCCGTACCCTGCACCAGTGTAGCGATTTTGCGGCACTGCAACATTGGTAGTGTTGCTTAGCCAAGCGCCCGGGCTGGCCCGTGGCCAATCCGGCGACTCCTAACGCAGCTGCAGACCTTGGACAAAGCTCTGCAGCGCCTCAGCGGCCAAAGGCTCAGCGGACAGCACCAGGGCCTGGTACACGCGCACCTGCGGCCCTTCGGCGCGCGCAAACCAGCGTGCATTCGCATACACGGTGCGCCCCTGGTCATTGCGGCCCTGCCACTGCAGCTGGCGTGCCTGGGGCAGCGCCAAGGTACCGGGCAGTACAAAGGTCTCGCCGGGCAGCGGCTGCCAGGCATCGGCGATCTGCAGCTGCTGGTGCAGTGCCTTTTGCCAGTCAACCATCACCGAGGCCGCATCCTGCGGCTGCGCCAGGGCCACATGGGCCAGTGCATAGGTCGCCCCGTCGGCCTTGCAGCCTACCATCGACACGGCCAAGGTCTGCGTGCCCCAGGCCAGCTCACGCACCGCACGGTCAGGCTTGCAGGGCAGCATCAGGTCCAGCGGTGCATCGGCCAGGCGCACCACGCGCCAGTTCAGCGCCGGGCTGCAGGCGGCCAGCAGCATGGCAGTGGTGAGGATCAGGCGGCGGGCCAGGGGCATCCGGCCATTATGGGCACGGCACTGTGATGGTCAAGCCGTGCGCGCAGGTATGGCCAGCGTACTGCGCCCGTCAGCAACACTGGTCGCATAATGACCACAGCGCCGAACTTTCGGCACCGCCTTGACTCCGAGCACCATGTCCCGAAAAACCTCCACCACCGTCCTCACCACGCTGGCCATCGCTGCGGCGATTGGCATTGGTGCCTTTGTCTACCAGGGCACGGGGCAGGCGGCCGCGCCCGAGAGCCGGTTTGTGCTGCTCAACGGCAGCACGCAGACGACGGCCGACATGAAGGGCAAGGTCACCCTGGTGAACTTCTGGGCCACCAGCTGCACCACCTGCGTGGCGGAAATGCCCGAGATCATCAAGACCTACGACAAGTACAAGGACCGTGGCTACGACACCATGGCAGTGGCCATGCACTACGACCCGCCCAGCTATGTCGTCAACTTTGCAGAGTCGCGCAAGCTGCCTTTCAAGGTCGCGATCGACAACACCGGCCAGATTGCCAAGGACTGGGGCGACATCCAACTCACCCCGACCACCTTTGTCGTGAACAAGCAGGGCCAGGTGGTCAAGCGCTATGTGGGCGCGCCCAATTTTGAGGAGCTGCACAAGCTGATCGACAAGCTGCTCGCAGAGACCTGAACCTTTGCAGCACCCCCCCAAGAAAACCGCCCTTGATAGGCGGTTTTTCAATGGCGCCTGCGATGGCGCGGGCGCTACACTGCACATTCCTTGACTAAGCGCCGCCGCTGTGGACCGACCTGAGATAACGTTCCTGCACCCCACCACACCGGAAGATCTCGCCGTGACCCGCGAGATCTTTCGGGAATATGCCCAGTCACTGGATATTGATCTGGGCTTCCAGGGTTTTGAGGAAGAGCTGGCCGAGCTGCCCGGCGAATATGGCGACCCACGCGGCGACCTGGTGCTGGCGCTGGTGGAAGGCTCGGTCGCCGGCTGCTGCGCGCTGCGGCCCATGGACGACGTGGACTACAGCAACGCCTGCGAGATGAAGCGCCTCTATGTGCGCAAGGCCTTCCGGGGCTTTGGCCTGGGCCGCCAGCTGGTGGACTACACCATGGCCAGCGCGATCCGCCTGGGATATGACTGCATCCTGCTCGACACGTTGGACAGCATGGAGTCGGCCCGCGCGCTCTATGCCGATTTTGGCTTTGAAGAGATTCCGCCCTACTACCACAACCCCGTCGCCGGTACGCACTACCTCAAGGCCGACGTCCATCCCTGACCGCTGCGCTAGGAACAGCGCACTGCAGATACCGCTGCCAGCCACAAAAAAGCACGCCTAGGCGTGCTTTGTGCATTCCGGCCAGGCCCTGCAACGCCTTGCAGCGCAGCAGCAGCCCGATGTGGCCTTAGGCCTGCTTGGCTTGGGCCAGGATGGTGTCGGCATCGCTGACCGTGAACTGGCCAGGGGCTTCCACGTTCAGCTGCACCACCTTGCCATCCTTGACCAGCATGGAGTAGCGGTTGCTGCGCAGGCCCAGGCCCTTGCCGTTGAGGTCCAGCGTCAGGCCGGTGGCCTTGGCAAAGGCGGCATCGCCGTCACCAATCATGCGCACCTTGCCTTCGGTGTGCTGGTCCTTGCCCCAAGCGCCCATCACAAAGGCGTCATTGACGGACAGGCACCAGATTTCATCCACACCGGCGGCCTTGAAGGCGTCTGCCTTTTCCACGTAGCCAGGCAGGTGCTTGGCCGAGCAGGTCGGCGTGAAAGCGCCGGGCACCGCAAACAAAGCGATGGTCTTGCCAGCCGCTTCCTTGCTCACATCAAAGGCATTGGGGCCCAGGCTGCAGCCATTGCCTTCGACCGCCACAAACTCGCTCAGGGTTGCAGAGGGAAGCGAATCGCCAACTTTGATCATGGTGTACTCCTTGTAAATTGCCCATCAGGCAGTGATCCCGCCGGCCGGAGGGCCAAAACGGGCATAAAAAAACGACCCACAGATTGTGGGTCGTTTTTGAAGTTACGTTGGTGCAAGTCGCAAAAGACTTAAACCAAAGCAGCCTTTTGCACCAAGCGGGTAGCAACCCAGTTCTTGGTCTTGGAGAGCGGACGGCTCTCGGTGATCTCGATCGTATCGCCGGTGTTGTACTCGCCCTTTTCGTCGTGGGCGTGGTACTTGCTGGACTTGATCATGATCTTGTCGTAGATGGGGTGCTTCACGCGACGTTCTACCAGAACGGTCACGGTCTTTTCACGCTTATCGCTGACCACCTTGCCAATCAAGGTGCGCTTGAGGGATTTTTTAGCTTCCGTCATGTCGGCTCCTATTACTTGGCGGCTTGCTTTTCAGCAAGAATGGTCTTGGCACGTGCCACATCGCGGCGGGTAGCCTTGATGGTAGCGGTGTTGCCCAGTTGTTGCGTTGCCTTTTGCATGCGCAGACCAAAGTGAGCCTTTTGCAAGGACTTGATCTCGGCTTCCAGGCCAGCAACGTCTTTTTGGCGCAGTTCAGCAGCTTTCGTCATATCGATTTCTCCTGAATTTAAGCGCCAAGCTGACGGGTAACGAACGTGGTGCGCAGCGGCAGCTTGGCAGCAGCCAGGCGGAACGCTTCGCGGGCCAGTTCTTCGGGCACGCCAACGATTTCGAACACCATCTTACCGGGCTGAATTTCAGCCACGTAGTACTCTGGGTTGCCCTTACCGTTACCCATACGGACTTCGGCTGGCTTGGTCGAGATTGGCTTGTCAGGGAACACGCGGATCCAGATACGGCCACCACGCTTGACGTGACGGGAGATTGCACGACGTGCAGCCTCGATCTGGCGGGCCGTCAGGCGGCCACGGTCCGTGCATTTCAGGCCGAAATCACCGAACGCTACCGTGTTACCACGGGTTGCGATACCAGTGTTGCGACCCTTTTGCTCCTTGCGGTATTTGCGGCGAGCAGGTTGCAGCATAGTTATTCTCCTTTACCGTCCGCTGCTGTAGCGGGCGCGTCAGTCTTGCGAACGCGCTTAACGGAATCAGCACCAGCGCCGGCGGGCTTGTCGCTGCCGTCTGCAGGAGCCGTGTTACCACCAGCGGGGCGACGAGGGCCACGCGATGGACGATCGCCATTGCGGTTGTCACGACGAGGACCACGTGGACGACGCTCTTCTTCAGGACGTGGCGTTTCTGCGGCTGGCAGATCGTTACGACCCAGAGTGTCACCCTTGTAGACCCACACCTTCACGCCGATCACACCGTAGGTGGTCTTGGCTTCGGAGGTGCCGTAATCGATGTCGGCGCGCAGGGTGTGCAGTGGCACACGGCCTTCGCGGTACCACTCGGTACGTGCGATTTCGATACCGTTCAGACGGCCCGACGACATGATCTTGATACCTTGAGCGCCCAGACGCATCGCGTTCTGCATCGCACGCTTCATGGCGCGACGGAACTGGATACGCTTTTCGAGCTGCTGGGTGATCGAGTCAGCAATCAGCTGGGCATCGATTTCAGGCTTGCGCACTTCTTCGATGTTCACAGCCACTGGCACGCCCAGGCGAGCAGCGAGTTCCTTCTTCAGGGCCTCGATGTCTTCACCCTTCTTGCCGATCACCACACCAGGACGAGCCGAGTAAATGGTGATACGGGCGTTCTTGGCAGGACGCTCGATCAGAACGCGTGCCACGGCAGCGTTCTTCAGCTTCTCTTTCAGGTACTCACGAACCTTGATGTCTTCGGCCAGCATGCCGGCGAAATCACGGTTGCTTGCGTACCAGCGGCTAGACCAGTTACGGCTGACCGCCAGACGGAAGCCGGTAGGATGGATTTTTTGTCCCATGTTCTTCCTTTAGGCCTCAGTTACCCACGGTCACATAAATGTGGCAGGTAGGCTTGCTGATGCGGTTGCCGCGGCCCTTGGCGCGAGCGGTAAAACGCTTGAGCGTGGTGCCTTGCTCGACGAAGATGGTCTTGACCTTCAATTCGTCGATGTCAGCGCCGTCGTTGTGCTCAGCGTTGGCGATAGCGGACTCCAGAACCTTCTTGACGATCACGGCAGCTTTTTTCTGCGTGAATTCGAGAATGTTCAGAGCTTGGTCAACCTTCTTGCCGCGAATCAGATCCGCAACCAGACGGCCTTTGTCAACCGACAGGCGAACGCCGCGGAGGACTGCACGTGTTTCAGACATGGTCTACTCCTTATCGTTTCGCTTTTTTATCAGCGGGGTGACCCTTGAAGGTGCGCGTCAGGGCGAATTCGCCGAGCTTGTGGCCCACCATCTGGTCGGTTACATATACCGGTACGTGTTGCTTGCCGTTGTGCACGGCGATGGTCAGACCGATGAAATCGGGCAGAACCATGGAGCGACGCGACCAGGTCTTCACTGGTTTCTTGTCCTTGGTGGCGATGGCCTTTTCGACCTTTGCCAGCAAGTGATGGTCAACAAACGGACCCTTTTTAAGAGAACGAGTCATTTGCTACCCCTTACTTCTTACGGCGCGACACGATCATGGTCTGTGTGCGCTTGTTGTTACGGGTACGGTAGCCCTTCGTCAGATTGCCCCATGGGTCAACTGCGTGACGGCCTTCACCGGTCTTGCCTTCACCACCACCGTGTGGGTGATCGACAGGGTTCATCACCACACCGCGGACGGTAGGACGAATACCCATCCAACGCTTGACACCGGCCTTGCCCAGTTGGCGCAGGCTGTGTTCTTCGTTGGCGACTTCACCGATGGTTGCACGGCATTCGATATGGATCTTGCGAACTTCGCCCGAACGCATACGCACTTGGGCGTAAACGCCTTCGCGAGCCAGCAGGGTAGCCGAGGTACCAGCGGAACGGGCGATTTGTGCGCCAGCGCCGATCTTCAGCTCGATGCAGTGAATGGTCGAACCCACAGGGATGTTGCGGATCGGCAGGGTGTTACCCACGCGGATCGGTGCTTCAGAGCCACTGATGATGGTTGCGCCCACTTCCAGGTTACGCGGAGCGATCACATAACGACGCTCGCCGTCTGCGTAGCACACCAGAGCGATGTGAGCGGTACGGTTTGGATCGTATTCAATGCGTTCCACCTTGGCGGGGATGCCGTCCTTGGTGCGCTTGAAGTCCACCACACGGTAGTGGTGCTTGTGACCACCGCCCTTGTGACGGGTAGTGATGTGACCGTTGTTGTTGCGGCCTGCCTTTTGGAACTGAGGTTCCAGCAGAGGAGCGAAACCTTCGCCCTTGTGCAGATGGCCACGGGTCACCTTCACCACATGGCGTTGGCCGGGCGAAGTTGGTTTGAGCTTAATAACAGCCATGATTACGCAGCCTCCCCAGAGAGGTTCAGCTCTTGACCTGGCTTGAGCAGCACATAAGCCTTGCGCACGTTGTCGCGGCGGCCGATGGTCTTGCCAAAGCGCTTGGTCTTGCCCTTGGTGTTCACCACAGACACGCCCTTCACTTCGACCTTGAACAGCAGCTCAACAGCGGCCTTGATCTCGGGCTTGGTGGCGTTCTGCAGCACCTTGAATGTCACAGCGTTGGACTTTTCAGCAACCAGCGTGGCCTTTTCGGACACGATAGGAGCAACCAGCACTTGCATCAGACGACCTTCGTCGAACTTGCGTTCGGCGGGAGTAGGGTTCACACGGCTCATGCGAACATCTCCTTGAGTTTGTCGAGAGCGCCCTTGGTAACGAGCACTTTCTTGAATTGCACCAGCGACACTGGATCAGCGTAACGTGGCTCAACCACGAACACATTCTTCAGATTGCGCGAAGCGAGGTACAGGTTTTCGTCCACTTCGTCGGCGATCACCATCACCGAGTCCAGGTTCATGGACTTGAACTTGTCAGCCAGTACCTTGGTCTTGGGCGAATCAACCGTCAGCGAATCAACCACAGCCAGGCGGCCTTCACGGGCCAGCTGCGAGAAGATGGATGCCATACCGGCGCGGTACATCTTCTTGTTGATCTTCTGCGTGAAGTTTTCATCAGGCAGATTCGGGAAGATGCGACCGCCGCCACGCCACAGAGGCGAAGACGACATACCAGCACGTGCACGGCCAGTACCCTTTTGTTTGAAAGGCTTGGCGGTGGTGTGACGGACCTGTTCGCGGTCCTTTTGAGCGCGTGTGCCTTGACGGCCGTTGGCGCGGTAAGCAACGATGATCTGGTGAATCAGGTCTTCATTGAAATCGCGACCAAACACGGTCTCAGGAGCGTCCACTTGGGAGGCTGCCTTACCTTGTTCGTTCAGGAGTTCGAGCTTCATTAGTTCGCTCCTTTAGCGGCTGCCTTGACAGCAGGACGCACGGTCACGAAGCCATTCTTCGAACCGGGGATTGCGCCCTTGATCAGCAGCAGTTGACGGGCTTCGTCGATACGAACCACGTCGAGATTCTGGGTAGTCACGGTCTCATCGCCCATGTGACCGGTCATGCGCTTACCGGGGAACACGCGACCTGGGTCTTGTGCCATACCGATCGAGCCGGGAACATTGTGCGAACGGCTGTTACCGTGAGAAGCACGTTGCGACTTGAAGTTGTGACGCTTGATGGTACCGGCGTAGCCCTTACCGATCGAGGTACCTTGCACGTCGACCTTTTGGCCCACTGCGAAGATCTCGGTCACTGGCAAGGATGCACCTGCGGCGTACTTGCCGGCGGTGTCAGCTTCAACGCGGAATTCCTGGGTGATTTCACCAGCTTCCACGCCTGCCTTGGCCAGGTGGCCAGCGGCTGGCTTGGTCACGCGCGAAGCGCGGCGTTGACCAAAAGTGACCTGCAGGGCCACGTAGCCGTCGTTCTCTTGGGTTTTGACCTGGGTCACGCGGTTGTTAGACACATCCACCACGGTGACAGGCACTGCATCGCCGTCATCCGTGAACAGGCGCATCATGCCTACCTTACGGCCCAGCAACCCGAGGGAGTTGCTTTGACTCATTTGTTGCTCCAAAACTTCCGCCACCGAAACTGCAATTGGCTCGGTGTTGCCCCTGGGTTTGACGCCACAGGCACGAAAGAAGGTTAATAAAAACTTCGCCTCTACCACCAAAATGCCAGGCACATTGGATGTATAGATCACGAAGCCATAAATTCTAACGCGAACTTCCCAAATAGGCAAGTTCGCGTTAGAAAGGACAAGCAGCCACACCGGCAGGTGTGGCTTTCAGGCCTTATTGCAGTTTGATTTCGACGTCCACGCCGGCAGCCAGGTCCAGCTTCATCAGCGCGTCAACGGTCTTGTCGGTAGGATCGACAATGTCCATCAGGCGTTGGTGGGTGCGGATTTCCAGCTGGTCACGCGAAGTCTTGTTCACGTGGGGCGAACGCAGAATGTCAAAACGCTTCATGCGGGTTGGCAGGGGCACGGGACCCTTGACAATCGCGCCGGTGCGCTTGGCGGTTTCAACGATTTCAGCAGCGGACTGGTCGATCAACTTGTAATCGAAAGCCTTCAGGCGGATGCGGATTTTTTGCTTGGACATGGTTAATTCCCAGTTGTGCTAAGAATTAAGCAATGATCTTGGCAACCACGCCAGCGCCCACGGTACGGCCGCCTTCGCGAATAGCAAAACGCAGACCTTCTTCCATAGCGATGGGGTTGATCAGCTTGACGGTGATCGACACGTTATCGCCAGGCATCACCATTTCCTTGTCAGCTGGCAGCTCGATGGCGCCGGTCACGTCCGTGGTACGGAAGTAGAACTGAGGACGGTAGTTGTTGAAGAAGGGGTGTGGCGGCCGCCTTCGTCCTTGCTCAGCACATACACTTCAGCGGTGAAGTGGGTGTGTGGCTTGATCGAGTTAGGCTTGCACAGCACTTGGCCACGCTCCACGTCTTCACGCTTGGTGCCGCGCAGCAGCAGGCCAACGTTGTCACCAGCTTGACCTTGGTCCAGCAGCTTGCGGAACATTTCCACGCCGGTCACGGTGGTCTTGACGGTGTCCTTGATACCGACGATTTCGATTTCTTCGCCGACCTTGATGATACCGCGCTCGATACGGCCGGTCACCACGGTACCACGACCGGAGATGGAGAACACGTCTTCCACGGGCATCAGGAAAGCACCGTCCACAGCGCGCTCTGGCGTTGGGATGTAGGTGTCCAGCGCTTCAGCCAGACGCAGGATAGCGGGTTCACCCTTGTCGGATTGGTCGCCTTCCAGAGCCAGCTTAGCCGAGCCGCGGATGATGGGGGTGTCGTCACCTGGGAAATCGTACTTGTCCAGCAGTTCGCGGACTTCCATTTCCACCAGCTCCAGCAGCTCTTCGTCATCCACCATGTCGCACTTGTTCAGGAACACGATGATGTAAGGCACGCCCACCTGGCGAGCCAGCAGGATGTGTTCACGGGTCTGGGGCATGGGGCCGTCAGCAGCCGAGCAAACCAGAATAGCGCCGTCCATCTGGGCAGCGCCGGTGATCATGTTCTTCACATAGTCGGCGTGACCTGGGCAGTCCACGTGAGCGTAGTGGCGGTTAGCCGTTTCGTACTCAACGTGTGCGGTATTGATGGTGATGCCGCGTGCCTTTTCTTCAGGAGCAGCGTCGATTTCGTCGTACTTCTTGGCTTCGCCGCCGAACTTGGCAGACAGCACGGTTGCGATAGCAGCCGTCAGCGTGGTCTTGCCGTGGTCCACGTGACCAATGGTGCCCACGTTCACGTGCGGCTTGGTCCGTTCGAATTTACCTTTTGCCATGAGAATTCTCCAAATAAAGAGCAAAACCTGTGTTGGGTTTAACGTCTACACCGAATTGCTGGGTCGCTTCGCACAGGAAACAAAGCGGCACCCGGTCGTAGACAAAAGCGACCCGCACCTGGCAAGCCAGGTGCGGGCGCATATTTTAGGCCTTTGCGCGGGAAGCGACAATAGCCTCGGCCACATTACGTGGGGCTTCAGCGTAGTGCTTGAACTCCATCGTGTACGTAGCGCGGCCTTGCGTTTGCGAACGCAGCGACGTGGCGTAGCCGAACATTTCGGACAGTGGCACTTCTGCCTTGATGGCCTTGCCGCCACCGACCATGTCGTCCATGCCCTGCACCATACCGCGGCGGGAAGACAAGTCACCCATCACGGTACCGGCGTAGTCTTCAGGCGTTTCCACTTCCACGGCCATCATGGGCTCGAGGATCACGGGGCTGGCCTTGCGAGCAGCTTCCTTGAAACCGAAGATAGCGGCCATCTTGAACGCCATTTCGTTCGAGTCCACATCGTGGTACGAACCGAAGGTCAGCGTCACTTTGACGTCCACCACAGGGTAGCCAGCCAGCACGCCGGAGGTCAGCGCTTCGATCACGCCCTTTTCCACCGCAGGGATGTATTCGCGAGGAACCACACCGCCCTTGATGGCGTCGACGAACTCGAAGCCCTTGCCTGGCTCTTGCGGCTCAACCGTGAACACCACGTGACCGTACTGGCCCTTACCGCCGGACTGGCGAACGAACTTGCCGTCCACGTCCACCACCTTTTGGCGAATCGTTTCGCGGTAGGCCACTTGGGGCTTGCCCACGTTGGCTTCCACGTTGAATTCACGCTTCATGCGGTCAACGATAATTTCCAGGTGCAGCTCGCCCATACCGGCGATGATGGTCTGACCCGATTCTTCGTCGGAGCGCACGCGGAACGATGGATCTTCTGCAGCCAGACGCGACAGAGCGATACCCATCTTTTCCTGGTCGGCCTTCGACTTGGGTTCCACAGCCTGTGCAATCACGGGCTCTGGGAACACCATGCGTTCGAGCACGATAGGCGAAGCCACGTCACACAGGGTTTCACCGGTGGTCACGTCCTTCAGGCCCACGCAAGCGGCGATGTCACCGGCGCGGATTTCGTCCACTTCAATACGGTCGTTCGCCATCATCTGCACGATACGGCCGATACGCTCTTTCTTGCCCTTGACCGAGTTGTACACGGTGTCGCCCTTGGACAGAACGCCGGAGTACACACGCACGAAGGTCAACTGGCCCACGAACGGGTCGGTCATCAGCTTGAACGCCAGAGCAGAGAACTTTTCGCCGTCGTCCGCCTTGCGGGTCAGCTTCTTTTCTTCGTCTTCTGGGTCGGTACCAGCCACGTCAGGGATGTCCACTGGCGAAGGCAGGTAGTCGATCACGGCGTCCAGCATGCGCTGCACACCCTTGTTCTTGAACGCGGTGCCGCACAGCATAGGCTGGATTTCGGTCGACAGCGTGCGGGCACGGATACCGGCCTTAACTTCTTCTTCCGACAAGGTACCTTCTTCCAGGTACTTGTTCATCAACTCTTCCGACGCTTCGGCAGCCGATTCCACCAGGTTTTCACGCCACTTGTTGGCGGTCTCGACCAGGTCTGCAGGAATGTCAGCGTATTCGAACTTCATGCCCTGGGACGCTTCGTCCCAGATGATGGCCTTCATCTTGACCAGATCGACCACGCCGGTGAAGTTGTCTTCAGCGCCGATTGGGATCACCACGGGCACGGGGTTGGCTTTCAGGCGCAGCTTCATCTGGTCGTAGACCTTGTAGAAGTTGGCACCGGTACGGTCCATCTTGTTCACAAAGGCCAGACGTGGCACCTTGTACTTGTTGGCCTGACGCCACACGGTTTCAGACTGGGGCTGCACGCCACCCACAGCGCAGTACACCATGCAAGCGCCGTCGAGCACGCGCATGGAACGTTCCACTTCAATCGTGAAGTCCACGTGGCCGGGGGTGTCGATGATGTTGAAGCGGTGTTCTGGGTAGGACATGTCCATACCCTTCCAGAAGCAGGTCACTGCAGCGGAAGTGATGGTAATGCCACGCTCTTGCTCTTGCTCCATCCAGTCGGTGGTAGCAGCGCCGTCGTGCACTTCGCCCAGCTTGTGGGTCACGCCGGTGTAAAACAGGATACGTTCGGTCGTGGTGGTTTTACCTGCGTCGATGTGCGCAGAAATACCGATATTGCGGTAGCGCTCGATGGGGGTCTTGCGAGCCATGGTTGATCCTTTGTTGATCAGTAAGTGTGGAGGCGATGCGGACTGGCGGATTGCGCAGGCATCAGCCTACGATGTGAGGGCAGTCTCAACCGAGCAAGGCCGCAGGCAAAAATTGTTGCATGCGGCCTTTGCAATATCGAGACAGATCTCGCGCAGCTTAGAAGCGGAAGTGGCTGAATGCCTTGTTGGCTTCGGCCATACGGTGCACTTCGTCACGACGCTTCATCGCGCCGCCACGGCCTTCGGTGGCTTCCAGCAGTTCGTTGGCCAGGCGTTGGGCCATGGACTTTTCACCGCGCTTGCGAGCAGCTTCCTTGATCCAGCGCATGGACAGAGCCAGACGACGGACAGGACGCACTTCCACTGGCACCTGGTAGTTGGCACCGCCAACACGGCGGGACTTCACTTCGACCATGGGCTTGACGTTGTTGATGGCAACAACGAAAGCTTCCAGCGGGTCTTTATCAGGGTGCTTCTTCTCGATCAGTTCCAGAGCGCCGTAAATGATGCGCTCAGCAACTGCCTTCTTGCCGCCTTCCATGATCACGTTCATGAATTTGGACAGCTCTACATTGCCGAACTTTGGATCCGGCAGAATTTCACGTTTGGGGACTTCGCGACGACGTGGCATTTCTTTACCTCTATCTTTGCTTCAGTTGGCATCTTTTCAGACACCGCGAGAGCCAATCAAGGACTCCCACTTACTCGACCCACACAAAACACTTGCGCTTGGGGTCACTACGCTGAATCTCGCGCCACGCGGGACACAGCACCTTTGTATTCGTTCAAAAACCAGGGCTTACTTGGCCTTAGGCTTCTTGGCACCGTACTTCGAACGGGACTGCTTACGGTCCTTGACGCCTTGCAGGTCAAGCGAACCGCGCACGATGTGGTAACGCACACCTGGCAAGTCCTTCACACGGCCACCGCGCACCAGCACAACGCTGTGCTCTTGCAGGTTGTGGCCTTCACCGCCGATGTACGAAATGACTTCGAAACCGTTGGTCAGACGAACCTTGGCCACCTTACGCAAAGCCGAGTTAGGCTTCTTAGGCGTCGTGGTGTACACACGGGTGCACACGCCGCGGCGCTGGGGGCAGTTTTCCATAGCAGGGCTCTTGGATTTAACAACTTCTACCGTGCGGCCCTGACGCACGAGTTGGTTAATGGTTGGCATTAATAAACGTCCCTAAACGTGAAATTACCGTGAACTTACCGTGATTTGCTGCCAGCCCCTTGCCCCAAAGGCAAAGACGGCAGCCCCTTCGGAAATTCCGAAAAGCCCTCTAATGTACCACCTGACTCCAAATTGAGCAAATGGTTTGGACCCAAGGCCACTGCCCGGTGGCCGCCATCGCGGCACTTTCTTCAGGCAGCGCCCAACAGCTCTGCTTTAGCTGCTCTCATTTTTGCAAGCACAGAAACCACAAAGCGTGCCAGGGGCACGCTTTGCAGAGGGGTGGACTGGGCGTCTGCCGGGCCTTAGAACCTGTTCAAAGTCTCCTCGCGCCGCGACAGTGTCTTTGCGGGATGGGATGCTAGGGGGGGGGGGGGGGGGGGGGGGCGCCCAGCCGCGCAATACCGCAGCAATAGCCCAGCTATTGCGAGGATTTGCAACGACGCAGACCGCCCCTGCCCGGGCGGCCCTCGCCGGGCGCCCCTTCCCGGGCAGCGCAAAGCCACTGTCCCTAAGGGTTGGAGTGAAATCGGGCGATTTCTGCGCGCTGGCCCTTGCTTGCACCCCGGTGCAAGCTGCGTTCCATCCCTTCGAACTCATCCCGATTGCACTCCAACGCGGCGGCGTAGAGACTTTGAACAGGTTCTTATAGGGCCGGCATCAGCACCGCTTTACTTGATCCACAGACGGATCGCATCCCAGGCGCGGCCAAAGATGCCCGCTTCTGCGACATCGTCGAGCGCCACCAGCGGCACCTCGGCCACTGGCTGGCCGCCCGCCATCACCTTCAAGGTGCCCAGCTTCTGGCCCTTGGTGAAGGGCGCAATCAGCGGCTCCTGGCTCACCACCTGGGTTTCGAGCTTGCCGCCGGTGCCCGCTGGCACATTCACGACGATGGGCGCCACGCTGCCGATCTTGACGGTGTCCTGCGCGCCCTTCCAGGCCTTGGGGGTCGCCACGGCCTGGCCGCCATCGAACAGCTTGACGGTGTCGAATGCGGTATAGCCCCAGTTCAATAGCTTCTGGCTTTCGTTGGCGCGGTCCTTGTCGCTGGCCGCTCCCAGCAGGATGGAGATCAGGCGGCGCTCGCCCGCATTGGGTACCTGGCGCTTGGCCGTAGAGACCAGGCAATAGCCGGCGGCATTGGTGTGGCCGGTCTTGAGGCCGTCCACCGTCGGGTCGCGGAACAACAAAGTATTACGATTGGTGCCGTTGGACTTGGGCGTGCCGGGGTAGAACCACTGCTTGGTCGCGTAGTAGTGCATGTACTCCGGGAAGTCCTTGATCAGGCGGTTGGCCAGAATGCTCAGGTCCTTGGCGGTCGTCGTGTGGCCCGGCTCGGTCAGGCCTTCGGGGTTCTTGTAGGCCGTGTTGGTCATGCCCAGCGCCTTGGCCTGCTCGTTCATCAGGCGCACAAAGTTCTCGGCCGTGCCGCCCACCGCTTCGGCCAGCGCCATCGTCGCGTCGTTGCCCGATTGCACAATCATGCCGTGCAGCAGGTCATCCACCTTCACCTGCATCTTGGGGTCGATGAACATGCGCGAGCCGGGCATCTTCCAGGCGCGCTCGCTCACCGGCATGGTCTGCTCCAGGCTGATCTTCTTGTTGCGCAGCGCATCGAACACCACATAACCCGTCATCAGCTTGGTGAGCGAGGCCTGCTCGACCGGCGCATCCACATCCTTGGCCGCCAGGATCTGGCCGGTGGTCACGTCAAACAACAGGTAGTTGCGCGCCGCGATCTCGGGCGGCTGGGGCGCTGCCAATTGGGCAAAGGCCAGGGTGGGCGCCAGCAGCGCTGCTGCAGCCCAGTTACGCAGGGTGGGCATCAAGCTCGATTTCATGTCGTTCAACTCTTAGAAACAAGTGCCTGCAGCGCAGGATGGCTGGCCGCAGGATATCAAAAACAATAGCAATACTACACCACCATCACAAGGCGGGGGCCAGCAGGTGGCGCGTGACCAGGCCTTTGAGCAGCGGTAATTGTCCGTGGAAAAAATGCCCGCCTCCGGGCACAACCGTAACCGGTAGTATCTGAGGCCGGGCCCAGTCCATCACCGCCGACAGCGGCACCGTGTCATCGGCCTCGCCATGCACCACCAAGGTGCGCTCATGGGCTTCGGGCGGCAAGGTCGCCACCGTAAAGCGCGATGCGGCCGTGCCCACGAACACCGCCTTGTCGATCTGGCGTTGGGGCCAAAGTTCCGCCAACGCATGGCTCATCACAAAGGAGCCAAAAGAAAAACCGGCCAGCGCCAGATTCCCCTGGGGCGCGAGCTGCTCGACCACAGCCAGAAAATCATCTCGCTCGCCGCGGCCTTCGTCATAGCTGCCTGCCGACTGGCCGACACCGCGAAAGTTGAAGCGCAGCGCCGTCCAGCCGCTCGCCACAAAGGCCCGCGCCAGGGTCTGCACCACCTTGTTGTCCATCGTGCCGGCAAACAGCGGATGGGGATGGGCAATGATGGCCGTGCCGCGCTGCGCGCCATCGGGGCTGGCGGCCAGATCGCGGGCCACTTCCAGAATGCCGGCCGGCCCGTGGATGGTGAAACGTTCGGTTTGCGCGTTCATGCTGCGGTCTACTCCATGGCGGGCCACCCAGCGCCTGCAGCGGCAGTGGCGCCCTGTGTCTGTGCGGGAAAAAAAGGGGAGGAAGCAGGCGCGCGCTCAGCGGCCCACGTCGGGCGGGGTCAGCAAGCGCTCGACCACCTTGCCGTTCTTCAGGTGCGACTCGACGATTTCATCGATATCGTCATTGTCGATATAGGTGTACCAGACGCCCTCGGGGTAGACCGCCATGATGGGGCCGCCTGCGCAGCGGTCCAGGCAGCCAGCCTTGTTGACGCGCACCTTGCCCGGCCCGCTCAAGCCTTCGGCTTTTACGCGGGCCTTGCAGTGGTCAAACATGTCCTTGGCGCCATGGTGGGCACAGCTGTCTTCACCGTTGACGCGGTCATTGAGGCAGAAGAACACGTGGTGCTGGTAGTACTGGCCGTCGTTGCCAGGTTTTTGCTCGCTCATGCCAAGCTCTCTTCGAATGCGATCCCCCATTGTGGCAGCTTGGCGCCCGCCTGGCGCCCAGAGGCCGCAATACTGCCACGGGCTACTGCGTTTAGCCTTGCTCGGGCGGTGTGCTGGAAGCCGCGCGCTGGTCCAGGCGTTGGCGCCGGCGCGCCGCCACCACCGCAGGCAGCCGGCCCAGGCGCAGCAGCACATAGGCGATCACCGCAAACGGCCACAGCCAGCTGAGCCACTGGCCCAGGCCAAAAAAGCGGATAAAGCGCCCCTGCTCCCAGGACTGCAGGGCATCGGCGTAGTAGGGGTTGGGCGGCGACTGGTTGAGCAAGTTGACATCGATCATCAAGCCCATCAGCAGCAGCAGCACGCAGTAGCGGCGCGGCAGGCCCACTTGCAGCAGCGCCAGCGACACGGCCAGCGCAATGCCCAGGCGCGTGGTCTGGTCCAGCCAGTCCCAGGCATAGCTGGGCCCGTAACTCAGCGAGGACGACAGCGCCGAGAATGCAATCCCTGCCAGCACCACCAGCGCCACCATGGCCATGCGCCGCGTCACGCTGCCCATCACGCTGAAGGCGAGCCAGCAGGGAATCAGCAGGCCCAGCAGCACGGCCATCAACTGGCCGATGGGCGACAGCGGCTCGGTGGCCTGCATGAAGTTGGGCATCCAGTGCTCGAAGGCCGAGTTCTCCAGCATGTCGACCAGCCACATCTCCAGCCGGTCAAAGACCTGGCCCAGGCCAAAGGGCTGCGCGGCCGGGAACAGCAAGGCCAGCGGCCACAGCATCAGCAGCACGATCGCGCCCCGCGCATCGGCATCGAACCAGCGCGCCCGCACATCGCGCCAGCGCCGCAAGATACCCAGCCAGGCCAGCAGGGGCACGGCCAGCGCGCCCAGCAAGGTGCCGATGCTGTTGAGCAGCCAGTCCATGTTGCTGGACACCCGCAGCGGCAGAAAAATCTGCAGGAACTCCATCGCGAGCGACAGCAGGCTGCCCACGCACAAGGCCCAGAGCCAGCCCGTTCTGACCCAGCCATGGCGCCACCAGCCCAGGCTCAGCAGCAAGCCCAGCGGCGCATAGCCGGCCACATTGATCCAGACATCGAACCAGGTCCAGTACGGCGGCGGAATGCGGGCGAGCAAAAACTCCGCCGGCGAGATGCCCTGGGTGCGCCAGCCCGCAAAGGGAAAGAGGCTGGCAAAGACGATCAGCGCCATATACACCGGCACCAGCGGCCAGGCGATGGTGCGGTGCTCGCCGGCCGGGGCCGGCTCTTGCAGGTTGAGGGGAGCGGGGCTGCTGTCAGGCATGGTGCGTGGACCCTGGTGCGCAGATGGTGGTGCGTTAGGCGGTACCCGAGTGTGCGCGGATTAAAAGGGTTTGACGACGACCAGCACCACGATGATGACCATGGCCAGCACCGGCACCTCGTTGAACCAGCGGTACCAGACATGCGAATGCCGGTCCGTGCCATTGGCGATCTTGCGCAGCAGCACCGCGCAGGCATGGTGGTAGCCGATGACCAGCAGCACAAAGAACAGCTTGGCATGCAGCCAGCCGCCTGCGCCGCGCCACCAGCCCAGCCACAGCCACAGGCCCAGGCCCAGCGCCAGCACCGCAATCATCGTCATGAAGCGCAGGAGCTTGCGCGCCATCAGCAGCAGGCGCTCGCGCTCGGCCTGCGAGTCGGCCGGCACCATGGCCAGGTTCACGAAGATCCGGGGCAGGTAGAACAGGCCCGCAAACCAGCTGGCCACAAACACGATATGAAAGGCTTTGATCCACAGCATGAGCATGCGCCACAGTGTAGTGGCTGGCACGATGGCCCAGCGCTGGACCCCGGCTTAAACACGGTTCGATGCCGCGCTCAGGTCGGGGCTTGATCTGGCGCAAGCCAGGCACAAGCCCAGCGTCCATTCCTCCATGCCCAGCGCAGTCTCTCGGGCCCGCGCTGTGCAGCCTGGCATTGATCTGGCGCACAATTGCTGCATGCATCTGTCCAGCCCCACCCCCTTTCCCCATAACCGTCCGCGCCGTCTGCGCCGCGATGCCTTCACCCGCAACCTGGTCCGCGAGAACGTGCTCACCCCGCACGACTTCATCTATCCGGTCTTTGTGCATGAAGGACAAGGCAAGCGCGAGCCCGTGCTGTCCATGCCGGGCGTTGACCGCCTGAGCCTGGACCTGTTGCTGCCGGTGGCCGAGCAGTGCGTGGCGCTGGGCATTCCGGTGATGGCCCTCTTCCCCCAGATCGACACGGCGCTCAAGACCCCCGACGGCAAGGAGGCGCTCAACCCCGAGGGCCTGATCCCGCGCGTGGTGCGGGCGCTGAAAAAGGAATTCCCCCAACTGGGCGTGATGACCGATGTGGCGCTCGACCCCTACACCAGCCACGGCCAGGATGGCCTGCTCGACGAGACCGGCTACATCCTCAATGACGAAACTGTCGAGATCCTCGTGGGCCAGGCGCTCAACCATGCCGAGGCCGGTGTCGACATCGTGGCCCCCAGCGACATGATGGACGGCCGCATTGGCGCGATCCGCGACGCCTTTGAATCCCAGGGCCACATCTACACCCGCATCATGGCCTACAGCGCCAAGTACGCCAGCGCCTTCTACGGCCCCTTCCGCGATGCGGTGGGCACGCGCGGCGCGCTGGGCAAGGCCGACAAGAACGTCTACCAGATGGACCCGGCCAACACCGACGAGGCACTGCGCGAAGTGGCGCAGGACCTGGCCGAAGGCGCCGACATGGTGATGGTCAAGCCCGGCATGCCCTACCTGGATGTCGTGCGCCGCGTCAAGGACGAGTTCAAGGTGCCCACCTTTGCCTACCAGGTCAGCGGCGAGTACGCGATGCTCAAGGCCGCCGCACAAAACGGCTGGCTGGACCATGACCAGGTGATGATGGAGTCGCTGCTGGCCTTCAAGCGCGCCGGCGCCGACGGCATCCTCACCTATTTCTCGCTGGACGCTGCGCGCTGGCTCAAAGAGAAAAACTGATAGCAAAAATACCAGAACGGGCTTGCACAGGCCCGTTTTTTTTGCCATGCTGCGCCTGAACCGTTCGAGGAATTCCGGTGAGTACACCCAGCAGCATCCGCATCTTTCACATCGTCGGCAACGAGGCCAGCGAACTGGCCGCCGTGCCCTATGAACTCCCGGACAAGGGCTTTTTGTGGCTGGCCTGCACGCGCGGCTACTTCAGCGAGCAGCTGGGCAGCCTGCAGCTGGCGCTGCAAAAGCTCAGCGGCGCGCCGCTGGTCGATCTGCATGTCTCCGACCTGCTCAATGCCCAGCTCCCCTCCCACTACGATTACACCTCGCAGTACGACCTGCTGGTGATACGGCGCCTGGCCAGCACCCCCTCGCAGGCGGGCACCGCCGCCTTGGCCGCCGCCCGCCGCACCGCCGCTGCCAAGCCCATCAATGAGGCGCCCCACATCAGCACCATCCCGGTGGGCTTTGCCGCCTGGGAGCGGGTGCTGCTGTCGGTGCACCCGGAGGACTGCACCGTGCGCGACGCCTATGCGCGGCGCCTGCTGCAGTTTGCCAAGGCCGGCGCGCCCGCCCCGCAGGATGCCAGCGCGCCCGACCTGGGCCAGATATCGCATGCCACGCAAGAGCGCCTGGCGCGCGAGGACAAGGCCTTTCGCAACCCCGGCAGCAGCCCCACGCCGGGCGGCCTGCAGCCCATCCGCCTGCCCATGTCCCCGGCCGATCTGATGATGCGCGTGGTCAACATCATTGTGGACAACTACCTGGACCTGCGCCGCGAGCTCTCGCGCCACCTGGACCAGTGGCAAAGCGCGCTGCTGTCGCCGCGCAAGCGCATTGCCAACTGGCAGGCGCTGCTCGAAGCGCGCCTGTCCCTGCACCAGCTCGACGAGATCTGCGAGGACCAGCGCGCCGCCGTGCAGGACTGGGTCGATGCGCTGGAGACCTGGCCCCAACCCGAGGCGCCCAGCGCCCAGCGCGAGCTTGAAGCGCTTAAGGTGCGCAGCCGCGATGTGCTCGAACATATCGAGCGCGTGGTGCACCATGTGCGCCGGCTGGAGCAAAGCACCGAGACCGCCGTGCAGATGCATTTTTCGGTGCAGAGCAACCGCGCCAACGACATCATGCGCACACTCACCACCATCACCGCCATCTTCCTGCCGCTCAACCTGATTGCCGCGATCTTTGGTATGAACTTCGAGTTCATCCCGCTCATCCACAAGGAAGACGGCTTCTGGTGGGCGATGGGCGTGATGGCCTTCATCACGGTGGCGCTGATCGGCTTTTTCTCGTACAAACGCTACCTGACCCGCACGGGCCGATAGCGCTGTACAGCCCCCAGCAGCGGCGCATGGCGCGCCGCTGCTGGACGGCTTACTGGCCCAGATCAATGCGGTAGACCGCGCGCTGCGTGCCCGTGCCGTCATCGGCCTTGTCCAGCGAGACATTAGCCAGGCCCGCTGCCTGCGCCACAGGCAACGCGTTGGCCGCCGACGTGAACAGCACCTTGCCGGCAGTGGGCGTCTTGGCAAAGCGCCAGCTGTGGGCAGCGCCGTTGGCCGCGCGGCTGATCTGCGGATGCTCCTTGATGTAGGAGATCACCACATCGCGGTTCGCATCGGGCGAGGCATAGATCGTGGCGCGGCCATCGAGCTCAGGCAGAAAGCTCTTGCCGCTGGTGGCGCGGTAGTTGTTGGTGGCGATCACAAAGTCCTGCGCCGGGTCGATGGGGGCGCCCTTGTACTGCAGATCCACGATGCGGCTGCCGACGGGCTGGGTCACATCGATCTGGTAGCGCATGTCGGCGGTGGTGAACATGTCAAAGTTGTAGCCGGGGAAGCTGCTGATCAGCCACTGGTCTGCGGTCGCAGCCGGGTCGATGCGGTTGAAGCGCTGGGCAGCGGCCTCCAGCCAGCGCTTGATCTGCGCGCCGTTCACCTTTACCGCGTAGACGGTGTTGGGGTAGAGATAGAGGTCGGCCGCGTTGTAGATCGCCAGCGGGCCGGCGGCCACATCGGTGTAATCGCCACCGCCCTGGAAGCCCGACTTGAAAGGCGCGCTCACCGACAGCACCGGCAGCTGCGCATACTGCGGCAGGTTGGCCTGCACATAGCGCTGCACATAGTCCTGCTGCGCCTGGTTGACCAGCTGGATCGCGCCGGGGTCGCCCACATCGGCAAACTGCGTGCCCATGCGAAAGTCCGTCTGGCCCACCGGCGTCTTCACATAGCTGATCGCCGCCTGGTGCTGGCTCTCCACCACCGGTGCAATGCTGCTGTCGACGGCGACATAGCTGGTCTTGCCGGCGGCATCCTTGCCGGTGGTGGTGCTGCGCAGCTCCGACTTGCTCTGCGTCTTGTCCACGCTCCAGGCCTTGCCGTCCCACTTCAGCGCCAGCGCCACCACGCCCAGCGCCTTGCCCCAGCTGCTGGCCATCACCGCCGGCACGCCGTTGATGGTGCCGGCCTTGTTGTCGACACCGGCCATGCTGAATGCCGGTTGCGCGGCCGTGTCGGGGAACACGCTGTGCTGGTGGCCCATCACCATCGCATCGATGCCCGCCACCTGGCTCAGGTAGAGGCCCGGGTTCTCCATGTCGGCGCGGTATTCCGAGGCGTCCAGGCCGCCGTGCAGCAGCGCCACAACGATGTCCGCACCCTTGCTGCGCAGCTCGGGCACATACTTTTGCGCCGCCTCGACGGCGCCGGTCACCTGCACCTTGCCTTCCAGATGGCGCTTGTCCCAGCCGAGGATGCCGGGCGTGGTAAAGCCGATCACGCCGATCTTGATGGGCAGCTTGACGGCCTTGCCGTCGCTGTCGGTGCCGCTGATCTCGCGCTCCAGCACCACATAGGGCGACACCAGCGGGGCCTTGGTCTGGCTGCTGATCACATTGGCCAGCGCCATCGGGTAGCCATTGCCCACGCACTTCTTGCTGGCATCGACGCCATCGACCTGGAGGCCGCCACCGAGCACCTGGTTGAGAAAGGGCAGGCCATAGTTGAACTCATGGTTGCCCAAGGTGCCGGCATCGAACTTGAACACTGCCATGGCCTTGTACATCGACAGCTGCTGGTCGCAGGCAATCGGCGCCACCTGCGCCTCGTAGTCGGCCAGCGCCGTGCCCTGGATGGTGTCGCCGTTGTCCACCAGCAAGGTATTGGCATAGTCGCTGCGCGCCTGGCGGATCAGGGTGGCCGTGCGCTCAAAGCCGTACGAGGGGTCATCGGCCAGCTTGAAGTAGTCGTAGCTGCGGATGTTGAAGTGCAGGTCGGTGGTCTCCAGCACCGCCAACGTGGCCGTGGCCGCTTTGGTGCTGCTGGAGCCGCCACCGCCGCAGGCCGTCAGCATGGCGGCAGCGGCCAGCGCGGACAAGGCAAGCGGCGCCATCCGCAGGTCGGTGGCACGGAAAAAGGGGATACGCATGGTGCTTATCGTTGAAAGTGAGCGATGCGCGCATCATCTGCAGCCCCTATGACGACGGTGTTACGAACGGCCCCCGAAAATGCAACAAAGCCTTGCAGGCTGCGTGCCGGCAAGGCTTGGTGCGGAGCACAGCGGGAGTGACCGCTCAGCCTACATGCTTGGCAAAAAAGGCCATGCTGCGCGCCCGTGCGGCGGCCGATGCTGCTGCATCGTACGAGCCGCGCTGGTCGCAGTTGAAGCCGTGGTCGGCCACGTAGACATAGACCTCGGCCTCGGGGTGGGCAGTGCGGAAAGTGTCCACCGACGCCAGCGAGATCCAGTGGTCCTTGTCGCCAAAATGGGCCATCACCGGGCACTTGGGCGTGCGCGCGATCTCTTCGCCCGTGGTCATGCCGCCGCCGTAGTACGGCACCGAGGCCGACAGGCCCTGGAGCTCACAGGCTGCGCGCCAGGCCAGCAGACCGCCCCAGCAAAAGCCGGTGATGCCGACCTTGCCGCCGCTGCGGCGTGCGCCTTCATCAATCGCAGCCTGCAGGTCCAGCAGCACACCGGGCGCCACCGCAGGCGCTTCGGCAGCGGCCTTCAGGGCCACGCCGGCTTGCATGTCGGCCTCGCTGTAGCCCAGGTCCACACCGGGCTTGATGCGGGCAAACGTGGCCGGCGCAATCGCCACATAGCCGCTTTGGGCAATGCTGTCCGCCACCGAGCGGATGTGCGAATTGACACCAAAGATCTCCTGCACCACCACGATGGCGCCGCGCGCCTGGCCTTCAGGCTCGGCGATGTAGGCCGGAAACACCTGGCCGTCGGCCGAGGTCAGATCTACAAAATGTCCCATAGCGATCACTCCTTGCTAAACAGATTCGACAGATGCGAGATTGGGGGCCTGGTTGATTATGGCGTTGCGCAGGCCGCTGCCGGCGCCGGACGCGCCAGCATCGTCAGCCAGGCGGCCGCTAGCAGCAAGGCCAGCCCGCCATAGACCGCCGCCAGGCCCAACCCGGTCTGCGGGTTCACCAGGTGGATGCCCAAGGACGCGAGCAGCGAGGTCAGCAAAAAGGCCAGACCGCCGGCAATGCCGCCCGACAAGGCAGCGTGTTTGGGGAACATCGACAGCACATTGGCGAAGTGGATATTGAACACCAGGCCCGCTGCCACATGGATGCAAAAGGCGACGGCCGCCATCACTTCCAGCGATGGCCAGGACGCGGGCAGCCAGGCCGTCAGCGCCAGCAGTGCGATGAAACCAGCCATCGCCAACAGCGCAGCCTGGTGCTTGGCCGCCAGCGAGCGCGCCATCGCCGCGCGGGCGATCAAGCCGCCGCCCATCCAGGCCAGGCCCATCAGCAGCGCGAGCGACCCCGTCGTCGTGGGCGGGCGGTGGTACACGGTCTCGACGATAAAGGGCGAGGCCATGCTCCAGCCCATCACCATCGCATACGCAGCGCTGACGCAGAGCACGCCGCGCGCAAAGGCGCGGTTGCGCATGATCTCCCAGGCCCGGCTGGCCACTTCACGCGGCCGGATGGGCTGGGGCTGGGCGAGGGTCTCGCCACCGCCCAGCAGCTCCAGCACCAGCGCAACCACCGAGAACACGGCCAGCACCACAAAGTTGGCGCGCCAGCCCCAATGGGTCTGCACAAAGCCGCCGATAAAAGGCGCGCAGATGGGCCCCAGCGACCAGACCACGGTCATCCAGGTCAGGTAGCGCTGCAGTGCCGAGCCCCGGAACACATCGACAAAAAAGGTGCGCTTGCCCACCACGGCGACCGCGCCCAGCAGGCCTTGCAGCAGGCGCAGCGCGCAGATGACCACGATGTCGTCACTGACGGCAATGGCCGCGCTCGACAGCGCAAACAGGGCCAGCGCCACCATCGTGGGCCGCCAGCGGCCAAAGCGGTCCAGCAGCACGCCCACCACCAGCTGGCCCAGGCCATAGCCGGCGATGAACAAGGTCAAGGTCAGCTGGATCTGGGACGCGGTGCCGCCCAGGCTCTGGGCCATGGCGGGCATCGAGGGCAGGTAGATATCGGTGCCGATGCCCGAGAGCGGGATCAGCAAAAAGGCCAGAAAAACGCCGAATGTGGCGTTGTCAGCAGTGATTCTTCGCATGGGAGTCTGCGCCTGAAAATAAACAGGGCGCCAGTGTGTTATGTTTTTTAGACTGGTACAAGATTCTGCTTAGCCTAGGCTTGAAAGGCCTATACTGCACTGCACCATTGACCGCGAGACTAGCGCCCCATGACATTGTTTGCAGCCCCCCCACCCCATGACCCGCCTGCTGTCGCGGCCTCTGTCCGCTCGCAGGAGCTGGGCCACTTTCTGCGCGCGCGGCGCGAGAGCCTGTCGGCCGACGCCATGGGCCTGGCGCGCCACGGCCGGGTGCGCACCCCGGGCCTGCGGCGCGAAGAGGTCGCCCAGCTCGCCGGCATTGGCGTGACCTGGTACACCAAGCTCGAACAGGGCCGCGAGGTGCAACCGTCGCGCCAGGCGATCGAGGCCATTGCCCGGGCGCTGCAATGCAATGACGACGAACTGCGCCACCTCTTGGCGCTGGCGGGCATCAAGCTCGACCAGGCTGCACCCTCCGCCGACGACGCCCCGGGTGCGCTGCACATGCAGCTGCTCGACAAGCTGCTGCCCTACCCCGCCCAGATGCAAAGCGCGGCCTTTGACCTGCTGGCCGCCAATGCCGCCTATGAGCGGCTAATGGGCGTGTCGCTGCAGCAGTTGCCTGCCTTGGAGCGCAACTGCCTGCACATGAACCTGTTCAACCCCCAGTGGCAGCGCGTGGTGCGCCACGAGCCCCAGGCCATTGAGCGCATGGTGGCGATGTTCCGGGCGGCCTCCACCCAGCAAAGCGGCGATCCAGCCATTGCACAGCGGCTGGACTACTTTCTCAGGCACTCCGAGGTCTTCCGCCATGCCTGGGAGCGCTACCAGGTGCGCAGCCCCGAGAACAACGAAAAGACCTTTGACCACCCTACGCTGGGCATCATCCATCTGCGCCAGACCTACTGGTGGTCGGCCCCGCGCAACGGCATGCGCATGGTGGTCTACCTGCCCGTCAGCGACCAGGACGCCGAGGCGCTGGACCGGCTGGCCGCGCTGCCCGCGCCTTGAATGCGACCTGGGCAGCACAGTGGGCAGCGGCCGCAAGCTCGCCTAAGAACCTGTTCAAAGTCTCCTCGCGCTGCGACAGTGTCTTTGCGGGATGGGATGCTAGGCGCAGTGCGCAGCCAATAGCCAGCTATTGGCAAGCGCTGCAACGCCGCAGACCGCCCCTGCCCGGGCGGCCCTAGCCGGGCGCCCGCAAAGCCACTGTCCCGAAGGGTTGGAGTGAAATCGGGCGATTTCTGCGCGCTGGCCCTTCCTTGCACCCCGGTGCAAGCTGCGTTCCATCCCTTCGAACTCATCCCGATTGCACTCCAACGCGGTTACGTAGTGACTTTGAACAGGTTCTAAGATAGGGCCTCTTTTGCGAGCCGACATGCCATGACCTCAATCGTCCTTATCACTGGTGCCAGCCGTGGCATCGGTGCCGCCACCGCCGTCCTGGCCGCCCAGCATGGCTGGGATGTGGCCGTGAACTACAGCAGCAATGAAGCTGCGGCCCAGGCCGTGGTGCAGGCGGTGCAGGCCCTGGGCCGCCGCGCCATCGCCGTGCAGGCCGATGTGGCCGACGAGGGCCAGGTGCTGGCGATGTTTGCGCGCGTGGACAGCGAGCTGGGGCGCATCACGGGGCTGGTCAACAACGCCGGCGTGGTGGACCGCGCCCAGCGCCTGCAGGATATGGACATGGCGCGCTGGCGACGCATGTTCGACATCAATGTGCTGGGCAGCTTTCTCTGCGCCCGCGAGGCGGTGCGCCGCATGAGCACCGCCGAAGGCGGCGCGGGCGGCAGCATCGTCAATGTCTCGAGCCGCGCCGCCTGCCTGGGCTCGGCCCACCAGTATGTGGACTATGCGGCGTCCAAGGCCGCTATCGACACGATGACCCTGGGCCTGGCCCATGAGGTGGCCGCGCAAGGCATCCGCGTCAATGGCGTGCGCCCGGGCCTGATCGAGACTGACATCCACGCCAGCGGCGGCCAGCCCGACCGCGTGCAGCGGCTGTCGGCAGGCGTGCCCTTGGGGCGCGGCGGCACCGCAGACGAAATCGCCCAGGCCATCTACTGGCTGATGTCCGAGCACAGCAGCTACTGCACCGGATCCTTCATCGATGCCGGAGGCGGCCGCTAGGCCGCCCGTTCTGACGGAACCCACCATGCGCCCTGCTCCCCATGTTCTGCTGCTGGAAGACGATCCAGCCATTGCCCGCACCGTCTGCTATGCGCTCGAGCGCGATGGCATCGGCTGCACCCACAGCCTGTTGCTGGCCGATGCCCGCGCGCAGTGGGCCAGTGGCCACTTTGATGCGCTGCTGCTCGATGTGGGCCTGCCCGATGGCAATGGCCTGGACTGGTGCCGCCAGCTGCGCGTTGCTGGCTCGCCCGCGCCCATCCTGGTGCTCAGCGCCCGGGGCGAAGAAGTCGACCGGGTGCTGGGCCTGGAGCTGGGCGCCGATGACTACCTGAGCAAGCCCTTCAGCCCGCGCGAGCTGGTGGCCCGCACCCGCGCACTGCTGCGCCGCGCCCAGCAATTTACGCTGGCGCCGGCCAGCGCCAGCAGCGCCCCGCCCCATGCCGCCAGTGCTGCCTTCCAGCTCGACGAGGCCGGCCAGTGCGTGCGCCTGCAGGGCGTGCTGCTGGATCTGACGCGGCGCGAGTTCCAGCTGCTCAGCAGCCTGCTGGCCGCGCAGGGCCGCATCCTCAGCCGCAACCATCTGCTCGATGCCGTCTGGGGCCTGCACAGCGACAGCACCGACCGCACGGTGGACACCCACATCAAGACCCTGCGCGCCAAGCTGCGCGCCGTGGTGGCCGACCGCGACTTCATCACCACGCACCGCGGCATGGGCTACAGCCTGCGCGATGGCGACTGAGGACCGGCCATGCGTCTGGGGATCCGCCTGCTGTTTGCGTTCTTCCTGATCAACGGGCTGGCGGCCTTTTTTGTGCTGCGCGTGTTCATGGCCGAGATCAAGCCCAGCGTGCGCAAGGTGACCGAAGACACGCTGGTCGAGACCGCCTACTTGCTGGCCGCGCAGGCCAGCGATGACCTGGCCGATGGAAAGCTGGGCAGCGGTAGCGGCAGCAGCACCAGCCGCTTTGCCCAGCAGGTGCAGGCCGCCTTCCAGCAGCCGCTGCGGGTGTGGATCTGGGACACGCGCAAGGCCGCACTCGACCTGCGCGTGACCGTGACCAATGCCCAGGGGCGCGTGCTGTTCGATTCGGCAGGGCTGGATGTGGGGGCCGACTACTCCCGCTGGCGCAATGTGGCGCTCACCTTGCGCGGCGAATACGGCGCCCGCACCTCGCGCGAAGTGGCCACCGACGAGGCCACCAGCGTCATGTATGTTTCCGCGCCCGTCGTGCAGGGCGGCACCATCCTGGGCGTGCTCACCGTCTCCAAGCCGGCCAACGCGGTGCAAAGCATCATCGACAGCAGCGAAAGCAAGATGCTGCGCGGCGGTGTGCTGTTTTTGCTGCTGTCGGCGACCGTCGGCTTTGCCATCACCTGGTGGCTGGTGGTACAGGTGCGCAAGCTGCGCAGCTATGCCCAGCAGGTGCAGGGCCCCACCTTGCAGGAGGCGCAAGGCAGCCGCATCACCCGCGCGCCCAAGACACCCGAGGTGCCCAATGTCCCCGGCGAGCTGGGCGACCTGGCCCAGGCCATGGATTCGATGCGCCGGCGCCTGGAGGGGCGCGACTACATCGAAGGCTATGTGCGCGCCCTCACGCATGAGCTCAAGAGCCCGGTCGCCGCCATCCGGGGCGCGGGTGAGCTGCTGCAGGACGAGCTGCCCGCCGCCGACCGCGCGATGTTTGCCCAGCAGGTGGTGGACCAGAGCCTGCGCCTGCAAAACCTGATCGACCAGCTGATGCAGCTGAGCCAGCTGGAGCAGCGCAGCGCGCTGGCTACGGTCAGCCAGCACACCAGCCTGCGCGCCTGCGCCGAGCAGGCCATCGCGCAGCTGCAGGCCACGGCCTCGCAAAAAGGCATACAGCTGGTACTGCAAGGCGATGACAGCCAGGGCGCCTGGGATGCGGCCCTGGTCACGCTGGCGATCAGCAACCTGCTGGCCAATGCGCTGGATTTCTCGCCTGCCCACAGCCAGATCGTGCTGACCTTGGCGCCCCAGCGCCTGGCCGTGCAGGACTGCGGCCCGGGCGTGCCGGCCAGCCTGCTGCTCCGCCTGGGCGAGCGCTTTTTCACCACGCCGCGCCCCAACGGCGAGCGCAGTGGCAGCGGGCTGGGCCTGTCCATCGTGCAGCGCATCATGCTGCTCCATGGCGGCCGGCTGCAGTTTGCCAATACCCATCCGGGCCTGCGCGCCAGCCTTGATTTCTCGGCCCAGGACTGAGCACTTCCGCCGCAAGCCGCTGCACTTCACACTGCCTTCACAGACTTCATGCTCGGCTCACCGGGGCCGCAGACACTCGCCGCACCGATACACAGAGCAACGAGGAATGCATGAAAAACAGACTGGTGCAAAAGGCCCTGAGCCTGGCCATCACTATGGCGCTTTTGCTGGTGGCGCTAATGATGATCAGCGATGTGGTGCGCGACCGCATCTACAACCGCGACCGCGCGGTACAAAGCGTGGTCAACAGCACCGCAGGGTCGCAGACCCTGTTTGGCCCGGTGCTGGCCCAGCGCTGCAGCCGTGAAGTGAGCGGCAAGGACAGCGAGGGGCGTGTGGAGACCCGCCTGGTCAGCTTTCAGCGCTACGCGCTGCCCGATGAGATCAGCCACCAGACGCGGGCCGAGATGCAGCCGCGCGCGCGCGGCCTCTACCAGGTCAACACCTTCCTCATGCACGACAAGCTGGTGGCCCGCTTTGCGCCCGGCAACCAGCTGCAAGGCAAGCCCGAGGGCGGTGCCGTGCGCCACTGCGATGCGCCGCGCCTGGTCCTGCCGCTCAGCGATCCGCGCGGCATCCGCAGTGCGACTTTGCAGGTCGATGGCAAGCCGCTGCCGCTGGAGCCAGGCACCGGCCACGGCGTCTACACCCGGGGCCTGCAGACCAAGCCTATGACTGCTGCCAGTGGCAACGACAGCAGCGCCATCGAAGTGGTCGTGCTGCTGCAGTTGATGGGCACCGAGCGCCTGGCCTTTGTGCCGCTGGGCGGCACCAACCAGGTCAGCATGCAGGCCGACTGGCCCCATCCCTCGTTTGGTGGCAACTTTCTGCCGCTCAGCCGCGAGATCAGCGACCAGGGCTTCAACGCCAGCTGGAGCATCCCGGCGCTGGCCTCATCGGCGCGCCAGGCCTTTGTGCAGGAGCGCTCGCTGTGCAGCCTGGGCACGCCCGACACCACCTACGCCCATGCCTCCGACGAAAGCCAGTGCCTGGAGCAGTTTGGCACCAGCTTCATCGACCCGGTCAACCCCTATAGCCTGAGCGACCGTGCCACCAAGTACGGCCTGCTCTTTGTCGTGCTGACCTTTGTCGCCGTGGCCATGTTCGAGGTGCTCAAAAAGCTGCGCGTACACCCGGTGCAGTACCTGCTGGTGGGCTCGGCGCTGTGCATTTTCTTCCTGCTCCTGATCAGCCTGTCCGAGCACCTGGGCTTCAGCCAGGCCTATGCCATTGGCGCGGGCGCCTGCGTGCTGCTGCTGGGCTACTATGCCAGCCACATCCTGGGCAGCCTGCGGCGCGGCCTGCCGTTTGCCGCGCTGATCGCAGTGATGTATGGCCTGTTGTTTGTGCTGCTGCAGCTCGAACAAACCGCGCTGGCCGTCGGCTCGCTCGCGCTGTTCGCCGTGCTGGCGATCGTGATGGTGGCCACCCGCAAGGTCGACTGGTATGCGTTTGGCAAAGGCGACGCCCCCGAGCCAGTTCCCACCCCAGCCTCCAAGACTTTTGGCCCACGCACCCAGGAGAGCGCATGAACACCGACACCCGCATGGATCAACAGCGCCAGCAATGGCGCCAGGCCCAGCACCAGATGAGCCGCAGCCAGTTGCGCGCGCTGCGTGACCAGTGGCTGGAGCGCGGCAGCCAGCTGCCGTTGCAGGCCAATGCCCGGCGCCTGATGTGGCTGCGGCTGCGCTGCTCGCTGTTACTGGCGCAGCAGCGGTTCTGAACGCCTATTCACACCCCAACGCAACAAGGCAGCCCTCGGGCGGCCTTGTTGCTTTTTTAAAAATGAGAGCCTATTTGGCAGGCGGTACGCCGCTGCCCCGGCTGATGGCGCGCAAGCGAGCTTCCGGCGACAGGCCGCGCACGCACTGCACATTGGCGTCGCCCAGCAGGCTGTCGCACTTGCGGATGGCGGTGTCCAGATCGGCTTCGCGCTGGCGCTCGGCCTCGCTCTTGGGTGGCGTGAAGATGGACACCTCGCTGGCCGCCTGCTGGTGGGCCTCCTGGATGCCGGCTGCGCGCTGTTGCTTGGCCCCGCGCAGGCACTCCTGCTGCGCGCTCTTGCTGTCCTTGTCGTTGCCGGCATGGCCGGTCTTGCAGTCCTCGACCGCCAGCGCATAGCGGCGGTTCACCTGGGCGGCCAGCGCCTTGAAGCGGTTGTTGCCGCTGGGGTGGCGGCGCGCCTGCAGCTGGGCGGCGTCGACCTCGTGCTGGGTCTGGGCCTCGGCGGTGCAGCGGCGCTGCGCCGCCGAGCCGGTGGCCAGGCGCTTGCAATGCGCCAGGGCTTTGTCTGCGCGGGCATCGAGCTGTGCCACCGCCTCGCGGTAGGCATCGTCATCCATCGCGGCTGCCAACAGCGGCAGCACGGCCACGGCGCCTATCACCCAGGCAGCGGCCAGGCGCCACAGCGGGCGCATCACTGCGCCGCCCATCAGCGGTTTTGTTGGCGCAGCCAGGTATCGAGCTGCTGGGCCACCTGGTCCGTGGCCGAGGCCAATGCGGCGGCGGCACCAGCCGCATCGGCGCTGGCGGCGGGTTGCTGGGCCTGGAACACCTGCTGGGCCAGCCAACGCTCCCCCTTGGGGGTGATTTCGCTCAGAGTGGCGCGCAGGCGCAGCACGCCCTGGCTCGACTGGGCCGAGTCGAAGACCTGGCTGAAATCCACCACTTCGAGGCGCAGCATCGCCGGGTAACCGCTCTTGCGCAGCAGCTGGGTGGCGCCATCGTCATCGAGCACGACGGCGCGCTGGCCACTAAGCACATCGCGCATGCGCTGCTGGATCAGCTGCATGGCCGGCAGCACCCAGCTGGCCTGGGTGTAGGGCCGCAGCTCGCGCACATCGGCATAGGCCAGGCGGTAGTAGATGGCGGCGCTGGCATCGGGCACGCCCGCGGCGCGCACATTGGCCAGCACCAGCGGCTCGGCGCCGGCAGCTGCCGCGCTGGGTGAGACCGGCGCGGCTGTCGGGCCAAAGTCATAACGGGCGACGGGTTGGGGCTTTTGCGGCAGGGCCGAGCAAGCGGCCAGCACCGCCACGGATGCAGCCACCAGGGCTGCACGGCCTGCGCCTTGCAGGCGGCGGCCCCATGGTGCACGCAGGGAAGTAGAAATCATGGCATCCATCCTATCGGCCGCTGCCTGCGGCGGCAGGGGCTACAAAACCTGGCTCGCCAGGGCCCGGCAGCGCATTGGAGCTGCCATAAATCAGAGACTGCGGGTTGTTCTTGAATGCATCGGCCGTATCGCCCATGCGGCGCGCGGCCGAGCCCACGTCATGCATGGTGCGGCCCATCGCCGGCAAGGTGCTGCGGTTGAAGTTGTCGGCCGCGTCGCTCACCTTCTCGACCGCCTGGCCCATCTGGTCCACCACGCCGCCCTTGGCCGCCAGGCTGCCCACTGCCGTGCTCACGTCATTGGAGGTCTTCTGGATACCCGCCAGCGTCTTGCGCGTATCCTGCGCGATGGCAGGAAGGCTGGCGAGTGCAGGGTCGAGCTTGGTGTCGACCGTCACCATCAGGCGCTTGCTCAGCTGCTCCATGCTCTGCGCTGCCTGGCCCAGGCTCTTCATGCTGTCCACCAGCACCTGCTGGTTGTCCTCGCTGAGCAGGTCGTTGACCTTGCGCGTCGCGTCTTCCACCTGCTGCAAGATGATGGGCCCCTGCTCGGCAATCTGGCCAAACGGCGAGGGCTTGACGCGCAGGCGCGGAATGCCGTCGGGGCCGGGGGGCAGCGGCGTGGTCTCGGTGTTGTCGTCATCGAGCTGGATATGGGCCAGGCCCGTGACACCCTGGTAGCCCAGCATCGCGTAGGTGGTTTGCGTGATGGGCGCTTCCGCGTTGACCGCAATGATGATCAGCACCGTGCCGTCGCGGGCCGGGTCGAACTCTATCTTGGTCACACGGCCCACGGCCACCCCCTTGTAGCGCACCGCCGCCTGCGGCTGCAGGCCGCTGACGGTCTCGCGGGTGGACAGTTCATAGCGGATGTAGTTCGTGTTGTCCCGGCCCATCCACAGGCTCAGGAAGATGACCAGCGCCGTGAGCAAGACCACAAACAATCCAGCCGCCAGTGCGTGTGATTTGTTTTCCATAGCTATTCCTTCACCCCACCAAGCGCCACTGGAGCCATTGCACGGCGTCCACGCTCACCCAGGAAGAAATGTTCAATAAAGGGGTGCTTGAACTGCACCACATCGGCCGGTGTGCCCGAGACAATCACCTTTTTTTCGGCCAGCACCGCCACGCGGGTGGACAGTGCAAACAAGGTATCGAGGTCATGGGTGACCATGACCACGGTCAGCCCCAGCTCGGCATGCAGGTCCTTGAGCAGAGCGCAGAACTCGTCCGAGCTGTTGGGGTCGAGCCCGGCCGTGGGCTCGTCGAGCAGCAAGAGGGGCGGGTCCATGATCAGCGAACGGGCCAGCGCCACGCGCTTGATCATGCCGCCCGACAGGTCAGAGGGCATGCGGGTGGCATGCTCGGGCTTGAGGCCCACCATCTGCAGCTTGACCATCGCCGCATCATGCACCACGGATTTGGGCAGCGTGCCCTGCTCGCTGAGCGGAAACGCGATGTTCTCGAGCACATTGAAGGCCGAGAACAGCGCGCCCTGCTGGAACAGCATGCCGATGCGCGAGGCCGCGCCGCGCAGGCTCAGCTCCTTGACGGGCTGGCCCATCACCAGCACCTCGCCCTTGGCCGGGTGCAGCAGCCCCAGCATCTGGCGCAGCAGCACCGATTTGCCGGTGCCCGAGCCGCCCACCAGGGTCAGGATCTCGCCCCGATAAACCGTAAGGTCCAGGTCCTGGTGGATCGCAAAGGCCCTGTCGCCCTGGCCAAACACGGTCCAGAGCTTGCGGATATCGACCACTTTCTCATCGCTGGTCGGCGCGCTGGGGGGTTGGGAGATGGCATGGCTCATCGCTAGAACCCCACCTTGCGGAACGCGATCGCAAAGATCGCATCGAGCACGATCACGGCCGTGATCGAGATCACCACCGACGAGGTCGTGCCCCGGCCCAGGCTCTGGGTGTTGGGCTCGACCTCCAGCCCCCAGTGGCAGGCAATCAGCGCAATCGCCACCCCAAAGGTGACCGACTTGGCCAGCGCCAGGTAGAGGTTGGCAATATCGACCGCGCCGGGCATGGCCTGCAGAAAATAGGCGGGCGATACGCCCATCGCGGCATCGGCGGCCATCATGCCGCCCACCAACGCACAGACCGTGGTCCACATCGACACCAGTGGCATCGCCAGCGCCAGCGCCAGCGCGCGCGGCATTACCAGGCGGTAGCCCTGCGCAATGCCCATCACCTGCATCGCATCGAGTTCTTCGTTGACGCGCATCACGCCGATCTGTGCGGTAATGGCCGAGCCGGTACGGCCGGCCACCAAGATGGCGCCCAGCAAGGGGCCCAGCTCGCGCACCAGCGAGATGCCCAGAATATTGACGATGAAGGCATCGGCACCGAACTGGCGCAGCTGCAGCGACATCAGGTAGGCGAGCACCACGCCAATCAAAAAGCCCACCAGGGCCGTGATGGGCAGCGCGGTGGCCCCCATCGCATACAGATGGCCCGATACATCGCGCCAGGGGCCGCGCAGCGGGTTCTTGATGAGGCGCAGCACATCGAGCAACAGCTGCCCCACCATCTCGACCATGCTGCGCACATGGGCCATGAAGCCCAGCAGCACCAGGCCCAGCTGGATCAGCCAGCCCCACCAGTTGAGCTTGGTCTCCGGCGGGCAGCCCATCGTCAGCGACGCGACCCGTTCGAGCATCTGGCGCTGCAGCTCGGTGGTGCGCAGCTGCGCGGGCCACTGCTGGCCCCAGTGGTCCCACAGGAGCTGCGCGCCCACATGGTCGAGCCACTGCACCTCACTGAGGTCCCAGCCTTGATCGGCGCTGGGCGCGGCGCCATCGAGCTGGCGGCGCAACTCGCGCCACATCGGGCGTTGGCCCAGCTCTGCCGCACCCCAGCGCCCACGCAGCTGCGCCCAGCGCTGCTTGCCGTCCTGAAGTTGCTGTAGATGAGGGGCTGTATCGTCCATGGGGTCCAAAAACAAAGCGTGTCGCCCTGCGCGCACGCCATTCGCACTATAGCCGGTCTGTCACCCAGGCGCACCCAGCGGGCTGGCGATCACAGCGCGTGCCGCTGTAGGAAGGCATCGCCGAGCCACGCTTGTGCGGCATCTACACCACGCTGGGCGGCCACGGGCAGGCAGTAGGCGCGATGGGTGACAGGGCATTGGTTTTCCCGCTTGGCAAGCCCGGCATACTGCTCACAAACTTGCCGATTCGATGGACCGAGGGAGCCCCATACTCCCAATGAGAAAAAGACCGCACATGCAATCTGGAGACAACACAAGTTTCGACTACATCGTCATCGGGGGAGGCACGGCGGGCGCACTGCTGTGCAACCGCCTCAGCGCCAAAACCCACAACCGGGTGCTGCTGATCGAGGCGGGCCGGCGCGATGACTACCACTGGATCCACATCCCCGTGGGCTACCTGTACTGTATCGGCAACCCGCGCACCGACTGGCTGTACAAGACCGAGCCCGATGCCGGGCTCAACGGGCGCAGCCTGCTCTACCCGCGCGGCAAGACGCTGGGCGGCTGCTCCAGCATCAACGGCATGATCTACATGCGCGGCCAGTCGCGCGACTACGACCACTGGGCCGAGCTGACCGGCGACGCCCGCTGGCGCTGGAACGACACGGTGAACTACTTCAAGCGCCATGAAGACCACTGGCGCCTGGACCAGGAAGGCGAGACCAGCCCCAGCTTTGCGCAGTGGCATGGCAACCGCCGCACCGGCAGCACCGGCGAGTGGCGTGTCGAGAAGCAGCGCCTGCGCTGGGACATTCTGGATGCCTTTGCGCAAGCCGCCCAGCAAGCGGGCATCCCCGCCACCGAGGACTTCAACCGGGGCAGCAACGAAGGGGTGGGCTACTTCGAGGTCAACCAGAAAAGCGGCTGGCGCTGGAACACCGCCAAGGCCTTTTTGCGCCCCACCTGCTACGGCCGCTCCAACTTCGAGATGTGGACCAATGCCCAGGTCTCGCGCCTAGTGCTGGAGCGCCAGGCCGACGGCCAGCTCGCCTGCACCGGGGTGGAGGTCTGGACCGGCACCGAGATGACCATCGTCAAGGCCGACAAGGAGGTGGTACTGAGCGCGGGCGCCATCAACTCGCCACAGATCCTGCAGCTGTCGGGCATCGGGCCCGGCGCCTTGCTGCAGCAGCATGGCATTGCCGTGCAGCATGACCTGCCCGGCGTCGGCGCCAATCTGCAGGACCACCTGCAGATCCGCTCGGTCTTCAAGATAGATGGCGCGCCCACCTTGAACGTGCTGGCCAGCAACCTCTGGGGCAAGGCCCAGATCGGGCTGGAATACCTGCTCAAGCGCAGCGGCCCGATGAGCATGGCGCCTTCGCAACTGGGCGCCTTCACCCGCAGCAGCGCCAGCCAGCCCCACCCCAATATCCAGTACCACGTGCAGCCGCTGTCGCTCGACGCCTTTGGCCAGCCGCTGCACAGCTTTCCTGCCTTCACCGCCAGCGTCTGCAACCTCAACCCCACGAGCCGCGGCACCGTGCAGATCAAGAGCGCGGATTTCCGCACTGCGCCGGCGATCGCACCCAACTACCTGTCCACCGCCGAGGACCGCCAGGTCGCAGCCGACAGCCTGCGCGTGACCCGCCGCATCGCCGCGCAGCCCGCGTTGGCCAAGTACCAGCCGGTAGAGTGGAAGCCCGGCGCGCAGTACCAAAGCGATGAGGATCTGGCGCGCCTAGCCGGCGATATCGCCACCACCATCTTCCACCCGGTGGGCACCACCAAGATGGGCGCGGACCACGACCCAATGGCCGTGCTCGACAGCGAGCTGCGCGTGCGCGGCGTGCGGGGCCTGCGCGTGGTCGATGCTGGCGCCATGCCCACGATCACCAGCGGCAACACCAACTCGCCGACCTTGATGCTGGCCGAGCGGGCCTCGGAGTGGATACGCGCCAGCCATGGGCCATGATGGTGCGCCGCAGAGTTTCAGCGCGGTTACCGCGCCCACCGCACTGACCCTGCCCTCTTCAAGGGCAATCAAGCGCCCAACACGCCCTGAAACGGCAGTTTTGTCTCATTTTTTGCCGTTATGGGGCGGCTGGGCGCAGGAAAGGGGCAGAAATCGGTCGCATCCTGCAATCTGCACCAAATCAGTTACCTTTGGGGTAAATCCCAATGCACCATGCAGGTGCGATGACCTATAGTAGAGGCACTCGAGGCACTGAAACAGTGCTCTGCGAGAGGACCGAGGAGACATCTCTACAATTCGAACATTTATAAAAAGCATCAATAAAAATGAGATGCTCCTTCAAAGCGCCTTCGGGCGCTTTTGTTTTTCTGGCGCCGCATTCGCCGCCGCCCGCCTCCGCACCCGCACCCGCCGGCCAGCCCATCACGGCCTGGCACCACCGCCCCTTCTGTTCCGCTGGCAGCGCTGCATTTAGCGGCCCTGGTACGGTGCTGCACCCCACGCGGCGATGCGACAATCTCGCCCCATGGAATGGATCTTCGTTACCTTCGCGTCGATGTTCGCGGGCTTTGTGGATGCGGTCGTCGGTGGTGGCGGCCTCATTTTGGTGCCCGCGCTGTTTGGCGCTTTCCCCTCTGCGCCGCCGGCCACCTTGCTGGGCACCAACAAGAGCGCCGGCGTCTGGGGCACCTTGATCTCGGCGCGCCAGTACGCCAAGCGGGTGGACATGCGCTGGGCCGCCATTGCACCGGCCGCAGGCGCCGGGTTTGTGGCCTCGCTGCTGGG
The DNA here is from genome assembly GCF_049601575.1 of Comamonas sp. 23. Lineage (NCBI taxonomy): Bacteria > Pseudomonadati > Pseudomonadota > Betaproteobacteria > Burkholderiales > Comamonadaceae > Comamonas > Comamonas sp. 23. The sequence goes on along the minus strand of NZ_CP187127.1, from coordinate 569,639 downwards.
AGCCTGGGCGGTCACCGTGGTCGACCCCAGCATGCTGCGCAAGGCCTTGCCGGTCATCCTGGTTGCCGTGCTGGCCTACACCTTGTACAAAAAGCAGCTGGGCCAGACCCATGCGCCGCGCTACAGCGGCCGCGCCGAAGCCTGGGTGGCCTCGGCCATTGGGGCCACCATCGGCTTCTACGACGGCTTCTTTGGCCCGGGCACCGGCAGCTTCTTCGTCTTCCTGATGGTGCGCTGGCTGGGCTATGACTTCCTGAATGCCTCGGCCAGCGCCAAGATCCTCAACATCGCCACCAATATCGCGGCGCTGATCCTGTTCACCGCCAAGGGCCATGTCTGGTGGCACTTCGCGATTCCGCTGGCCGCAGCCAACATCCTGGGCAGCATGCTGGGCACCTGGATGGCCTTGAAAAAAGGCTCGGGCTTTGTGCGCGGCATGTTCATCGTCGTCGTGGCGGCACTGATCCTCAAGACCGGCTACGACGCGTTCTTGCGCTAGAAACCGGCACTCAGCGCGAAGGCCGGCCTCGTTATTGCCCCGGCTCGGCGGCCGGCTTGAGCTGGATATCTTCGACCCTGCGCGGCGTGCCCATTGGCGCGCGGCCTTCACCTCGCTGCATTGCGGCCATGTCGGCCTCGCTGGGGTACTCGCCCAGCAGCCAGTAGTCCATGATGCGGCGGGCAATCGGCGCGGCCGAGCCGGCACCAAAACCCGCATTCTCGACAATCACGCCGACGGCGATCTTGGGGTCATCGGCCGGTGCAAAGGCGATGTACAGCGCATGGTCGCGCTGGCGCTCGGCCAGGCGCGCGGCGTTGTACTTTTCCTTCTGGCCGATGCTGATGGCCTGGGCCGTGCCGGTCTTGCCACCGGCCGTGTAGCGGGCCGTGCCAAAGGAGCCGCGCCCGGTGCCGCCCGTCACCACCGACACCATGCCGCGCTTGACGGCCTCGATATTGCTTTGCTTGTAACCCAGGTTCACGGGTGGGGGCTGCTCGATGGGGCGGCGCTCGCCGGTGACCGGGTCGATCAGCGAACGGCCCACATGCGGCACCCGGCTGTTGCCATTGTCCAGGATCGTGGCCAACGCATGGGTCAGCTGCAAGATGGTGAAGTTGTTGTAGCCCTGGCCAATGCCCAGCGAAATGGTCTCGCCCGCATACCAGCGCTTTTGCTCGGGGCGTTTGTAGGTGTCGCGCTTCCAGGTGGTGCTGGGCAGCACGCCGCGCACTTCACCGGGCAGGTCGATGCCGGTGATCTGGCCAAAGCCCAGCGGCTTCATGAAATCATGGATCGCATCGACCCCCATCTCATTGGCCAGCGTGTAGAAGTAGACATTGCTCGAGTGCTGGATCGCGCGGTTCAGATCGACCGGGCCCAGCGCATGGCCGGAGCGGAAGGTGTGGCCGCCAAAGGTCCAGCTTCCGCCGTCCTGGATGATGGTCGAGGGCGTGCGCTTGCCCGTCTCCAGCCCTGCCAGGCCCATGAAGGGCTTGTAGGTGGAGCCGGTGGGGTAGGTGCCGCGCATCGCGCGGTTGAGCAAGGGGCGGTCGATGGATTCGTTCAGCGCCTTCCAGCTTTCCTGGTCAATGCCTTCGACAAAGATATTGGGGTCGTACGTGGGCTTGCTGACCATGGCCAGCAGCTCGCCACTGCGCGGGTCGATCGCCACGGCCACGCCCCGGCGGTCGCCATACAGGTCTTCGACCATCTTCTGCAGCTTGATGTCCACCGACAGCACGACGCTCTCGCCGGGGGTGGCCGGGGAGCTGTCGAGCTTGCGCACCGCATGGCCGCCGGCCGAGGTCTCCATGCGCTCCACGCCGGTGTGGCCATGCAGCTCCTTTTCGTAGCTGGCTTCGACACCGGTCTTGCCGATGTACTCGGTGCCCCGGTAGTTGGCCGCTTCGTCGGAGTCGTCGATGCGCTCCTTCTCGCGCTGGTTGATGCGGCCGATATAGCCGATCAGGTGGGCACCGGTCTCGCCCATCGGGTAGGAGCGAAACAGCCGCGCCTTCACATCCACGCCGGGAAAACGGTAGCGCTGGGCGGCGAACTTGGCCACTTCCTGGTCGGTCAGGCGCGAGCGGATCGGCAGCGAGTCGAAATTGCGCGAATCCTCGCGCAGGCGCTTGAAGCGGCGCCGGTCGCGCGGCGTGATCTCGATCAGCTGGGACAGCGCATCGATGGTCTCTTCCACATCACCGACCTTGTAGGGCGTGATCTCCAGCGTGTAGGCTGAGTAGTTGGTGGCCAGCAGCACGCCATTGCGGTCATAGATCTGGCCCCGGTTGGGCACGATGGGCACCACCGCCGTGCGGTTGCTCTCGGCCTGTGCCAGCAGGTCATCATGGCGTTCGACCTGCAGCACATACAGGCGCGAGAGCAGAATGCCAAAGCACAGCACCACCACCAGACCGATGACGATCACCCGCAGCCGAAAGCGGCTGAACGCGCGGTCTGAATTCTGGATCTCGGTCATGGTCTGCGCAAACGCCCCCGCTTACAAAGGGCGGTTTTCGTCATCGTCGGGCGGCTGGCGCTGGGGCAGCTGCAGCAGCCAGCTCACCAGCGGCCACAGCACCACGCACCACAGGCCGGGCGTCAAAAAGCCCCAGCCCGGAAAACTGCCGCGCAGCAACATGCGCAGCAGCATCAGCACCACGTCGGACGCGAGGAACAGCGGCATCACCTGCACCGCCTGGGCCATCACGCTCAGCCAGGTGATGCGCTGGCGCAGCAGCGCCACGCCATACAGCACGGCCGAATACACCAGCGCATGCAAACCCAGCAGGGACGACTGGTGCACATCCATGCACAGGCCCAGCACAAAGGCCCAGCCCATGCCGATCTTGCCGGGCTCGTGCACGCCCCAGTACACCAGCACCAGCAGCAGCACATCAGGCAGCCACAGCGCGCGGCCCAGCGGCAGCATATTGATCATCAGCCCCAGCACCAGGGTCAGCGCAATAAAGCCCGGGGGGACAGGGAGCAGCAAGGGCTGCCCACGCGGCATGATCATGGCTGCATTCCTGGTGTGGGGTTCATCGTAGCGGGCATCATCCGCGCTTGCCCTTGCGGGGGGTGGAGGCCGGGCCTTCCTGGGTCTTGGTCTCCACCGGCGGGCGCGGAGGCAGCGCGTCTTCGGGCAGCGGGTTGATCACCATCACAAACTGCGTGCCGAACATCTGCGCCAGCGGCTCGCAGTAAACGCGCGAGAAAGGCGAATCGGCACGGCGCTCGATCTTGACGATGCGCGCCACCGGCAGGCCCGGCGCATAGACGCCATCCACACCGCTGGTGGTGAGCAGATCGCCTTCCTGGATATCGGCATTGCTGGGCATGAAGCGCAGCTCCATGCCGCCGCCATAGGCATTGGTCGGGTCGCCATAGGCCACGGCCCGCGCGCCGGTGCGCGGGTTGAGCACGGGGATGGCCTGCTCCCGGTCGGTGAGCAAGGTCACCTCGGCCGACATCGGAAACACCCGGGTCACCTGGCCGAGCACGCCCATCTCGTCCATCACCGGCGAGCCGCGCGCAATGCCGGCGACCTCGCCCTTGTCGATCACGACGCGGCGGTTGAAGGCGTCCGCCGTCTCGTACACCACCTGGGCAGCGCGCCCCTCGGTCTTGAGGCGGGGCACCAGGTTGAGCAGCTGGCGCAGGCGCTGGTTCTCGTGGTCCAGGGTCTCGACCAGGTTGGCGCGATGCGTCAGCGCGATGGCGTTTTTCTCGGCCACTATGGCCGCTGCCTGCGCGGTGTGCAGGTCTTCAAAATACCTGGCGCCGCCCTGGGCCAGCAACACCGGCTGCAGCATCACCCACTGCATCGGGAACAGCACCGTGGCGACGGCCTTGCGCAGCGGCTCGGTGAGCTTGAAGCGCACGTCGGCCACCATCAGGAACACGGCCAGCGCCACGCACAGCGCCAGGCGCACATTGGCGCTGGGCCCCTGGGGTCGGAAGGTCGGTATACCGCCGGAGAAGACGTTGCGTGCCATGCGGTGGCCTCAGCAGAACCGGGCCCTGCGCGCTGCGCCTGTTCCGGGCGCGTGCCGCCCCGCCGCTCGGCGGTCTGCACGGTGGACAAGGGACATGAGCAGGGACATCAGAGAAAAGCGAAAAAGCAGAAGCGGGCGCATGGCGGCGGCGGGCCCATCAGCCAGACCTTGTGCACACTGCCAGTGGCAAGCGGGCCACAAAACGCAATGGCGGGCCGGCAGCGGGCTATGGGTTGCATAGTCGCTGACGCTCGCCATTATTGCGTATCCGCGCGGAGGGCGCCCGGGTTATTCGCTGGTGAAGATGGTCACGCCCTTGCGGTCGAGCGTATCGAGGGCGATACCGCAGCCGCGCACCACGCAGGTCAGTGGCTCCTCGGCCACCAGCACCGGCAGGCCGGTTTCCTCGGCCAGCAGGCGGTCCAGGTCGCGCAGCAAGGCGCCGCCACCGGTCAGCATCATGCCGCGGTCGGCAATATCGGCCCCCAGCTCGGGCGGCGTTTGCTCCAGCGCGTTCTTCACGGCAGAGACGATTTGGTTCAGCGGCTCGGTCAGGGCTTCCAGCACCTCGTTGGAGCTGATGGTGAAGCTGCGCGGCACGCCTTCGGAGAGGTTGCGGCCCTTGACTTCGATTTCCTTGACTTCGGAGCCCGGGAACGCCGAACCAATGCTCTTCTTGATCAGCTCGGCCGTGGGCTCGCCGATCATCATGCCGTAGTTGCGGCGGATGTAGTTGATGATGGATTCGTCGAACTTGTCACCGCCCACGCGCACACTGCCCTTGTAGACCATGCCGCCCAGCGAGATCACGCCCACTTCGGTGGTACCGCCACCAATGTCGACCACCATCGAGCCCGAGGCCTCGGACACCGGCAGGCCGGCACCGATACCGGCAGCCATCGGCTCTTCGATCAGCTCCACCTGGGTGGCGCCAGCCTTGAGCGCAGCATCCTTGATCGCGCGGCGCTCGACCTGGGTCGAGCCGCAGGGCACGCAGATGATGATGCGCGGGCTGGGCGAGAGCAAGGTGCGGGGGTGCACCATCTTGATGAACTGCTTGATCATCTGCTCGGTGATCAGGAAGTCGGCAATCACACCGTCCTTCATCGGGCGGATGGCTTCGATATTGCCGGGCACCTTGCCCAGCATGGCCTTGGCTTCGCGGCCTACGGCCTGGATGACCTTGCGGCCATGGGTGCCACCTTCATGGCGAATCGCAACTACGGAGGGCTCATCGAGCACAATCCCTTTGTCGCGTGCAAAAATCAAGGTGTTGGCCGTGCCCAGGTCGATGGCCAGGTCGGTGGAAAAGTAGCGACGGAACGCTCCGAACATGCAAGTTTCCTCTAGGGCATGGAACGCGCTTCGGCGCTCCATCGCCCTTCATTGGTGTGTGGTGAGATGACAGAAGGGTTTTTGATGCGCAATGACCGACGTTGCCGCGTTATTGCGTCAAAGACGGGATAATACCCCATCCCCTGTGAATAACTTACAGGGCAACGCTTTCCGGCCCCGTTTTTTTACGACTGGTTTACATACGACTATCTATGGCCCTGACAAAAGATGACATTGCCCGCATCGCCAACCTGGCGCGGCTCGAATTATCCGGCCCCGAGAGTGAGCGCATGCTCTCGCAGATGAATAACTTTTTCGGCATTGTGGAGAAGATGCAGGCTGTGGATACCTCCGGTGTCATGCCCCTGTCACACCCCGTGGCCGCGATCCAGGAAATCAGCCTGCGCCTGCGCGATGACGTCATCAGCGAACCCAATAACCGGGAGGCCAACCAGCGCAGTGCCCCTGCCGTGGAAAAAGGCTATTTCCTGGTGCCCAAGGTGATTGAGTAATTCACAGCATCTTCAGGCCTGGCGGGCCGGGCAAACACCGGCCCCCGGCCGGGGTGGCAGCCAGGCTTGCAGCCCGCCCCTGAGACCGGCGCCCCGCGCCCCTTCCCATTCACCGAGATCGCCAAGATCGCGAGATTTGCATGAGCATCCCTACCGAATTGCATGACTTGAGCGTGGCCCAGCTGGCTGCCAAGCTCAAAAGCCGCGAAGTGTCCTCCGTCGAGGCCGCCCAGCACTTTCTGGCCCGCGCCAAGACCCACCAGGATCTGGGTGCCTACATCCACATCAATGAAGACGTGACGCTGGCCCAGGCCCGCGCTGCCGATGCCGCCATTGCAGCGGGCACGGCCGGCAAGCTCGCCGGTGTGCCGATGGGCCACAAGGACCTGTTCGTCACCCAGGACTTCCCCACCACCGCGGGCAGCAAGATGCTGGCCGGCTACCAGTCGCCGTTTGACGCCACCATGGTGACCAAGCTGGCAGCTGCTGGCGCGGTCACGCTGGGCAAGCTGAACATGGACGAGTTCGCCATGGGCTCGGCCAACGAGAACAGCGCCATCAGCCCGGTGCGCAACCCCTGGGACACCAGCCGGGTTCCCGGCGGCTCGTCCGGCGGCTCGGCAGCAGCGGTGGCCGCGCGCCTGGCGCCTGCGGCGACCGGCAGCGATACCGGCGGCTCGATCCGCCAGCCTGCGTCGTTCTGCGGCATCACCGGCATCAAGCCCACCTATGGGCGCGCCAGCCGCTACGGCATGATCGCCTTCGCCTCCAGCCTGGACCAGGCCGGCCCGATGGCGCGCACCGCCGAAGACTGCGCGCTGCTGCTGAGCGAAATGTGCGGCCCCGACCTGGACCGAGACTCCACGAGCCTGGACCACCCGGCCGAAGACTTCACGCTGCACCTCAACGACTCGCTGGCCGGCCTGCGCATTGGCGTGCCCGCCGAGTTCTTTGGCGATGGCCTGAGCAGCGATGTGCGCGCCGCCGTCGATGCGGCTTTGAAGGAGTACGAAAAGCTGGGCGCCAAGCTGGTGCCCATCAGCCTGCCGCGCACCGAGCTGTCCATCCCCGTCTACTACATCATCGCCCCGGCCGAGGCCTCGTCCAACCTCTCGCGCTTTGATGGCGTGAAGTTTGGCCACCGCGCCAAGGACTACAGCGACCTGGTGGACATGTACAAGAAGACCCGCGCCGAAGGCTTTGGCGACGAGGTCAAGCGCCGCATCATGACCGGTGCCTATGTGCTCTCGCACGGCTACTACGACGCCTACTACCTGCAGGCGCAAAAGATCCGCCGCATGATTGCCGACGACTTCCAGACCGCCTTCCAGGACTGCGACCTGATCGCCGGCCCCGCTGCGCCCACCGTGGCCTGGGCACTGGGCGGCAAGAGCGACCCGCTTGCCAACTACCTGGCCGACATCTACACGCTGCCCGCGTCGCTGGCCGGCCTGCCTGGCCTGAGCGTTCCCGCCGGCTTTGGCGAAGGCGGCATGCCCGTGGGGCTGCAGCTGATCGGCAACTATTTTGGTGAAGCCAAGCTCCTGAACGCCGCCCACCAGCTGCAGCAAGCCACCGACCACCACCTGCGCCAGCCAACCGGCATCGCGAAGTAACGCAGGGAGGAAAACAGAACATGACCGAAACAAGCATCAAGCTCATCAACGGCTACGAAGTGGTGATTGGCTTTGAAACCCACACCCAGCTGGCCGCCAACAGCAAGATCTTCAGCCGCGCCAGCACCGCCTTTGGCGCCGAGCCCAACACCCAGGCCTGCGCCGTAGACCTGGCCCTGCCCGGCACCCTGCCGGTGATGAACAAGAAGGCCGTCGAATGCGCCATCAAGCTCGGCCTGGCGCTGGGCAGCACGATTGCGCCCGTCAGCATCTTTGCACGCAAGAACTACTTCTACCCCGACCTGCCCAAGGGCTACCAGATCTCGCAGTTCGAGATCCCGGTGGTGCAAGGCGGTGAGGTGAGCTTCTTTGTCGGCGACCAGAAAAAGACCGTGCGCCTGGTGCGCGCCCACCTCGAAGAAGACGCGGGCAAATCGGTGCACGACGAGTTCATCGGCCAATCGGGTATTGATCTGAACCGCGCCGGCACGCCGCTGCTGGAGATCGTCACCGAGCCCGACATGGGCAGCACCGCCGAGGCCGTGGCCTACGCCAAGGAACTGCACAAGATCGTCACCTGGATCGGCATCTGCGACGGCAATATGCAGGAAGGCTCGTTCCGCTGCGATGCCAACGTGTCCGTGCGCAAGCCCGGCCAGCCGCTGGGCACCCGCCGCGAGATCAAGAACCTGAACTCGTTCAAGAACATGCAGATCGCCATCGATTACGAAATCCGCTGGCAGATCGAAGAGATCGAAGATGGCCGCGCGATCCAGCAGGCCACCGTGCTGTTCAACCCCGACACCGGCGAGACCCGCGCGATGCGCACCAAGGAAGACGCGGCCGACTACCGCTACTTCCCCGATCCGGACCTGCCGCCGCTGGTGGTCGCCGACAGCTGGGTGCAGGCCGTCAAGGCCGAGATGCCCGAGCTGCCGCGCCAGCGCGCCGACCGCTTTGTGGCCGACTACGGCCTGCCCGAGTACGACGCCACCACCCTGACCCAAAGCCAGGCCATGGCCGACTACTTTGAAGCCGCTGCCAAGGCCAGCGGCCAGCCCAAGCTGGCCAGCAACTGGGTGATGGGTGAGATCTCGCGCCGCCTGAACATGGAAGAGATCGGCATGGACCAGGTCAAGGTCAGCGCCGCGCAGCTGGGCACCTTGATCGACCGCATCCACGGCAATGTCATCAGCAACAACAGCGCCAAGCAGGTGTTTGAAGCGCTGTGGAGCGGCGAAGGCACCGACGTCGACGCTGTCATCGACGCCAAGGACTTGAAGCAATCCAACGACACCGGCGCGCTCGAAGCCATCATCGACGAGGTGATCGCCGCCAACCCCGGCAATGTCGAGCAGTACAAGGCCGGCAAGGACAAGGCCTTCAACGCACTGGTCGGCCAGGTGATGAAGGCTTCCAAGGGCAAGGCCAACCCGGGCCAGGTCAATGAGCTGTTGAAGGCCAAGCTGGCCTGATCTCCCCGCCACCGCTGACAGCAAGAAGCCTCCAGCAATGGAGGCTTTTTTACGGGCTTGCCAGGCATGCACCCTGGCTGACCCTCCTGGTTATCGCGCGGTGGCGACTACCAGTTGCTCAGGCCAACGCGGCCTTCAGCGCTGCTGCTGGGAGCGGTCTTGCTGACCAGGCTGCTTGTGCTGCGGCGACTGCTGCTGGTGTTGCTGCTCTTTGGGCGAGCCGGGCTTTTGGCCCGATTGCTGCTGGTTCACCTGGTTGGGATTGCGTTGGCTGTTTGGCTGATTCATAGCGTTAGCTCCTTCAAGATGATGACCGGGCGACATGCCCTGCCATGGCTCTATGGTCGCGCTGCAGCCGAACGGCCGGTGTAGGAATTGACGCGCCGCCTGCATCGAGACGTTTCTCGGTGCACATTTTGCAAAGCCGCTTGGTGCATTCCAGGCGGTAAGCAACGCAGGGCCGCCTACATTCGTTTTCCGTCCTTCACAGAAATACAAGCGAGGCTTTACTCCCAGCGGTCGGCCATATCTTCGGTATAGCCCATCACCAGGATGCGCTGGGTTTGCAGCAGCGCTGGCAAGGCTTGCCAGCCCGCATGGGCCAGCAGCGCCTCATCACCCGTGGCATACAGCGCCCGCAAATCCTCCACCAGCGCCTGGGCCTGCACGGCACCGGGCGGCTGCACGCGAGCCAGTGCCATCCAGGCGGCGCCCATGGCCAACAGCTGGTAGCCATGCTGCTCGGCCAGATGCTGGTGGATGGCGTGGTTTTGAAAGCTGTCCCAGTCTGCGCTGAAATAGCCATTGGGTTGGCCAGCAATCAGCGGATCGCCTTGGGCCAACGGCAGGCGCTGGATATAGACGACGTCATCGAGCAGCAGATCAGGCGCGCGATTCGCGGCCAGCAGTGCGTCGAGATCGCTGGCGCTTACCGCCAGGCTGCCGCAGACATCGGCCCAGCGTTGCGGGCCCTGGCGCAGCTGGCGCGCGCGGTGCTGCAGCGCCTGCAGATCCCAGGCCGCCTCCTGCACTGGGTCGTCCCAGTCCATATCCGGCGGGCTGGCCAGGTAGAGCCGGTCATCCTGGCTGGCATGGCCGCTGGTGTAGCTGCCCTGCTGGATATCGTCCAAGGTGCACAGATAGCGGTGCGCGGGGTCTGCGGCGCGCAGCGCTTCGACATGCGCCAGCAAGGCGGTCAGGCTGCCAACTTCTTCGATCCATTGGTAGGCAAAGCTGTAGTTGGTGCGGGGGTACGGCGGGCTGGGCTGCGCGAAGAATCCGGTGTTCATGGAGGTCTGCTGGCTGGGGGATGGAGAGCGCCAGTATCACCGCGCATGCCCTGCCGCGCCCACAAAAAAGCCCGCATCGTGCGGGCTTTGGCGCAGGGTTCAGAAGATCAGCACATCTGTGCGTTGTCCGGCGTCTTGGGCTCGGTGCCCAGTTGGCGCCGGTTGCACTTGCACTGCTGCTGCGAGTACTTGGCCTCGCGCAACGGCTGGCCCTGTTGCAGCGGCCAAGGCTGCTGCTTGGTCATCGGCAATGGCAGTTGTTGCATGGGGTGCTCCGTGTGGTCTTCGTGGGCCGCGCTGTCGCAGCCTACTTCTGCGAGGACTGCTTGCGGTCCTGCTGGCCCGGTTGCTGCTGCTTCGGGGATTGCTGCTGTTGCTGCTGCTCCTTTTTCTGGGCAGGGTGCTGTCCGGACTGTTGGTGGTTCTGCTGGTTCATGGCGTTTACTCCTTCAGTGTCAGGTTGGCGGCAGGGACAAACGCCTGCCGTAAGGACATGGTGCCGCTGCAGGGTGGCGCTGGCTGTAGGAGTTTTGGAGATTCGTTTGGCTTTACGTAAACAGGCCGGTGGATTTGCAAAATTTCTTTACAAAACAGCGCTGTAGGCCAGCCAATAACTATCGGATGGCCCTGCACTTTTATCGTCCACTATCCACGTTGACAATGGGCCGCCCGGGCCGCGTGTGCTTGCCTTTGAACAGGTTCTTAGGCCTCAGTCCTCGCTGGGTTGCTCGAGGCGCTTTTGGGGCTGAAAGTCGACCAAGGTCTGGCCCTCGTTGTCGATCACCAGGGCTGGCAGGTTCAAGCCGGTGCTCAGGTAAAAACCGCCGGGCCAGGCCTGGGCCGCCAGGTGCTCGCCGTCAAACAGCAACTGCGGCATCTCGCGCGTGGACTTGCGCCACACCACTTGCAGGCTGTGCGCATCGACGATCTGCAGCACCACCTCGGCGGCGGTGGTAGGGGTCTCGTCGTAGCGCATCAGCACACGGTCCGCATTGCGGGCCAGCACCTCGCCGCTGAACTGCACCGGTACGCTGGCCACCGCGGCAATCTGGGTAATGCCCGCGTCGCGCAGCGCCTGGCGGCTGACGACAAAACCATCGCTGACCGGCTGGTAGAGCTTGGGGGCGGCGCGCACCTGCTTGTCGGCGCTGGAGTGCACGCTCAGCCGTGGCCAGCGCTCAAACTCGCCTGGCCTAACTTTTTGCGCAAACTGCAGCAAGATCATCGGCATGCCGTACTGGGCCACGTCGGTGTCAAAGTCGGCATAGTCGATGCGCGAGGCCGTCTGCGGGTACTGTGCCCAGGGGCGCTGCTGCCAGCGCTGCAGCCGCTCGGCCCAGGGGTAGAGCTCGCCACTGGCCCAGTACAGCGCATAGCGGTCGCCGGTATTGCTGGTCACATCCAAGAGGCCCGGCTCGCGCAGCTCGCCAAACGCATATTTGGACACGCCTGTGCCCAGCTCGGCCGCAAAGCGCTGGCGCAGCGCGGCATCCATCGGCGCAAACGCGGTCTGCGCCGGCTCGCGCAGCCACCAGTGCCGGTCATTGAGCAGCAGCGACAGCTGGCCATGGGCCTCGCTGCGCAAGCGCGCCGGCTGGCGCAGCTGGGCGCGCGGCAGCACAATGCGCTGGGGCTCGCCCAGCAGCTGCTTGGCCTGCAGGTCGTTGTCCAGCAGCACAAACACATCGTCCTGCGCGGTGCTGTGCTTCATCACCCGCAGCATGCGCAGGCTGCCGTCCTCCCCTTGGTAGATGGCCGAGGCGGCCACATCGCCCAGCTCCTCGGCCTTGTCTGCACCCGATTGCAGCAGCTTGACCGTCGCGGGCACCAGCAGCGGCAGCACAAAAAAGAACAGAAAGCCCAGGCCCATCGGAAGATAAAAACGCCGAGGAATGCTCACTGCGCAGCTCCTGCGGCCGCAGCCCCAAAGTCCTGCAGCACCTCGCCGTCATCGCCAATCAGCAGCGCGGGCTGGCGCATGTCGTTGAGCAGCAAAAAGCCGGCGCTGACGGCCTGGCCGGTGACATACATGCCGCCTTCGCGCTGGCCCAGTGCGGGCAACTGGTCGATGGTGCGGCTCCACACCACCTGCTCGCTGGCCTTGTCCAGCAGCTGGATCACGCGCCCCTCCTGCCGCAGCGGCGTGGGGTTGTAGGCCAGCAGCAGGCGGCGCGCGTTCTCGGCCATCACATCGGCATGGAAGCGCGGCACCGCCGGCTGCACCACCTTGATGCGCAGCAGGCCCCGGTCCTTGGTGGCATAGGGGCGGGTCGAGAAGCCATCGCCAATGGCCACATAGCTGCGCGGCGATGTCTGCACCTCGCGGCTGTCGCTGGGCTGCAGGTCGTAATAGCCAAAGTAGGCGGGCTGGCCGGGCTCGTGCCGCCACCAGGACTGCACCAGCACGGCGCGGTTCTCCTCGCCGGTCGGGCGGGGCAGCGATTCATAGCGGTAGAAGGCGATCTCCTGGCGGTAGCCGGCCTGGGCCTTTTCGTAGAGGCTGCTGCTGTCGGCCGCCGGCCAGATCTGGCCGATCAGCCAGTACACCAGGTATTTGCTGCCGCTGCGGCTGGTGACCTCCAGGCTGTCGGGCCGGTCGCGGCCCTTGGGCGCTACGCCCACGATGCCCTCGCCCAGCTGCGCGGCAAATTTCTCACTGAGCTGGGGCAGCAGATCGACAAAGCGCAGGCTCGCCAGATCCAGCCGCCAAAAGCCGCGTTCCCGCAAAAACAGGTAGAGCTGGCCGTCCGAGAAAAACTGCAGCTCGGCCCGCCCGGAGCTGCCGGCCCAGGGCATGGCCATGCGCTGGGGCTCGCCCAGGCTGGCGCCGGTGGCCGCATCACGGACCAGCACGCGGTAGACCACATCGCCCTGCTCGCGGTTTTCAAACAGCTGCACGAGCAAGCGCTGGCCGTTGCGCTCGATCAGCGTCGTCGCCTCACTGCGGCCCAGTGCCAGCTGCGGTGCCTTGTCTTGCCAGGCAGTGGGCAGCTTCAGCTGGAGCCCGGGTTGCAGCCGGGGCAGCCACCAGGGGATGGACACCAGCATGGCCAGCGCCACCGCCAGCCAGGGCAGGTGCTGGCGCAACCGCGCCCCGTTTGGCGCCCCTGGCGCGGCCTGACCAGCCGCGAAGGACTGGCCCTGCAGCTGCTCCAGCCGGAACTGCGCGCCGCACTGCAGGCAGGCAAAGCGGTCGCGCGCACCTGCGCTGCGGCAGTTCGCTGCGCCGCAGCGCGGGCAATACGGGGATGACAGAGAGGACGACGGGGGCCAGACGGGCATAAGCCAGCGATGATAAACCGAGGGCACAGAAGTGGAGGCAGCCGCTTTGCAAACGAAGCTGGGCGCCGCTGGGGCGGCGACTCCCAGGTGTCAGCCATGCGGCGCGGCTTGGCGGCCCAGCCGCTAATATCCAAGGTTTTGAACCTGCTGCGCCCTGCCCCATGACCACCACTGCATCCCCCGCTGTTGCCAACGACATCCCCGCCTACACCGTGGATGAGCCCGCCAACCAGATCTTCGGCCTCGGCATGGCCATGGCCGAGGCCTTCTTGCTCAAGGGCGAGGCGATCGGCAATGAGCGCGCCCGGGTGCGCATGCCCTACCAGAAGCAATACACCAACAGCCGGGGCGATATGCATGGCGGCGCCATCGCCACCTTGCTCGATGTGGGCCTGTCCTGCGCAGCTCGCGCGCATGATCCGTTGCGCTATGGCGTCATCACCGTGGACCTGACCATTCATTACATTGCGCCGGGCAGTGGCGATGTGGTCTGCACGGCCGTTTGCGAAAAGCGCGGCAAGAGCCTGTCCTTTGTGCGCGGCGAGCTGCATGACGATGCCGGCAACCTGTTGGGCCTGGCCACGGGCACCTTCAAGCTGGTCGATAAACAAAAAATCTAAGCCTGCAAAAAACCGGCAGATATGGCATGCTGGCGGTCTTATTGCTCACTTTTTGACCATGACGACGCGCCAATCCACCCATGCCATCCATCCCCAGTTTCTGGACCGTTTCTCGCCCCGCGCCTTCTCGGGCAAGGCGCTGACGCACAAGGACATCGAGACCATTGTGGAAGGCGCACGCTGGGCCCCTTCGGCCAGCAACAAGCAGCCCTGGCACTTTGCCTATTCGATCAACGGCGATGCCAACTGGCAGGCGTTTTCCACCATTCCCAACGAGTTCAACCGCCGCTGGTGCCTGAATGCCGGCGCCCTGTTGGTGGTGCTGTCGAACAAGGACGAGTCTCCCGCGCCCAGCTTTGACACCGGTTGCGCCTGGGGCTACCTGGCCCTGCAAGCCCATGCGATGGGCCTGGCCACCCACGCCATGGGCGGCATCGAGCGCGATGCTGCACGCGCCGTGCTCAAGCTCGGTGACAACTGGCAGGTCGAATGCCTGGTCGCCATTGGCGAGCGCGGCGACAAGTCCAGCCTGCCCGCCGACCTGGCCGAGCGCGAGACGCCCTCGCCGCGCAAGGCGCTGTCGGAAATCTTGACCGCAGGCCCCCTGGCTTAAACACCGGCACCCAGCAACGCAAAGGCTCCCGACTGGAAGCCTTTGTGCATGAGGTACTTGGTATTAAGCGACGTTGAGGCGCTCGCCACTTTGCCGGTCAAACACATGCCAGTGCTGCGGCGCCGTGTGCCAATGCAGCGCCTGGCCGGGCGCCAGCGCCAGGCGTTCCTTGACGGTCGAAATGAGTGGCTGCTGGCCAAAGCGGCTGACCACCTGGGTTTCGGCGCCGGTGGGCTCCACCACCTCGACGGTCGCAGCGCTGGTGGCGACACCGCTCAGGGGCGCCACTTCCAGCTGCACATGTTCGGGCCGCACGCCCAGCCACAGCGCACGCTCGCCCTGGGCCTGCAGGCCGGGCAGCAGCGGCAGGCGCAGGCCATCGTCGGTCACCAGCTGCCAGCCGTCCTGCGCTGGCTGGCTGCGGGCGGCAATCAGGTTCATCGAGGGCGAGCCAATGAACTGCGCGACAAAGGCATTGCGTGGCCGGTCGTACAGCTCCAGCGGCGTGCCCACCTGCTCGATCAGGCCGTCGCGCATCACCACGATGCGGTCGGCCATGGTCATGGCCTCGATCTGGTCATGCGTCACATAGACCGTGGTGGTGCGCAGGCGCTGGTGCAAGGCCTTGATCTCGGTGCGCATCTGCACGCGCAGCTTGGCATCCAGGTTGGACAGCGGCTCGTCAAACAAAAAGGCCAGTGGCTCGCGCACAATGGCGCGGCCCATGGTCACACGCTGGCGCTGGCCGCCCGACAGCTGGGCAGGCAGGCGGGCCAGCAGCGGCTCCAGGCCCAGAATCTCGGCCACCTGCTGCACGCGCTGCGCAATGGCTGCGGGCGCCTGGCGCTGCAGCTTGAGCGCAAAGCCCAGGTTCTCGGCCACCGTCATATGCGGGTAGAGCGCATAGTTCTGGAACACCATCGCAATATTGCGCTCGCGCGGCGGCACATCGTTGATGAGCTGGCCACCCAGCACGATCTGGCCGCTGCTGACCTCTTCGAGCCCGGCGAGCATGCGCAGCAAGGTGGATTTACCGCAGCCAGATGGCCCAACGAGCGCCACAAACTCGCCCTCGGCGATATCGAGCGAAATACCCTTGAGCACATCGTGCCCCTCAAAATGCTTGCGCAGCTGTCTCAATGCAATCGAAGCCATGTCAGTCCTTAACGCCACCGGCGGTGAGGCCGTGAACGAGGTATTTGCGCACCAGCACCGTGAACAGCAGCACCGGCAGCATCACCAGGGTGCCGGCCGCTGCAATCTTGGTCCACTCCCAGCCGTCGTACTGCAGAAAATTGACGATGGCCACCGGCGCCGTCACCGCCTGCGTGCGGGTCAGAATCAGTGCGAAGAAAAAGTCGCTCCACGAAAAGATGAAGCACAGCACGGCGGTGGCCACCAGGCCCGGCCGGGTCAGTGGCAAGGTCACATGCCAGAAGGCCGACCAGATGCTGCAGCCGTCCATCCAGGCCGCCTCTTCGAGCGCCGTGGGAATGGCCTCAAAAAAGCCCTGCATCATCCAGATCACGATGGCCAGGTTGAAGGTCAGGTAGACCAGCACCAGGCCCCAGACGGAATCGAGCAGGCCCAGCCAGCGAAATGCCAGAAAGAACGGAATCGTGAACGCAATGGGCGGCGCCATGCGTGTGCACAGCACCCACAGCGCCACCTGGCGCCGCTGCTTGAAGCGCCAGCGCGACAGCGCATAGGCAGCGGGCACCCCCAGGAGCAGCGACAGCCCGGTGGACAGCACACTCACCAGCAAGCTGTTGCCAAAGGAGCGTGCAAAGTTGTCCTGCCACAGGCCCGCAAAGGCCTCCAACGTGGGGCTGAAGACAAGATCCAGCGACAGCGCATCGCCCGCCGGGCGAAAGGCCATCTGCACCATCCACAAAAAAGGCAGCAGCACCACCATCAGCACCACCACGGCAGCGGTGCTGAGCAGATGGCGCTGCGCGCCTTGCACGGCGCGTTGCCATACGGGCAGCGCAGGTGCTGCGTGGTGCCAGGTCTCAGCGTGCATGGGCATCTCCCTTGGCCCGGCCCAGGCGGCTGACCAGTGCGCTCAGCACAAAGATGATGGCCAGCATCACCACCGCAATGGCGCTGCCGTAGCCCCAGTACGAGAAGTTGAAGGCCTGGATAAAGCCGTAGAAATTGGTGACCTCGGTCACGGTGCCCGGCCCGCCATTGGTCAGCACATACAAGAGCGGAAAGGCCTTGAAGCTGTCGATCAGGCGGAACAGCGCGCAGACCACCAGGGTGCGCTGCAGATAGGGCAGCACGATGTAGACAAACACCTGCCAGCGGTTGGCGCCATCGATGCGGGCGGCATCGACCGGGTCGCGCGGCACCATCTGCAGCTGGGCCAGCACCATCAGCATCGTGAACGGGAACCACTGCCAGACATCGGCGGCCACAATGGCCCACAGCGCGGTGTCGGGGTTGGCGATCAGCGAGCGCAGCGGCCAGCCCCACTGCTCGAGCAGCGCATGCATCGGGCTGATGTCGGGCGTGTAGATGATCTTCCAGACCAGGGCCACCACAATCGGCGGCAGCACCATCGGGATCAGAAAGAACGTGCGCAGGCCCGCGACCACCCGGCTGCTGCTGTGCAGCAGCAAGGCCAGGCCCAGGCCGACGAGCAGCTGCAGCAGCACACTGACCGACGAGAGCTTGGCCTGCACCCAGAGCGAATCGACAAAGCGCTGGTCCTGCAGCAGCTGCGCATAGTTGCCGGCGGGCTGCTCAAAATGGAAGGTCGCTGCTGGGTCGGTCAGGCTCAGCGGCGTGAGGCTCACTACCACCAGCGTGACCAGCGGCAGCAAGGTGATGGCGGCCAGCACCACCAGTGCGGGTGCCAGGCCCAGGCCATAGGCCCGTGCCGATTCGCGCTGCCAGTTGCGCTGCCAGTTGCGCGACGCTGCAGCCGCAGCGGGCTTGCCGCGCGCCTGGCTGGGCAGCGGGCGCGCAGGTCCGGTGTCGAGCGCCTGCGGCGCGAGAGATGCAGTGGGCGGCATGGGCGCGCTCCCTCGCCACTCAGACCGAGACGCCGGCGCGGCGCAGCTCGGCAATCGACGCGGTCTGCGCCTGCTTCATCGCCTGCTCAGGCGTGCGCTGGCCCGTCACGATCAGCTCAATGGCCTTGTTGATCTGCTGGTCCACCTGCGGGTAGGCAGCCACGGTGCGGTATTTCATATGGCCTTGCTTGGCCGACAGCTCCACCGACGATGTCACCAGCGACGCGATGTCATAGCCGTTGACGCGCTGGCGCTCACGGTAAGCGGCCGAGTCAATGTCCGAGCGCCGCGTGGGCGAGCCGTAACCTGCAGCCACGGCGCGCTGCAAGGTTTCCTTGGACGTGGCCCAGCGGATGAACTGCCAGGCGGCATCCTTGTTCTTGCTGCCCACCGGAATGCCCCAGCCATGGATGGCCGTGCCCGGAAAGCGCCCGGCCACACCCTTGGGCACCTGGCCCCAGGCCGCCGATGCCGCCACCTTGCTACTGGACTTATCGGCCAGCTGCGAGAGGTTGATCTGGCCTTGCACGCTCAAATGGCTGCGCCCGGCCTTGAGCGACTGCACGGCCTGGTCCGAGGTGTAGGAGACCACACCGTCGGGCCCGTACTCGCGCAGCAGGCGGGCAAAGTAGTCGGCCGCCGCTATCGCCTCGGGGCTGTCCAAGGTGGGGAACAGGTCATCGGGCGCCTTGCGGAACACATCGCCGCCAAAGGCCTGCAGGAACGGGATGAAGGTCCAGCCATAGTGGTTGTCGGTGACAAAGCCGGCCGCGCGCTCCTTGCGGTTGAGCAGCTTGGCCGCTTGCAGCCAGGCGTCTGTCGTATCGGGAAAGGCCAGGCCCGACTGCTGGAGCACATCAAAGCGCGAGGCCGCCGCAATCGTGACCTCGGCCTGCCAGGGGATGCCGTAGAGCTGGCCATCGCGGCCGCGCTCGGGCGCCAGCGCGCCTTCGAGAAAGTCGCGGATGTCAAAGCTCGCCGGCGTCTTGTTGGGGTCGTTGATATAGCCATCGAGCGGCGTCAGCCAGCCCGAATTGATCCAGCGGCTCGAATAGATGAAGGTGACATTGACCGCATCAAAGGCCGCCCCCTTGGTGGACAGCTCCAGGTCAGCGCGCTGGTTGTAGACCGGAAAGCCGGGCGTGTCGAAATTGACTTTGGCGCCCGTGGCCTCCTCGAACTCGGGAATCCAGGGCCGCAGCAGCTTGGAATACGGCGAGCTGTACAGCGAGGTATTGAGCGTTACGCCCTTGAGCGGCTTGCTGTCCAGCGCCAGTGCCGGAAAGCCCAGCACGCTGCCGGCGCCGGCCGCCAGCGCAGAGGCCAGCAGCTTGCGGCGCGGCACCAGCAGGCCGCCTTCGTAGTGGTAGGTGGTTCGGGTCATGGAAACTCTCTGTGGTGCGCGCAGGCGGCCATCGCCATCTGCGATCGGTGTGTTGCTGTTGGGGAGGGCGCTGCGCCCAGCCGGTGCGCCTGGCCGCCGCTCAGGCTGCTCAGGCCGCTGCCGGCTCGCGCACGGTCAGGTCGACGCTGGTGCGGCCATCGACCGAGGTCGCCACGTCGCCGGTGACCGTCACGCGCCGCATCACGCGGTGGGCATCGGCATAGTCATTGATGGCGTAGTGCTGGGTGGCGCGGTTGTCCCAGATGGCAACATCGCCCGGCTGCCAGTGCCAGCGCACGGTGTTTTCCAGCCGCACGATGCGCTCATGGAAGAGCTGCAGCAAGGCGGCAGACTCGTTGCTGCGCAGGCCCTTGATGCGCTTGGCAAAGTGGCCCAGCAGCAGCGCCTTCTCGCCCGTCTCGGCATGCACATGCACCAAGGGCTGCTCGGACTCGATGGTCTTGCTGGTGAAGACCTTGCGGTAGCTCGCCCGGCCCTGCGTCTCGGTCTGGCTGGCGGCTGTGTTCTGGCGGAAGTTCTCCGCATAGTCGTAGTCATTGCCATGCACGGCCCAGAGCTGCTCGGCGAGCTGCTGCAGCGGC
Organism: Comamonas sp. 23; assembly: GCF_049601575.1. NCBI lineage: Bacteria > Pseudomonadati > Pseudomonadota > Betaproteobacteria > Burkholderiales > Comamonadaceae > Comamonas > Comamonas sp. 23. The sequence continues at coordinate 549,889 of NZ_CP187127.1, read as the reverse complement.
GCGGGCAGGCCTTCATAGGCGGCCACGGTATTGGCCCAGACGGTGTCGCCACCATGGCCGGGCAAGGTCACGGCGCGCAGCACACAGACCTTGGGGAAGACCGCCTTGAAGGTCACATCGGTGTGCCAGGAATCGGCCCGGCCGCCGTGCTGCGAGTTGAGCTCCAGAAAGGCCGTGCCATCGGGCGCGGGCACGGTAGGGTGGGCCTCGATCTCACCAAACAAACGGCCAAAGGCCTGGTGGCCGGCGTCATCGAGGTGCTGCTGGCCCCGGAAGAAAATCACCCGGTGCTGCAGCAGCGCTGCCTTGATCTGGGCAAACAGCGCCGGTTCCAATGCACCCGACAGCGACACCCCATGCACCACCGCGCCGATGCGGCCCGCCAGGGGCTCGACGTGCAGGGCCGTAGCTGCAGCGGCATCGGCCGCTGGGCTCAGGTGGCGAACATTGGTGATGGCATTCATGGGCGCTCCTCGTGGTCTGGCAATCGGGTTGAAGCCTTCATGCTAGGCAGCGGGGTGCGCCACCACAACGACGCATTTCATGCATCGATATGCCAACAGCAGCTAAGAAAAAAGAGGCATAAGCCTCTTTCTTCGGTGTCTAAAGCCATCTACCGCATCGGCGCCGCTGGTTCGCCGTATGGTGGGCGCGGCATCAGAACAGCACGCGGCAGCGGATCGTGCCGGCGATCTGGGCCAGCTTCTCCAGCGCCAGGGCCGACGATTCCTGGTCGATATCGATCACCACATAGCCCACCTTTTCATCGGTGCGCAGGTACTGGCCGGCGATGTTGATGCCGTTGTCGGCCAGCACCTGGTTGATGGCCGACAGGATGCCTGGGCGGTTCTCGTGCACGTGCAGGATACGGTTCTTGCCAGGGTGCTCGGGCAGGGCCACTTCGGGGAAGTTGACCGCCGAGGTGGTGGTGCCGTTGTCGCTGTACTTGACCAGCTTTTCTGCCACTTCCAGGCCGATATTGGCCTGGGCTTCCATCGTCGAGCCGCCGATGTGCGGGGTCAGGATCACGTTGTCCATGCCGCGCAGCGGCGACTGGAACTCGTCCTTGTTGCTCTTGGGCTCGACCGGGAACACGTCGATGGCCGCGCCCAGCAGCTTCTTGGCTTGCAGCGCCTGGGCCAGCACGTCGAGGTCCACCACGGTGCCGCGCGAGGCATTGATCAAAATGCTGCCAGGCTTCATCGCCGCGATCTGGGCCGCGCCAATCATGTTGTGGGTCGAGGCCAACTCGGGAACGTGCAGGGTCACGATGTCGGACTGCGCCAGCAGCGCGTTGAGGTTGGCCGCCTGGTGCGCATTGCCCAGCGGCAGCTTGGTGACCACATCATGGAACACGACCTTCATGCCCAGGCCTTCGGCAAGCACCGACAATTGCGTGCCGATCGAGCCGTAGCCGACGATGCCCAAGGTCTTGCCACGGATCTCGAAGGAGTTGTCGGCGCTTTTCTTCCAGCCGCCCCGGTGCGATACCGCGTTCTTCTCGGGGATGCCGCGCAGCAGCAAGATGGCCTCGGCCAGCACCAGCTCCGCGACAGAGCGTGTGTTGGAGAAGGGCGCATTGAACACCGCAATACCGCGCTCGCGCGCCGCATTCAGATCGACCTGGTTGGTGCCGATGCAAAAACAGCCCACTGCCACCAGCTTGTTGGCCGCAGCAAACACATCGGCCGTCAGCTGCGTGCGCGAGCGGATGCCGACAAAGTGCACGTCGGCAATCTTGCGCTTGAGCTCTTCGCCCTCCAAGGCGCCGGTCAGCGCCTCGACCTGGGTATAGCCTGCCGCCTGCAACACCTTGAGCGCAGAAGGGTGGATGCCCTCGAGCAGCAAGAACTTGATCTTCGATTTATCCAGCGATGTTTTGGTCATGAATGCGCGCTTTCTCTTTCACAAACGACTGCGGTCTGCCCACCAGGCTGCGATCGGCAGCTAGCAGACCCGGGTCGATCATGGCGCAGAACCTTTGCCATTACGTGTTGTCGGGTTGACCCTAGGTTGTATCGCAGCAGGGCTGGCGCCCAATCACCTGCGCCAGCTTGCCCGCCGCCCCACAGCAAACCTTTGATTTGTTGGGTATTTAAGAATCCAAGGCCTTCGCTGACAGCGCCCGGGCTTCAACCCTGGCCTGCAAAGGGCGGGGCTGCGTGGTACAAAAAGCGGGTGATTTTGTGACACAACCACCAGGAGTTTTGTATGACAAGCACCGCAACCCATAACCTGTTTGAACCTGTGCAGGTGGGTGATCTGGCCCTGGCCAACCGCATTGCGATGGCCCCGTTGACGCGCAACCGTTCGCCCAAGGCCGTTCCCCAGCCGATGGCAGCCACCTACTATGCCCAGCGCGCCAGCGCCGGGCTGCTGATCACCGAGGCTACCGCCATCAGCCACCAGGGCCAGGGTTATGCCGATGTGCCCGGCCTGTACGAGCAGGACCAGCTCGATGGCTGGAGCAAGGTCACCAGCGCGGTGCATGCCAAGGGCGGCAAGATCGTCTGCCAGCTGTGGCATGTGGGCCGTGTCTCGCACCGCCTGCTGCAGCCGGACCAGCAGGCCCCCGTGGCGCCCTCGGCCATCACTGCCAAGACAAAGACCTACCTGATCGACCCGGCCACCGGCGAAGGCCGCTTCGAGCCGACCTCCGAGCCGCGCGCGCTGGATGCCGAGGAGGTCCCCGGCATCGTGCACAGCTTTGCTGCGGCCGCCCGCAATGCGGTCAAGACCGCCGGCTTCGATGGCGTCGAGATCCACGGCGCCAACGGCTACCTGCTCGACCAGTTCTTGAAGACCGGCGCCAATGCGCGCCGCGACGACTACGGCGGCTCGATCGAAAACCGCGCCCGCCTGACCTTGGAAGTCACCCGCGCGGTGATCGACGCGGTCGGCCGTGGCAAGGTCGGCATCCGGCTCTCGCCCGTCACCCCCGCCAATGGCATCGACGACGCCGATCCCCAGAGCCTGTTCACCTACCTGGCCCACCAGCTGGCGCCGCTGGGCCTGGCCTATATCCATGTGATCGAAGGCGCCACCGGCGGCCCGCGTGAAGTCGAAGGCCGTCCCTTCGACTACGAGGCCTTCAAGGCGGAATACCGCCGCGCCGGCGGCAAGGCCGCCTGGATGGTGAACAACGGCTATGACCGTGCGCTGGCCGAGCAAGCCGTAGCCAGCGGCCAGGCCGATATCGTCGCCTTTGGCCGGCCCTACATTGCCAACCCCGACCTGGTCGAGCGCCTGCGTAGCGGCGCGGCGCTGAACACCGGCGACAGCAGCAGCTACTATGGCGGCGGCGAGAAGGGCTATACCGACTACCCTACCCTCGCCGGCTAAGCGCCTTGAACGGCCTGGGCCTACAAAGGCCCGGGCCGCGGCTTTACCGGATTTTGGTAGAGTGCGCAGATGCCATTGACTCCCCTCTTCCGCACCACGTTCTGTCTGCTGCTGGTCCCCGGCCTGGCCGCCTGCTCCAGCCTCTGGCCCTCCAAAAAAGAGGCCCAACCGGCGCCACGTGCGCCCCAGCAGGCTCCCGCAGACAAACCGGCACCGCAGGCCCCGTCACCTGCGGCGGCCAGCATCAGCGAAGCCGACCTGGCCGGCGTCTGGGAATGCCAGTTCCAGATCAGCATGGGCAAGGACAGCGCCAGCTTTACCTATACCAACCAGTTCAACCCCGACCACAGCCTGCGCTCGCAGGCCTTTTTGGTCTATGACATGCCCAGCACCGACCAGCAATACCGCTTTGTGCTGCAAGGCACGGGCCAGTGGCGCATGGACGGCAGCACCATCACGATGATCGTGCCCGAGGTGGTCAAGCAGGACCGCTCCGAGCACAAGAAGCCCGAGCTGATGCAAGACAAGGATCTGGTGCCCGAAGATTTGAGCGACACCTGGGCGGTGCAGGCCCACAAGGGCAAGAACCTGCGCGTGACCGTGGGCAGCCTGGCTGACTCCATGCTCTGCAACAAGGAATAAAGGCCGGGCCTGCCATGGATTCGCTGACTCTGGCCTTTTTGCCGCTGGCCCTGTGGTGGCCGGTGGCCCTGGGCCTGTCCTTGCTGCTGGTGCTCGCCGCCGTGCTGTGGATGTTTGTGCAAAACCGCCCCACCCGGCAGCGCGCAGCAGGTGGCGGCCCCGCCTGGCTGCCCTGGGCCTTTGCGCTGTTGGCGCTGGCCTGGTGGGCCTGCGGCTTGGCGCTGGCCTTGTGGCCGCTGAGGGAGCTGGACGAACTGGGCCAGTGGGCCCGCGCACCCAGCTATGTGCTGGTGCCGCTGTGGATTGGCGGCATTGCCTGGGTGGGCGCGCTCCTGGTGCAGCGCCTGCTGCGCAGCACAGCGGCCATGCGCGGCTAAGAACCTGTTCAAAGCACCGGTTTGGTGGCGATTGCCGATTGACAGCCGCCCCATTTGCGCGACACTGGTGTTTACATCTGAGTTGGAGGCTTGCCATGACCGATATCGACAGCATCAACCTCGACAAGCTGCGCAATATTGTGCAGAAGTTCACGCACCGCGACTTCACGGCCGCCCAGATTGCCGACGACTACTGGGATGGCGCTGCCGAGCAGATCGGCGCCAGCGGCGCACAGTTTGAAGCCGTATTGCAGCGCAACGCGGCGCTGCTGGGCATACAGACCGTTGGCAGCCACCAGCCCGCCCGCTGGCATGTAGCGGCTTAACGGCTGTTTCACCTCCCCCTCTTCCCTATCGCACAGCACCGCCGCCCAGCGGTGCTAGGCTTGCACCATGCTGCAGCCCGAACGCCTCCATTTCCGCGATTTCTCCCCCGCCGACCTGTTCGTCGTCGCCCATGCGATGGGTGATGCGCGGCTGACCGCGTTCTACGGGCTGGAAACAGAGCACAGCGATGCCCGCGCGATTGCGCAGGAGCAACTCGATTGGTATGCGTCCGTCGCCAGTGAGGGCAGCGGCTGGTGGCAGGCGGTGCTGCTCGATGGCGCCGTCATCGCGGCCGTCGGCCTCTACGACCATGACGACGAAGCCGACAGCGCCGATCTGGGCTACTGGCTGCTGCCCGACCACTGGGGCCAGGGTTGGATGGACCAGGCGCTGCGCCAGTGGCTGCCCAGCGCCTTTGCGCGTCTGGACTTGCACAGCGTGGTGGCCTATGTGGAGCCTGGCAATGCGGCATCGACCCGGCTGCTGGACCGCCTGGGCTTTTGCCACGAAGGCCTGCTGCGCGACTGCAGCAAGCGCGATGGAGCGTATGTATCGCTGCAGCGCTATTCGCTGCTGGTCAGCGAACTGGCTGGGCTGTAGCGCAACAGCGCTCAGCCCGCCGGCTGGCCATCGCGCACATGGCAGCCCTGCAGATGGTCATTGACCATGCCCATGGCCTGCATGAAGGCATAGACCGTGGTCGGGCCGACAAACTTCCAGCCGCGTTTTTTCAGGTCCTTGGACAGGGCGACCGCCTCGGGCGGCACACCCATCTGGCGCACGGCCTCCAGCGTGATGCGCTCGGGGCGGCTGGCGGGTGCTGGCGCAAAGCGCCACAGGTAGGCGTCAAAACTGCCGAACTCGCGCTGCACTTCGGCCAGGCGCTGGGCATTGTTGATCACCGCCTCGATCTTGCCCCGGTGGCGCACAATGCCGGCATCGGCCAGCAGGCGCTGCACATCGTCGGCGCCAAACTGCGCCACCTGCAGGGCATCAAACTGTGCAAAGGCGGCTCTGAATGACGCGCGCTTGTTCAGAATCGTCAGCCAGCTCAGGCCCGCCTGAAAGCCTTCGAGGCAGATCTTCTCGAACAGCCGGCGGTCGTCATGCACGGGGAAGCCCCATTCATGGTCATGGTAGTGCTGGTAGAGGGGCGAGGCCATGCACCAGCTGCAGCGCGCGCGCTGGTCGTCGGCCAGCGCCAGGCCTGGGGCGAGGGAGTCAAGAGGCATGGGGGCGTGCGCACGGCTACTTGGCAGCCGGGCTCCAGTAGGGTTTGAGGCTTTGGGCCTCTTCGTCAAAGCGCAGATTGGTGGCCTTGATCTCGTCGTTGATCGTGGCGATCTGCTCGTCCACTTCCTTGAAGTCACGGCGGTTGCCATCGAGGCGCGCCTGCAGCGGGGCGGGCGCCTTGCTCGGGTCCTTCTTGTAGAACTCCATGTCCTGGTCGATCTTCTTGCGGTCTTCCAGCAAGAAGCTGCGGCGCTCCTGCACGATGCGGATCTGGGCGCGCAGCACGTCGACGGCTTCAGCGCGTTCGGCGTCATGCGCGGCCTTGCTGGGGAAGCGGGTCGCCAGTGCCCGCTCGCGGCGCTTGCCGTCATTGGCGCGGTAGCGCTCTTCGGCCTCACGGCGCTGCTGGGCGGCCTGCTCGGCGCGCTCGCGCTCGGAGTAAGCAGGCCCGACCGTGCGTACCGCACCGCCGGGCATCGTGACCTGCTGCTCACGGTCCGCGCAGGCGGCAATGGGCCGGTCCGCCGTCAGGCGGCGCCCGCCCGCATCGACGCAGCTGTAGACCATGGTCGTAGACGGGGACTTTTGGGCATGGCTGGCGCCAGCGAGCATCAGCATCGCCATGGCCCAAGCAGCGGCACACCGGTCCTTGCGCATCGTCAGATCCTTATCATTCAAAACTATCGAATTCTAATAATCAATTGCCAACGCCATAACGTTCCCGGTACGCCAGCACCTGACTGTGGTGTTCACGCATCGAATCGGCGGCCGCACCCTGGGCCAGAAAGGCCAGCAGGTCCTCCAGCTTGGCGATGGTGCAGACCTGCATGCCCAGCTGGTCACGCACATATTGCACCGCACTATGCGCCACATCCTTGCCATTCTCAGTGGCTTTTTCCTGTCTGTCCAATGCAATGGCCATGGCGTGGGGGATGGCGCCCGCGCCCTGGATCAGCGCAATCGATTCGCGCGCGGCGGTGCCGGCCGACATCACATCGTCAATGATCAGCACGCGGCCCTTGAGGGGCGCACCCACCAGGCTGCCGCCTTCGCCGTGGTCCTTGGCCTCTTTGCGGTTATAGGCAAAGGGCACGTTCTTGCCCTGGCGCGCCAGCTCCACGGCCACGGTCGCAGCCAGCGGAATGCCCTTGTAGGCCGGGCCGAACACCATGTCGAATGCCACACCGCTGGCCAGAATTGCTTTTGCATAGAATTCGGACAGCCGCGCCATCTTGGCGCCGTCATCGAACAGGCCCGCATTGAAGAAATACGGGCTGATGCGGCCGGCCTTGGTGGTGAACTGCCCAAAGCGCAGCACGCCCGCGTCCACGGCAAACTCTACAAAATCCTGCGCCAGCTGCGCATCCGCGCCTGACTGTGGGAGACTAACGACCATGACCCAATCCTTGTTCAAATTAACCAGCCTCAACCTCAACGGCATCCGCTCCGCTGCCACCAAGGGCGTGATCCCCTGGATTGAGACAACCCGGCCCGATTGTATTTGTGTGCAGGAAATCAAGGCACAGCAAGCGGATATGCTGGACAAGTTCGACGTCATCGATGAGATGAACGGGTATTTCCAGTTTGCCGAGAAAAAAGGCTACTCGGGCGTGGGCATCTATACCCGCCATGCGCCCAGCGATGTGGTGATCGGCTTTTCGCCCAACGAGTTCGACGCCGAAGGCCGCTATGTGGAGCTGCGCTTTGACACGCCCACGCGCAAGCTCTCCATCATCAGCTGCTACTTCCCCAGCGGCAGCTCCGGCGAGATCCGCCAGGCCGCCAAGTACCGCTTTCTGGCCGAGCTGCACCCCCACCTGATGCGCCTGCGCGCCGAGCGCGACTTCATTCTCTGCGGCGACGTGAACATTGCCCACACCAATGCCGACATCAAGAACTGGCGCAGCAACCAGAAAAACAGCGGCTTTCTGCCCGAAGAGCGCAGCTGGATGACCCAGCTGCTGGAGAAAGAGACCGAGACCGGCGGCCTGGTCGATGTGTACCGCGTGCTGCAGCCCGATACCACCGATGCCTGCTACACCTGGTGGAGCAACCGGGGCCAGGCCTATGCCAACAACGTGGGATGGCGCCTGGACTACCACCTGGCCACGCCCGCGATTGCCGCGCTGGCCCGCAAGGAGCATATCTACAAGGATGTGAAGTTCTCGGACCACGCCCCGATCACCATCGATTACGACTTCCAGCTGTAACCCTCCGGCCTGGCCCCTGCGTCCCAGGTGCCGGGAGCCCACAGCGCCCCTCGGGAGACCTCCATGCGCATCACTGCAGCCTCTCTTCTTCTGGCCGGCCTGCTGGCCAGCACCGCCGCCTGCGCCAAGGATGCATCGGATTACAGCACGCAGGAGCTGGTGGAGGCGCTGACCCAGCGCCTGTCCAAGGTGCTGCTGGCAGGGCCTACGCGGGATTCACCAGACAATACCGCCGCCATCATCGTGCTCGAAGGCAAGGCCCTGGCACTGGCACCCCGGCTGCAGTCCACCGCCACGATGCGGGTGCTGAGCCGGGAGCAGCTGGTGGCCGAGCAGCGCGCCAACTTTCTGATCATCTCGCAGCTGGGCCAGCAGGGCGCGGACATGCTGGTCGATTACGAGACGCCCAATAACGCCTCGTACGGCACCCTGCGCATCCAGCACAAGGACGGCAAGCTGGTCTTCAAGGGCGAAGACACCTACCGCAGCAGCAGTGGCGCGCGCGCGACCTATGCCCGGCTGTATGGCGGCCTGCCCTGCCGCAATGGCAGCGAGATGGCCTACCGCTTCAACTATGCCGACCGCTATGCGCGCAGCGGCGAGTGCCCGGTCGAGCGCTTTCCCAAGAGTGACTCCGCCTTCGAATGGTAAGAGCGCTCAGCTTTTGAGCGTCGCCAGCACCTCATCGAGCATCTGCTTGGCATCGCCAAACAGCATGCGGTTGTTGTCCTTGTAGAAAAGCGGGTTGTCCACGCCCGCGTAACCGGTCGCCATCGAGCGCTTCATCACGATCGACTGGCGCGCCTTCCAGACCTCCAGCACCGGCATGCCGGCAATGGGGCTTGTGGGGTCGTCCTGCGCGGCCGGGTTCACGATGTCATTGGCGCCAATGACCATCGCCACATCGGTGTCGGGAAAGTCGTCGTTGATCTCGTCCATCTCCAGCACGATGTCATAGGGCAGCTTGGCCTCGGCCAGCAGCACATTCATGTGGCCGGGCATGCGGCCGGCCACAGGGTGGATCGCAAAGCGCACCTCGACGCCGCGCTCGCGCAGCGTGCGGGTGATCTCGTTGACGGTGTGCTGGGCCTGGGCGACTGCCATGCCATAGCCCGGCACAATGACCACGCGCTTGGCCTCACGCAGCATCTCGGCGGTTTCGGCCGCCGTCACCGCCACCACCTCACCCTGGGGCGCCGCACCTGCCTGGCCCGCGGACGTGGGCGCGCCACTGCCAAAGCCGCCAGCGATGACGCTGATAAAGCTGCGGTTCATCGCCTGGCACATGATGTAGCTCAGGATCGCCCCGGACGAGCCCACCAGCGCGCCGGTGACGATCAGCAGGTCATTGCCCAGCATGAAGCCCGTGGCCGCTGCGGCCCAGCCCGAATAGCTGTTGAGCATGGACACCACCACCGGCATGTCAGCACCGCCAATGGCCATCACCATGTGCAGGCCAAACAGCAGCGCGATGGCGGTCATCACCAGCAGCGCCAGCATGCCCAGGCCCAGCGATGCGCTCTGCACAAACCAGCAGCCCAGCGCGACCACCACCACCAGCCCCAGCAGATTGAGCAGGTGCCGGCCCGGCAGCAAGAGCGGCTTGCCACCAATGCGGCCATTGAGCTTGCCAAAGGCCACCAGCGAGCCCGAGAACGTGACCGCGCCAATGAGAATGCCGATATAGATCTCGGCCGCATGGATGGCCTTCTCGGCACCTTGCAGCGGGTGCGAGGTATCGACATAGCTGGCAAAACCCACCAGGCAGGCGGCCAGGCCGACGAGGCTGTGCATCAGCGCCACCAGCTCGGGCATCTGGGTCATCTTGACCCGCTTGGCGGCATACAGGCCGATGCCGCCGCCCAGCACCAGCGCGATGACAATGGCCACGACGCCGGACTGCGAGACGCGCGGGCCAAAAATGGTCACCAGCACCGCCAGGCCCATGCCCAGCATGCCCAGCAGATTGCCGCGCCGCGCGGTCTCGGGGTGTGACAGCCCGCCCAGGCTGAGGATGAACAAGATGGCAGCGCCCAGGTAGGCGACGGTGGCAAGGCTTTCGGTCATGCGGTTCTACCTCGGTGGCCTATTTGCGGAACATGGCCAGCATGCGGCGCGTGACCGCAAAACCACCAAACATATTGATCGCCGTGAGCACCAGCGCCACAAAGGCCAGTGCGCCGATCAGCAGCCCCGGCCGGTCCGTGCCCACCACGCCCGGCGGCGCCATCTGCACCAGCGCGCCAATGGCGATGATGCTGGAGATCGCATTGGTCACGCTCATCAGCGGCGTGTGCAGCGCGGGTGTCACGTTCCAGACGACCATGTAGCCAATAAAGCAGGCCAGCACAAACACCGTCAGATGCCCCAGGAAGGCCGCAGGCGCATGGGCGCCAATGAGCCAGAAGAGCAGCGCCAGCACTGCAAAGAGGATCGCCAGGGTGCGTGCCGGCAAGGGGCTGCCGGCGCCATGGCCGTGGCCGTGGCCGTGGCCGCGTTTTTTGGCAGCCGCCGGGCTGGCTGCTGCCGTGCCCGCAGCTCCCGCAGTAGCCGCTGCCGGTTTGGCCACGGGCGCGGCCGCCAGCGCAGGCGCGGGCCAGCTGATGCTGCCCTGGTACACCACCGTCAGGCCCCGGATCGCATCGTCCTCCATGTTGACCAGCGCATGCCCATCCTTGGCCTTGCACAGCTCCTCGGTCAAGCGCAGCAGGTTGTTGGCATACAAGGTGGAGGACTGCGCCGCCAGGCGCGAGGCCAGGTCGGTGTAGCCCACAATCGTCACGCCGTGGCGCACCACGGCCTCACCGGGCACCGTCAGCGCACAGTTGCCACCCTGCTCGGCGGCCATGTCCACAATCACGCTGCCGGGCTTCATCGCCTGCACCATCTCGGCAGTGATCAAGCGCGGCGCCGGCTTGCCGGGGATCAGGGCCGTGGTAATGATGATGTCGGCCCATGCCGCCTGCTGCGCATACATCTGGCGCTGCGCGGCCTGAAAGCCCTCGCTCATCACCTTGGCGTAGCCGCCGCCACCACCGCCTTCTTCGGCATAGTGCACCGGCACAAAGGTGCCGCCCAGCGACAGCACCTGGTCGGCCGCCTCGGCCCGCGTATCGTTGGCGCGCACCACCGCGCCCAGGCTGACCGCCGTGCCAATCGCCGACAGGCCAGCCACCCCTGCTCCCGCGATAAACACCTGCGCAGGCGGCACCTTGCCCGCCGCCGTGATCTGCCCGTTGAAAAAACGCCCAAAGGCATGGGCCGCTTCGACCACCGCCCGGTAGCCGCTGACGCCCGCCATCGAGGTCAGCGCATCCATCTTCTGCGCGCGGCTCAGGGTGCGCGGCAGCGCATCCATGGCCAGCACGGTCAGCCCCTTGGCTGCCAGCTGCGCCATCAGCGCGGGGTTTTGCGCGGGCCAGACAAAGCCGACCAGAATCTGGCCGGCATGCATCCATTCCACCTCTTCAGGCGTCGGGGGCCGCACTTTGAAGAGAATGTCAGCCCCTGCCCAGATCGCCGCACTGGGCAGCACCTGGGCGCCCGCCGCGCGGTAGGCCTCGTCGCCAAAACTGGCCGCCTCGCCAGCGCCAGCCGCCACACTGACACGAAAGCCCAGCTTGACCAGCTTGTCGACCACCGCAGGCACAGTGGCGACACGCTTTTCACCGGGAAATATCTCGTGCGGCACACCGATACACTGGGGCGGAGACGCCGCGGCCTGCGGCGCAGGCGCGGTGGGCGGTGAGATGCTGGACATGGATGCGCGCTCCTGGTTCAGGGATCAACGGGCTTGCAGAGCGCCGGTATGCCCGGCGATGGCTGCAGCGCTGAACCCCTTGTATCACGGGGCAGCCATTTGGGCTACGCGCATTTTTGCCTAGGGGCCCTATCGCGCCCCGGCACGTCAGTCCAATACACCCAGCCCCACCGCATTGCCATGGCGGTCGCGCAAACGGGTCATCGTGCCACCACGGTTCATGATCGGCATTTGCAAGAACTGGTGCCATGCCCAACCCACCTCGGGGGCAAGTTGCCCGCAACTGACGTCCGCATCGTATCGATCGCTCACCAAAGAACAAAACACCGAGCCATCGGCTGTGGTCACCACGTCTCCGACCACCTGGGTCAGCTCCAAGGTCTTCTTGGCACCGTGAAGAAACCACTTGCCCAGCATCGCTTCGGGGAAATTGGCCGGCTTCTCCAGCTGTAGACGGCGGATACGGACCGGGCTTTCTCCCGGCAACTGCAATTGGCCCACGGTCCACCACAACGACGCTTCGTTGGGCGGGGTATCAGAGCGGTCATTGGCGATGTCGTAGGCAAACTCCAGCTGTGCATGGCCTGCCTGGCTGCGCCATTGCGCGGATTGCTTGGCGCCGCCCACACTGCGGCCGCCAACGTACTCGTCCATCGGAATGGCGGCCACCGAAGCCATGGATTTCACCCCTTTGCTCAGATAGGCCGCACTGCCCATATGAAAGCTCGGCTGCAGATTGTCGCGGTAGTGGTAGACCTGCAAGATGGCCGTATTGCCCTGGATGTCGAGCGCCAGCCCCCTCCCCGGCTTGCCGGTCAGTTCATCTTCCACCACCCAGGTGCCATTGATCGGCATCAAAGTCGAGACGTTTTCCGTGGAAAAGCAGCTGACCTGGCAGACTCCACCTCGCCTAAAAAGCCCGCGCTGGTAGTTCTGCTCGACAGAGGTGGTCCATGTCGTGTTGCCCTCTTGGCGGCGGCCTCCTACCTCGTGCGCTCCCAGGTTATAGCCGGTAATGGTTTGCGCCTTTCCCGCCGGTGCACCTTGCAATTGCACGCTGCCTACCAGGTCATAGCCCACCAGCTCAAAAGTCAATGCCGCCACGCGATAGCTCGCCGCATCATTGGCCGGTGTGGCTGTGTTGGGGTGTGAGCAATGCCAACGCGCGCGCTGACCCTGCAGCTCGCAGTCCAGCTCTTCAAAAACAGTGAAAGCAGGACTGTAGTACCCTGCCTGGGCCTCCATCAAAGTGAGTCGGAAGCGGCCATCCGACATACGCGTCAGTTCGCTCTTCCATTGGTTGCTCACATCACCTTGGCCATCCAGCACCAGCATCGACAGCACGCGTATCCCCGTTTGCGCACGCGGGTTCGTGACGTTGGCATCATCGCTGCGCACCACAAAGCGTTCGATAGCCGTCTCCGGCTCGCCGGGGAACTGCACCGTGCCAGCAACGCCGTTGCGGAAGTTCACACGCACATTCCCGAGGGATTGGTCTTCAACGGCATCGCGCGCCTCGCTGCCAAAACTGCGGCCGCCCTTGTAGCGCATCAGTGGCGCGGTGACGCTGTTGCCGTCCATCTGGCCGGTGGCGGTGTAGAAAGTGGCATCACCATTCTTTTCATAGCCAAACACCTGCATGAAGAAGGTGTTGCCCTGCACATCAATCGCCAGGCCTCGGCCGGGCTTGCCGTCCAGCTCATCAGTCACCACCCAGGTGCCTGCTTGCGGCGTGAAATCACGTGCTGCCCAGCCAGGGGTGCACAACAGCATCGCGGCGCCCGCCAAAACTGCAGATCGAAAAAATGGAATACCCAGAGCTTTCTTCACCTTCTACCTCCTTTGATTATCGGGGCAGTATATACAGCAACTCCGCACTATTGCATTCACCAATACATCTTAGGTGGCGTTTGCAGAAACCCATGGCTCTAAATACTCAAGGCACCTGCACCGGGTACAAAGAAATTTCCAGACCTATCCCCAGCTCCCCGGCGCACTGCACCAGTACCGCAGGAAAAGCCAGGTACTGAAACCCCTCTTCTCTGGCCTCGCGCGCAAAATCCAGCGTCGCCGTCGACTCCGGCGTCTGCATCATCAACCTGATATCGGCGGCATGGTTGCTGAGAAAGGCCAGTGCATCCCGCAACTGGCCAGAAACATCATCGAAGTCGCAGTCGCTCACCAAGAAATGGGCCGTGCCGTTTTCCAGCCGATAGGGTTGGATCGTGGTATTGGCCAAACAGACTTCCACGTTCAAACCTGAAACTCGCAATACTGCGCTCATCGTCAATATCTCCCCCGCTATTTTGGTGCTTTATTGCGCTATAGCATTGCCCATTTTTTCCAGGCATCTGTCGAACCCAAAAGTCTAGCGAATATGGCGTAGCACCCACCATTTTCGTCTTTTCACTGGTTGGGTTCTAAATCCAGAGATCATTCGCCACCGTGCGCGCCCCCGCCTCCCCATCCCCCGTATTCGCCACCCCACGCGGCTCGATCAGCAGCAGCTGAACCTCTTCCTGTGCAAAGGGTTTGTGCTCTATACCCTGGGGGATAACAGCCATTTGGCCGGCCTGCAGGTGGATGGCGCGGATGTCACCGCTGGCGTCGCGCAGGCCGATGCGCAGCTGGCCATCGAGGACGATAAAGGTCTCATCGGTGTCGCGGTGCTGGTGCCAGAGAAATTCGCCAGCGATCTTGACGACCTTGAACTGGTAGTCGTTCATCTCTGCCACCACGCGCGGCTGCCAGTGGCCCTGCAGCAATGCGATCTTGCCTTGCAGATCGATGGACTGGCCTTGGCCACGGTGGCTTGGAGTGGGAGCTGTTTCGGTAGGTGCTGACATGGTGGTGCTGTAAGTGTTGAAAACAGCAGCCAGCTTAAGAATGCACCGCCCAAAAGTATTGAACGTTTGTGGGGAAGCGTTCAGCGGCGTGATGCCTGGCGCATGACCTGCAGCCAGCGCCCCGGCGTGATGCCAAAGGTCTTGAGAAAATGCCGCGTCATATGGCTTTGATCGGCAAAACCGGCATCCTGGGCGGCCTCGGCCAGCGACAGGCCCGCCAGTAGCACGCGCCGCACGGCATCGAGCCGGCGCATGGTGAGGTAGCGGTAGGGGCTGGTGCCGTAGAACATGCGGAAATCATGCGACAGGCTCCAGCGGTCGCGGCCGGTGGCCGCTTCCAACTCGTCCAGCGCCACGACCCGGGTGGCATGGGCCTGCAGATAGTCACGCGCGCGGAGGGCGGCTTGGTAGTCGCCCTTGCCTATGGCGCGCCGCGTGCCGGGCCCACCGGTGGCAGCGGCCAAGGCGTGGGCCAGCTGCACCAGCGCATCGCTTTGCTCCAGCGGCTCGGCAATATCCCCCACGCCTTGCAGCAGGACCTCAGCAGCGGCCGATATCGCCGGGTCGTTGGTGATGCCGCCCTCCAGAAATGGCAGCGCGCTGCCGCCCAGAATGTCCTGGATCAGCGCAGGCTCCACATAGACCATGCGGTAGCGAAAGCCCTCGTCCGTGCCGGCCTGCCCGTCATGCGCCTCGTCGGGATGGAGCACCAGGGTGCTGCCGGCCAGGCTGTCGCGCCGGCCGCGCCGGTAGTGAAAGCTCTGCACGCCCGCCAGGGTGCGCCCTATCGCATAGGTGTCGTGGCGGTGCATCGCGTAGGCCCGGCCCTGGAACCAGGCCTCGATGCGCTCCATGCTGTCGGAAGGCGGGCTGCGCAGCACCCAATCCGAACGTGGCAAGGCAGGGGGGCGGGGCATCAAGAGTCCAGATAGGTGGTGAAAGCAGGGGGCGAAGTGCTGATTCTACAAACCATCCCCCAATCGGCGCCCGCCACTTGCGGCTCCGAACCCCGCCCAGCCCCAAGCCCACCACAGCTTGCCGCACAATAGCCAGATTGCGCCCCGCATCCGCCAGCCCTGCGCGTTGCCGCAGGCACCGATTTGAACCATGCTCCACTACCACACGATTCCCGTCACCGCGTTTCAGCAAAACTGCTCCCTGGTCTGGTGCGACCAGCAGATGGAGGCCGCCGTCATCGATCCCGGTGGCGATCTGGATCGGATCGAGGCAGAGATCGCGCGCCTGGGTCTGCAGCTCCAGGCCATCTGGCTCACCCATGCGCATATCGACCATGCCGGTGGCGCCGGCGAGCTGGCCGCGCAGCGCGGCCTGCCGATCATTGGCCCGCACCCGGGCGACCAGTTCTGGATCGATGGCCTGCCCCAGCAAAGCCAGATGTTCGGCTTTCCACCCGCGCAAAGCTTTACACCTACGCGCTGGCTGCAGGATGGCGATACGGTCAGCATCGGGCAGGAGACCCTGCAGGTGCGCCATTGCCCCGGCCACACCCCCGGCCATGTGGTCTTCCATGCGCCGCAGATCACGCGCTGCTTTGTTGGCGATGTGCTGTTTGCCGGCAGCATTGGCCGCACCGATTTCCCCCAGGGCAACCACCAGCAGCTGATCGACTCCATCACCCAGCGGCTGTGGCCCATGGGCGATGCAACGGTGTTCATCCCCGGCCATGGCCCCGAGAGCAGCTTTGGCCGCGAGCGCCAAAGCAATCCTTATGTGGGTGGGACCTGATCCGGGGTTCAGGTTTTAACGCCAAAGGCCAGCGGCATGCCGCTGGCCTATTTTGCATGGGCGCCGATCAGAACTTGGCGGTCAGCGAGGCGTAGAACGAGCGACCGGGCTCGTTGTAGGTGGCGGCCCCTGCGCCGTAGATGGTGCGCGGGTTGTTCACGCCCACGGCATTGCCCATGCGGTAGAGCCGCTTGTCAAACAGGTTCTTGATGCCGGCGGTCAGGGTGACATCCTTGCTGAAGCTGTAGCGCGCGCCCACGCCCACCAGCGCATAGGGGGCCAGGCGGCGGGTTTCCTCGCCGGTCAGCGGCAGGCCCTGGTAGTCGAGCTTGTTGGGCTTTTGGCCGCCGTACCAGGTGACCGAGCCGAGCAGTTGCAAGGCGTTGGTGGTCTGCCACTCCATGCGTGAATTGAGCGTGTACTTGGGGATGATGGACAGCTGCTCGCCGGTGGTCTTGTTCTTGCTCTGCACCATGTACGTGAGGTTGTTGCTCAGGCGCACTGCGGGGCTGAGCTTGACGTTGAACGTACCCTCCACACCAGAGACCACTGCCTTGGGGATATTGGTCCAGGTGAACACATCGGCATTGGCATAGGCGCCGGTGCCGCCGGTCGCGGTGCCCACCGGGGTCATGCCCGCATCGATCTTGTTGCGGTAGTCGTTGTGGAACAGGGTCACGCCCGCCAGCAGGCCCTCGTCGGCATACTCGATGCCCAGCTCCTTGTTGATGCTGGTCTCGGGCTTGAGGTCGGCATTGCCCATCAGGTAGCAGGCGCCGCCCGCGCCCCAGCAACCAATGCCACGGCTGTAGAGCAGGTAGTTGGGGTTCGTCTGGTACAGATTGGGCGCCTTGTAGGCCCGCGCCACACCGGCCTTCAACGTGACCTTGTCCGTCAGGTAGTGCGACAGGTTCAGCGACGGGCTCCAGTTGGTGCCCACCTCGCTGTGCTGGTCCAGGCGCAGGCCGGGGGTCAGCAGGGTTCTGGCATTGAGCTCGATGTTGTCTTCGACAAAGAGCGAGGCAATGCGCGACGATGCTTTGCCGCTGCGGCCGGTGTTGTCCACCCCCGGCACGCTGCCGGCCTCGGTCGTGGTTTGCGAGACGGAGTTGCTGTCGTTGAGCTTTTGCTCCACCCACTCGGCGCCCAGGGTCATCACATGGGGCAGGCTGCCCCATTGGCCTCGGGCGCTGATCTCGCCATGGGCGGTCAGGATGTCGAGCTTGGAGGTGCCATAGGCATCGCTGGAGAACAGGCCTTCGGTACCGCCGGCCAGGCCTTCGTTCATGCGCGTGTTGCGCGTGGTTTCGTACTGCAGGTAGGCGGTGGAGCTGCCAAAGTCGTACTCGCCCTTGTGCGTGACGGCATAGGTCGAGCGGTACATGCGGTTGGTCTCGGTGCCCAGCGCATCGAGCACGCGCTGCGAGGTGGCCACCAGCTTGCCATTCGCATCGACCGTGTAGTTGTTGGTGTTTTGCGTATCGCCCGCGTAGATATTGCCCTGGCGCGCAAAGCTGGCATCGAAGTCGATGCGGTGGCCCGCTGCGGGCTTGAGGCTCAGGCGCCCCGAGAGGTTGCGGTCGCGCACGCCTTCGCGGCCGGCCGGAAAGGTGCCGGCATAAATGCCGGTGCGGGTCGAGGCATGGCCCTGGTTGATGTCCCAGGCGTCCGCATCGGTCTTGTCGACATTGCCGCTCAGGCGAAAGCCCAGCTGCTCGGAGATCGGCCCGGCGAGCGAAAAGCTGGTGCGGCTGCTGCTGCCGTCGCGCGAATCCTCTGGCTGGTTGTAGTACACGGTGGCGCTGCCGCTCAGCTTGTCGGGGATGCCCTTGGTGATGATGTTGACCACGCCGCCAGCCGCCCCATTGCCGTAGCGGGCAGCGGCGGGGCCGCGCAGCACCTCGATCTGCTCGACGGCCTCTTGCGGCACCCAGTTCATGTCGCCCCGCGTGTCGCGCTCGCCGCGCCAGCCGTAGCGCACCGATCCGCGGCTGTTGACGGGCTTGCCATCGACCAGGATCAAGGTGTTTTCCGGCCCCATGCCGCGCAGGTCGATCTGGCGGTTGTTGCCGCGCTGGCCGCTGCTGGAGTTGCTGGTCAGGTTCACACCGGGCTGCTGGCGCAGCACATCGGCGAGGTCATTGCTCGGCTGGCTGTCCAGGTCCTCGCGCGTGACGGTCGAGACGCCCGGCGCCTGCTTCCAGGCGCTTTCTGCCGTGCCCAGCACCTGCACCGTCGCCAAGGTCGGATCCTGCTCCGACGGCGCTTGCGCTGCAGCCTGTGTTTGCGCCTGGGCCCCTGCCTGCATGCCCAGCACCGCCACCGCCGCTGCCACGGCGCGCAAACGCCACCCCTGTTCCCCTGCCTGGATCGCCATACCACCCCTTTTTTGAAAGACAAATGATTTTCATTACCGAATATCGAATTCTTCCATTGCAGGGGTGACTCGTGGTTTGCGCGGCCAACAAAGATGTTTGCGCCAGCGGCAGCACAGGCATGCAGCAAGGCTAAAAGCCGGAAGGCGAGTGATTAAACCCGTACCCGCGCCAGCTTGGGCGCCAGGCCAAAGCGCCGGCGGTAGGCGGTGGCAAAGTTGGCGGCGCTGGTGTAGCCGGCCAGCAGCGCGGCCTGGCCCACGGTGATGCCATCGCGCTCCAGCGCCTGGCGGGCGCGCTGCAGCCGGCATTCGCGCAAAAACTCAAACACCGTGGTGCCGTAGACGCTGCGGAACTGGCGCTGCAAGGTGCTGGCATTGACGCCTGCCTGGCGCGCAATCGCATCCATCGACAGTGCATCGGCCTGGCCCGAGGCGAGAAACGCATGCAACTCGCGCAGCCGCTGGTGTTCGCGCGGCAGCAATCTCGCCGCACTGCCGCCCGCCGCTGCGGCCTCGCAATCGCCCACGGTGGCCAGCGCCTCGCCCAAGAGCTCCAGCGCATGGCTCTCCAGGTACATGTGCTGCAGCAGGGGAGTCAAGCCGGGCGGGTGCACGATCTGCTCGGCAATCACCGCAGCGCGCGGCGACAGCTGCCACTGGCGCGTGGCCAGGTGCTCGTGCATGAAGCGCTGCAGATCGGGCCAGCCGGCCCCATCGCCACCACCAGCCTGGGCCAGCCAGGCAGGGGTGAGCCCCAGGCTGACGCGGCGCGAGTACACGCCCGAGCGCGCCCGCCGCTCAAAGCGCTCGCGCTCGGCCACCGACACCAGCGCGGCGCTGGCGCCTGCGCCTTGGTGGCTCAGCGCCACCCGGGTCAGGCCGTAAGAGACATCGATACGCCCTTCGAGCAACACCACCAGGCGCAGCCCGGCATCGATATCGGCCTGCGCGGTCTGGTCGCGCGGGTCGCAGCCGTCTTCGCTGTGCAGGTTCAGGCCAGGGCGCAGCTCGCGCAGCCGCGAGACATGCGCGCGCAGCTCCGCCTCGGCGTTGATCGCGGAATCAGCGGCGCGCACAGGCCAGGCCGGTAGAGCGTGTTGAAGGAGCCCAGCATGCGCAAACATCTTTCTTGCTGCAGCAAACATGGGCCAAGCGGGTTTGTGCCATGCTTGCCATGATAATTTCTTAATGCAAATCATTCTCAAGCCCATGGTTGATTTGCCGCAAGCCCAGCCCCTATGCAACTCGCCCTGCCCCCTCTTCCCACCCTGCCCTTGGCCCAACTGGCCGATATAACCCGGCGCCGTTTGCTGGGCCTGGGCGCTGCGCTCGCGCTGCCCGGCTGCGCCTGGCACAGCAGCCTGAAGGACGCGCCACCGGTCACCCTGCCCGGCACGCGGCAGCTGGACCTGCGCGCCCCCGGCATGCCGGGCCCGGGCGCGCCCGAGCGCGTGCACCGCATCATGGTGGCCGTGCCGCCCGCGCCACCACCGCCCCAGGGCTACCCGGTGCTCTATCTGCTTGACGGCAACCTGCTGTTCACGCCCACCGCGCAGCTGATGCGCAACCGTTTTGCGCGCGGGCCCTCGGTGCCCACGCAAGGCGCCGTGGTCGTTGGCCTGGGCTATGCCGACAGCCAGGTGCTGGACCTTGCTGCGCGCAGCTATGACTACACGCCGCCGGCCCCCGGCCCGGCTACCGATGCGCGCGGACGCGCCGAAGGCGGTGCCGACCATTTCCTCGACTTCATCGACCAGCAGGTGCGCCCGCTGGTGGAGGGGAGCTTGCCGATCGACACGGCGCGCCAGACCTTTTTTGGCCACTCGTACGGCGGCCTCTGTGTGCTGCACGCGCTGCTGACGCGGCCGGGCAGATTTGGCCGCTATGTCGCCGCCAGCCCCTCGATTTGGTGGCGCGATGGCTTGGTGCTGCAGGCCTTGCCCGGATTCTTGGCGCATGCCGCCAGCCAGGCGAAGGATGCGCCGGCGCTGCGGCTGCTGGTCACGCAAGGCGAGCGCGAAGCGAGGCCTGTGGCGCCATCCACGCAGGCATCTCGGCCCGCGCCATCCCCCCCCGCCAGCGACCCGGCCCGCGACGCCATACGGCGCCAGCGCCAGAACGCCCCGGGCATCCCCGCGCTGATGGAGGGCCTGCGCGGCGCGCCGGACCTGGAGTTGCGCTATGCCAGCTTTCCCGGCGCCGACCACGGCAGCGCCATGCTGCCAGCGGCCCAGCAGGCGCTGGCAATGGCGATCGAGGACTGAGCGCCATGCCTGTGTCCACATTACCCATCCTCTCCAGCCAAGGCCAGGTCGCCACCCCGGAGGCCAGCCGCTATCTGCAGCGCCTGTGTTACCACTTCAGCCGCAAGATCAGCGTGCAGTACGACAGCCACCAGGGTGAGGCCCAGTTCCCCTGGGGCCACTGCAGCCTGCGGGCCGAGGGCGACATGCTGTCCTTTGTCTGCAGCGCTGACAATGCCGAGGCACTGGCCAGGGTGCGCCATGCGATCGACGCGCATGTGGCGCTGTTCTCGCGCAAGAACCCGATGGTGGTGGCCTGGGTGTAAGGTCGTCTTAGGCTTGACGTTTAGCGCTTGGCCTGCTCGTAGAGGCCTTGCACCTTGGGCACATTGGCCTGCAGGCTGGCAATGCGGTTGGGCCCGGTCGGGTGGGTCGACAAAAAGCCGATGCCGCCCTTGCCGGTGGCAGCGCCCATCTTCTCCCACAAGCTGACGGCGGCCTGCGGTGCATAGCCGGCACGCGCAGCGATCTCCAGCCCCACCAGATCGGCGTCGGACTCATCGGAGCGGCTGAACTTGAGCGTAAGCAGCTGGCCGCCCAGGTTGGCCGCAGCGGTGCCCATATCGCCCAGACCCAAAATCGCCGCACCCAGGCGGATGCCCAAGCCAGTGGCCTGGGTCTTGGCCAGCTGCTCGCGCGAGTGCTCGCGCAGCGCATGCGCCATCTCATGGCCCATCACCATCGCAATCTCGTCGTCGCTGAGCTGGAGCTGGTCAATGAGCCCGGTGTAGAACACGATCTTGCCGCCAGGCATGCAAAAGGCGTTGATCTGCTTGTTGCCGATCAGGTTCACCTGCCACTTCCAGTCCTTGGCGCGCGGGTTCCAGGGCAGGGCCTGTGCAATCAGGCGCTGGGCAATCGTCTGCAGGCGCTGCAGCTGGGCATTGCCCGGCCCCGCCAATGCGCCCTGCTGCTTGGCCTGCGCCAGCAGCTCCCCGTACTGCTGCTGTGCCGCCTGCTCCAGCGCTTCGGCCGGCACCAGGTTGCGCAGCGCCGACGACTTGCCCACCTCCACCTGCGCCCAGGCCGTGCCCGTCCCGCCAGCACTGGCCACCACAGCTCCGGCCACCAGGGCCTGCAGCCAGGCACGGCGCCCTTGGCAGGCGCAGCTGAACAGTGGTGAGGGATGGGGTAGATCAGGCATTCCAGTTCCAATCATGAAAGAGCGATGATTGCACAGCATTTTTAGCCCCATATACGATTTCGCTTGGTACATCGATGAACATATTTAACAAATAAATTGCAAACAATGGTGGGCTCTGGTACAAATCGACACCTTATTACATTTTGCTTCCAAGCAAAGCGGGCCGCCCATGCCTTACCTGCGTCTTCTTGCCGCCGCGTGCCTCGCGGTCGGCTTCGCCTCCGCCGCACAGGCGCAGATGGAAATCCCCGCCGGCTCTGAAGGGAGCCTGGGCGGAGGCAGCCAGGATCTGGGCTGTGAATCTGTCACGATTGCAGGCACTTACGCCCTGGATGGGGGCAGCTTGCAAAATGCCGGTGCCTTCCTCATTGAAGCGGGTGGCGTGCTCGATGCCCAGGGCAGCATCCAACTGGGTTCTGATTTCCGCAACCAGGGCAGCTTGAACGCCGCAGCCAGCGCCATGGTGTTTGACGGCTCCTGCGCCGCCCCCGGGGCCAGCATCACGGTCACCGGCGTCACCACCGTGGCCAACCTCACCCTCAGCTCCAGCAGTGGCCAGAGCTTTGTGCTGCCCAACGGCGCCAATATCGTGGTCACCGGCAGCCTGGTGCTGCAGGGCCAGCCAGGCCAGCCGCTGCAGATCACCACCGCTGCCGGCCAACCGGCGACCTTCACGCTGGGCCCCGGCGCACAAGTCACCCAGCAAAACGTGAATCTGGTCAATGTCTATGTCGGCCCACCGCCCAGCACCGCGCCCGTCGCCGTGCCAGTCTCCGGCCTGGGCTGGACGGCCAGCCTCGCGCTGCTGCTTTCGCTTCTGTCTTGGGGCGCCTTGCGCTCCGCCCGCATTCGCTCTTTTCTGAGAACCCAGCCATGAACCTCGTCACCTCCTTCTTCCACAGCCGTTGGCTGGCCGGCGGCATCATGGCCCTGGTTGCCAGCGCCGCTTGGTCCGCCGATACCAGCTTCAAGCCGGCGGCGGGCTCGGGCTTTGTCATCAAGGGCCAGGCCAACCAGGATCTGTTCCGGGTGCAGGGAACTGGCGAGACCTATGCCCCGCCGCTGCCTTCCGCGCCGGCCACCGGTACCGAGCAGCTGTGTATGGACCCCGCCACGGGCCGCCTGCTGCGCTGCGCCGACGGCATTGGCACCGGGGCGACGGGCCCTGCTGGCCCCACGGGCCCTCAAGGTGCCGCTGGCCCGGTGGGTGCCACCGGCCCCGCTGGCCCTGCCGGCCCTGCCGGTGAAATTGGCCCTGCAGGCGCAGTGGGTCCCGCAGGCGCCACAGGCCCTGCAGGCCCCACGGGCACGACCGGTGTAGCAGGCCCCGTTGGCCCGGTCGGCCCCACGGGTAACGCAGGCCCCGCCGGCCCAGTCGGTCCCGTGGGTGCGACTGGCGCCACGGGCTCCACAGGCCCTGCAGGCGCGGTTGGCCCACAAGGCCCCACTGGACCACAAGGCATTCCAGGCCCCGTTGGCCTCACCGGTGCGACCGGTCCCCAGGGCCCCATCGGCCCTACCGGTGCAACAGGTGCGCCAGGCTCCATTGCTGCGGTCAATCTGCGCTCCGACACCAAATCAGGTGAACTCTGCCAGGCTTCGGCCTGCTGCGCCGCAAACGAACAAGTGGTGGGTGGCGGCTACGAAGCGGCCAATGCCAAGGGTGGCAATGCGAACTTTGATGTGCGCGTCTCGGCCAGTGCACCAGGCACGCCTGCCAGCTGTGGCGGCACGCAAGGCTGGACGGTACGCGTGCTCAACTCTTTCGTGGGTGATGGCTCCTTGAGCTGCACAGCCTACGCGCTCTGCGCTCCGGTCGCTCCCGCCGTCCCATGACCCTAGCAGCCGCTCCCTGCCCACCAGCCCAGCCCCGTCAGGGTCTGCGCCTGCAGGGCATCACCACCATGCGCCTGCCCTGGCGCCTGGAGGTAGCGGCCGCCTTGCAGCAAGCCCAGCAGTTGCCTGAATCGCTGTGGCGCATGCATTTCAACCAGGGCCGGCATGACGGCGGCTGGCAGGCGCTGGCCTTGCGGGCGTCTGCCCAGGCACCATCGGACATCATGCCGATGGATGCAGACGTGGACGCCTATACCGACTGCGAAGCGCTGCAGGCCTGCCCGGCCATTGCCGAGCTGTTGCGCAGCCTGGACCTGCAGTGCAAATCGGTGCGCCTGATGCGCCTGCAGCCCGACAGCGAGATCATGGAACACACCGACGCGGGCCTGTGTGCCGCCGAGGGCGATGCCCGGCTGCACATCCCCTTGCAAACCGAAGAGAAGGTGTTTTTCCACCTGGGTGGCCAGCGCGTGCCGATGCGCGTGGGCGAATGCTGGTACACCGATGTCTCCCTGCCCCACCGCGTGCGCAACCGCAGCGGCAAGGCGCGCATCCACCTGGTGGCCGATGTGCTGGTCGACGAGCGCCTGGCACAGGCCTTTGCAGCCGGTGACCAGGGCGAGCCTGCCACCGATGACGGCGACCCCTGGCTGGCCTTTGCGCAGTTTCGCCAGGCCGTGTTTGTGCAAGAATCTCTGGCCGATGCGCTGGCCGGCTGCCCGGATCTGGCCAGTCTGAGCGCCCGCAGCATCGCGCTGGGCCAGGCCCAGGGGCTGGTGTTTGATGCCTCCGATGTGGAATCGGCGATGAAGGCCGGGCGCCGCGCCTGGAATGCCCAATGGATGCTCTGACACTCCGGGGCTGGCGGCCCGTTCGGCTGTACTGGGATGGGGCCCAGGTCATGGTGGACTGGGCGCGCCTGGGCGATGCGCCGCTGCGCGCACCGTTCTACCAAGAGAGCCTCAAGCCGCTGCTGGGCACCCCGTTCAACCAGGCGTTTCGCCGCCAGACACCGCTGGAGGTGCTGCTGGCTTGGCACGCGCAGTCGCCGGGCATGGCACCCTGCTTGCTGGTCTTCCATGTCTCGCGCTGCGGCTCCACCCTGTTCCCCCAGGCCCTGGCCGAAAGTGCCCACCACCTGGCGATGTCCGAGCCGCCTCCCGTCGATTTCCTGCTGCGCGAAGCGCTGGTCAACGGCTGGCTCAGCCCCGCGCAAGCCATCGCTGCCTTGCGCGCCTGGATGAGCGCCTGGGCCCAGCGCAGCGACGCGGCCAGCCCGGCACTGCAATCGGCCAGCCTCAAGATCGACGCCTGGAACACCGGCCAGGCCCCGCTGCTGATGCAGGCCTGGCCCGAGGCCTTGCCGGTGTTCCTGACGCGCGAGCCGCTGGCGGTGCTGGTGTCGCAAATGCAGGAACGCGCCTTTTACCTGGTGCCCGGTGCCTTTGGCCCCACATTCGGCCTGCCGGGCCTGAGCCTGCTGGAGCAGGCCACGATGCCGCCCGAGCAGTACTGCGCCCGCATGCTGGGCCGCATTTATGCGGACATGGCACGCGTCGCCGATCCGGCGCAAGCGCTGGTGCTGGACCATGCCCAGCTGCCCGAGGCCATTGAGCAACTGGTTCTGCCACGGCTGTCCTGGCAACCTGATGCAAAAGCCATGCAAGCGCTGCGCGAGCGTTTGTCGCGCCACGGCAAACGGCCGCATGAGCCCTTTGCCCAGGACACAGACAACAAACATGCCAAGGCCAACGCTGCATTGCGCGCGCTGGCCGAGCAATGGATGGCCACCCATTACCAGCAATTGCGGGCCCGGTGCGAAGCCCATGACCGCGCAGAGACTCTCTCCGAGGCCGCTATATGACCATGATTCCAAGACGCCATTTCCTCGCCTCCACCAGCGTGGCCGTCAGCACGACCGGTGGCTGGAGCGCAGCGCAGGCGCTGGCGCCCAGTGCCCCGGCCCGGCAAACCTCCAAGGCCTGGCAACTGCTGGCCGTCGCTCCCCAGTCGCACAAGGTGGCCGATCTGGGATCGGACTACCGCCGAGGCCTGGAGCTGGGCCTGGCCCAGCGGCCTGACGTTGCTGTACAGCTGCACTGGGTGGAAGCCCCACCCACCCCCAACCGCGCCGCCCGCAGCATCACCGCGGCGATCGATCAGCGGCCCCAGCTGCATGGTGTTGTCGGTTGGATGCCGCCCGCCGTCGAAGCCCAGGTCGCTGCCCATGCCCAGCCCCTGGGCCTGCCCCTGTGGGCCAGCGATACCGGCGCCGATCTGCCTGCCTCCGCTGAGCCCGGCCAGCCCCAGGCTGTCGTGCGCCATAGCCTGGATCTGTGCGGCAGCGCCGCGCAGCTGGCGCAGGCCGTCTACCAACAGCTAGGCCCTCGGGCCGTGCTGGCTGTTGGGCAGATGGAAGGGGGCTATGACTTTGTCTATACGTTTGAGCATGCCTACCGGGCGGTGGGGGGGCGGGTGGTTGCTCGCCATGTGGGCGAGTTTGGGCCGCAGAGCGCGGAATTTGACGGCTTGCGCACTGCCGTTTTCAGCCACCGGCCTGATGCCGTTGTGGCCTTGTACTCTGGTCCGCAGTTGGCCCGCTTTGGCCGCTGGTGGCAGGCTCACGCCCAGTCGCAAGGCGCTTGGGGACTGGCTGGCTTGCCTTGGCTGGCGGATGTGCATACCGGCGGCAATGCCGTTACCGCCGGTGCATGGCCCAGCGCTGCACAGGCTCAGCCGGTTTGGAAGCAACGTTTTGAGCGGGTTGGATTGCCTTGGACCGCTGCTGCCCTGATGGGTGCCGAGGCGGGTTACAGCATTGCGGCTGCCCTCGACCAAAGTACGCAAGGCCCTTCTGCTTCTGCGTTGCACGAGGCTTGGATGATGTCGGTGCTGCAGGGCCCGCGCGCGGTTAGTTCGCGCATAACGACCTCAACCAACCACGTATTCAACCGCCCAGCCACCCCGCTTATCAGTGGATGGCTCAATGGCTATCTGCAAACCTAACAACATCAAAGGAACCGACCATGGAACCGTTTATTGGCATGATCACTATGTTCGCCGGTAATTTTGCCCCGCGGGGCTGGGCTTACTGTGCAGGGCAGACACTCGCTATTAGCCAAAATCCAGCCTTGTTCTCCATTTTAGGAACCACCTATGGTGGCAATGGGCAGACCACTTTTCAGCTTCCAAATTTGATGGGTCGGGTGCCGGTAGGCGCCGGTCAAGGACCAGGGCTTCCGTTCGTCACCCTGGGGGAGCAAAGTGGAACCCCAACCATCACGTTGAACCTGCAGCAACTCCCCCAACACAACCACCCCACAATAGCTAGCACTTCAGCAGGTACGCTACAGGCTCCGGCTACGGGCGCATTCCTGGCGCAATCAAACCAGCGAGACGCGCAGTACGTTGAGGCCAGTGGGGTAGGTACAACGGTCCCATTGGGTGGAAGCAGCATCGCTGGTGGGTCACAGCCGATTTCCATCATGCAACCCTATCTGGGCATAAATTTCATCATTGCACTTGAAGGCATCTTCCCATCGCGCAACTGAGAGGGTGTTCTTTCAGCAACCCGCTCAGCCGGGCCGCTTCTGTTCCAAGCCCAGCGCATCCAGATAAGCCAGCACGGCGCCCAGAGCAACTTCAGGCGCCAAATCTTCGCCCTGAAGATGCAGCTCCGGCTGCAGCGGCCGCTCATACGGGCTGCCGATACCGGTAAAGTCGCGCAGTTCGCCGCGCCGAGCGCGCGCATACAAGCCCTTGGGATCGCGCGCCTCACACACAGCCAAGGGCGTATCGACAAAGACCTCGACAAAAGCTCCTGGCGCAAACAAGGCCCGCGCCTGTGCCCGGTCTGCTGCAAACGGCGAAATCGCAGAGACGATAACGACCAGACCCGCATCGACCATCAGCCGCGCCACATGGGCCATGCGGCGGATGTTTTCTGCCCGCGCCTCGGCGCTGAATCCCAGATCGGCATTGAGCCCCTTGCGCAGGTTGTCACCATCGAGCGCATAGGTATGGCAGCCGCGCTGGTGCAAGGCCCGCTCCAGCGCATGGGCCAGGCTGGTCTTGCCTGAGGCCGATAAGCCGGTAAGCCAAATGCAGCAGGGCGCATGGCCCATCAGCGCGGCGCGCTGCGCCGGCAGCACCGCCTGGCCTGGCGGAAAGATAAAAGCAGCGGGATCGGGTCGGCCGGTCATTCGGCAGGCTCCGTCTTGGCAGGCTCACGGCACATGGTCCAGTACAGCCCATCGCTTGGCAGCTGCACAAAGCCCAGCCGCCCATATAGATGGCGCGCCCGGTTCTGGGGCTCCACACTCAGCGCCATGGGCCGCTGCTGCGCGTCGGCGTGGTTGCACAGCCACCGCAGCAGCACGCTGCCCAGGCCTTGGCTGCGCTGTGCAGCCAGCAGCGAGATATCGACAACCCGCAGTGCATCAGCGCTGTCATCGACGATCAGGCGCCCAACCGGTTGGCCATCCCGCTCAACCAGGTAATGCAGCGCCTGGGGGTAGTAGCTGCGGTAATGCTGACGCTGAAAATCAAACTGCGAATGGCAGAAGGCATCGATGGCCTCGGGTGGCCAGCCGGTGAGCGCCAGCTCATCGCTGCGCACATCGCGGTAAAGAGCACGTAAAAAATCCGCATCTGACGCCAAAGACTGGCGCAGCTGCAAGCTGCCCAGTTGCAGGGCCGCAGGCAGCTCAGAGGGCATGGCTGAATTGGGCTTCGTAGTACACGCCTTGCGCATCGGCGCCGGTGGCGGACACCATGATCGCAAAATCACCCCATTCCGCATGGCGTGCGCGGTAAGTCTGGCTGGGCAGAACCGGGGCCGTCGGGCCCTGAAAATTGAGCCGGTATGCGGCCATGCCGGGGGCGGCTCGGCTTTGCGCCTCAAAAGCGGTCACCAACAGCGGAATCTGCTGCGTCTGCCCGGCAGTGTCCCCCGCCAGAAAGACCAGCGACTGGCCCTGGAGCTGGCTGGCCATCTCCTGCGTCAACACCCGCGTCCATACGGCGTCATCCAGTTGGTAAGTGGTGTCTGGCAAGGTCATACAGGGGCAGCAAACGCAGTCCGTGGTGGCAAGAGCGCCATTCTATCGCCGGGCCTGCAGAACACGCCGTCCATGTGCGACCCGGCAGTCAACTGAGCATCTCGGCTTTCACGACCACCCATAGCCCCAGCAGCACGGCGGCCAGCCCCACCCAGGCCACCCAGGGCTGGTGTTCGCCGACGATCCACACGGCCAGCACAAAGGCCGCCACCGGCTCGATGAGGCTGAGCGCCACGCCGGTGGGCCCCGAGATATGGCGCAGACCCATCGAGAACAATAAATGTGCAATGCCCGAGACAACGGCGCCCAGGTAGACAACAACCAGCACGGCAGACAGGCTCCACTGCGGCATGCCCGCATACAGTGCGGCCACCGGCAGTGCGAGCAGTGCCGCGCCGCTGAACACATAGAAGTTCACCACCTTGGGGGACATATGGCTGACCAGGCGCTTGTTGACCAGCGCATAGCCGGCATAGGACAGACCCGCCAGCAGGCACAGCGCCAAGCCGGGCCAGGAGACCTGGCTGCTGCCGCCCTCGCCCATCACCATGGCCACACCGCCGGCCACGCTGACCAAGGTGCCCAGCCACCACAGCGGCGACAGTGGCGCGCGCAGCACCACGGCCTGCAGCAGGCCCGCCCAGATGGGGCTGCTGCCAATGGCAACGGCTGTGCCCACGCCCACACCGGCCATCTGCAGGCCGGCGTAGAAAAACACGCTATAGCCGCCAATGCCCAGCGAGGCCCAGAAGAACGACGACAGCCGCAGCCCCGCCTGGCGGGGCCGCAGCACCAGGCTGCCGGTGCTGCCACGCCGCGCCCACAGCAGGCTCAGGCCCAAAAATGCCGCCGCCACCGCCAGCTGCGCAGCCCCCACCCAGAACGGCGACAGCCCCGCAGCCCCC
Organism: Comamonas sp. 23; assembly: GCF_049601575.1. Lineage (NCBI taxonomy): Bacteria > Pseudomonadati > Pseudomonadota > Betaproteobacteria > Burkholderiales > Comamonadaceae > Comamonas > Comamonas sp. 23. The sequence continues at coordinate 519,781 of NZ_CP187127.1, read as the reverse complement.
AGGTACTGGGCTGTGCCGCTGGTGCCCCAGAGCACGCCGGCAATGGCGACCAGCGCAATACCTTGCGCAGAGGCGCTGAAAAATGAAGAAGGGGCGGGGGATGCCATGCCGCTGGAAGTCTGTGTCATGCCGCTATGGTGCCGCGACGGGGCCGGGGCAAATGTCGAGAAACGCTTGTGGCTGGGCTGCCAAACGCACCCAGCGCATCATGCGCCGCCGCGTTTGCGCAGGCTGCGGCTGCCCACGCCGCGATCGCGCCGCAGCGCATAGGCCAGCGCGCTGGCCGTGCTGTAGCCGCAGCGCAGCGCCGTGGTCTCCAGCGGCTGGCCGGCGGCCAGGGCCTGGCTGGCCTCGGTCAGGCGCAGGTCGCGCAGCCATTGCTGGGGGGTGCTGCCGGTCAGCTCCTGCCAGCGCACATGAAAGCGCTGGGCGCTCAGGTGTGCCAGCGCCGCCAGTTGGGGGGTGCGCCAGTCGCCGGCCAGATCGGCCCGTACCGCAGCGGTGATGGCCTGCACATCCAGCACGCGGCGCAGCAGCAGCGCGGGCGACTGCTGCACCCAGGCCACATGGGCCTGGGCGACCGTCAAGGCCGAGGCATGGGTGGCCAGCCAGTCGCGCGGCGGGGCGGCAAAGCGGCGCATCTGCGCCCAGTCTGCGCCGTCGGGCACATCCACCACGGCCAGCGCGCTGCCTTTTTGTGCCAGGTAGGCGTGGGTGGCACCCGCCGGTATCACCACGCCGCTGGCGGTATCGACATAGGCGGCCTTGCCATCGACCTCCAGCTCCATGCGGCCGGCCAGTGCATACAAGAGCTGCACATGGTCATGGCTGTGCGCCTGCTGCTCGCCTTCGTAGTGGCGAACAGAGTAGTCAGGAGCCAGCAAGCGGTGGTGGTGGTGGTCGGCCATGGCAGCAGCGGTGCATCAGTGCATAGCGCACAGTGTAGCCAAGCGTGGGCCCTGACCCCTTGTTGCGCCGCTTGCCCCGTTCAGCAGCGCGGATCAGCGTATATTGGCGCATTGTCCGGGCCTGGCCTGGCCCACCCCTTTTTACTGTACGCCTCGTCCGCATGGCCGACACCTCTTCGCCCGCTACCGCCTCCTCCCCCGCCGCCCGCCGCTCCTGGGCGGACACGTTTCGCGTCTATACCGAGCCGGCCAGCCTGCGCATGCTGGCGCTGGGCTTTTCTGCCGGCCTGCCGCTGCTGCTGGTGCTGGGCACCTTGTCGTTCTGGCTGCGCAAGGCCGGCATCGACCGCAGCACCATCGGCTACCTCAGCTGGGTGGGCCTGGCCTATGCCTTCAAATGGGTCTGGTCGCCGCTGGTTGACCGGCTGCCGCTGCCCGGCCTCACGCGCCTGCTGGGGCGCCGGCGCAGCTGGCTGCTGCTGGCCCAGGGCCTGGTAGTTGCCGGCCTGCTGGGCATGGCCTGGGTCGATCCGCAGCTGCACCTCAACCATGTGGTCTGGTGCGCGCTGGCGGTGGCCTTTGGTTCGGCGACGCAGGATATTGCGCTCGATGCCTACCGCATCGAATCGGCCGACGCCGATCGCCAGGCCGCGCTGGCCGCCACCTACCAGACCGGCTACCGCATCGCGATGATCTGGGCCGGCGCCGGCGTGCTGTGGCTGGTGGCCCTGGGCCTGCAAGAGGGCGCGGGCGACTACCAGCGCCAGGCCTGGGGCTTTGCCTATATGGTGATGGCCGCCTCGATGCTGGTGGGCGTGGTCACCGTGCTGCTGTCGCCTGAGCCGGCGGCCAAGCCCATGACCCCCGCCCGCAATGCCGCCCAGTGGCTGCAGGAGGCACTGGTCGCCCCGTTTGCCGACTTCATCGGCCGCTACGGCTGGCATGCAGTGCTGATCCTGGCCTTGATTGCGATCTACCGCATCTCGGACGTGGTGATGGGCATCATGGCCAACCCTTTCTATGTGGACATGGGCTACACCGAGGCCGAGGTCGCCTCGGTCAGCAAGATCTTTGGCGTCATCATGACCCTGGTCGGCGCCTTTATTGGCGGCGTGATCTCGATGCGCATCGGCGTGATGCGGGTCTTGATGCTGGGCGCGGTGCTCTCAGCGGGCAGCAACCTGCTGTTTGCCTGGCTGGCCACGCGCGGCCATGACCTGGCGGGCCTGATTGCCGTGGTCTCGGCCGACAACCTGGCCGGCGGTATTGCGTCGGCCGCCTTTATCGCCTACCTGTCCAGCCTGACAAACGTGAACTACTCGGCCACGCAGTACGCGCTGTTCAGCTCGATGATGATGCTGCTGCCCAAGTGGATCGCCGGCTTCTCGGGCGTGTACGTGGACCATTTTGGCTATGCGCAGTTCTTTGTATCGACGGCGCTTTTGGGGCTGCCGGTGCTGGTGCTGGTCTGGCTGGCCTCGCGCATCAGACCTGTCACTGGGGAGTTTTGAGAACGTTGACAGGAGCTCGGTGCGGTTTACCAAACTTTACGGCAGGGACAATCCGGCGCGACCCCAGCGTGCCACGATGGCCCCCTATAGCAAAATCTGCGGGTTCTCCCGCCCATAACCATGACTGCCATGCATACCCACCAACTGTTGATGATCGAAGATGACGAGCGTCTGGCCAATATGGTGAGCGAGTATCTGGCCCAGTCGGGGCTGCAGGTCAGCCACATGGCCGATGGCGCCAGCGGCCTGTCGGCCCTGCAGGACCCGGCCAGCGGCCAGTCGCCCGACCTGGTCATCCTCGACCTGATGCTGCCCGATCTGGACGGCCTGGAGGTCTGCCGCCGCATCCGTACCTTGAGCGGCCCCGCGGCCCAGGTGCCTATCCTGATGCTCACCGCCAAGGGCGACCCGATGGACCGCGTCATCGGCCTCGAAGTGGGCGCCGATGACTACCTGCCCAAGCCGTTTGAGCCGCGTGAGCTGCTCGCCCGCATCCGCGCCATTCTGCGCCGCCGCGTCGATGGCGGCAGCGCCGCGGCCCCGGCCAGCCAGGTGCTGCGCTTTGGCAGCCTGGAGATCGACCGCGACGCCCGGGCTGTCACCATCAGCGGCAAGCCCGCCGACCTGACCAGCTACCAGTTTGACCTGCTGGTCACCCTCGCCGAGCGCGCCGGCCGCGTGCTCAGCCGCGACCAGATCATGGAAGCGGTGCGCGGCCGCGAGCTCGAAGCCTTTGACCGCTCCATCGACGTGCACATGGGCCGCATCCGCGCCGCCATCGAGGCCGATGCGAAAAACCCGCGCCGTATCCTGACCGTGCGCGGCGTGGGCTATGTGTTTGCCAAACAGCAGGACTGAGACCCGGCGCTAGCGCCCCCTTTGCACGTTTGCACGCATGCATCTCTACAAATACTTCGCCGAGCGGCTTTATCTGCGCATCTGGCTCACCGTGGTGGGCGGCGTGGCCGTGCTGATCCTGGTGATTGGCTGGGCCTGGCAGGCGGCGGCGGAGAAAAACGCCACGCCGCTGCAGCCGCCCGCGCGCGAGCTGCTGATCCGCAGTGCCGATGGCGGAGTGCTGCTGCATGGCGAGGCGGTGCGCCAGCCCGGCGACCCGAGCGAATTGGTGCTCTACCTGATTGAAGACGACCAGGGCCGCACCTACGAGATGGAGCTGCAGCGCCGCTCCGGCCGGGGCGAAGGCCACCGCCCCCCGCCGCCCAACCTGGGCCCCTGGTGGTTCTGGGTCAAGCCGCCGTTTGGCTTTTTCTGGATGCTGGGCCTCATCGGTGTCGTCGTCGTGGTCGGCGTGTTCCCCATCATCCGCCGCCTGATGGGCCGGCTCGAAGCGCTGCGCAAAGGCGTCAAGCAGTTTGGCGATGGCGACCTGTCCGTGCGCGTCGATGTACGCGGCAATGACGAGGTCAGCGACCTGGCCGAGCAGTTCAATGCCGCCGCCGCCCGCATCGAGGCACTGGTGCAGGCGCACAAATCGCTGCTGGCCAACTCCTCGCATGAGCTGCGCAGCCCGCTGACCCGCATCCGCATGGGGGTGGAGCTGATGGGCGAGAAGCCCTCGCCCACCTTCAAGCAGGAGATCCAGCGCAATATCGCCGAGCTCGACCAGCTGGTCGACGAGATCCTGCTGGCCAGCCGCCTGGGCGCGCGCGAGGCCGATGTGGGCACCCCCGAGATGATCGACATCATCGGCCTGTGCGCCGAAGAGTGCGCGCGGGTCGAGGCCGATCTGGAAGTCGCCGACATGCACGGCGATGCGATCGAGGTGCGCGGCATTGCCAAGCTGCTGCGCCGCGCCGTGCGCAACCTGCTGGAAAACGCCCGCCGCTACTCCCAGGGCCCGATCACCCTGTTCCTGGACAAGCAAGGCGCCTATGCCGAGATCCGCGTGGCCGACCGGGGGCCCGGCGTGCCGCCCGACCAGCGCGAGCGCATTTTTGAATCTTTTTACCGCATGCCTGGCGCCAGCGAACGCCATGGCGGTGTGGGCCTGGGCCTGGCCCTGGTGCGCTCGATTGCCGAACGCCACGAAGGCAGCGTGCACTGCGAGGGGCGTGACGGTGGCGGCGCAGTCTTTGTGCTGCGCCTGCCTTTGGCACCGCTGGCACGCACCGCACCTGCACAAGCGCTGCCTCCGCCCAACGTGTGACAGCGGCTCAAGCACGCACCAAAGGGTCTTGCCTAGCGGCTGAGACTCTTTTTTTATTCAAGCGCTTTCAGGGCGACGCCTTCTTAAAACACCACGCCCGAATGCAGCACGATATTGGCGTACGGTGTGCATTCGCCGGTGCGCACCACCGCCACGGCCTGGCGGCTCAGGGTCTTGAACTCTTCATGCGGCACGCATTGCGGCGCGCTCGGCAGGCCATCGGCTTGGCGCTGCTGGTACCAGGCCGGCAGTTGCTGCCCGTCCAGGCACTCCAGGGCCACGGTGGCGGTCTCCACCTGCAGCTCGCTCAAGATGGCCTGCAGCACCTGGTCCAGGCTCGGCACGCCACGGGCCACGGCCAGGTCCACGCGCCGCACGCCGGGGGGCACCGGCAGCCCGGCATCGCCAATCACCAACATATCGCCATGGCCCATGCTGGCGATGATCTGCGACAACTCGATATTCAACAGTGCGGCTCGCTTCATACGGGACTCCAGGGGCTGGCTTCGGTGCGGGTGGCGACCTCGGCATGGAAGGGGATGGAAGGCTGCGCACCGGCGCGCGTCACGCAAATGCCAGCGGCGCGGATGGCCCACTGCGTGGCCTCGTCGAGGCTGGCGCCGGAGGCCAGTTGCACGGTGAGCGCACCCAGGAAGGTGTCGCCGGCGGCCGTGGTATCTACCGCCTGCACCTGGGGCGCGCGGTGCCAATGGGCAGGGGCCTCTGCGGTGCTGGCGCTGCGCGCATCGCAGCAGACGGCGCCCTGGCTGCCCAGGGTCACCACCACCTGGCCGGCGCCCTTGGCCTGCAGCCAGCGCGCGGCGCGGGCGGCGCTCTCGGGGCTGTCGACCGGGCTGCCGCTCAGCTGCGCGGCCTCGGCTTCGTTGACCACCAGCACATCAATCGCAGGCCACCAGGCATCGGGCAGCGGCTGCACCGGCGAGGGGTTGAGCACCGTCTTGCAGCCCACGGCGCGCGCGCTGCGCAAGGCCTGGTCCACTTCTTCCAGCGGCGTCTCGAACTGCAGCACCACATAGGCGGCATCCTGCAGCAGCGGGCGCAGCACCGGCTCGGTCACCTGCAAGCGCAGGTTGGCGCCGGGTACCACCACGATCTGGTTCTGGGCGCTGTCATCGACGCTGATGACGGCCACGCCGGTGGCATCGCGCGCGCTGCGCTGCACATGCTGCACATCGATATGGTCGGCCACGAGGCCAGCGAGCAGCTGGTCGGCATAGGCGTCCTCGCCCACGCAGGACAGCAGGCTGACGGCCGCCCCCTGGCGCGCGCAGCTGACGGCCTGGTTGCCGCCCTTGCCGCCAGGCACCTGGCTGAGCGACTGGCCCAGCATGGTCTCGCCAGCGCGCGGCATATGCGGCACGCGCAGCACCAGGTCCATGTTCAAACTGCCCAGCACCACGATACGCGGGGCCTGGCTCAAGATAGGCACATTCACAGGTTTTCTCCAATCGCAATCGGCACGGCGGCCCGGGCCAGGGACCGGCTGCTCTCGCGGGTCACCAGCGCCGGCACCAGCAGCTGCGTGGCCGCCGCGACAGGCTCAGCGCCGCGGCCCGCCTGGATGCGTTCGAGCAGCCAGGCCAGCGCTTGCTCGGCCATGGCCTGGGTGGGCTGGGCCACCGTGGTCAGCGCCGGCTGGGTGTAGCCCGCCAGCTCGATATCGTCATAGCCCACCACGGCCACATCGCGGGGCACCTGCAGGCCCGCTTCATGCACGGCGCGCAGCGCGCCCATGGCCATCAGGTCGTTGCAGGCAAATATGGCCGTGGGCCGGTCGGCGGCACGGTCGCGCAGCAGGCGCCGCATCGCCACATAGCCACCATTGGCGGTGAAATCGCCATGCACCAGCAAATCGCTGGGCAGGCCCACCAGCTGCAGCGCCTGGCGCCAGCCCTGCACCCGCTGCTCGCTGGACTGCAGGTCCTGCGGGCCGCCCACACAGGCAATGCGCTTGCGGCCCAGCGCCATCAGGTGCTGGGTGGCCAGCATGCCGCCTTGCACATGGTCGGTCTGCACGCAAGGCCGCTCCAGGCCGACAATGGCCCGGTCGATCAGCACCATCGGCAGCGCCGTCTGCGCCAGGTGCTGGGACATCAGCGCATCATCGCTGGTCGAGGCCACGATCAGGCCATCGACCCGCTTTTGCGACAGCACATCCAGGTAGACCTGCTGGCGCCCGGCATGGTTGTCGGTATTGCACAGCAGCAGTGCATAGCCGGCGGCAAAGCAGGCGTCTTCGACGGCGCGCACCAGCTCGGCAAAGTAGGGGTTGGAGTTGTCCGGCACCAGCATGCCGATGGTGTGCGTGGCGTTGATCTTGAGGCTGCGCGCCACGGCGCTGGGCACATAGCCCAGGGTCTGCACGGCTTCGAGCACGCGCTCTTGCGTGGCCGGCAGCACCGCGCGCGTCTTGTTGAGCACATGCGAGACCGTGGTGACGGACACGCCCGCCAGGCGCGCCACATCCTTGATACTGCTCATTGCCACCGTCAGGCCCGGCGTGCGGCACGGCGCTGGCGCACCGTGTCGATGATCACGGCCACGACGATCACGGCGCCGGTGATGATGCGCTTGGCAGGCTCGCTGGCGCCAATCTGGGCCAGGCCCGCTTCCAGCACCGCGATGATCAGCACGCCAAAGAAGGTCGCGATCACCGAGCCGCGCCCACCCATCAGGCTGGTGCCGCCAATCACGACGGCGGCAATCACCTGCAGCTCCATGCCGCTGCCGGCGTTGGGGTCGGCTGCTTCGAGGCGCGCCGACTGCATCAGGCCTGCCAGGCCGGCGAGCAGGCCGGTCAGCGCAAACACCAGGATGCGGATGGGGCGCGGGTCGATACCGGCCAGGCGCATGGCCTCTTCATTGGTGCCGATGCCCACCACATAGCGGCCAAACACGGTGCGGGTCAGCACAATCTGGCCCAGCGCCACCACCACGATGGCGATGACAAAAGCGGACGAGACACCATAGGCGATGGGCGCGGCCAGGCCCGAGATCGCATCACCCACATACTGGGTGCGCGAGTCGGTCACCAGGTAGGCTGCGCCGCGCAGCGCTTCGAGCATGCCCAGCGACACGATGAAGGTCGGCAGGCGCCAGACCACCGAGATCGCGCCCAGCACCGCGCCGCACAGCAGGCCGCAGAGCAGGCCCAGCGCGCCTGCGGCCCAGGGGTTGAGGCCCCAGACCAGGATCGCCTGAGCCGCCACTGCCGCCGACAGCGCCAGCACCGAGCCCACCGACAGGTCAATGCCCGCCAGGATCAGCACAAAGGTCATGCCCACAGCCATCACCGCCAGCGCGGGAATCTCGTTGGCGATGGTGACAAAGGTCTCGGCGCTCCAGAAATACTCGCTCAGGAAGCTGAACAGCGCGACCATCGCGGCCAGCACCAGAAACAGGCCCACATAGGTGCCCCAGGCCTGCATGCGGCCCGAAGAGGCCTTGGCAGCCGACGGCGTAGGCGCGCTGGCGCGCGCGGAAAGGGGGGTGGTCATGGCTTGGTCCTCTTGCCTGCTTTTTTATTCGGGGGTTGCAGCCTGGGCTGCGGCGTGGGCCGATGGGGCTTCATCCACATTGCCAAAGGCGGCGGCCAGCAGCTGCTGGTCGCTCCACTGGCCGCGCTCGAACACGGCCACCAGCTCGCCGTCATGCATCACGCCGATGCGGTCGCACATGGCCATCAACTCACGCAGGTCGCTGGAGACCATCAAGACGGCCTTGCCGTCGTCGCACATGCGGTCGATCTCGTGGTAAATATCAGCGCGCGCGCCCACATCGACGCCGCGCGTGGGCTCGTCGAGCAGCAGCACATCGCAGGGCTGGTGCAGCCAGCGGGCAAACACCACCTTTTGCTGGTTGCCGCCGCTCAAGGTGGAGACGGCCTGCTCGGCGCTGCGCGAGCGGATGCGCAGGCGCTCGACAAAATGGCGCGCCACTTCGCTCTCCTTGGCGCGCTGCAACCAGCCGCCGCGCGCTATCTTGTGCATGCCCGCCAACGTGGTGTTGGCGCGGATGGATTGCGACAGCAGCAGGCCTTGCGACTTGCGGTCTTCGGTCACCAGGCCGATGCCGGCGCGGATGGCCTGCACGGGACTGCTCCAGTTGGGCGCCACCGTGTGCGTCGCGGCCGCGCTGCCAGCGGCATGCAGACTGATTTCACCCTGCTCGGCGCGGTCTGCACCAAACAGCAGGCGCACCAGCTCGGTACGGCCCGAGCCGACCAGGCCCGCCAGGCCCATGATTTCGCCCGCATAGAGCGACAGACTCACGCCGCGCACCTGCGCGCCGCGTTGCAAATTTTTCGCAGACAGGCGCAGCGCGCCACGCGTGCGGCGCGGCCGGCCTTCGTTGTCCTGCACCGCATGGCCGACCATGCGCTCGACCAGCTCATGTTCCTGCACGCCCTGCATGGGCCGCACATCGACGAGGCGCCCATCGCGCAGCACGGCCACCCGGTCGGCAATGCGCTGCAGCTCTTCGAGCCGGTGCGACACATAGACCAGGGCCACACCGCGCGCCTTGAGCAACGCAATCTGCGTGAACAGGTGCTCGGTTTCCTTGAGTGTGAGCATGGCGGTGGGCTCATCGAGCACCAGCACCCGCGTGCCGTCCTGCAGATTGCGGGCGATCTCCACCATCTGCTGCTGGCCAATGCCCAGCTGCGAGACGGGGGTGTCCGGGTCGATATGCTCCATGCCGATCTTGGCCAGCTGGGTGCGGGCCAGCGCCCGCATCGCGGTATGGTCGAGCCAGCCCATCTTGTGGGGGAGCTGGCCGAGCAGCAGGTTTTCGGCCACCGTCAAGGTGGCCACCAGGCCCAGCTCCTGCATCACCATGCGCACGCCCTGGCGCTCGGCATCGCGGCGCGATGTGGGGGCAAAGGGCTTGCCATCGAGCTGCATCTGGCCCTGCGATGGATCCACCAACCCGCACAGAATCTTGGACAAGGTGCTCTTGCCCGCGCCGTTTTCTCCGGTCAGCGCCATCACCTCGCCCGCATGCAGATCCAGGCTCACGCCCTCGAGCACCAAGGTGCCGGAGTAGGCCTTGCCCATCTGCTGCAGACGCACGCGTGGCGTGCCGGCGCCTTGCGCCTCAGTCGTTGCCATGGTGTGCGCCGTTGTTACTTGCTGTCCTTGGTCACCAAGGCCACATCGGTCTTGACCTCAGCGGGCAGCTCGCTCTGCTTTTTCTTCTCGGCCAGGGCCTTGAGCGCGATCTCGATACCGAACACGGCCTGCTTGGCAGCGTACTGGTCAGCAGTGGCCAGCACGCGGCCGTCCTTGAGCATGGGCTTGATGGCGGCGATGTTGTCATAGCCCACCACCTGCACCTTGCCGGTGCGGCCCGAAGCCTTGACCGCCGCGACCACGCCCAGCGCCATGCTGTCGTTGCCCGCCATGATCGCCTTCAGATCGGGGTGCTCGCGCAGCATGCCGGCAGCCACCGTGTTGCCCTTGTCGATTTCCCACTGGCCCGATTGCAGGCTGACCACATTGGCGCCAGCGGCCTTCATCGCATCCTGGAAGCCCAGGGTGCGCTGCTGGGCGTTGAACGTGGTCGAGACGCCTTCAACGATACCGACCTTGTCACCGGCTTGCAGCTGCTTGCCCAGGAAATCGCCCACCAGCTTGGCGCCGGCACGGTTGTCCGGACCGACAAACGGCACGTTCAGGTCCTTGCTCTTGAGCGCATCGGCATCGAGCTTGTTGTCGATGTTGACGATCAGCACGCCCTTGTCTGCTGCATTTTTCAGCACAGACACCAGCGCCTTGGAATCTGCCGGAGCAATCACGATGGCCTGCACGCGCTGGGCCACCATCTGCTCGACCATCTTGATCTGCGCGGCCGTATCGGTCTCGTCCTTGATGCCGTTCGCCACCAGCGTGTACTGGGCAGCATTGGCCTTCTGGTGCGCCTTGGCGCCGTCTTCCATCGTGCGGAAGAACTCGTTGGCCAGCGATTTCATCACCAGCGCCACCTTGGGCTTGTCAGCCGCGACGGCTTGGTGGGAAAAACCAGCCACGGTGGCCAAAGCCAGCGCAGCAGTCAGGGTACGGCGGGTAAAGCGCATGAGATAAGTCTCCGAAGGATTGTTGTGCATCACGCGGCGCTATCCACAGCAGTAGCCGCGAGATGCCGCATGTTTGCATAGGCGCAAACGTTTGCGCCCCGGAGTTTACCCCAAGGTCAAACAATGTTTCGCGAGTTGGACGTGCGGGCCGGGTGCCTTGGAGCGCCTGGTTTGGCAGCCCCTTTGCCCGGGGCTGCCAGCGGCCTTTCCGCCGCTCAGCCCTGGTGCGGATGGCGCCAGACCATGCCGGCCAGAATCACCATGCCCAGCACCAGCGCGCCGCCCGCAGCCGCCAGGCCGTAGGCAAAGCCCTGCTGGGTGCTGGCGCTGTGGGCCAGCATCCAGGCGACCATCGGCGGGCCCACGATCTGGCCCAGCCCATAGGCAGCCGTCAGCAGGCCCGGAAAGCTGCTGAGCGCAGTCGGCCAGATGCGGCGCGCCTCTTGCAGCGCAAAAAAGGTCAGCGCAGTAAACGGCAGGCCCAGCAGCAGGCTGCCCAGCGAAAAGCCCAGCGGCGTGGGCCACAGCGCGCTGATCGCAATCGACACCGCCTGGATGCCGTAACCGGCCATCAGGAGCCGGCGCCGGTCCCAACGGGCGGGCAAATGGGTCGAGAGGTAGGCACCCAGCGCCACGCCCCCGCCAAACATGGGCCAGAACAGGTCGGGCCAGATCGAATCGGCCGGCAGTGCGCCGCGCGCAATCACCGGCAGGTAGGTGGCGGTGACGATATAGCCCAGGCCGGCCAGGCTGTAAGCCAAGGTCAGCAGCAGCCGATCCACCGGACCCTCGGGAGCGAGCGCCACAGCGGCTCCCGCCTGCGTGGGGGCTGGCGGCGGCGCCAGCGGCCCGCGCACCACCGTCATCACCATCAGCCACAGCACCAATGCCAGCAGCGCAAACGCCAGCCAGGCGCTCACCGCATGCCAGCCGGCCGCCACCATCGCGCTGGTGGCCAGGCCCGTGAGCGCAATGCCGATGCCCGGGCCGCAAAACAGCAGGCCGCCCATTTGCGGCCGCCCCAGATGCGCCAGCTGCGACATGCACCACAAGGTGATATTGAGAAACACCACCGCACTGGCCACGCCCGAGACAAAACGCAGACTGGCCCAGGCGCCAGGCCAGTTCAGCGCCATCGCCGCCGTCAGCACTGCGGTGATGAACAGCCACCAGTGCACCATGCGCGAGGGGTGCAGGCGCTGCATCAAGCCCGGGGCCACCCAGGGCAGCACCATGCAGACCAGCGAGCCGACAAAGTAGCCCAGGTAGTTGCTCATCGCCAGCCAGCTGCCCTGGGCCAGGTCGATGCTGCCGTCGTGCAGCATCATCGGCATCAAGGGCGTAAAGGCAAAGCGCCCCACGCCCATGGCCGAGGCCAGCGCCAGCATGCCGGCCACCGCCACCCACCAGGGGCGCTGGCCCCAGCGCAGTGAGGGGGCGGAGGTGGAAGAGGAAACCGAGGAGCTGACCGAGGGTGGCATGGTGCGGACCTAGTGCTTATGTATCTTTTTTGGAGATGCTATGTTAAATTAACATCTTCAAAAAAGATAGATGCCGCCGTGTTGGATCTCGCCACCCTCGCCATTTTTCAGCAGGTCATTGCCAGCGGCAGCATCACCCGTGCTGCGCAGCAGCTGGGCCGCGCCCAGTCCAATATCACCACCCGCATCCAGCAGCTGGAGGAGTCGCTGGGCGTCGCGCTTTTTGTACGCGAAGCCCGGCGCATGGTGCTGACACCCGAGGGACGGCAGCTGCAGCGCTATGCCAACCAGCTCTTGACCTTGGCCGAAGAGGCCACGCAAAGCCTGCGCGGCCAGCAGCCCAGCGGGCGGCTGCGCCTGGGCTCGATGGAGAGCACGGCTGCCGCACGCCTGCCGCTGCCGTTGGCCGCTTTCCACCGCAGCCACCCGCAGGTGCAGCTGGAGCTGTCAACGGCCGCCTCGCTGCAGCTGATGGAGCAGGTGCTGGATCACCAGCTCGATGCCGCGCTGGTCGCCTGGCCGCCTCCGGATGTGGATGCGCCGCTGCCGCTCGATCTGGTGCCACTGTACGAAGAATCGCTGCTGCTGCTGCGCCCCGCCCAAACCCTGGAGGGAGAGCTGCCCCGCACCCTGGCCGGTTTCAGCGATGGCTGCACCTACCGCCGCATTGGCGAGCAGTGGATGGCGCAGGCCCATGGCCCGGTTCCCACGCGCGTGCTGCAGCTCTCGTCCTACCACGCGATCATCGCGGCAGTGGCTGCAGGCAGTGCCGTGGCTGTCGTGCCCCAGACCGTGGTCGACCTGCAGCGCAACCCGCTGCCCGTACACAGCCAGCCCTTGGGCACCTGCACCACGATGTTTGTCACACGCCAGGGCTATGCCACGCCGGCGGTGCAGCAATTGCTGGCGGTCCTGCAGACGGCCGCACCTACCCCTTTAACAGCAGCGATGGAGACCGTATGACCCGCGATGTGATGCAAGAACTGGACCTGCAGCTGCCTGTGGTGCAAGGCCCGATGACCGGCTCGGACAGCCCGGCGCTGGCCGCTGCCGTCAGCGCCGGCGGCGGCCTGGGCTCGCTGGGCTGCGGCATGCGCTCGCCCCAGGCGATGGCGGAAGCCGCCGCTGCGGTGCGCGCGCAGACCGACCGGCCCTTTGCGATGAATCTGTTTGTGCAGGCCACCCCCGCGCCCGATGCCGCCACCGTGCAGCAGGCCTTGCAGCGCCTGGCCCCGCTGTATGCGCGCTTTGGCGCCGAGCCGGCCGTGCCCGCGCAGTGGTGCGAAGACTTTGCGCAGCAGCTCGATGCGCTCGTCGCCTGCCGCCCGGCGGTCGCCAGCTTTACCTTCGGCATTCTCAGCGCCGCCCAGGTGCAGCGCCTGCAGGCCGCAGGCAGCCAGGTCTGGGGCACGGCCACTACCGTGGCCGAGGCGCTGGCCTGGCAGGCGGTGGGGGCCGATGCGGTCATCGCCAGTGGCAGCGAAGCCGGCGGCCACCGGGGTACCTTTTTGGCAGACTATGCCTCGTCGATGGTCTCCACCCTGCCACTGGTGCGCGACTGCGTGCAGCAGCTGCAGCTGCCGGTGATTGCAGCGGGCGGCATCATGGATGGCGCCGGCATTGCCGCCGCCCAGGCGCTGGGCGCGCAGGCGGTGCAAATGGGCACGGCCTTTCTGGTCTGCCCCGAATCGGCCATCAACGCGGCCTACCGCGCTGCGCTGGCTGCCGCCCAGGCCACCGACACGGTCACCACCCGCACCATCTCGGGCCGGCCGGCACGCGGCATCCGCAATGCGATGATCGATGCGCTCGAAGCCGAGGAGGCCGCCATTCCGCCCTACCCGGTGCAAAACGCACTGACTGGCGCGCTGCGCAAGCTCGCGGGCGCGGCAGGCGATGCGCAGTACCTGTCGCTCTGGGCCGGCCAGGGTGTGGCCCAGGCCCGAGCCCTGCCCGCTGCGCAACTATTGCAGCAGCTCAAGGTGGAGTGGCAGGCAGCGGGCGCACAATAGCAGCCAACGCCCGGCAGCCTGGTCCGGGCCTTGCAAAGACTGCCTACCGTGAACACTGCCGCACCCTCTGCCCAAAGCTCTGCCGTTAGCTCCGTCAGCCCCGCCGCTCGCCCCGTCATCCTGTCCATCCAATCGCATGTGGCCTGGGGCTATGTCGGCAACTCGGCGGCAGTCTTTGCGCTGCAGCGCCTGGGTTTTGAGGTGCTGCAGGTGCATACCGTCTTGTTCAGCAACCACACGGGCTATGGGCAGTTCCGGGGCCAGATCCTGAGCGCCGAACACATCCGCGAAATCCTCGCCGGCCTGCGCGAGCGCGGCGCGCTGCACCAAGTGGGCGCCGTGCTCTCGGGTTACCTGGGCAATGCCGATACCGGCGCGGCCATTCTCGATGCCGTCAATGACATCCGCCAGGCCAACCCGCAGCTGCGCTACCTCTGCGACCCGGTGATGGGCGATGTGGGCCGGGGGCTCTTCGTGAACCCGGCCATCCCCGATTTTCTGCGCGACCAGGCCATCCCGTTTGCCAACATCATCACGCCCAACCAGTTCGAGTTCGAGTTGCTGAGCGGCACCAAGCTGACCAGCACCGAAGAGGCCGTCGCCGTCGCGCGCCAGATGCGTGGCCGGGGGCCGGACACCATTGTCATCACCAGCCTGGCCACGCCCGATATCGCTGCCGACCAACTGGGCACCTTGGCCGTCAACGGCCAGGGCGCCTGGCTGGTGACCACGCCGCGCATCAACCTGCACCCGCTGCCCAACGGCATGGGCGATGTGTTTGCCGCCACCTTGCTGGGCCGCCTGATGGATGGCCGCCCCTTGCCGGAGGCGCTGGAGCTGGCGACGGCCACCTTGTATTCGCTGGTCAAGGGCACGCTGGCAGGATCACGCGATCTGCCGCTGGTGGCAGCGCAGGCCCAGCTGATCGAGCCGGCAGCGCGCTTTGCCGCGCGCCAAGTGGCTTGAAGGCCAGGCACCGCATGTCCCATCCCTCCTCCGCTCCCCGCCTTCAGCTGCGCGCCTTTATGTCCAGCGATTTCGAGGCCTACGCCCACTACCATCGCCAGCCTGCCGTCTACCGCTACCTGTATGCCGATGCACCGCAGGACACCGCTGTACTGCAGGCCCAGTTCGCACGTGATGCGCTGCCCCAGCGCCTGGCGCAGGAGGGCGACACCCGGCGCTTTGCCGTGGTGCGCAGCAGCGATGGCTGCCTGCTGGGCGAGACCTTGCTCAAGCTGGCCAGCGCCGCTGCGCGCCAGGCCGAAGTGGGCTATATCTTTGATCCAGCCTATGCTGGCAAAGGCTATGCCACTGAGGCGGTGGCGCTCACATTAGCGCAGGGGTTTGGCGACTTGGGCTTTCACCGTATTTTTGCGCGCCTGGATGCCGCCAACCAGGGCTCGGTAGGCGTGGTCGAGCGCCTGGGCATGCGGCGTGAGGCGCACCTGATCGAGAACGACCAGTTCAACGGCCAGTGGGGTGATGAATACATCTATGCGCTACTGGCGCGCGAGTGGCACCGCCGCCAAAGCTGACGCAGATTCTGCCTGGCAAAGCGCTGGGTTCAGCGTCTGGGGTGCAAGGCCAGCAGTGCGCGCTCACGCCCAATCAGCGCGCCCAGCACCAGCACCAGCAGGTAGACATAGAACAGATGCCCGCTGTTATGGGCAAAGAACACCTGGGTCAGGCCAAAGCCCATGTAGCACAGCGGCACCATGATGCCCAGCATGCGCAGGTAGAGGATCTGGCGGTCCATCGGTGCGCCGGGGCACTGGGCCATGCGCTTTTGCGTGGGCCAGAAGATCAGCAGCGGCACGGCATAGAAAGCCAGCAGCAGCGCCACCCCGACCAGGCCGCGCTTGGCAAACATGTCCAGCAGCTCGTTATGGGCATGGTCGTAGGGGAGGACCGAGGCACTGGCCTCGCCTGCTTGCACGCGGCGGGCCTTCTCGGCGATATAACCTTTGAGGCCCCAGCCGGTCAGCGGCTTGTCCAGCCCCATGTGCCAGGCCAGGTGCCAGTGGGCCAGGCGTTGGCCCACCGAGGTCTCTGCCGCATCGCGGTCCTGCACCTCGTAGCTCTGCACCTCGTGCACGGCGGTGTGGTAGCGCTGGGCCATCTCGTCGCCTTTGAGCGAGACCAGCCCGCCAATGCCCAGCACGGCGGCCAGCAGGCCCAGGCCCACCGGTTTGCGCAGGCCGCAGCGCCACAGCAGTACCGCGCCAATCAGCAGCACAAAGGGCAGCACGATCCAGCTGCCGCGCGTATCGGACAGGATGACGGCGAGCAAGCCGAACAGGCTGCACACCAAGCCCAAGGCGCGCTGCCAGGCCACCAGTGAGCGCCACAGCAGCAGCACGCCAAAGCAGCAGGCCAGCGCCAGCACCAGCGCAATGCCGCTGAACTGGATCGCATTGGTAAAGCCGTTGGCACGGTGGGCATCGGTCCAGCCCGTCTGGTAGACGGCGACCAGGCCCGCGCCCAGCGCACCGGCCAACATGCCCCAGCCCAGCGGCCGGACCCGGGGCGCACAGGTCTGCAAAAAACCCAGGCCGGTGATGGCCAGCGCATATTTGACGAACTGGTCGCTGCGCGAGCGCAGATGCCAGTCATCAAAGCTCATGGTCCACAACACAGCCATGGCGGCCAGCATCAGCGCCCAGGCGATCGCGCGGCGGTCCCAGCTGCGGCCCCACCACTGGCGCACAAATACGAGGCTGGCCAGCGCCAGCACGGCAGCGCCAAAGGAGTAGCCCGAGGGCAAGGTCAGCGCCACACCGGGCACCAAAAAAGCCGCCAGCTGGCTGGCCCGCATCGCGGGCGTGGGTGCAGCGGACCCCGCCGCAGCCAGGCTCATCGGCGTACGTCTCCGCTCAGATACGGGCGGTCATAGGCCAGGGCCACATAGCGGAAGAAGCTCTCGAGCGCGACAAAGACGCAGTACAAAAAGCCCGCGCCCCCACATAGGATGCCGAAATGGAAGAAGTAAAGACGCACAAACATGGCCACCGACGAGGCCAGACCGCGCAAGATACCGCCGCGCACGCCCTCTTCGGCGCGCTTGGCCGCGCCCAGCATCGCGTACTGGGTGAGTTTTTCCAGGCTGGAATGCACGGTGCTGCGCGAATGGTGCAGCAGCGGCGTGCGCATCAGGTGGCGCGTCACATTGGCGCGGCTCAGCTGCGCCTCTTCGTGCACCACGCCGGTGTATTCGCGCAGCAAACCGCGCCAGAACAGGCGCTCGACCTTGGCGGTGGAGCGCAGGTATTTGAGCTCCTTGCCGAAAGCGACCATGCGCCAGCGCACCATCCAGATCGCCTCCTCGCCCGACTGGACGATGGCTTCCAGCTCCTCGCGGAAAGCAGGAGAGATGGTTTCATCGGCATCGAGGAAGAACACATAGTCTCCCTTGGCGTGGCTGAGCAGCCGGTTGCGCTGCAAGGCAAAGCCCTGCCAGTCCTCGTAGCGAAACACCTGGGCACCGAGGCCGCAAGCTATGGCCGTGGTGCGGTCCACACTGCCACTGTCCACCACCACCACCTGGTCGGCAAACGAGGCGCTGCGCAAGCAGGCCTCGATGTTGTCTTCTTCGTTGAGGGTGAGGATGCCAATGGTCAGCGTCAGCCTGCGCGAAGCTGCAGCGCCGCCCAATGGGGAATCAGTCACTCAATGGCCGCCGTGGAAGGTTTCGCCCGCCTTGAGGCGATACACCGTACCGCAGTAGGGGCACTTGGCCTCACCGCTGTGGCCCACGTCCAGAAAGACGCGGGGGTGGCCACTCCACAATTTCATATCTGCCTTGGGGTTGGGGCAAAACACGCCGCCTTGGGCGTTCAGGTCTTTGGCCAGCAACTCAACAACTGCCTGCGTCATGGTTTTCAACTTTCCTGCGCCAGCCCTGCACCCCTGGGGCGGACTGGCTATCGATGATTCTGTGGGCACGGGCAAATGGTGGGGACCAGCCCCCAGGGGCTCCCATGCTGGGCAGTGATTTTACGTGGACGGCGCCCGACTTGGCAGAAGATGCAGACCACGCACCTCAGAATTGCGCGCCAACCCCGCCTAAAAGGCGTGCGCAAGCGCTCGGCAGGTCGCCCTTGTTACAAGTAAGCCTGCCTCAAGGCTGAGGGTTGGCGTGGCTGCCCGCCCCCTGCGGCGTGTCGCTGGGGCGCTGCAGTGTCCATTTTTGCAGTCGTCCGTGCACAAACTCGCAGGTGACGCTGGAGTCCGTGTTGTCGCGCCATACAAACACCTCGGGCTGCTCCAAAGCCTGCGACTGGCGCAGGCCCAGCGAGCGCGTCATGGCAACCACATGGACCAGCGGCACATTGGCTTTGAGCTTGGCATTGAGCATGACGGCGCTGGCCACATAGCCCAAAGGGCGCTCGGACGCGCGCTTCATGATGGTCATCAGACGGGTGAAGTGCAGCATCAGCCACAGCACAATGCCGCCACTGACGGCCAGCACGCCCATCCATTTGTAATTTTGGTAAGCAGCCCCCAGCAGCACCAACAGGCCAATGGGGATCAGTATGTTTCTCCAGTTCATGGCGCTATTGTCCACTGCCTGTGCAGATGCCCTTGTCGCCAGGGGCCAATTGTTTGCGCGCCTTGGCCCCAGGGCTCAGCGGCGGCAGGCGTACCTTTGGCCCAACACCGCCGGCCGCAGGCCCTAGCGCAACACCGCGTTGGCTGGCATGCTAGCGCGCCAAACCGTCCTATTGCCTGGTGCCCTTCCATGAGTTTTGCCATTGCCTTTGCCGCCTTCAGCAAGAGCTTTTTGCTGGTGGTCGCCACCATGCTGCCGATCCTGAACCCCGTGAGTGTCTCGGCCATCTTCCTGACGCTGACCGAAGGGGCCTCCAACGCCACCCGCCGCAGCATCGCCACCCGCATCGCCGTCAATGTGACCTTGCTGCTGATCTTTTTCATGCTGGTGGGCTCCTACCTGCTCGAGATGTTCGGCCTGTCCATCGATGTCGTCCGGCTGGGCGGCGGCCTGCTCGTCTCCGTCATTGGCTGGAACATGATCAACACCAACTCCACCGAAGGGCGCACCGAGAAGCTGGCCGAGGCCTTCACACCCGAGATGGCACGCCGCCGCGCGTTCTACCCGCTGACCTTCCCGCTCACCTATGGCCCGGGCAGCCTGGCGGCCACGATCACGATCGGCGTGAGCCTGCTCGACCGCAGCTCGCCAGGCATCACCGTGGTCAACGTCATGGGGGCGGCGGTCGGCAGCCTGGTGGTGGGCATCATCTTGCTGCTGTGTAACCGTTATGCCGACAAGCTGCTCAAACCCCTTGGCGAGACCGGCACGATTGTGTTTCTGCGCATCTCCGCGTTCATCCTGCTGTGCCTGGGCATACAGATCGCCTGGAGCGGGCTGAGCAACCTGATCAGCGATGCCATTGCCCATGGCGTCACCCAGGCTTATGAGCAGCGGCACTGAGGCATACATGGCGGTCTCGTCATTCGCCATGTCGGCCAATGCATAGGTG
Source organism: Comamonas sp. 23 (assembly GCF_049601575.1). Taxonomy (NCBI): domain Bacteria; kingdom Pseudomonadati; phylum Pseudomonadota; class Betaproteobacteria; order Burkholderiales; family Comamonadaceae; genus Comamonas; species Comamonas sp. 23. Next base: position 500,101 of record NZ_CP187127.1, on the reverse strand, counting down.
CCATAACACCTGCCCCAGGTGCAGCGCCACTTTTATTTTGATAGCATGCCAGGCTACTGGCTTGCCCGCTCCTGCGTCTGTGGCCCCATCCAAGACGCGAACCCCGACACCATGACCCATTGCTCATCTTCCTCTTTGTGGCGCAACGGCCTGGCGCTTGCGCTGGCTGCCGTGCTGGCAGCGCCCGCCCTGGCCCAGGCACCGTTGCTACAGGCGGCCACCCCGCTCGCAGCCGAGGCCGCCGGGCCAGCGCCCACGGCATCAGCAACGCCTGCAGCCGCCAACCAGCTCCCTGCGGCTGCCGCCGATGCTCCCCCGCCCTCGCCCGATGCCCAGCAAGCCTATATGGCCGCACGCGACAAGCTGGTGCAGATCCGCACCTTGCGCCGCCAGACCAATACGCAAAGCAGCACCGGCTCGGGCTTTTTTGTCTCCGAGGACGGCCTGCTGATCACCAACTACCACGTCGTCAGCCAGCTGGCGCTGGAGCCAGAACGCCACCGCGCGGTGCTGGTCTCGGTCAGCGGCCAGGAGGCACCGGTGCAGCTCCTGGCCATCGATGTGCTGCATGACCTGGCGCTGCTGCGCGTGGCCCCGGCCAAGGACAGCAGCGCAGGCGCAGAAGGGGCCACGGAGCGCCACTACAGCGCGCTGCCGCTGCGCCCCAGCAGCCGGCCGCTGAGCGGGGGCGAGCGCATCTTCTCGCTGGGCAACCCGCTTGATGTCGGCTTTGCGATCACCGAGGGCACCTACAACGGCCTGGTGCAGCGCAGCTTCTACCCGCGCATCTTTTTTGGCGGCACCTTGAACCCGGGCATGAGCGGTGGCCCGGCCATCGACACCCAGGGCCGTGTGGTCGGCGTCAATGTCGCCAAGCAACTGGGCGCCGAGCAGCTGAGCTTTCTGGTGCCGGTGGAGTTTGTCGAGCAGTTGCTCGCCCAGGGCCGCGAGGCCTCACCGGTCAAGGGCGCCATGCATGCCGAAGTCACGCGCCAGCTGATGGCGCACCAGAAGGACCTGGTCGACCGGGTGCTGAGCGGCAGCAGCCGCACAGAGCGCTATGGCCCCTACCGCGTGCCCGTGCCGTCCGAGACGCTGGCGCGCTGCTGGGGCGACGGCCGCGAGCGGCGCAGCGAATCGCTGTTTGATTTTGAGCGCAGCCAATGCCGCATCGACAGCGAGGTCTTCACCGGTGACGGCGATGTCGGCGGCCTGGGCATGCGCTACGAGGCCTATGACGCGCCGCGCCTGAGCCCCTGGCAGTTTGCGCACACCTATGGCGCCAGCTTTGCCAATGAGCCGATGCGCAAGCGCGGCAACCGCGTGCGCACCGGCTATGAATGCCGCGAGGATTTTGTCGCGGGCGACGCCAAGCTGCCGCTGCGCGCCGTCGTCTGCATGGCCGCCTACCGCAAGTTCAGCGGCCTCTATGACCTGACCGTGCTGGCCGTCTCGGTGGACCAGCCGCGCCAGGGCGTGCTCGGCCGCCTCAACGTCAGCGCCGTGAGTTTTGACAATGCCCAGCGCCTGGCCCGCCAGTATCTGCAAGGCTTCTCCAGCGAGGCCGCCCAATGAGCCAGCACGACTACCCCGAATTGACCGACATCGCCCCCGACCACGAAGAAGCCAGCACCCAGGCACCACCCCTGGCGCAGGAGCCCGAAGGCGCCGTGCTGGAGCTCGTTGAGCGCGGCCACCGCTTGGCCATGGCCTTGCCGGTGTTTGCCTGGCCCTGCACCATCGGCCGGGCCGCCACCAATGACCTGGTGCTGACGGACCCCAGCATTGGTCCCAGCCATGTGCGCCTGCACCAACCGCAAGCAGGCCATTACGACGTCGAGGTGCTGGACAGCACCAATGGCGTTTGGCACGGCCGGCGCCACTACCAGGCCGGTGAGCGATTTGCTTGGCAGCCCGGCCAGCGCCTGACGCTGGGCCGGGGCGTGCAGCTGAACCTGCGCAGCACCGCCCAGCCGCTGACCGCCACCCAGCGCTGGCGCCCGTTCTCACGCGCCCAAGGGCTGCTGACGGCCATGGCCCTGGTGCTGCTGGTGCTGCTGTCAGCCTGGACCACCTGGCTGGGTGCCACCGAAACTGGGGCGCTGGCCCGCCAGTTGCCCGCCATCTTGCTGTGGATGCTGGGCGGCCTGCTGGTCTGGGCACTGGGCTGGTCGCTGATGGGCAAGCTGTTCACCGGGGTGACGGGCTTTTGGCGCCATGTCTGCATCGCCTCGGTCGGCATGGTCGCCATGGCCTTGCTCGATGTGCTGCTGTCGGTAACAGGCTTTGCGCTGTCCTGGCCGCTGCTCAGCCGCTTTGCCAGCCTGGCGTCCTTCAGCTTGATGGCTGTGGTCATCTGGCTCCACCTGCGCGCGGCCACCCTGGTGTCGGCCCGTACCTTGGCACTGGCCGTTGGCGGCCTGCTGGTGCTGGGCGTGGGCGCCAAGCTGGGCCTGCAGTGGCAGACGCAAAAGCGCCTGGGCGACAACCTGTACATGTCCACCATGCTGCCGCCTGAGTGGCGCTGGGCGCCCACCACCTCGGTGGACCAGTTCATGCAAGGCACTGACAGCATGCGCGAGCAGCTGCAAAACCGCAGCCAGCTGGAAAAGGACGACGACGAGGAAGGCGACGACAGCGGTCTCGATTGAGCAAGGGGAGCGGCGGGGCAAGCCGCAGCCCGTGACTGACAAACCGGCGGCGGCCCGCTAGCATCGAGGAACTCGACCTGATTCCCGAAGGACCAAGATGCAGTACCGCCAGCTGGGCGCCAGCCCCCTCCAAGTCTCCGCCCTGTGCCTGGGCACGATGATGTTCGCCGACCAGACCGACCTCCAGGAGGCGGCCGCCATCGTGGCCGATGCGCGCGCCCAGGGCGTCAACTTCATCGACACCGCCGATATCTACAGCAAGGGCGAATCCGAACGCATGGTCGGCCAGCTGCTGCAAGGCCAGCGCGATGACTGGGTGCTGGCCACCAAGCTGGGCAACGCCATGGGCAGCGGGCCCAACCAAGGCTATTACTCGCGCGCCTGGATGCTGCGCGAGGTCGAGGCCAGCCTGCGCCGCCTGCAGACCGACCGCATCGACATCCTCTACCTGCACCGCGACCGCGCCGGCCTGCAGCTGCATGAGCCCCTGTATGCCCTCAAGCAGCTGATCGACAGCGGCAAGATTCTGTACTGGGGCCTGTCCAACTTTCGCGGCTGGCGCATTGTCGAAGCGGTCTACACCGCGCGCGAGATCGGCCTGCCACCGCCCGTCGTCTGCCAGCCCTACTACAACCTGCTCAACCGCATGCCCGAGACCGACATCCTGCCCGCCTGCGCGCAGTTCGGCATCGGCGTTGTGCCCTTCAGCCCCATTGCGCGGGGCGTGCTCAGCGGCAAGTACCAGCCCGGCATGGCGCCGCCCCAAGACAGCCGCGCCGGCCGCCAGGATGCCCGCATCCTGCAGACCGAGTTCCGCCCCGAATCCCTCGTGATCGCCCAGCAGGTGCAGCAGCACGCCGAGCAGCAAGGCATCAGCGCCGCGCAGTTCGCCACCGCCTGGGTGCTGGCCCACAACGCCATCAGCGCGGTCATCGCCGGCCCGCGCACCTTGAAGCAATGGCAGGACTACCAGCCGGCGCTGAACTACCAGATCACCGTGGACGACGAGCGCCTGGTCAACGGCCTGGTCAGCCCCGGCCACCCCTCGACGCCCGGGTACAACGACCCGGCGCATCTGTGGCCCCAGGGGCGGCTGGCATAAAACGCCTCTCTCTGAACGCAGTCACACCGCGCAAGCCCAAGCCAGCCCATAGGGGAGCTGCGCTGGGCCATAGAGAAAGTGCAGCACGCGCCGGCGACTGCCGCCAGTCGCTTTGGAGGAGGCATGCAGCAGCAAGGGTCGCATGACCAAGGCATCGCCTTGTGCGGCAGGGCATGTCTTTTCTCCACGGCGGTCGCGCACCTGCCTGGCACGCGTGGCATCGATGATCCCCATGGCATGCGAGCCCGGCACCACCCGCAAAGGGCCGTCATCGGGGCCGCAGTCATCCAGATGCACACGCACAGCCACCAGCTGCTCCAGCAACTGCTGCGGCGCTTGCACAAAGTGGGTCCCACCCTTGGCCGACCAGCCCGTCAACGCAGGATGCTCGACCCGGGCCTGGACGGCAATTGCCAGGTCCTGGTGCAAGGCGACCAGCCAGTTGGTATCTCTGGATTTTTCAAAATACGTGCACTGCACCGCCCTATGGCTTTGAGGAATCAATGCCGCCAAGCCCAGGGCCGTGCGCAGTTGCTTGGATAGCCGCTCGCACCATGGCAAGGACAGCAGATGGCGCGCACCTGGGCCATCGCCGGTTTGGCCCCGGGGTGCCTCCAGCGTTGCGGTGCATTCGGCAGCAGTCATCACGCCATTGACCAGCGCGAAGCCATCGCGCACGAAGGCAGCAGCGGCCATACGCTCAGTCCAATCCCCGCACCAGCGATATCGCCTCGTCCACCCGGTCCACCGGGTGGATCGTGATGCCCTCGATCGGCTTTTTGGGCGCATTGGCTCTGGGCACCACGGCGACGCTAAAGCCCAGCTTGGCGGCTTCCTTCAGGCGTTCCTGGCCGCGCGGGGCGGGGCGCACTTCGCCGGCCAGGCCCACCTCGCCAAAGGCGATAAAGCCCTTGGGCAGTGCCTTGCCGCGCAGGCTGCTGGTGATGGAGAGCATGACAGCCAGGTCAGCGGCTGGCTCGCCAATGCGAACGCCGCCCACGGCGTTGACAAACACATCCTGGTCGGCGCAGGCCACGCCGGCATGGCGGTTGAGCACGGCCAGCAGCATCGCCAGGCGGTCGCGGTCCAGGCCCACCGACAGGCGGCGCGGGCTGGGGCCGCCGTCATCGACCAGCGCCTGGATCTCGACCAACAGCGGGCGCGAGCCTTCCAGGGTGACGAGCACGCAGCTGCCGGGCACCGGCTCGCTGTGCTGGCTCAGGAAGATGGCGCTGGGGTTGTTCACGCCCTTGAGGCCTTTTTCCGTCATCGCGAAGACGCCAATCTCGTTGACGGCGCCAAAGCGGTTCTTGATGGCGCGCACCAGGCGGAAGCTGCTGTGCGTGTCGCCTTCAAAGTACAGCACGGTATCGACCATGTGTTCGAGCACGCGCGGGCCGGCCAGTGCGCCTTCCTTGGTCACATGGCCGACCAGTACCACCGCGATGCCGGTGCTCTTGGCCATGCGCGTCAGGTGCGCCGCGCATTCGCGCACCTGGGCCACCGAGCCGGGGGCCGAACTCAGCTGGTCCGAGTACATGGTTTGGATCGAGTCGATGATGACGATGGCCGGCTGCCTGCTCTCGCAGGTGGCCAGAATCTTCTCCAGCTGGATCTCGCTCAGCACATCGACCTGGCTGTTGTCCAGCCCCAGCCGGCGCGAGCGCAGCGCCACTTGCGCGCCACTTTCCTCACCGGTCACATACAGGGCGGGCAGCCCCTGGCGCTGCAGCGCATCCACCGCCTGCAGCAGCAAGGTCGATTTGCCAATGCCCGGGTCGCCGCCGATCAGCACCACCCCGCCTTCGACAATGCCGCCGCCCAGCACCCGGTCCAGCTCGGCAATGCCGCTGGGGGTGCGAGCCACCTCGGTGGCCTCGATGGCGGCCAGCGGCGTGACGGCCTGGGCCTGGCCGGCGTAACCGGTGCGGCCGGTCTGGCTCAGGCGGTTCTTGCCGCCACCTGCCGATTCGGCGGCGCTCTCCACCAGGGTGTTCCAGGCATTGCAAGCGGGGCACTTGCCCAGCCAGCGCGGGCTGGTGCCGCCGCATTCGCTGCAGATGTAAACGGATTTTTCTTTGGCCATGGGGTGGACGTTTCGGAACAGACACCCATGGTAACGGCGAGCGCGGCGCGCGGCCGGCAAATCGATTAGCATCCCCAGGCGATACGGCAGGCGCCATGCGCTGGCGCTGCCGCCAACCCCCATCCAAGGAGCCCCATGAGCCAAGACCTGACCCTGTACTACGCCCCCGGAACCTGCGCACAGGCCGTGCTGATTGCCTTGCATGAGGCGGGCGCCGCCTTTGAGGCCCAGCGCCTGAACATGGCCGAAGGCGCGCAGCGCACGCCTGCCTACCTGGCCATCAACCCCAAGGGCCGCGTGCCCGCCTTGGTCACCCCCCAAGGCGTGCTGACCGAGACGGCCGCGCTGCTGCTGTATGTGGCGCAAACCCACCCGGACAAACAACTGGCGCCGCTGAGCGACCCGTTCCAACTCGCCCGTCTGCAGGAGTTCAACAACTACCTGGCCTCGACCGTGCACATCAGCCATGCCCACCGCCCACGCGCTGCGCGCTGGGCCGATGACGACGCCGCACAAAAGGCCATGCAGGCCAAGGTGCCGCAGAACATGCGCGATGCCTTTGCGCTGATCGAGCAGCACTACCTGGGCGACAAGACCTGGGTGATGGGCGAGCAGTACACGGTGGCCGACGGCTACCTGTTCACGATGGCCGGCTGGCTCAAGAGCGATGGCGTGGATATCAACGAGTTTCCGCGTGTCGCCGCCCATTACGCCCGCGTGGCAGCGCGCCCTGCGGTGCAGGCAGCGCTGGCCCAGGCCTGAGACGCTCCCAGTCTCAAGGCTGGTACTCAGCCGGATCCAGGTGCTCGGCCGGCGGCGGTGGCGGCCGCGATACCCCTGCCACCGGCTCCCAGCCTGAGCCGTTCCAGTCATGCATGGCCGCTTCGCGCTGGTAGAAGCGGGCCAGCAGCTGGGCCCCTGCGGTGCTGCAGGCCTGGCGAACAATGCCGGCGCTGTAGACGGCCTCGTAGGCCAGGGGGGGCGGTATCTTGCCCACCACCTGCAACTCGGCAGAGCGCGGCAGCTCGCTGCGCAGCAGCAGGCCCAGCTCCGCATCGCCCCGCGCCACCAACTGGGCCACCTGCGGGCCAAATACCTTGATGCTTTTGGGCAGCGCCTGGGCAGTCAAATCCAGCTCGCGAAACAGCTTTTGCTCGATAAAGTCGCTGCCATCGGCTGACGGGTAGGCGATGCTGCGGGTGGCCTCCAGCATCTTCTTGGCGTCTTCCGTGTCCTGGAGTTCCGGCACGGGGCGGCCGGCCTGCACGATGGCCATCAGCGGTGAACGCACCACATCGTAGAGGCGCCCCGGCCGCACCAGGCCCTGGGCCTGCAACAGCTGCAACACCGCGCGCGGCGCCAGCACCAGATCGACACAGCCCGCCTGCTGCAGGTACTGGGCCAGCGCCTGCGCCACCGCAGGCGACGCGCCGTAGCCGGGCTCGGCGCGGATCTGGGTGGGGATCATCAGCTGCCCGGCCAGTGCCCGGTGCACAGGCACAAAGCTCTCGGTCATCAGCAGCTGCACCGGCAGGCTGGCCTGGCCCAGCGCGGGTTCGGGATCGGGCTGCGGCGGCTCGGAGGCACAGCCCAGCAGCGCCGCAGCGGCACAAATGAGCAAGAAGGAGCGGCGAAGAGGCATCAGGCGCATGCAGGCATTATCAGACAGCGGCGCCGTAGCCCTCTCACCCGCCCGTCAATGGGCCACGTTCAGCAGACGCCAGTCGATGTAGTTGTCCGCGCGGGTCGGGATGCTGACCTTCTTGCTGGCCGCCCAAGGGGTGATCAGGTTGAACAGCGGAATATGCGAGATGGCCTTGTGCTCGTTGAGCAGCACCTTCTCGATCAGCTGGTTGCGCAGCTTCAGATCGGTCTCGGTCTTGACGCGCTCGATCATGGCATCTTGCTGCGGGTCGGAGAAGCGGCCCAGGTTGAAGTTGCCGTCGCCACTGCCGCCAGGCGAGCGCAACAGCGCCTGCAGGCTGTAGTAGGCATCGAACGTGGGCACCGACCAGCCCAGCAGATACACGCTGGCTTCGTAGCGCTGGATCATCGGGAAGTAGGTCGCAAACGGGTAGGTGCGCAGCTTGGCCTTGATGCCCACCTTGGCCCACTGGGCACTGATGGCCTGGCACAGCTGCTCGTCGCTCGGGTAGCGGCCGGCCGGGCAGGAGAACTCGAACTCAAAGCCATCGGGGTAGCCCGCCTGGGCCAGCAGCTTTTTGGCGCCTTCGGCATCAAAAGCCAGGCGCTTATCAGCTTGCTTGGTCCAGCCATTCACATGGTGGGCAATCAAGGTGCCGGTGGGCTGGGCCAGGCCGCGCATCACCACGCGCTGGATGGTGCCCATGTCAATCGACTGGTACATCGCCTGGCGCACGCGCACATCCTTGAGAGGGTTCTTGCCCTTGACGCTGGACTGGGGCAGCTCGTCGCGGAACTGGTCCATGCCCAGGAACAGGGTGCGGTCAGCGGCGGATTCGAGCACCTGCAGGTTGGGTGCCTGCTTGATGCGCTGCAGGTCGTTCATGCTCGGGTCGATGATGAAATCCACCTCGCCCGACAGCAGCGCGGCGGTGCGCGTGGCGTCCGACTTGATCGGCGTGTAGACCGCCTGCGTGATGTTGCTGGGGTACTGGGCCTTGCCCCACCACTGCGGGTTGCGCTTGAGCACCAGGCGCGAATCCTGCGACCAGCTGTCGAGCACATAGGGGCCGGTGCCCAGCGCATGGCGGTGGGCATAGTTCTCATCCTTGGCCTTGATGTCCTTGGGCACCTCGGACTGGTGCTGCACCGCCCAGGGCTTGCTCATGATGCGCAGCTCGGTCAGCTGGTTGACCAGCACCGGGTTGGGCACGTCCGAGAAGATATCCAAGGTGGTGGCATTGACCACCTCGATGCGGTCAATGCCCTGGGTGTAGACCACAAAGCCGGAGCTCTTGGCCTTGGCGCGCTCGAGCGAGAACTTCACGTCCTCGGGCGTCAGCGGCGAGCCATCGCTGAAGGTCACGCCTTCGCGCAAGGTGATGCGCAGCTGCTTGGGGTTGATGCGCTCCCACTTGGTCGCCAGCGAGGGCTCGGGCTTTTGCGTCTGGCTGTTGTACTCGACCAGCGCTTCGTAGACGGCGCGGTGTACCGAGTTGTTGACCCCAACATTTTGCGCATGGATATCCCAGGACGAGAGGTCGGCCGAGCGGGTCCAGCGGAAGTTCGATGCCTGGGCAGAAAATGCCATGCCGGCCACTGCGCCGGCGATGGCCAGGGTGCAGACGCTGCGCGCCCAGCCGTTGCGGCCTTGCAGATAAGTGGTGGGTTGCATCACAGATTCCTTCATTCCATGCAAAAAATCAAAACGCCGCACTATGGCAGTGCAGCCCGGCCGCGCCAACGATTTATTCGTTGTATCGATATGGGCCTGGTGCTGCGCATTTTCTGCTAGCGGCGGGCGGGCAGGCCAGTGTAACGGCCCCGCCAAAAACCAGATGCAGCCTAGGCCGAGGCACGCCAGGCCAGCGCAACTGCGCCCGCAGCACTGTCCAGATCCCAGAGCGCGATGCCGGCATTCCAGCCCTTTTGCCGGTGATCGGCTTCGGCCAGTGCCAGCCCGGCGCATTTGAGCTGGGCTTCCAGCCGCGCCCATTGCCGGGCAAAGCCGCGCTGCCAATCCATGCGCTGCAAGCCGGTCAGTGTGGCGGCCGCATCAGGCTCCAGGTACAGCGCAGCCACCGCCGGCCAGCCAGCGGCATCGATATCGGTCTGCGCATCCCCGGGCGGGCCCTGCACATCAATACCGACAGTGCCGCCTTGCGTGCAAGCCCACACCGCCAGCGCATCGGCATAGCTGATGGACAGTTGCCACCCTGGCAGCACCTGCCCGTTGCGCAGCAGCTGCGGCGCCTGGCCGGCCCGGCGCTGCACGGCCAGTTGCGCTGGCTCGCAGCCCAGCTGTGGCGCCAAGGTCTCGCCAATGGCCAGGTAGACGGCCTCGCGCATGGTCTCGCGCGGCAGCGCGCCTGATGGCGCTGCGCCCGCCATCACCACCGCCTGGGCCTGCACCCGGCCCTGCAGTGCTGGCGGCAAGGCCAGCGGCTGCCTGGTCCAGTTCAATGCTAAGCCCGCCATGGCGCGGCCGGCGCGCCCTGCCAGCGGGTGCCGGCGGGCAGGCGCTCGCCCTTCATCACCAGGGTCATTGGGCCCAGCTGCACGCCATCGCCCAGCTCGGCGCTGTAGAGCACGGTGCAGCGCGCGCCCACCGTGACCCGCGCGCCAATCACCACGTCATCGACCTTCATCACCCGGTCTTCAAACAAATGGGTTTGCGGGCAAGACAGCGCATTGAGCTCGCTGTGCGCGCCAATGGTCACGCAGTCATGCTCGGTGATGTCGGTGGTGTCTAGGTAGGCGCTGCTGGCAATCTTGCTACCCAGCAGGTTCATCGCCAGATTGAGCCAGGGCGTGCCGCGCAGGTAGCGCAGAAAATTGGGCACGGCAATGCCTTCGTACATGCTGGTCGTCGCCTCAGACAGCCAGACGAACGGCGTCCACATCGGCGCGGCCTTTTTGCGGTAGCGCCCCACCAGCAGCCACTTGAACAGCGCCACCGCCCAGAAGGCGCCCAGGCCAAAGACCATGCCGGCGACGGCCAGATCCAGCACCACCGCGCCCCAGCGGCCCGCTGCTGCCAACGGCATGGCGTCCAGCACAATCGCATAACCGGCGGCAATCACCAGCGCATGGGGCGCGCCAATGCGGAAGGCCTCGACCAGGCCCCGGCCCAGCACGCGGCGGCGTGACGGGGCAAAGGTCAGGTGGTCGGGGTAGCCCTGCACGACTTCGCGCGCCGGCAGGTTGATGGCCGGCGAGCCAATCCAGGTCTGGCCAGCCTGCATGTCGGCATTGCGCGGCACGGCCGACATCACCCCGATCAGCACCCCTTCGGGGATGGTCGAGCCATCGGGCACATAGGCACCATTGCCGATAAAGCTGCGGCGCGAGACCACCGTGGGCTGCACCGTCATGTAGCCGCCGTCGATGCGCTCGTCGCCCAGCATCACCGCATCGGCCACAAAGCACTCGTCGCCCAGGGTCAGCATATCGGGCACCACGCCCAGCGCGGTCGACAGCTCGGTGCGCTTGCCCACCTTGGCGCCCAGCATGCGGTACCAGCTGGCCGAAAACACCGTCGCATAGATGCCGTGCAAGGTCGCCAGGCTCCCCTCCTGGATCTGGTTGGTGAGCCACTTGCCCAGGTAGCGGCCGCTGTGCACCGACCAGGTGCCCGGCTGCAGCCGGGGCAGGAACAGGTAGCGGATCAAGGCGGCCACCAGCATGGTGCAGACCACCAGCACCAGGCTGGCAGGCAGCGCCAGCACAAAGAACTTGAAAAAGCGCAGGATAAAGGCACCCAGCGCATCGACCGTGCCGTCTTCGAGCAAAGGCCGCACCGAGATCGCGTCCACATCCAGCCAATCGATCAGCAAAAACGCCGGGAACACCGGCATGAAGAACAGGGTCGCGATGCTCAGGCCACCCACCGCATAGACCAGCATCTCCCAGGCGCGCCAGGCGGCGCTGGGCCGCAGGCGCTCGGGCATGCAGCTGGTGTCAAAGTCCGAGACGGGCTGGGCCGGTGAGCCGGTCCAGACGCTGCGCGCGGGCTGCACCTGGCCGTCGCTCAGGCTCGACTGCCCTTCCAGATGGGCCCAGTCGCCCAGGCGGGTATTGCCCTCCAGCACCACATAGGAGCCAATGCAGGCATCGGCACCGATATCGACCGTGCCCAGCAGCAGCCAGCCGCCTTCGACACGGGCATTCTCCAGGCTCACCACATTGCCCACGCTCGCTCCGGCGCCAATGCGCAGCAGATCCGGGGCGCGCACCGTCATCGAGCCCAGCAGCACATCGTTGCCGATCTTGGCGCCCAGCGCGCGCAGCCACAGCGGAAACAGCGACGAGCCGGTGATCATGCCCACCGGCACGGCTTCCACGAGCCGGTCGGCCAGCCACCAGCGGAAATAGGTCAGGCCCCAGAGCGGGTAGCGCCCCGGCTTGAGGCGGCCGGCAATCAGCCACTTGCCGGCCCAGGCCACGACAAACTCCAGCACCGTGGCCAGCGCAAAGGCGAGCACCGACACCGCAATGGCCACGGCAACCGAATCGTTCTCGTCACCGGTAAAGAAGTGGTAGGTGAAGAACGGCGCCAGCCATTGCGCCATCTTGACCAGCACCAGCAAAGGAATCGCCACCGCCTGCGCAGCGCCACAGCGCCAGCGGCGCAGCGCCGAATGCTCGCGGAAAGCGCGCGGCGCCGCAGCCGGCGCATCGTCCGCCACCATGCTGGCCTGCAGCGCCTGGGCAATCGCGCCCACGCGGCGCTGCTGGTAGATGGTGCTGACGGTGGCCTGCGCAAAACGCGCATCGGCGCGCAGCACCGAGGTCAGGCGCGCGGCAAACAGCGAGTGGCCGCCCAGGTCGCTGAAGAAATCGAGCGAGCGGCGGATGGGCTGGCCCGGGAACATCTGCGCCAGCGCGGCAAACAGCAGCGCCTCGGCCGGGGTCTCGGCGGTGTCCGAATCACCGCTGTCCACCGCGGCACTGAGCGCGGCGGCACGCAGCGCCTTGCGGTCGATCTTGCCCGAGGTCAGGCGCGGCATCAGCGCCAGCGCCTCAAAGCGGGCCGGCACCATATAGGGCGGCAGGCGCTCGGCCAGCGCGCTGCGTAGCGCAGCATGGCTGGGGGGCGTATCCAGCGGCACATAAAAGGCCACCAGCTGGTCGATGCCGTCATCCTTGCGCAGCAGCACCGCCGTGGTGCCCACACCGGGTTGCTGGGCCAGCACGGCCTCGATCTCGCCCAGCTCGACGCGAAAGCCACGGATTTTCACCTGGTCATCGGCCCGGCCCAGGCACTGCATCTGGCCTTTTTCATCGATGCGCGCCAGGTCGCCGGTGCGGTAGAGGCGCGTGTCATGCGGCCCTGCCGGCCAGGGGTTGTCCAAGAACTTCTCGGCCGTCAGCTCGGGCCGGCCCAGGTAGCCGGCGGCCACGCCGGGGCCGGTAATGCACAGCTCGCCCACCTCACCGGCCGGCAGCCCCACCAAGCGGGGCGCGGTGCCGGCGGGAAAGCTGTCCGCCTCGATCACCTGCACGACCACCATGCTGTAGTTGGGCAGCGGCGTGCCGATGGTGACGGGCTCGCCCGCCAGCAGCTCGGCCAGGCTCGCCGATACGGTGGCCTCGGTCGGCCCATAGGTGTTGAACAGCTGGCGCGGCGCGCCGGTGCCCGAGCGCGCCCAGCGATCGACCAGCGCTTCGGGGCACATCTCGCCACCCAGGTTGATGATGCGCAGGCTGGGCACATCCTGCGCAAACAGCGCCAGCAACGTGGGCACGGCATGCAGCACGGTGACCTGCTGCTCCAGCAAGGCCTGCGGTAGCGCCTCGGGGTCGCCGGCAATCTCGCGCGGCGCTATCCACAAGGTGGCGCCCACCAGGTAGCTGATCCAGATCTCCTCGAACGACATGTCAAAGGCCACCGAGAAGCCCTGGTAGACCTTGTCACCCAGGCGCACGCCCAGGCGCGCATTCTCGCTGCGCAAAAAGTGGCAGATGCTGCCCTGGTTGATGGCGATGCCCTTGGGCTTGCCGGTCGAGCCGCTGGTGTAGATCACATAGGCCGGATCGCCGGGCTGGGCATTGCTGCGCCGGCGCAGCGGGGTGCCAGCGGGCAGCTCGGCCAGCAGGTCCAGATCGGTCAGCAGCGGGCACAGCACCTGGGCATCGCGCAGGCCCTGCTGGGGCGTGGCAGCGGCCATCAGCAGCGCCTTGGCACTGGCGTCTTCGAGGCAGGTCGCAATGCGCTCGGGCGGTGTCTCGCTGTCAAAGGGCAGCCAGGCGGCGCCCGTCTTGGCAATGGCCAGCTGCACGCTGAGCAGCGCGATGCCGCGCGGCAGCCACAGGCCCACCATATCGCCCGGGCCGATGCCCGCCTCCATCAGCCGGTGTGCCGCACGGCTGGCGTCGGCATCGAGCTGGGCATAGGTCAGCTGCCGCGCGCCGGCCATCAGCGCCACCTGCTCGGGGTGGGCATAGGCGGTGGCCTCGAACACATCGGCCAGCACCTCGTGGCGCAACAGATCGGGGCGCTCGGGCCCCCGCAAAACAACAGTCTCAGACATGGCAGCAATACCCGGCAGCTGCAGAAGGCGCAGGCGCACCGCCTTTCTGCACAAAACGCCCCAGAATGGGGCATTCGCGCATTATGCGGCGGCGCCAACGCCCGCCAGGCCGGGATCACCCCTGGCAAGGCCTGCCTGAGGGCTGGGCGCAACGCTTTGCGCCCGGCTTAAGCCCCGCCTAATCTGCGGCGGCGGGTTGCGCAGCGGCGGCCGGCAACACCGCATCGGCCGACCAGCCCCCGCCCAGCGCGCGGTACAGCGCAATCTGGTTGTCCAGCCGGCTTTGGCGCAGGTTCACCAGCTCGGTCTCGGCCTGGAACAGGTTGCGCTGGGCATCGATCTGCTCCAAGTAGGACGCATAGCCCGCCTCGTAGCGGTCCTTGGCATAACCCAGGGTCTGGGCCAGCACGGCGCGGCGGCGCTCGGCGGCCTGCTCCTGCTCGGCCAGGCGCTGCACGCCCACCAGCGCGTTTTCCACATCGCCCAGGGCCGACAGCACCGCGCCCCGGTAGGCGTAGGCGGCCTGGTCGCGCTGGGCCGTGGCGCTGTCGTACTGCGCGTCGAGCCGGCCGCCATCCAACAGCGGCGCCAGCGCGCTCGCGCCCAGGCTCCAGACATTGATGGGGTTGTATTGCAGCGCATTGACAAACAGCCGCCCCGCGCTGGCGCTGAGGTTGACCTGGGGCAGGTAGGCGGCGCGGCTGGCGCGCAGGCTGGCATCGCTGGCGGCCAGGTTCAGCTCGGCCTGCACCAGGTCCGGCCGGCGCCGCAGCAGGGACGAGGGCAGTGCAGCGGGCACCACCGGCATCTGCAGCCGGGCAAAGCCCTGGCCGTCGGCCGCAGCCGTATCGCGCACGGCGGGCACGTCACCGGCCAGCAATTGCAACGCGTTGTACTGGCGCGCAATGGCCAGCTCCAGCGGCGGGATCTGGCCCTGGATGGCCTCGTACTCGGCCTGCGCCTGCGTCACCTGCAGGCGCGAGATATAGCCCACCGATTCCTGGTCCCGCGCCAGTTGCAGCGCGGTGCTGCGGGTCTGCAGGGTCTGGCGCGTCTGGGCCAGCTGCGCCTCGCGGCCCAGCAGATCGACATAGGCCTGGGCCGTGGTGGCCGCCACCGTCAGCGCCACCGCATCGCGGTCGGCCTGGCTGGCGCGGTACTGCAGATCGGCTGCGGTACTTCGGTCACCCAGGCGGCCCCAGAGATCGGGCTCCCAGCTGGCCTGCAGTTGGGGCTGGACGGAGCGGCTGGTGGTGATGCCCGAGGTGGTCAAGGTGTGGGTGGCGCCCACATTGGCGCCCAGCGACAGGCTGGGTTGCAGCGCGGCATCGGCCGCCGCCAGCTGGGCGCGGGCTGCGGCCACTCGGGTGCCGGCCACCTGCAGGTTGGCATTGCGCGCCAGCGCCGCCTGCACATAGCCGTTGAGCTTTTCATCGCCAAAGGCCTGCCACCAGGCGGTGGGCACCGCCGCTTGCGGCCCGCTGGTGGCAGCAGCCTCGGTCTGCGCCCAGGTGCTGGGCACGGTGACGGCCGCATCGGTGGGCGCCTGGCGCAGTGCCGGCGCACAACCGGCCAGCAGCAGGGCCATGCCCAGGACCGTCAGCGTGGTGGCGGCCGAGCCTTGCAAAAACCGGCTGCGGGTCATGGCCGGTCTCCTTGCGCTGCGGCCTTGGCTGCGCGCGTGTCCACATGCACTTCGACGGACATGCCCGGGCGCAGGCGGGCGGCGAGCGGCTGGTTCGGGTCGATCGCAATGCGGATCGGCAGCCGCTGCACGATCTTGATGAAGTTGCCCGATGCGTTGTCGGCCTTGATGACGCTGAACTCCGAGCCGGTGGCCGGTGCCATCTGCTCGATACGGCCAGTCAGCTCGGCGCCTTCGAGCGCATCGACATAGAAGCTCGCCGCCTGGCCCTGCTGCATGTGGGCGATCTGGGTTTCCTTGAAGTTGGCCACCACCCACAGCTGCTCGGGCACCAGGAACAGCAGCTGCGTGCCCGAGGCCACATACTGGCCCAGGCGCACCGAGGCCTCGCTGATCTGGCCATCGCGCGGCGCACGCACCACGGTGTTGTCCAGGTCGATCTGGGCCAGGCCCAGCTGGGCTTGGGCGGCCTTCACCTGCGCTTCCAGGCTGGCGCGTGCCACCTGGGTGGATTTGATGCTCTGCTCGCCAATGCGGATATCGGCCTGCGCCTTTTGCACATTGGCCTTGGCCAGCTGGCTGGTAGCACGCGACTGGTCGCGCTCGCGCAGCGACACCGAGCCGCGCGCGGCCAGGTCCTCGACCCGCTGCAGATCGGCTGCCGCGCGGCGCGCTTCGGCGTCCACCGCCGACAGGCTGGCCTGGCGCGCACCCAGGTTGGCCCGGTTTTGCGCCTGGGTCTGGTCCGAGTTGGCCAGCTGCGCGCGGGCATTGTCGAGCTGCGCCTGGGCCTGGGCCACTTTTTCGGCATAGATGCGGTCATCGATGCGCAGCAGCACATCACCGCGCTTGACATGGGCATAGTCCTGCACGTTCACTTCCGTCACATAGCCGCTGACCTGGGGCGCCAGCACAGTGATCTGGCCGCGCACATAGGCGTTGTCGGTGCGCATCACGTCGGAGGCAAAGGGCGGCAGCTTCCAGGCCCAGAGCACCAGCAGCACGCCGGCCAATGCGACGACCGCCATGGTCAGCACCGCGCGGCGGCTGGGCCGGATCAGCTTGGCCGTCGGCGATGCTGTGGGTGCCGGGGTGGCTGCCGTAGCAGCGGCTGCCGACGCTTGGGCAGCCGATGCGGCGGCCGCAGCCGCCGTGGCTTGGGGGGCAGCGGGCTGCGCTGCGGGAGCGGGGGCCGCTTGGGGGGTGGGTTTTTCAGTATCAGCCATTGTTGTTGCTTTGTAGATAGGGATCGAAAAAGGGGATGGAGGTCAGACGGGCGCCGGCAGCTCACCCCGGCGCCGCGCCAGCCAGGCCAGCATGTGCTGGCGCAGCACGCGGTAGAACGCCCAGGCCAGAAAGGCCAGCGCCATCGCGCCAATCACGCGGAACACATCGTTGAAGGCGCGCACCGCCGCCTCACGCCGGATCACTTGCACCAGCTGGGCCTGGCTTTGGGCGCCGCGCTGCACCGGGTCGGTGATGGTGCGGCCGAGCGACTGCGACTGCTGGGCCAGGCGCTGCGCAACCAGCGGGTTGGTCACCGGCATATCGGCCGCAATCGCCTGCGTGTAGAGCTGGGCGCGCTGCTGCTGGATGCTGCCCAGCAGCGCGGGGCCGAGCAGACCGCCCAGACTTTGGGTGACCGAGAACAGCACGACAAAGGTGACCATGTGGTCCAGCCCCTTGCCCAGCGCGCGCTGGATGCCGATCATCATCACCGGCCCCATGAACAGCGCCGCCGAGAACGCGATCAGGAACTGGCTGAAGAAAAAGTCATGCGGACGGCTCAGGCTGGTGGAGTGCAGATCCAGCCAGCCGCCCACGCCGATCAGCAGGATCGAGGTCAGGATCTGCGGCAGGATGGCCTGGGGGCTGAAGGTGGCAGCACCCACGATCACGCCCAGCAGCATGCCGACAAAAATGACGCCGTACAGCGCCTGCAGCTGCTCGGGCACCACGCCCATCGCGCGCAGCAGGCCGACCACGCCATAGTTCTGCTCCGAGATCATGAAACGCATCATGATGGCGCCGGCCATGAAGGTCAGCGTCGTGGGGTGCATCAGCCAGCGCAGCTGGATCAGCGGCGTGCGCCGGCTGTATTCCAGCAGGGCGGCCAGCGCAAACAGCACCAGCGACGCGATCAGCGCATAGGCCAGCCAGGGGGCGTTGAACCACCAGGCATTGACGCCCTGGGCCAGCACCGCGCACAGCAGACCCACCGCAGGCGCCACCAGCAGGAAGGTCACAAAATCCAGCGGCTCGAACACATGGATCTGCAGGCCGCGCGGCAGCTTGAGCACCACCACGGCGGCAAAGGCCATCAGCGCCAGACCCGCCTCGAATGCATACAGATGGGGCCAGGGGTTGACGTTGACCAGCGAAGGCGACAGCACCCAGGCCAGCGGCACGGCGATCGAGGACATGTTCATGCCCAGGATGAAGGCCGAGGGTACCTTGGAAGCCGGAAAGCCCTGCATCACATACATGACGGCCAGCGAGGTGGTGGTGGCACCGGCAAAACCAGCGACGGCCCGCACCACGATGGACATGGTGTAGCCTTCGACAAACACGTGCAGCAGCGCCAAGAGCGCATAGATGCCCAGGCCCCATTCGGCAAACACCCGCAGACCCAGCTGCTGGCGGCTTTTGAAGACCAGCAGGTTGGCCGTCACATTGACCATCACATAGGCCGCAGGCAGCCAGGCGGCCTCGACCGCCGTCAGGCCCAGCTGGCCCTGAATCGAGGTGAGGTTGGCCGTGACCAGGCCATTGCCCAGACCCCCAACCAGCCCGACAAACAGACCCACCATGATGTAGGCGATGCGCCGGGGCAGCGTATGCTGCAGCCGCGCGGGCGAGCCCGGCAGCACGGGGCGCTCATGCGTCTCCCAATCCGGGGGTTGCTCGACATAGCGAAAGGCAGGCGCGTTCATACCGTCTCCCTGGCATCCATGCGCAGGCCCTCGGTGATCAGCTGCCAGGCGCGGTCGCTCAGCTGCAGGCGCTCGGCCGGCGTGCGGCCGCGCCGCGCCGCGCTGAACATGCCCACAATCAGCAGCAGATCAGCGCCCTGCAGATCCTCCCGGCAGCGCCCTGCCGCCTTGGCTTGCAGCAGCAAGGGCGTCACCAGCGCCAACAGGCGCGCGCGCAGGTCGACGACCAAGGGGTCATCAAGCGGCAGCGAGCGCCAGTAATCGGTCAGCGGAACGGTCAGCACCGAGTCATGCGCCCAGAGGCGCAGAAACTCGAACAGCGCATCGGCATCACCCGTCTCACTCAAGGCATGGGCCTTGGCGGCCAGCCGCTCCAGGATATGGATCAGCAAGGCCCGCAGCAGCGCCGAGCGGTCCGCAAAATTGCGGTACAGCGTCGTGCGGCTCACCCCGGCGCGCTCGGCCACCACATCCAAAGCCACCGTCACCCCCTGCTCGGTAAACACATGCAGGGCCGCATCGAGCAACTGGCTGCGATGGGCCAGCGCATCACTGCGGGGTTGGCGTTCTTTGGTGGTCATGGGGTGAAGGCAAAAGCATTAAACGTACAAAACTGTACGCTAATTTTTTCAGGCCTGCACAAACCCTGAGAGCATCAGGGTAAACCCGTGGGTGGTTTTATTTATAGATTTGTATTTTTTGGGCTGAACACTAATATCTATGAATGCCTCGCCAAAATACGCCGCCCTCGGACTACCCGGAAATCGTGCTGCAGCAGATCAAACAGCTGGTCCTGAACATTGCGATTGCACGCAAGCGTCGTGGTGAATCACAGGCGCAATGGGCCATGAGGCTGGGCGTTTCGCAACCCACAATGGCCCGTATCGAGCGTGGGGACCCATCCGTGGCCATGGCGTCCTATGTGATGTGCATCTCGTTGGTCAATCCACGCAGTTCTCTGGCGGAACTGATTGCGCCGCAGCATGACCATGGCGCGCTGGAGAAAGAAATAGCACGCGTCCGGTGCAAGCGCTCACCCGACAAGCAAGCCAACCCTTACAGTGCAAGCGCAAAGGAAGCTCCACCAGACGCGGGACCGCCTGGCCAGGCGGGGTCAGCCATTTCCCCGCTGAAAAAAATGTCATCCACACAGACAGGCCCTGGCTTTTCCAGCATCCACCCGGGTATTGCAGCGCTGCTGAACAAATCCCACCCAAATGAGCCATGAGTGAACTCGCAGCCAGCATCGACCGCGACGCGCTCAGACGGCAAAGGCAGGCTTTTCTTTAAAGTCTGCGGGGCTGGAAGAGTCCTTCAACAACGAAGGCGCAGCGCCAACCCAGCCCTTGACGAATCTGCCTATTTTTGAGGCATCTCAGCGCCCATCCACGACCACCGGCACCCGTGGCGCCACCGCGCACATCAGCTCATAGCCCACCGTGCCAGCGGCCTGGGCCACTTCGTCGATGGAGAGCACCGTGCCGTTGGCCGCGCGGCCCCAGAGGGTGACCTCGCTGCCCCAGCCCGCTTGGGGGATGTCCGTGAGGTCGACGGTCAGCATGTCCATGCTGACCCGGCCGATCAGGCGCGAGCGCTGGCCGTCGACCAGCACGGGGGTGCCGTTGCCGCAGTGGCGCGGGTAGCCGTCGGCATAGCCGCAGGCGACGACGCCGATGCGCATGGGCTTGCCGGCGGTGAACGCCGAGCCATAGCCGACGGTGTCGCCGGGCTGCAGCTCCTGCACGCCGATGACCTTGGCCGACAAGCTCATCGTCGGCTGCAGGCCCCAGTCATCTGCCGTTTGCAGCGGGTAATCGGGCGCGCTGCCGTAGAGCAGGATGCCGCCGCGCACCCAGTCGCCGCGCTCGCTGGCCGACATACCGGGGTTGCGCAGCATCGCGGCGCTGTTGCAGATGCTGCGCTCGCCGGGCAGGTCCAAGGTGGTCTGGTTGAACAGCGCCATGGCCGCGCCAATGCCCTTGGCGGTGTCGGCATCGCTGAAATGGGTGATGAAGGAGATCTCGTCGACCTGGGGCAGCGCATTGAGCCGGGCCCAGGCCGAGCGGTAGCGCTCGGCGGTGAAGCCCAGGCGGTTCATGCCGGAGTTCATCTTCAAAAACACGCGGTGGGGCTGCTGGGTCTTGTGGGCGGCGAGCCAGTCGATCTGCTGGTCGCAGTGCACCGTGTGCCAGAGGTTCAGGCGCGAGCACAGCTCCAGGTCACGGGCATCGAAAACGCCTTCGAGCAGCAGGATCGGGCCGCGCCAGCCCAGATCGCGGATGCGCTGCGCCTCGGACGGCTCCAGCAGCGCAAAGCCGTCAGCGGCGCGCATGCCATCAAACACCTGCTCGATGCCATGGCCGTAAGCGTTTGCTTTCACCACACACCACAGCTTGGCGTCTTGGGCCGCCAGACGGGCACGTGCCAGGTTATGTTGCAAGGCAGCAGTGTGAATGGTGGCTAGAATGGGGCGCGGCATGGCAAATACTCACAACAAGATTATGAAAACCCCTAGTATTCTGGCACCGTGCTTTCGCCCCTGCGTGCTATAACCTCGACTCCCTACACGCAGCTTACAAATTTCTCGCGCCATTAGCATCCCTTATCAGCCTCCCAACGAATGAAGCGCGGTTTCTACACCATCATGTCGGCGCAGTTTTTCAGCTCGCTGGCTGACAACGCCCTGTTTGTCGTTGCCGTCGATCTGTTGATCAGCGCAGGCGCTGCGGAGTGGCAGCGTGCCGCCCTGGTGCCCATGTTCGCGCTGTTCTACGTGATCCTGGCACCGTTTGTGGGCGCCTTTGCCGATGCCTACCCCAAGGGGCAGGTGATGTTCATCAGCAATGCGATCAAGGTGATCGGCTGCCTGCTGATGCTGTTTGGCCACCACCCGCTGCTCGCCTATGCCGTCGTCGGCCTGGGCGCTGCCGCCTACTCCCCGGCCAAGTACGGCATCCTCACCGAGCTGCTGCCGGCCAGCCAGCTGGTGCGGGCCAATGGCTGGATCGAGGGGCTGACCATTACCTCGATCATCCTGGGCGTGCTGCTGGGCGGCCAGCTGGTGGGCCCGCAGGTCTCGGGCTGGCTGCTGTCCTTTGATCTGCCCTTGATCGACACCCCCATTGATACCCCTTCCGAGGCGGCGATCTGCGTGATCGGTCTCTTGTACGCAGGTGCGGCCTGGTTCAATACCCGCATCCCCCGCACCAATACCAAGCTGGTTCCGCTGCGCCAGGACATGGAGCGCAGCATGTTCTCCAACGTGATGGACCTGCTGCCCGACTTCTGGCGCTGCAACAGCCGCCTGTGGCGCGACAAGCTCGGCCAGATCTCGCTGTCGACCACCACCCTGTTCTGGGGCGTGTCGGGCAATCTGCGCTATATCGTGCTGGCCTGGAGTGCGGTGGCACTGGGCTACAGCACCACCAAGGCCTCGGCGCTGGTCGGCGTCGTCGCCATCGGCACGGCAGTTGGCGCCATCCTCGCTTCGATGCGTATGAAGCTCGACGGCGCCACGCGCGTGATCCCGCTGGGCATTGCGATGGGCCTGCTGGTGGTGTGCATGAACTTTATCCATAGCATCTGGCTGGCGGTGCCTTTTCTGGTGGTGCTGGGCGGCCTGGGTGGCTTTCTGGTGGTGCCGATGAACGCCCTGCTGCAGCACCGGGGCCACAACCTGATGGGCTCGGGCCGCTCGATTGCGGTGCAGAACTTCAACGAGCAGGCCTGCATCCTGGGCCTGGGTGTCGTCTACAGCATGTTCACCCGCTTTGGCATGTCGGCCTATGGCGCCATCACCTGCTTTGGCCTGCTGGTGGCCGGCATCATGTGGTGCATCCTGCTGTGGCACCGGCATAATTGCAAGCAGCATCCGCAGGAAGTCCAACGGCTGCTGGACATTGCCCGCCACGACCACCACCACTGAGTGATCCGCCGGTGGGCCTCGCGCCAAGCCCATCCGCCCCTCCTGCATCCCTTAGAAAAATTGAAAGCGGACAGCGCCTGTTGACCCCAGGCGCTGTTTCACATCGCCCCATGCTCACCGCGCTGCCCTTTTTAGCCCTGATGACCAACGCCCTGATCTGGGGCACGATCTGGTGGCCGTTCCGCCAGCTGCAGGCCCTGGGAGTGCACCCGGTGCTGGGCACGGCCCTGGTCTACCTGATCCTGTTTTGCGGGCTGCTGCTGGTCAAACCGGCGGCAGCGGCCATTGCCCGGCGCCACCCGCTGCTGCTGCTGCTGGCCTTTACCTCGGGCAGCACCAATGTGCTGTTCAACTGGGCGGCCACCACCGGCGATGTGGTGCGCGTGGTGCTGCTGTTTTATCTGATGCCCGCCTGGTCGGTGCTGCTGGCCTGGTACTTTCTGGGTGAAAAGCCCAACAAGTACTCCATCCTGCGCCTGGTGCTGGCCTTCAGCGGCGTGCTGATCGTGATGATTCCGGCCGGCGCCACCTGGCAGAGCCTGACAGCCAACCTTTCGCTGCCCGATGCGCTGGCCATTGTCGGGGGCTTTACCTTTGCTGGCACCAATGTGGTGTTGCGCAGCCAGTACCGCGTGCCGGGTGAGGCGCGCATGCTGGCCATGTTCTTCGGCGGCCTGGTGGCCGCCGGTGCCATGTCGGTGCTGGGCATCTCCCTGGGCCGCATGCCGGCCGTGCCCGATATCGCCTGGGGCTGGCCGCTGATGGTGCTGGTCGTCGCTGTGCTGATCATGCTGAGCAACTGGACCTTGCAATACGGCGCCTCGCGCCTGGCCGCCACCACCGCAGCGGTGGTGATGCTGTCCGAGGTGGTCTTTGCCAGCGCCTCCAATGTGCTGATCGAGGGCACCGTGCTCTCGGGCCGCCTGCTGCTGGGCGGCGCGCTGGTGCTGTCGGCCTCGCTGATCGCGGCGCTGGAGTCGCGCCTGCCCTGAGTGGCGCTGAACGAGGGTTAGCGACTAAGATAGCCGCCATGCCCGCAACACCGCACACCATCCAGGACTTTGTTCTCCACGACGCCAGCGCCAAGCCCCTGCCGCTGTCGCGCTATGCCGGCCAGGTGGTGCTGGTGGTCAACACGGCCACCGCCTGCGGCTTTACGCCGCAGCTCCAAGGGCTTGAAGCCTTGCAGCAACAGTATGGCCCCCAGGGCCTGCAGGTGCTGAGCCTGCCCTGCAACCAGTTTGGCGCCCAGGCCCCCGGCAGCAACACCGAGATTGCGCAGTTTTGCGAGCTGAACTACCAGACGAGTTTCCCAAGCCTGGCCAAGGTGGAGGTCAACGGCCCGCACACCGACCCGCTGTTTGTCTGGCTCAAGGCGCAGGCCCCGGGCCTCCTGGGTGGGCGGATTCTGTGGAATTTCACCAAGTTTCTGGTCGGGCGCGATGGCCGCACGGTGCAGCGCTTTGCCCCGATGACCAAGCCGGCCAAGCTGGCAGCCGCTATCGAAAAAGCCCTGGCTGCTTCGTAAACACCGGCCAGCGCTCAGTCCATCAACGCCGTCTCCAGCCCGGCGGCAATGCTGGCCAGGCCCGCAATCACGCAGACCGCACCCCAGAACTTGCGCAGCCAGCGGCGCTTGGTGGTGCTTGTGGTGGTATCGGGCTTCATGGCGGTCTCCTTGCCAGGTCTCAGACGGTCAGTGTAAGCAGCGGCTGATTGGTGATCAAGCCAGCACATAAAAAAAGCTGTCCACGCTTTTAGAGCGCGGGCAGCTTTTTACTGGGCGAAGGCAGGATTTATTCAGCAGCAGCGCTGTCGTCGGCCTTGGCAGCGGCCGGCTCGGCCGCATCGCCCTCGTCCGCCGCTTCTGGGGCCGCAGGGGCGGTTGCAGGGCGTGCAGCAATCGCCTGGGTCTGGGCGGCGCGGTGCAGGTGGCGCTCCACAGCAGCAGGGTGCATGCCGTACATGTCGGCAAACTCGGCCACGCTCTTGCCGCTGGCGGCATGGGCGGTGGCCAGGGCCTCAGCCTTGGCATCGAACTCGGCTACTTCCTGCATGGCGGCAGCCAGCAGTGCCTGGGTCGCTTCATCCTTGACCTGGACCTTGGCCAGGAAGTCGTCGCGGCTCAGGTCGGAGGCGATATAGGCCATGCCTATGCGGCGGCGCAGCTTGAGCTGCAGGTCTTCGCCGTCGCGCGGCTTGCGGCGGCGGAAGGACTCCACCAGCGCATGGAACACATGCTCAGGCGCCATCGCCTCGACGACCTGGCCTTGGAGGTCATGGCGGGGCTGGCCCATGGCCACGGCGTTGAGGTAGCGGGTCGAGCGGGTATGCAGGCCCAGGGCCACCTTCAGCTCATTCTTCTCGAAGGCATCGGGGTGGGCGGCCATCAGGTCCTGGAACACACCGCGCTTGAGCGGCAGCGGCTGGTCGCCAAACAGTGCAGGGTACAGACCGGCGAGCTTTTCCACCACGGGGTGGCGTGGGCGGGCAGGGGTCTTGGGCGCAGCGGGGGCCGCCTGGCCACCGTCACGGCGTGGACCACGGCCGCCGCCAGCGCCCTGGCCTTCGCGGCGTGCGCCATTGCCGGGCTTGTTGCTGCGGCGGGGCGCCTGGCCCGTGCGGGCGGGGCGCTCACTGCGCGCCTGGCGCTGCACCGGCGCGGCATCGGCCTCGACCGGGGCCGCTGGCGCAGCGGCCACTTCCAGCGCATGGCCCTTGGTGGCCGCGCGCAGCGCATCGGCCATGGCCGAGTTCAGCACCGGCACTTGGCCTGCAGGGCGCTCGCGGCGCTCCTGCTTGGGCTGGCGACGCGTATCACCGCCCGCTGCGGGCGCTGCCGCAGCTGGTGCCGGTGCGGAAGCATCAGAAGAGGTGGGGAGGGTCGGTTCGGTCATAAACAGAGGCTGGCGCAGAAAAAAGTGCAGACCCGCCAAGAGCAGCTGCACCGGTAAAAAGCAAAACGCCCTGGATCACCCAAGGCAAGACTGCAAGTATAACGAATCAAGCCCATCGCCCGGTAAGCAGCTGCACACCGCAGCAGGGCTTTAGAACGGACGCAGACAAGGCCAGTTGCGCGCTTGCATCGCGCAGCCAGGCCACCCAGCAGCCCCGGCTTTGTCCTTTGTCAATAAGTGCCCGGATACTCGCCCCCGTCGATCAGCCAGCTCTGCCCGGTCACATAGCCGGTGTGCTGCGATGCCAGGTAGGCGATCAGCGCGCCGACTTCTTCGGGCTGGCCAAAGCGGCCTGCGGGGTTGGCGGCCTCGCGGCTTTGACGCACCTGGGCCGGCGAGCGGCCGCTTTGCTGGGCGAGCTTGTGGATGTGGCGAGCCTGGGCATCGGTGTCGAACGCGCCGGGCAGCACATTGTTGATGGTGACGTTGTGGCGCACCGTCTGGCGAGCCAGGCCCGCGACAAAGCCGACCAGTCCCGAACGCGCGCCGTTGGACAGGCCCAGCTCGGCATGCGCCGCCTTGACGCTGCGCGAGACGATATTGATGATGCGCCCATAGCCGCGCTGCTGCATGCCATCGACCACGCGGCGCATCATGTCGATGGGGCCGACCATCATCATGTCCAGCGCCTCGTGCCAGGTCTCGTCCGTCCATTCCCGGAAGTCACCGGGCGGGTAGCCGTCCGAGTTGTTGACCAGAATGTCCGGCTGCGGGCAGGCAGCCAATGCCGCTTCGCGGCCCGCCTTCTTGGTGATGTCAGCCACCACATAGCGCACCGTGCGGCCACATTCGGCAGTCAAAGCCTGCGCTGCTGCCTGCAAGCTGCTTTCGGTGCGCGCGGCGATCACCACATCGACGCCTTCCAGCGCCAGCTGGCGCGCGGCGGCATAGCCCATGCCCTTGCTGCCGCCCCAGACCAGCGCGGCCTTGCCCGTTAATCCCAGATCCATGGTGTGGTTCCTCAGCTTTGTTCGCTCAACTCGGCCACGGCGGCCGCTTCGTTCTGGAAGATGAAGCTGTCGCTGTAGATCTTGTCCAGCGCCGCGCCCGACAGCGCCATCAGCGCCTTCGCATCGGCAATCATAGAGGGCGATCCGCACAGATAGATCGAATGCTCGGACAGGTCCTCGAAGTCCTCGGCAATGGCGTCCTGCACATAGCCACGCCGGCCGGTCCAGCGATCGGACGGGCGCGAGAGCACCGGCACAAAAGTGAACTCATAGAGCTGCCCGGCCCAGGCCGCGATCTCATCAAGCAAATACAGATCGGCCTCACTGCGCATGCCCCAGTAGAAGTGGATCGGCGGGCAGTCGGCATCGCCCAGCAGCGATTCAAGAATCGCCTTGATCGGCGCAAAGCCGGTGCCGGTGGCGGCAAACACCATCGGCTGGTAGTCCTGCGCGCGGTAGTAAAAGCTGCCGTGGGGCAGTTCCACCTCCAGCACATCGCCCACTGCCATCGTCGCCAGCAGGCCATCGGTAAAGCGCCCGCCGGCAATCCTGCGGATCTGCAGGCTGACGCGCCGGCCCTGCGGCGGCGTGGCCATCGAGAAGCTGCGGTACGCGCCACCGGGCAGGCAGATGTTCAGGTACTGGCCGGGCACATAGCGCAGGCCATGGTCCTCGGGCAGGTCGAGCGCCAGGTGGTAGATATTGGGCGTGTGCATGCGCAGCTCGGCCACGGTGGCCTGCACGCGGGTGGGCGCGGAGCTGTCCGGCCCGGTCGCGATGCTGATGACCAGATCGGACTGCGCCCGGACCTGGCAGGCCAGCGCATAGCCCTGGGCATGCTCCTCTTCACCCATGGCCAGCGGCAGCTCGCCGTCGGCATAGGCAAACTCGCCCTCTTCGACCTTCATGCGGCAGCTGCCACAGCCGCCAAAGGTGCAGTCATGGGGCAGCGCCACGCCCTGGCGCGTGGCGGCGTCAAGCACCGATTCATCGGCACCCACGTCAAACGATTGCTGCGTCTGCAGCCACTGTACGCGGTAGTTCATCGCAGACCTCGTGCGCTATGCGCTGGTAGGTTGGTGCTTATTTCTTGATATCGGCCTGCACCAGCACATCGGCGGTGGCGCCCAGGTGGTCTTTCAGCGCCTGCAAGGCAGCCACGCCACAGGCGGTGTCCTGCTCGCCATTGCCGCCCGACAGGCCCACGCCGCCAATCACCTCGCCGTTGACGACGATGGGGTAGCCGCCAACGAAGACCGCAAACTTGCCCTCAAAGCTCCACTGGATGCCAAAGGCCTCGTTGCCCGGCAACGCCGGCCCGTTGGGCAAGGTGTTGAACAGGTGCGTGGAGCGCTTGTGTCCCGCTGCCGTGAAGGCCTTGTTCCAGGCGATCTGCGGGCCGGTGACGCGGGCGCCATCCATGCGCTCGAGCACCAGCGGAAAGCCGCCTTCGTCGGTGATGCAGACCGTCTCGGTCACGCCAATTTCCTTGGCCTTGGCCAGCGCGGCCAGCGACATCACACGGGCTTCTGCCAGTTCCAGTTTCAGTGCGCTTTTCATCGTGTTTCCTCTTGCAGTCAGGGGTTCAGATACCGCGGTAGACGGTCTTGATCTGGGTAAAAAATTCCAGGCCGGCGCGGCCGGACTCGCGGAAGGTGGAGGTGCTGGAGTTCTTCAGCCCGCCAAAGGGCGCATTGACCAGGTTGCCGGTGGTCGTGCGGTTGATCTTGACGGTGCCCGCCTGGATCTCGTTGGTGAACACATGCATGTAGCGCGGGTTCATCGTGACGATGCTGGCCGACAGGCCGTACTGCGAGTCGTTGGCCTGGCGCAGCGCGTCGTCAAAGTCGGCGACTTCGATGATCGCCAGCACCGGGCCGAAGATCTCCTCCTGCGCAATGCGCATGCTGTTCTTCACATCGGTGAACACTGCGGGCGACAGGTAGTAGCCATGGTCGAACTCGCCGCCGGTGAGCCGCTCGCCGCCGCAGAGCCAGCGTGCCTCGCTCTTGCCGATGTCGATGTAGCGCTGCACGGTCTGCAGCTGCTTTTCCGTCGCCAAGGGGCCCAGGTCCATGCCCGGCGCCATGCCGTTGCCGATCTTGAGCTGGGACACGCGCGTGAGCAGCTTGTCGGTAAAGGCCGCCTTGACGCTGGGCACCACCAAGATGCGGCTGGTGCCGGTGCAGGCCTGGCCGGTGAGCGAGAAGCCGCCCTTGATCGCCAGGTCCACCGCCAGGTTGAGGTCGGCGTCCTCCATCACGATCAGTGGGTTCTTGCCGCCCAGCTCCATCTGCAAGCGGGTGGACAGGTGCACGGTGCGGTGGATCTGGGTGCCGGCCGTCGTCGAGCCGGTGAACGAGATCGCGCGGATGGCCTGCGAATTGGTGATCACCGGCCCCACCTCGCCAGCGCGGCCGGTGACGCAGTTGACCACGCCTGGCGGTACACCCGCCTGCTCCAGCGCCTCAACCAGGCGCAGACCCGAGAGCGGTGCATCCGACGAGGGCTTGAACACCACCGTGTTGCCGGTGATCAGCGCCGGCGCCAGCTTGCGCGCCGGGATGGACGCGGGGAAGTTCCAGGGCGAGATCACCGTCACCACGCCCAGCGGCTCGCGGTGGCTGAACACATGCATGTTGGCATCGTCCTGCGGGTAGGTCTCGCCGCCCAGGGTCTGGCCTTCGGTGGCATAAAAACGAAAGGTTTGTGCGCTGCGCAGAAACTCGTCGCGCGCCTGGCTCAGCTGCTTGCCCTCCTCGCGCGTCAGTTCCTGGGCAAACTGCTCCACGTTCTGCTCCAGGTAGCTGGCCGCATCGTTGAGGATCTTGGCGCGCTTGCCAATGGCCAGCTTGCGCCAGCCGTCAAAGGCCTTTTGCGCGGCCTGCACCGCCGCCTCGGCGTCAGCCGGGCCCGAGGCCTGAAAACGCCCCACCACATCGCGGGTATCGGCGGGGTTGAGGTTGTCAAAGGTGCTGCCCAGCAGGCAGGGCACCCAGGCGCCGTCGATATAGTTCAGAAACGTTTGCACGGTGTCGGCCATGGTCGGGAGGTCTTGGAGGGGTGAGGGAGGTCGGTCACAGCGGCGGCCGCCAGGGGCGCGCCGCTGCGCGGGGCAAAGGGGTGCCGCCAGGCTCAGGCGGCCAGCAGCTCTTCCTGCGAGATTTGCAGGTCCTTGGCGACATAGTCGTGGTAGAGCGCCGTGGTGTAGAGCAGGCGCATCTGGGCACCGATCTCGCAGATGCGCAGGCATTTGGCTTGCAGCTCGGGCGTGTTGGCGTGCTCGAGCACGATCTGGTAGCCGCGCTCGCCATGGATTTCGTCAGAGACGATGTGCAGGTCAAAGAACTCGACCTCTTCATCGGTAAAGCCGTACTTGTCACGCAAGGTGGGCGTCTGCTTGCGGTAGATCGACGGCACCTGCGACTCCAGGCCCACGACCAGGCCGGCCACCGCGACCACCGGGTCTTCGCGCATCGCAATCGCATAGCACCAGGACTGCAGGCCGCGTGTGGTGGGCGACATATTGTTGGGGTCCACGACGCGCTCGCGCGTCGTGCCGCAGGCTTCGGCAAAGCGGATCAGCAGATCGGTGTGGCGGTCGCCACCAATCTCCTCCTCATACATATTGGCCAGCAGAAAGTCCTTGGCCTCTGTCATATGGTCTGGCGTGCGGGCATACAGATAGCCCAGGTAGTCGGCAAACGGGCCTACATAGTGGTAGTGGTTCTCGGCCCAGCGCGCCAGGTGCTCACGGCTCAGGCGGCCTGTGGCCCAGGCCACGCTGAAAGGAGCCTTGTTGGCGCTCTTGCCCTTGATGGCATTTTCAAGCGCAGCGCGGAATTCGTCGCGGTTCATCAATATGCTGGTCATGGCGGGTTCCTCTGAAATGTTGGGGTCGTCGCCCAAGTCAAACCGATCCAAGCGACGAAGTTAGAATACTGTATACAGAAAACATGGTCAATGTTTTCACACCCATCAACCCTCAGTACTTACCCCCATTCGCTGCAAAGTTCAGAGGCCAGCACCGTCACCTCATAGTTATAAGCCTTTGATACTCATTCATTTACGAGTGCTGCAGCCAGTACCAAATTCCCCCTGCATCACGTTATCCCTAATACATCAACAAAAACCGTTTGTATACAGTATACGTAATTGCAATGCGGAGAAGCCCATGCCCCAGATCACCTTTCACAAGAACGGCCAGACCTTCCAAGGCGAGGTCAAGACCGGCGCCAACCTGGTGGTGCGCGCGGGGATCAAGCAGTTCCCCTATCCCCACCTGGCCTACCAGTGCGGCATGGGCAAGTGCGCCACCTGCGCCTGCAAGGTGCTGGCGGGGGCTGAGCACCTGCCGGCGCCGAACTGGAAAGAAAAGAAGCAGCTGGGCGCGCACCTGGACCAGGGCTTTCGCCTGGTCTGCCAGCTCTGGCCCGAGCAGGACCTGGAGCTGGAACAAGTGCCGCTGCCGGCCACCAACGCCGGCGCCGCCAGCGCCACCCAGCCCGTAGGCACAGCGCCCGCCACCCCTGCAGCCTGAGGAGCGCCCATGTTTGTGATCTTGACCAGCAAGCCCGGCCAGTACCGCACGCAGGCCAATGCCGACATCAGCCTGCTCGAAGCCTGGGACTACCACTTTTGCGGCCGCCTGCTGGCCCACTTTGCCGTGGGCGAGTTGCTGCGCGAGACCAAGGTCCAGGTGATCGAGGATGGCCCCGGCGGCACCACCAACCAGGTGCCATCCAAGTTTCTGGAGCGCTTTGACTCGCTGGAGCAAGCGCGTAGCGAGCTGCAGCACCTGTGCCAGTTCGGCGCGCTCGATGCCACCCTGACCCCGGCACCCCTCACCGCCCCGCCAGCCACCCCATCCGCTGCCTGATTGCCCCGTATGCCCACCATCACCTTTGTCAGCAACGACAACAAGACCGTCGAAGCCCCGGAAAACAGCAACCTGCTGCGCGTGTCGCTGCGCGAGAAAGGCGGCATCCCCTTCAAATGCGGCGGGGGCCTGTGCGGCACCTGTAAATGCCGCATCGAGGAAGGACTGGCCCACACCGATGCCATCAAGGCCAAGGAGCGCAAGCATTTCAGCGACGAAGAGTTTGCCGCCGGCCACCGCCTGGCCTGCCAGACCTTTGTCAACGGCGACATCAAGGTCAGCTGGGTGCGACCCGCATGAGTGCCTGGACGGCGATGGCCGAGCAGCTCTCCTGGGGCCGCTACCTGGCCATGGGGCTGATGGTGCTCGCGGGCGCTGCGATGCAGGGCGTGGGCGGCCTGGGCTATGCGATGTTCTGCGCGCCGCTGGCGGCGATCTTTTTCCCCGAGCTGGTGCCCGGCCCCCTGCTGGCCGTGGGCGCGCCGCTGGCCTTGCTGGCCTATCTGCGCGAGCGCGAGGCGCTCAACCGCCAGGTCGCTGCCGCCACCTTGGTGGGCCGCGTCATCGGCACCTTTGCGGCTACCGGCCTGCTGGTGCTGTTCAGCACCCATGCGCTGTCCATTCTGTTTGCGGTGCTGATCCTGGCAGCCGTCTGCCTCAGCACCATGGGCTGGCGCGTGCAGCCCAGCACCACCAACCTGTCGATTGCCGGTGTGGCCAGCGGCATCATGGGCACGATCACCGCCGCCGGCGGCCCGCCGTTTGCGATTGCGATGCAGCACCTGGCACCGGCGACGATGCGCTCGACGCTGGGCGTGGTCTTTTTTGCCGGCACCATCGTCTCGCTCAGCGCGCTGGCCTGGGTCGGCCGCATGGGCAGTGGCCAGTGGCTGCTCAGCCTCGTGCTGCTGCCCTGGATGCTGGGCGGTTTTCTCGCCTCCAACCGCCTGGCCCGCCATATCTCCAAGGCCACCATCCGCCGCTGGCTGCTGGGCACCGCCGCCGTCAGCGCCTGCATCATCCTGCTGCGCGTCTGGCTCTGAGCGCATTCCCCCACCAACCCATCACCCCACACACACCATGCTGCACATCACCGATGCCATGGTGGACACCCTGGTGTCCACCGACCAAGCCCTGCAGGCCATGCACCGCGCCTTTGCCGCCTTTGGGGCGGGCGAGGCAGCGATGCAAGCGCGCGAGCGCACCGATGCCGGGGGCGTCAAGCTGTCCACGCTGGGGGCCGTCATCCCCGCGCAAGGGGTGACCGGCGCCAAGGTCTACACCACCATTGCCGGCCAGTTCAACTTTGTCATCCTGCTGTTTTCCACCGAGACTGGCGCGCCGCTGGCCACCTTGGATGCCAATGCGATCACGCGCCTGCGCACCGCCGCCACCACGGTGCTGGTGGCCCAGCACCTGGCGCCCGCCAACGCGCGCCATCTGTTTTTGTGCGGCGCTGGCGTGCAGGGCCTCGCCCATGCGCAGCAGATGGTGCAGCACTTCGGGCTGCAGCGCATCGATGTGTTTGACCCCTATGCGCCCAGCGGCCTGGAAGCACGCCTGGCGCAGCTCACCGGTTTGCCCGAGGCGCAGATCCGCCGCGTGGCGCACACCCAGGGCGTGGGCGAGGCCGACATCATCGTCACCGCCTCACGGGCCAAAGAGCCGCTGTTCAACGGCGCGCATGTCGCCCCCCATGCGCTGGTCGCCGCCATTGGCTCCAGCCTGCCCCACACCCGCGAGCTCGACGATGCCTTGCTGGCGCGCGCGCAGCTGATTGCGGTGGAATGGAAAAAGCAGGCAACGAGCGAAGCAGGCGACCTGGTGCTGGCCGACCCGGGTCTGTCGCTCGCAGACAAACTGGTGGAGCTGGGTGATATCGTCAGCGGCCGCCATGCCGTCAGCGCGCAGCCGGGCCTCCGGCTGTACAAGGCCGTGGGCGTGGGTTTGGAAGATATTGCGCTGGCTGGCGTGGCCTACCAGAACTACCTGGCCAGCCAATCGTAAACGGGAAACTCAGGGCTCGATGCCGGCCGCGTTGTAGATATGGCGCGCGGCCAGCAGGCCGGCCAGCTCGGGATCGCCCTTGATCACGGCGCGCAGGATGGCGGCATGCTCTTCCCAGTTCTGCGGCGCACGCGCCTGGCTGCGCGGCGCAAACAGCACCTCGGTGCGGTCGCGCAAGGACAGCATCACCTCTTGCAGCACCGAGTTGGCGGCAATCTTGCCCAGCGCCAGGTGGAACTTCTGGTTCAGCACAGCCAGCACATCGCCATCGCCGGAATGGGCGTTCTTGGTGCCTTCGGCCAGCAAGGCCTCCAGCGCGGCAATCTGCTCGGGGTCATGGCGCTTGGCAGCCAGGCGTGCGTTGAGCGCCTCCAGGGTGGCGCGCACTTCGACCAGCTCGCGCAGCAGATCGCCATGGAACTTGGCAACCGAGGCACCGCGCCGGGGCTCGATGATCACCAGGCCGCTGGCCGCCAGCTGGCGCAAGGCCTCACGCACGGGCATGCGCGAGACGGAAAACTCCTCGGACAGACGCTCTTCCACCAGCCGCTCGCCCGAGGCCAGCTCGCCCGACATGATCTTCTCGCGCAAGGCCTCCACCAGCTGCTGGGTCAGCGGCGAGTGGTTGAGTCCAGGTTTTTTGTCTCCGTTGGCAATGGGCATGAAAGTCGGTCCGTTGGGTACGTTGCAAGCCCCAGGGCCAGCGCATTGGCTGCAATGCGCCGCTCAGGGTCGCGCCCAGTTTACATGCCCAGCCAGGGTTTGCAGCGTCTTTGCCTTGCCTTGTATACAGAAATCTGCGCTCAGCGCCGGGCGCGGCGGATCTCGGCCAATGAGCGCGTATCTTGCAGTGCCTGGGCCCACAGACGCCCCGGCTCCAGCTCGGCCAGGCGCTTGGCCTGCCAGCGCACAAAGGCGTTTTCCACCGCCGACAACCAGCCCAGTGATGCCGGCAGCAAGGCTTGGCGGGGCTCACGCAGTACCAGCAGATCGTCTTGCTGGGAAACCACAGAGGGGGAAGCAATGTTCTTCATGGAATAGCTCCTGGATAACCTAGTAATAACCCTAGTGTATCCAGTGTACAAATCCGTGTCCTTGATCTGGGTCCATAACCCTGCACTATCCAAGCCTTTGATCCGTCTCGCAAATCCCCTAAAAAACAAGACTCTGACACCGCCATAGCGCCAGGCATGCAAAAGCCTTCATCGCACAAATGTGCCCTGACATTTACATTTTTGTATACGAAAACAGCTTTTTTCCACATTTAACCCGGGTTCATCGCATGTTGCAATGCAATATTTCTGGTATTCCCTGATGATTTTTCGCATCATTGTATTTAGTATACAAATTGGCTGTTTAAACATACCAAGGAGTAGCCGCGATGGATCCGTCAGTCTCTATAGGCCCTGCGCACTGGGCCTACCTCGCCGGGGTGCTGGTCATCATTGTGACCATGGCCTTCCGTGCCAATGTGGTGGTGCCATCGATACTGGCCACCGTCGTCGTCGCCTTCGCCTGGAGCGGCAGCTTCATCACCGGGATTGGAAGCATATTTGGTGCCAGCATGGTGGCGGCCAAGGAGCTGTTCAACATCTTTCTGATCATTGCGCTGATGACAGCCTTGCTCAACGCGCTCAAGGACCTGGGCTCGGACATCCGCATGGTCAAGCCCTTCCGTGCGGTGATGAAAAATGGACACATCGCCTATTTCATCCTGGCGCTGGTCACCTACCTGATCTCGCTGTTCTTCTGGCCCACCCCTGCGGTACCCCTGGTCGCGGCCGTGCTGCTGCCGGCAGCGATTGCAGCGGGCCTGCCGCCCATCGCAGGGGCGATGGCCATTGCGATTGCCGGCCAGGGCATGGCGCTGTCGTCGGACTATGTGATTGGCGTGGCGCCAGGGATCAGCGCCAAGGCTGCTGGCGGCATCAGTGCGGTGGCGGTGGGCGACAAGGCCTTGCTGCTGTCCTGGGTGGTGGGCATGATTGCGCTGTTCCTGTCGTACTTCAAGGTGCGCAAGCTCATCGTGCCCAGCGACAACGCGCTGCTGGAGCGCTGGGAGCTCAACCCCGCCGGCATCGACGCGCAGATGGAAGGGGCAGGGCCCTACGACAAGGCCGAGATCGCCAAGGGCACCGCCCACGACGGCGACCTGGGCACCAACTCGGAGCTGGAAGCCGAGCTGCGCAAGACCCAGCCGCTGGCCTCGGCCTCCAAGCTGTTTGCCGTTGTCACGCCGCTGGCATTCTTGCTGGTGATTTTGGTGATGGTCGCGCCCAAGTTCACCAGCGCGGTGCCCGAGCTCAAGGGTGGCGATGCGGCCATGCTGATCGGCGGCGTCGCTGCGCTGCTGATGATCTGGGCCACCACCGCCGCCCGGGGCTTTCGCAAGATGCTCGACGGCGCAGCTGACCACATCACCGATGGCTTTGTGTTTGCGTTCAAGGCCATGGGCTCGGTGCTGCCGATTGCCGGCTTCTTCTTCATCGGCTCGGGCGAGACGGCTGGTGCCATCCTGGGTATTGCACCGGGCACCACGCCGCCGAGCCTGCTGTTCGAGCTGGTGCAAGCCGGCCAGCACCTGATCCCCGACAGCCAGCTGCTGGTCTCGCTGGGGGTCCTCATCATGGGCATGATCACCGGCATCGACGGCTCGGGCTTCTCCGGCCTGCCGCTGACCGGCACCATCGCCGGAGCACTGGGCCCGGCCTCGGGCATGGATGTGTCGGCCCTGGCCGCGCTGGGCCAGATGGGCGCGGTCTGGACGGGTGGCGGCACCTTGATCGCCTGGTCCTCGCTGATTGCGGTGGCAGGCTTTGCCCGCGTGAATGTGCTGGAGCTGGCCCGGGCGCTGCTGATACCGGTGGTGCTGGGCTTGCTGGCCGCAGTCTTCACCGCCGTGGCGCTCTGGGGCGGCTGAGATGGCACAGCTGCACCACCAAGGCGCGCCCGGCGTGCTGGGCCGGGGCGCGATGCTGGCCACCGGCCACCCGCTGGCCGCAGCGGCCGCGCAGGCCCAGCTGCAGCAAGGCGGCTCAGCGGTCGATGCCGCGATTGCCGCCGATGCGGTGCTGGGCGTTGTCGAGCCCATGGCCACCGGCGTGGGCGGCGACCTGCTGGCGATGCTGGTGCCGTCCGGCCAGGCGCCGCTGGCTTATAACGGCACCGGGCGTGCGCCCCAAGCTTTGACGGCGGCCCTGGTCGAGGCCCTGCCCCAGTGCCGCATCCCCGAGCGCCATCCGCTGTCCGTCACCACGCCCGGCGTGGTGCAAGGCTGGTGGGATCTGCACCAGCGTTTTGGCAAACGCCCCTGGGCGCAGCTGTTCGATGCCGCCGTGCAGGCCGCCAGCCAGGGCTTTGCGGTGGCCCCCGTTGCTGCCCGTGAATGGGCGCTGTTCCAGCCGGTGATTGCCCGCGATGCCGCCAGCGCCGCCCTCTACCGCGCCGATGCCCCGCCCCGCGCTGGCGAGCGCTTTGACAACCCGGCGCTGGCCCGCTTGCTGCAGGCCGTCGCTGCGCAGGGGCCGCAGGCCTTTTATGCGGGTGCCATCCCCACCGCTTGCGCCGCTGCGGTGCAGGCAGCGGGCGGCGTGTTGGCCGCTGCGGATTTCAGCGCCCACCAGGGCAACTTCTGCACCCCAGTGAGCACCTCGTTTCGCGGCGCCACCATCCATGAATGCCCACCCAATACCCACGGTGTGGCGGTGCTGCATGCGCTGGCTGCCATGCAGGACCAGGCCATCGACATGGCCAGCGCTGCCACCCAGGTCGCGCTGGTGCAGGCGATGGAGGCAGCGATGGCCCATGCCCAGCAGACCGTGGCCGACCCGGCCGGTAACACCGTCTGCACCACCGTGGTCGATGGCGATGGCCTGGCCATCAGCCTGATGAGCAGCGTGTTCAAGCGCTTTGGCTCGGGCATTGGTGTGGCCGAAGGCGGCTTTGTGCTGCAGAACCGGGGCCATGGCTTTTCGCAACCCGGCCATATCAATGGGCCGGCGCCCGGCAAGCGCCCCTATCACACGGTGGTGCCGGGAGCTGCCACACGCAATGGCCAATTCCTCGGCGTGTTTGGCGTGGTGGGCGGCGCCATGCAACCCCAAGGCCAGGTGCAGCTGCTGTGCCGCCTGCTGGCGGGCGGCGAGGCACCGCAGCCCGCGTTGAACCAGCCGCGCTGGCGCCTGGAAGGCGGCCGGGTGTTGGCGGTGGAGGCGGGCATGCCGCCCGCGATCACCGCCGCGCTGCGGGCCCAGGGCTACCGCGAGCCCAGCGGCGAAGGCGAGCTGGGGGGGCGCAGCGACTTTGGCGGCGCGCAGTGCATCTGGCGCCTGGCTGATGGACAGCTGTGCGGCGCCTCCGACCAACGCAAGGACGGCCTGGCGCTGGCCGTCTAAGCGCTAGCAGCCGCCATCCATCAGCGCTGGGGCTTTTGCGGCGCCAGCGCCTCGTCCACCACCTCGATCCAGTGGCGCACCGGCACATCGGTGCCCGATTGCAGGTGCGAGATGCAGCCGATGTTGGCCGACAGAATCGCGGCGGGCGGCGCATCGCTGCAGGCCTGGTTCAAGGTGCCGATCTTGCGGTCGCGCAGCTGGTGCGCAATCTCGGGCTGCAGCAGCGAATAGGTGCCGGCCGAGCCGCAGCACAGGTGCGATTCCACCCGCGAGACGCGGATGTCAAAGCCCAGGCGACGCAGGCTCGTCTCCACCCCGCCGCGCAGCTTTTGGCCATGCTGCAAGGTGCAGGGCGGGTGGTAGGCCAGGGGGGCTTCAGGCAAGTTCAGCTGGCCCTGCAGGCGCTGCTCCAGCTCGGGCAGCATGTCGGGCAGCAGCTCGCAAAGGTCACGCGCCAATGCGCTAATGGCAGCGGCGCGCGCGGCATAGGCCGGGTCATGGCGCAGCAGGTGGCCGTAGTCCTTGACCATCACGCCACAGCCAGAAGCCGTTGTCACAATGGCCTCGACCTGCTGGCTCTCCACATGGGGCCACCAGGCATCGATATTGGCGCGTGCCTGCGCCAGCGCGCCCTGCGGGTCGCTCAGATGTTGCTGCACCGCGCCGCAGCAGGCGGCGGCTGGGGTAATCAAGGTCTGGATGCCCACGGCATCGAGCACCCGGGCAGCGGCGGCATTGATATTGGGCAGCATCACCGGCTGCACGCAACCGGCCAGCATCAGCACCTTGCGCGCATGCGTGCGCGTGGGCCACTTGCCAGCACGCGGCGCACGCGCCAGCTTGGCCTTGAGCGCGGCAGGCAGCACCGGGCGGGCCAGCCGCCCCAGCGCCAGCGCCGGTCCAAAGGCCTTGGAGACCATGCCCTTGCGCAGCGCCCAGCGCTGCAGGCGCTCGGCCGTCGGGCGCTCGACCTTCTGGTCGACGATATGGCGGCCGATATCGAGCAGCTTGCCGTATTGCACGCCGCTGGGGCAGGTCGATTCGCAGTTGCGGCAGGTCAGGCAGCGGTCCAGGTGGGTCTGGGTCTTGCGTGTGGGCTCCTGGCCCTCGAGCACCTGCTTGATCAGGTAGATACGGCCGCGCGGGCCATCGAGCTCATCGCCCAGCAGCTGGTAGGTGGGGCAGGTCGCGGTGCAAAAGCCGCAATGCACGCACTTGCGCAAAATGGCCTCGGCCTCCTGGCCTTCGGGGGTGTCTTTGAATTCGGGGGCTAATTGGGTTTGCATGGTGCAGGGGTGCCTCGATTAGCGGAGATGCGCTTAGCTCAACGCCCAGTCGCCCAGGCGGCCGGGGTTGAAAATGCCATGGGGGTCAAACGCATGCTTGAGCCGCTGCTGCACCTGGCGCAGTGCGGGCGAGGCAGGCGTCAAACCAAAATCATCGGATGCGACCAGGCCCACCTGCGGGCCGGGCCTGAAGCACACGGCGCTGCCGCCCACACTGGTGGCCAGCGCCTGCAAGGCCTGGGCATGCTGCATGGGGGCTTGCACCCAGCGCAGCGCGCCGCCCCACTCCATCAAGGGCTGTAGGCCTTCTTCGGTGCAGGGCAACACCGGCGTCGTGGCCGGCAGCGACAGGCGCCACAGCGCGTGGCTCGGGTCCATGGCACTGAACCAGGGCAGCTGCTGCTCACGGCAGGCCAGCCAGGCGGCATCGGCCTGGCCGTGGTCCAGCATGGTGCCGCCCATGCCATCCAGGGCCGACTGCACAGCGGCCACTGCGCCGCGCAGCCGCACCAGCAGATGGCCTTGCTCACCGTCGCCCGATTGCTGCCACAGGCTGGCATTGATGGGCAGCGGCTTGGCGCGCCAGGCCGAGAGCTTGTCGAGTGCCTGCTGCGCCGTGCATTCGTAGTACAGGGTCGCTTGGGCGCGCTGCATCGGCAGCACCTTGAGGCTGATGTCGGTGAGCAGGCCCAGGGTGCCCCAGGCACCGGCCATCAGCCGCGACACGTCATAGCCCGCGACGTTCTTCATCACCTGGCCGCCAAAGCGCAGCAGCTCACCCTGGCCGTTGATCAGCTCCAGGCCCAGGATGTAGTCACGCACCGCGCCCACCGCCGCCCGCGAGGGGCCGGACAGGCCGGCCGCCACCATGCCGCCGACGGTGGCCTCCGGGCCAAAATGCGGCGGGTCAAAGGCCAGGCATTGGCCGCATTCGGCCAGACTCGCCTCCAGCGCCGCCAGCGCTGTGCCGGCCCGCACGGTCACGACCAACTCACTGGGCTCGTAGCTCACGATGCCGCTGTAGCTGCGGGTGTCGAACACCTCGCCGCCCAGGCGCGCACCATAAAAATCCTTGCTGCCACCGCCCCGGATGCGCAGCGGCGTCTTGTGGGCATGCGCCGATCGAACGCGCTCCTGCCAGTCGAGCACGGTGGGGGAAAGAGAGGCAGCCACAGCTTGGTCCATGGCCCCATGGTAGCGGCAGTTGCGTCTGGCGTGCGGCGCTCAAGTTAGATGGGGGACTTTGAAGGACTTCTCAGAACCCATGCCCGATTTCCCGCCAAGGCTGGGTCGGCAGGCCGGCCACACCGACGCGCATCGCAAACACGCAGCCCGACAGCGGCAGCTGGGCGAGCTCGTCGCGACTGCGGCCGTGGCGGGCGGAGGTGACGTACAAGGTGCGGCCATCGCTGCCACCAAAGCAGGGCATGGTGGGGCAGAGCGCCGGCGTGTAGTGGCTGGCGAGGATGCGGCCTTGCGGGGAGATCTGCAGCACGCGCCCGCCCTCGTACATCGCGCACCAGTAGTTGCCTTCAACGTCCACAGCGGCACCATCGGGCCGGCCGCCATAGCCGGGCTCGCCCGGGGTCCAGCCCTCGGGCTTGGCATCAAAGCGCATGAAGACTTCGCCCTCGCCTTGCGGATAGCCGCTCACGTCGCAGGCGAATTTCTTGATCGTGTGGCTGGGGGTATCGGCCCAGTACATGGTGCGCCGGTCGGGCGACCAGGCCAGGCCATTGGCGTTGGAGACGCCATCTTGCACCTTGCGCACCGTCGTGGTGCCCGTCAGCCCATCGATGCAGTAGAGCGCGGCCACCGGTTGGCGCGGGCCGCTGGCGGGCTCGTGGATGGTGCCGACCCAGAAGCGGCCCTGCGCATCGCAGCGGCCATCGTTGCCGCGCTCGGTGGCCGGGTCTATCGGCAGGCGGGCGATGTCGTGCAGCGTACCGCCCCAGTGGGTGGCGCGGCAGATGCGGTCGCGCAGCACGACGATCCAGCCGTCCAACGCGCCGCCGCTGCGGGCCGGCGCAATGCAGCCGGGCTCGGCGGGCATGTCCCAGCGGTCCATATAGCCCGATCCGGGCATCGTGCGCCACAGCTGTTTGCCAGCGACATCGACGCCATAGAGAACACCACCGCTGGCTTGCCAGAAAGGAGACTCCCCCAACGCAAAGGGCTGGCTGACCACGGTATGCCAGATCATGGCGTTCCTTTAGAAATGAATTGCATGGAAAACCCTAAGCATTATCTGTGCCACCTGGCTTGCAGCGAGGCTGGCTTATGGAATATAGGACAGCGGCAAGGCGGTGGTGAACTTCAGCTCTTCCATCGCAAAGCTCGACGACACATCGAGCAGCTGGGTATCGGCGATCAGGCGCTTGTAGACCTTGTCGTAGGCGGCGATATCGGGCACCACCACGCGCAGCAGGTAGTCCACCTCTCCGCTCATGCGGTAGAACTCGACCACCTCGGCAATGGCCGCCACTGCCGCACGAAAGCGCTCAAACCACTCCTGGCTGTGCGTGCTGGTGCGCACCGCCACAAACACCGTCACGCCCACATTGACCTTGTCGCGGTCCACCAGCGCCACCTGGCGCTTGATGACCCCGGCCTCCTTGAGCCGCTGGATACGGCGCCAGCAGGGCGTGGCCGACAGCCCGACCTGGGCCGCCAGATCGGCCACCTGGGTCTCCGCATCGGCCTGCAGCAACTCCAGCAGTTTGCGGTCAATAGAATCCAATTTCATTTTTTTCCTATTTTCTGGAATAGAACTCCAATATTGTGCAGTAGCTGGCGAATTTTGCGACTGTATTCCCCGGCCCGGGCTGGACAATTTGGGCATGGAAATCTACCTCGACGCCAACGCCACCACCCCCGTTCTCCCCCAAGCCCGCGCCGCCGCCCTGGCGGTGATGGCCGATGCCTACGGCAACCCCAGCAGCATCCATGGCAGCGGCCTCAAGGCCCGCGCGCTGCTCGACGAAGCACGTGCCGCCGCGCGCCAGGTGCTGGGCGTGCCCAGCGGCCAGCTGCTGTTCACCAGCGGTGCGACCGAGGGCATCCAGACCGCCGTGCTGTCGGCGCTGAGCGCCCTGCGCCAGCGCCGCGAGGCCGGCGACAGCACTGTGCTGCAGCTGCTCTATGGCGCGACCGAGCACAAGGCCGTGCCCGAGGCCCTCAAGCACTGGAACGCCGTACTCGGCCTGCACCTGCCGATTGCCGCCATCCCCGTGGGCCGCGATGGCCGCCATGACCTGGCCTGGCTGCGCGCGCAGGCACCCTCGGCCGGCCTGGTGTGCACGATGGCCGCCAACAACGAAACCGGCGTCATCAGCGACCTGGACGGCATTGCCGATGCGCTGCGCGGCAGCCCGGCGCTGTGGCTGGTCGATGGCGTGCAGGCGCTGGGCAAGCTGGCGCTCAAGCCGGTAGAGCGCGGCATCGACTACGCGCCGTTCTCCGGCCACAAGCTCTATGCCCCCAAGGGCGTGGGCATGCTCTATGTGCGTGAGGGCGCGCCCTTTACCCCGCTGCTGGCCGGCGGCGGGCAGGAAGGCGCGCTGCGCGCCGGCACCGAGAACATGGCCGGCATTGCCGCGCTGGGCGCCGTGCTGCGCGCGCTGCGGGACGGCAGCAGCTTTGCCAGCGCCGCCACGATGGCGGGCCACCGCAGCCAGCTCGAAGCCGCACTGCGCGAGGCCTTTGCCGGCCTGGTGTTCAATGCGCCGCCCGCGCTGTGCCTGCCCACCACGTTGAATTTTGCCGTGCCGGGCCTCAGCGCCAAGCTGCTGCTCGATCTGTTTGACGCTGCCGGCCTGCGGGTGAGTGGCGGCTCGGCCTGCAGTGCCAGCAAGGCGCAGCCCAGCTATGTGCTCGAGGCCATGGGCCTGCCCGCCTGGCAGACGGCTGCTGCGGTGCGCATGTCCTTTGGCGCGGCCGATTCGGCCGAGATGATCGCCGAGGCCTGCCAGCGCATCCGCGCCTGCGGCGCGGCACTGCGCGCGAACTGTCTGGTGGAAGCGCCTGAGGACACCGCCCATGGCACAGCCCCGCTGCTGACGCGCTTTGTCGTTGACGGCGCCTGCTGCTACCTGCTGGCCGATGCTGCCAGCCAGCGCTGTGTGGTCGTCGATCCGCTGCCCGAGCTGGTCGAGCGCCTGGCGCAATGGCTGCGCTGCCGGGGCTTTACCCTGGCGGCCGTGCTCGATACCCACAGCCA
This sequence comes from Comamonas sp. 23, assembly GCF_049601575.1. Lineage (NCBI taxonomy): Bacteria > Pseudomonadati > Pseudomonadota > Betaproteobacteria > Burkholderiales > Comamonadaceae > Comamonas > Comamonas sp. 23. The sequence goes on along the minus strand of NZ_CP187127.1, from coordinate 456,890 downwards.
TGGCGACCATGCCTCATCGGCGGCCGAGCTGCGCGCTGCCGTTCCCGCTGCGCTGCAGGCCACGGGCGCGGTCGATGCGCTGGGCTGGCCCCAAGGCGCCACGCAGATCACGCTGGGCGCCTACCGCTTAAGCCGCCTGGCGCTGCCCGGCCACACCGAAGACTCCACCGCCTACCTGCTGCATGAAGGCACTCAGCTGCAGCTGGCACTGGTGGGCGATACCGTGCTGCCCGGCGCGCTGGGCCGCAGCGATTTTGTGCAGAGCGCGCCGCTCGCCTATGCGGACAGCCTGCGCCTGTTGGCCCGGGCCGTGGGCCCGCAAACCCTGCTGCTGCCCGGCCATGACTATGACAACCGCTTTGCCTGCACCTTGGCCGTTGAAGCTGCAGCCCAGCCGCTGCTGGCCGGCGTGCTGCAAGGCCAGCTCGATGCCGCCGCCTTTGCCGCTGCCAAGGCCGCGCTGGAGCAGGACCTGGCCCCCACCGCCTACCAGACGATGGCCTGCGGCGCCCGCGTCGATGCCGCCACGCCCGCCGTGTGTGTGGAGCTGCCCGTGGCCCGTGCCCAGGCGCTGCAGCAGGCCGGCAGCGCCGCGCTGCTGGTGGATGTGCGCGAGCCCTATGAACAGCAGCTGGGCCAGGCGCCTGGCCTGGACGATGGCGCCAGCAGCCAGGCCGTGCCGCTGTCGGGCCTGCTCAATGCGCTGCCGCAGTGGCTGGCCTTGCCGGCCGATACCCCCGTGGTGTTTTACTGCCGCAGCGGCAACCGCAGCGCCCAGGCCGCCCATGCATTGCGCCGGCTGGGCCACCAACAGGCCTTCAGCGTGGCTGGCGGCCTGGCGCTGTGGCCAGAGCGCGCCACGGCATCCGTCTGAGAACGCATTTCAACCGCCAGCACGGCGCATAAAAAAAGGCCGGCCGGGTTGTGCACCCGTCCGGCCCCCCAAGGAGTATCCGCAAGAATCAACGTCCGTAGGCCGCTTCGCCGTGGGAGGTGATGTCCAGGCCTTCGCGTTCGGCTTCTTCCGTCACACGCAGACCACCGGTCAGCAAACCTGCCACCTTGTACGAGATCCAGGCCACCACACCCGACCACACGATGGTGATCAGCACGCCCTTGGTTTGCACCCAGATCTGGTGGGCCATGTTGTAGCCTTCTGGCTCGACACCGCCGAGGCTGGAGGCGCAGAACACACCGGTCAGGATGGCACCCAGGATACCGCCCACGCCGTGCACACCGAAGACGTCGCAGGTGTCATCGACCTTGAGCAGCCGCTTGAGACCGGACACACCCCACAGGCACAGAGCACCGGCGAGCAGACCCATCACGATGGCACCCATGGGGCCGACAAAACCGGCGGCTGGGGTGATGACCACCAGGCCACCAACGGCACCCGAAGCGGCACCCAGCATCGAGGGCTTGCCCTTGTGCAGCGTCTCGCACACCAACCAGCTCACGCAGGCTGCGCCGGTGGCCACGATGGTGTTGATGAAGGCCAGGCCCGCAATACCGTTGGCAGCACCTGCCGAGCCGGCGTTGAAGCCGAACCATCCCACCCACAGCAGCGATGCGCCCACCATGGTCAAGGTCAGGTTGTGCGGAGCCAGCGCTTCGCGGCCAAAGCCCAGGCGCTTGCCCAGCACATAGGAGCCCACCAGACCGGCCACACCGGCGTTGATGTGCACAACGGTGCCGCCGGCAAAGTCCAGCGCGCCATCCTTGCCCAGCAGACCACCGCCCCAGACCATGTGGGCAATCGGCAGGTAGCTGAAGGTGAACCACAGCACGGCGAAGATCATCACGGCCGCAAACTTGATGCGCTCGGCAAAGGCACCGACGATCAGCGCCACGGTGATGGCGGCGAACGTGGCCTGGAACGAGACGAACACATACTCCGGCACAGTGGCCATCGCACCCGACAAGGTATCGGGCGTGATGCCCATCAGGAACACCTTGCCGAAGTCGCCAAAGAAGTTGCCTTCACCGGAGAAGGTCAGCGAGTAGCCGTAGATGGTCCACAGCACAGTGATCAGCGAGAAGATCGTGAACACCTGGGCCAGCACCGACAGCATGTTCTTGCTGCGCACCAGACCGCCATAGAACAGCGCCAGACCCGGGATGACCATCAGGATCACCAGCATGGTCGAGGTCATGATCCAGGCGGTATCGCCTGCATTCAGAACGGGAGCTGCCGCATCGGCCGCAGCCGCGTTGCCCGCAGTGGCCAGTGCCACTGCCGCCAGCCCTGCCAAGGAAAGAAGTCGTCTCATGTTGTTCACACCTTCAAGATAAATTGGCTTGTTGCGCGCGCCTTGCCAGCGCGGAGCGCTGTTTTTTAGATCGCGTTCGGGCCGGTTTCGCCGGTACGGATACGCACCACCTGCTCCAGCGGCGAGACAAAGATCTTGCCGTCGCCGATCTTGCCGGTGCGCGCTGCGTTCTCGATGGCCTCGATCACCCGGTCCACCAGGTCCTCGGCCACCGCAATCTCCAGCTTCACCTTGGGCAGGAAGTCCACCACGTACTCGGCGCCTCGGTACAGCTCGGTATGGCCCTTCTGACGGCCAAAGCCCTTGACCTCGCTCACCGTGATGCCTTGCACCCCAATATCGGACAGCGCCTCACGCACTTCATCGAGCTTGAAGGGCTTGATCACCGCCACTACCAGTTTCATGTTCATAGTCTCTCCTGTCGTCACTTATTGCAGCGGCGCTGCGTCAAAAAGCCTTGGTCAGCGATACGATCGCGCGACCCTTGTTCACAAAGCCAAAGGCACCCGTCTTGTTGGCGCCCACCCAGGCAGCGCTCAGCGAGAAGCCATCACCCAGGTCATAGGCACCGCCCACGCTGTAGTCCAGGTAGTTGGGCACGCCCAGGTCCTTGATGTCGCTGGAAAAGCGCGTATAGCCCACGGCCAGCTTCAAGGTCGTCTTGGGCGCCACTTCCTGGGCGAATGCCACATTCAGGTAACCGGTGTTGCGGCCCTTGTACGTGCTGTCGTACTTGGTGCCGGCCCAGCCAAAGTAATCCTTCGACACGGTGTGCGAGTACTTCACGGTCACGGGACCGTAGGTGCCCGAGCCATACAGTTCGGTGGTGTTGCCCAGCGTGTTGCCGGGGTAGACATAGGTCAGCAGACCCACATCCCAATCCACATCAGCGGCCTTGAACTTGTAGCCACCGTAGAAATCCATCTCCAGCTTGTTGTTGTCGAGCCAGTCGACGGTGGAGTTCCAGTTCCCCACATAAAAGCCGCTGTCGCCAAAGGCGTAGTCGACCCCTCCCTGGAGTGCGGGCTTGACCCATTGGGCACTAGAGGACTTCTGGTCCTGACCGCGGAACTTGTAGTTCGTGGTCACGCTCACATTGGCGGTCAGCTGCGCGCTTGCCACCATTGGCAGCGCCAGGAACGCTGCACCCGCCACCACCATCCAGCCTCTGTTGCTCATTGCCATTGCCACACTCCTTGTTGATGAATTCGACCCATCCGTTTGTGGCAAGCACAATGCACAGAGCGTGCCAAACCCAGCGCTACCCGCTGCGTTGCGCGCACCAGACAAGCGCAGCGCGCTATATTTTTTTGCAAATGCTTACGTTCTGAGCCGCCACAGGGCGGCCGGGGGCGCGGGATGGCAGGCCGGCGCCGCCGCCACGCCTTCCCCGGGCTGTCGCCACTTGTTGCTGCCAGCGACTTTTGCGATGCTGGTGGCAGCCGTGCCTCCAAGAGGTGCTTCGCAATGCACCAAAAAGGTGCAAAACAACAAGGAAGCCCGCCCATGAGTCTCGCCGTGGTGCACAGCCGGGCCCTGGTCGGGCTCACCGGCCATCCCGTCAGCGTCGAAGTCCATCTGGCCAATGGCCTGCCCAGCTTTACCCTGGTCGGCCTGGCCGATCTGGAAGTGAAGGAAGCGCGTGAGCGTGTGCGCTCAGCGCTGCAAAACAGCGGGCTGGAGTTTCCGCACAACAAACGCATCACTGTCAACCTGGCACCGGCCGATCTGCCCAAGGAGTCGGGCCGCTACGACCTGGCCATCGCGGTCGGCATTCTGGCGGCCAGCGGCGCTATCGATGCGGACCGGCTCAAGGACTATGAATTTGCCGGCGAGCTGTCGCTGTCGGGTGCATTGCGCCCGGTGCGCGGCGCGCTGGCCGCCAGCATGGACCTGCACCAGCGCGGCCAGCAGGTGCGCCAGGTGCTGCCCCCGGGCAGTGCAGAGGATGCCGCCCTGGTGCCCGATGCCGAGGTCTACCGCGCCAGCCACCTGCTGGACGTGGTGCAGCACTTTGCGCCCCAGGCCGCCAGCGCCGAGCCCGATGCAGCGCCCAGCCAGTGGCAGCGCATGCCCGCCCAGCCCCGCCCGCCCGAGGCCCCCGGCGCCGACATGGCCGATGTCAAAGGCCAGGCGGCCAGCAAGCGGGTGCTGGAGATCGCTGCCGCAGGCGGCCACAACCTGCTGATGCTGGGCGCACCGGGCGCTGGCAAATCGATGCTGGCCCAGCGCTTTGCCGGCCTGCTGCCGCCCTTGAGCGTGGCCGAGGCGCTGGAGAACGCCGCCGTGCACAGCCTGGTCGGCAGCTTTGATGCCCAGCGCTGGGGCCAGCGCAGCACGATGGCGCCGCACCACACCGCCAGCGCCGTGGCCCTGGTGGGCGGCGGCAGTCCGCCCCGGCCCGGTGCGATATCGCTGGCCCATTGCGGCGTGCTGTTTTTGGACGAACTGCCCGAGTTCCCGCGCAGCGCGCTCGAAGCACTGCGCGAGCCGCTGGAGACCGGCCAGATCAGCATCGCCCGCGCCGCGCAGCAGGCCACCTTTCCCGCCCGCTTCCAACTGATTGCCGCGATGAACCCCTGCCCCTGCGGTTTTCGGGGCTCGCGCCAGCGCGCCTGCCGCTGCTCGCCCGACCAGGTCAGCCGCTACCAGGCCCGCATCAGCGGCCCCTTGCTCGACCGCATTGACCTGCACCTGGAAGTCAGCCCCCTGCCCGCCGATGAGCTGCTGACCGCCCCGGCCGGCGAATCGACCGCCACCATCCGCGAGCGGGTGACCGCTGCCCGCGCCCGGTCACTGCAGCGCCAGGGCATGCTCAACCAGCAGCTGCAAGGCCAGGCGCTCGACGATTACTGCCATGCCGAGCCCGCTGCGCTGCAGCTGCTGCAAACCGCCGCCGCCCAGCTGGCCTGGTCGGCACGCGGCATCCATCGCAGCTTGCGTGTGGCGCGCTCGATTGCGGATCTCGCGCAGTCGGAGACCATCAGCCCGGCCCATGTGGCCGAGGCGGTGCAGTACCGGCGGGCGCTGCTGGGCAGCAGCGGCATGTAGGCAGCACATGCACGCGGGCAGCGCTGCCGCATGTCCACCCTTATGCAGAAAACGCGTTTAGTAAGTCAGAAAAATTAGTTCCTCCCGCAACGCTGACTTCGCACAATCCCCCTTTTGCGCCGCGCAGCCCTGCTGCGAACGGCGGTTTTTTGAAAGCGGATATGGGCGTGAGCAAATTGGGTCAGTGGCGGGTGTTGGGCGTGGCGGCAGCGTCGCTTTGTGTGGTGGCCGGTGCCAGTGCGGCAGGTGCAGCCAGTGCCCCCAGCGGCGCCCCCATCCGTATCGGCTTGCTGGCCCCGCTGACCGGATCGGGTGGCGCCTATGGCAAGGAAGAGGAAACGGCGGCCAAGGCAGCCGCAGCCCATATCAATGCACATGGCGGTGTGCTGGGCCGTCCGCTGGAGATCGTCGTCGCCGATGACGAGACCACGCCCACAGCCGGCGTGTCGGCCGCGCGCAAGCTGATCGATGTGGATGGTGTGGTCGCGATCACCGGCGTGTGGAGCAGCGCGGTGGCGCTGGCCGTGCGCCCGGTGGCACTCGAGAAGAGTGTTGCGCTGCTGCCCGTAGGCTCGGCCGATGAGCTGACCGAGGGCGACAACAAGGGCCTGGTCTGGCGCTTCCAGACCAATGGCAAGAACTGGGGCCAGGCCTTTGCCAATGTGGCCTACAAGGATGGCGCGAGGACCGCCTCCATCCTGGTGCTGCAGACGCCCTTCACGCTCAGCACCGTCAAGCCCTTTGCCGAGCGCTTTGCGCAGCAAGGCGGCAAGGTGCTTGACACCCTCTACTTCAACCCCAACCAGCCCTCGTACCGGGCCGAGGTGGAAAAGATCTTCAGCAAGAAGCCCGATGCGGTCTTCCTGCCCAGCTATATCCCCGAGTTCAGCGCCATCGTGCGCGAGATCTACCGCAGCGGCTACGAAAGCAAGCTCTACACCTTCAGCCATGCGGCCGACAGCGGCGGCAAGTTTGTGCAGAACGTGGGCAAGGCCGCCGCCGAAGGCGTGAACCATGTGCAGGCCACGCCGGTGGGCAACAACGCCAGCTACCAGCTCTACCTCAAGCAAACGCAGCAGCCCGAAGGCACCATCGTCGCCTTTGGCGCCAATGTGTTTGACGAGATCAATGTGCTGGCGCTGGCCATCGAAAAAGCCAAGAGCGCCAAGGCGGCCGACTTCAGCAAGGAAATCGCCAATGTGGTCAACACCAAAGGTCCCGATGTGCACGACCCCGTGCAGGGCCTGCAGCTGATTCGCGCAGGCAAGCCTTTCCGCTACTCCGGCGCGACGGCGGACTTCCGCTTTGCGCCCAATGGCGACCAGGTGGACCTGGACTACGGCCACTACCGCGTGCTCAACGGCGTGAGCAAGCTGGTGGGCACCACCAAATGAGCCTGCAGACAGACGATCTGCTCAGGGTTCAGGATGTTCATGTAGGTTTTGGTGAATTCACCGCGCTGGACGGTGCCCACCTGCGCATTGCGCGCGGCGGCATCACCGGCATGGTGGGGCCCAATGGCGCGGGCAAGTCCACCTTGTTCAACGTGCTGGGCGGCCAGCAGGCCCACCAGGGCGGCCGGGTGCTGTTCGACGGCCAGGACATCACGCATTGGTCCGTGCACCGCCGCGCCCAGGCCGGGCTCACCCGCACTTTTCAGATCTCGCGCGAGATGGGCGCGCTCACCGTGCTGGAGAACCTGCTGCTCGCCGCTCCCCAGCAGCCCGGCGAAAAGCTCTGGCATGCGCTGCTGAACACGGCGGCCGCCCGCCAGCACGAAGCCCAGGCGATGGCGCAAGCCCAGTCCCTGCTCGAGCGCGTGGGCCTGTGGCGCCTGGCGCATGACCGGGCCGACAGCCTCTCGGGCGGCCAGAAGAAACTGCTGGAGCTGTGCCGCGCGCTGATGCTCAAGCCCCGGCTGGTGCTGCTCGACGAGCCGGCGGCCGGCGTCAACCCGGTGCTGGTCGGCGAGATTGCGGACTTCATCCGCAGCCTGCAGGCCGAAGGCATGAGTTTTGCCATTGTGGAACACAACATGGACATGATTGCCGCGCTGTGCGACCCGGTGTATGTGCTGGCCCAGGGCAAGGTGCTGACCCAGGGCAGCTTTGCCCAGGTGTCTGCCAACGCGCTGGTGGTCGAGGCCTACCTCGGAGGTGTGGCATGAGCGCCGAACTGCGTCTGGACAGCGTCGTGGCCGGCTACGGCGCGCGCGCCGTACTGCATGCCGTGAGTCTGGATGTCGCACCCGGCTCCAGCCTGGTGGTCGTCGGCCCCAATGGCTCGGGCAAATCCACCTTGATGCGCGTCGTGACCGGGCTGATCCGCCCGCAGTCGGGCCGCGTCATCTGGGATGGCCGCGACATCACCGCCCTCGATGCGCCGGGCCGCGCACGCCTGGGGCTGGGCTATGTGCCGCAGGAGGCCAATGTGTTCCGCAACCTCTCGGTGCTGGACAACCTCAAGCTCGGCCATGAGTTCATCGCCAGCGGTGGCGCCAGGGCCTTGCGCGAGCGGCTCGATGCGGTGCTGGCGCTGTTTCCCGAGATCGTTCCCAAGCTGAACGTGGCCGCTGGCTTGCTCAGCGGCGGCCAGCGGCAGATGGTGGCCATGGGCGCGGCGCTGATGCCCTCACCCCGGCTGCTGGCGCTCGATGAGCCCTCGGCGGGCCTGTCGCCGCTGAATGCATCGCGCCTGTTTGACGTGGTGCAGCGCGTGGCGCACACCGGGGTCACCTTGTTCATGATCGAGCAGAACACCCGCCTGGGTCTGGCCGCTGCCGACCGGGGCCTGGTGCTGGTCGCCGGCCAGGTGCGGGCACGCGCGCCCAGCCAGGAGCTGCTGGCCAACGGCCAGCTGCAAAGTCTTTATCTGGGAGCGCACTGATGCTGGCGCAACTCATCTTCAACGGCCTGGTATCGGGCCTGCTCATTGCGTTGCCGGCCTTGTCGCTGGCCTTGATTTTCAGCGTGCTGCGCTTTGCCAACTACGCCATTGGCGCGATGGTGACCACCGGCGCGTACCTGGTCTATGCCTTCAACGGCCCGCTGGGCTGGCCGCTGCCGCTGGCGGTGGCCGCCGGCATGGCGCTCAGCGTTGCGCTTTCGCTGCTGCTCGACCGGCTGGTGTTTGCGCCGCTGCGCGGGCGCTCGGGCGTCACCTTGCTGGTGGCCTCGATCGGCCTGGGCCTGGTGCTGGAGAACCTGGTGCGCCTGGTCGCCGGCAATGCGCCGCGCGGCTTTGGTGTGGAGATTGCCCGGCCCGCGCGCCTGCTCGGCCTGCGCGTCAACCAGGAGCAGCTCATCACCCTGGTCTGCGTGCTGGTGGCGCTGGCGCTCGTGTGGCTGGTGTTCCGCTTCACGCGCCTGGGCCGGGCCATGCAGGCGGTGGCCGACAACCCCGATCTGGCGGACGTGCGCGGCATCTCGCGCAAAAAGGTGACGGCCGCGGTCTGGGCGCTGGCCGCCGCAATGGCGACCTTGTCGGGCGTGCTGATCGGGCTCGATTCGAATGTGGATCCGCAAATGGGTTGGAACTACCTGTTGCCGGTCTTTACCGCAGCCATTCTGGGCGGTATCGGCAGCCCGATGGCGGCAGTGGCGGGCGCGCTGCTGCTGGGCGTGACCGAAGAGCTGGCCACCCTGTTGCTGCCGCCCCACTACCGCACGGTGGTGGCCTTTGGGGTCATGGCCTTGCTGCTGCTGCTGCGCCCGCAGGGTCTCTTTGGTGCCAAGTGGGTGCGCAAATGACAAGCTATCTGATTGCAACCCTGGTGCTGGTGGTCATCGCCACCTTGTCGGGCCTGGCGCTGAACCTGCAGTGGGGCCTGGGTGGCCTGGTTAATTTTGGCCTGTTCGGCTTTTATATGCTGGGCGCCTATGCCTGCAGCCTGCTGCAGATGCAGGGCCTGCCGCCGCTCGCTGCCATGCTGCTGGCGCTGCTGCTGACGGCAGCGGCCAGTGCGCTGGTCAGCTTGATATCCGTACGGCTGAGCGAGGACTACCTGGCCATCGTCACCTTGGGCTTTGCCGAATCGCTGCGGCTCTTTATCAGCTACGAGGAATGGCTGACCCGGGGCACCTTGGGCATCCCCAACATCGTGCGGCCTTTTGCCGAGCTGGTGCCCAGCGCCTGGCGCGACCTGTTCTTTCTGGGCTTTTGCCTGGTCTGGCTGGCGCTGGTGTTTGTGGTGCTGCAGCGCCTGGCGCGCTCGCCCTTTGGCCGCCTGCTGCGCGCCACGCGCGAGGACGCGGGCGTGGCCGAGGCGCTGGGCAAGAACGTGCTCTGGGTGCGGGCGCGCAGCTTTGCGCTGGGCGGCGCCATCCTGGGCATTGCCGGCAGCCTGCACGCCTTCTACTACACCTATATCGACCCGACCCAGTTCAGCACCATCTTGACGGCCTACGCCTTCATGGCTGTGATCCTGGGTGGGCGCGGCAGCCATGCCGGCGTGCTGGTTGCCGGCTTCACGGTGATCCTGCTGCTGGAAGGCAGCCGCATGCTGGCCGGCGTCGTGCCCTGGCTCGATGGCACGCAGCTGGCCGCCATCCGCCTGTCGCTGGTGGGCCTGCTGCTGCTGGCGATGCTGATCTTCAAACCCAACGGCCTGCTGCCGGAGTACCGGCTCGGCCCCCGCTCTCAAGGAAAATAGCCATGTCCCGAATCACCCGCAAATCCCGCGACGACCTGCCCGCCGCAGAGCAGCCGCTGTGGGACCGCATGCTGGCCGCTGGCGACTTTGCCGACCAGGCCGGCGTCATGGCGCAGCGCCTGCCGATCTTCTCGCAGACCTGGGCGCTGCTGCTGCAGCTGGGCCAGGAAGCGGTGCTGCCCAAGCGCTACACCGAGCTGGCCATCGTCACCGTCTCGCTGCTCAATGCATGCGAGTACTGCATCGACCACCATGGGCCCAAGCTGCTCGTCGAAGGCCTATCGGCCGAAGGCGTGCGGACCTTGCTGGACTATGCCAGCCACCCTGAACTGAACGAGGTGGACCGCCTGGTGGTGGAGTACGCGATCGCCGTGACCCGCAACTGGAGCCAGACGCGCGACGAAATCTTTGCGCGCCTGCACCAGCATTTCAGCGAAGCGCAGATTGTGGAGCTGACCTGGCGCACCGCGCTGTGCGGCGCCTTCAACCGCTTCAACGACATTCTGCAGGTGCAGACCGCGCCATTGGCCACCCCGGCAGCCAGCGAGGCGGCGGCGCAGGTCTAAGGGCAGAGGCACCGTGATGGATTTATGGGAATGAGCCGACAGCCCCGGCGTGAACTGCGCCTCAACACTTTTCAGATGGCCGCGCCCTCCCACAACTGGGCGGGCCTGTGGAAGCACCCGCGCGACAACCAGGCGCAATACCACCAATTGCGCTACTGGGCGGGCATGGCCCGCACGGCAGAGCGCGGCCTGCTCGACGGCATCTTTATCGCCGATGTGTTTGGCATCTACGACGTCTACGCGGGCAATGCCGATGCGGCGCTGGTGGCAGGGGCCCAGTCCCCGCAGCTCGACCCGACGATGCTCATCTCGGCCATGGCCCTGGTGACCGAGCACATCGGCTTTGGTGTGACATCGAGTCTGAGCAACGACCATCCGTTTTCCTTCACACGGCGCTTTGGCACCCTGGACCACCTGACCAACGGCCGCCTGGGCTGGAACATCGTCACCGGCTACCTGGAAAGCGGCGCGCGCGGCCTGGGCAGCGATAGCTTGCGCGACCATGACGAGCGCTACGAGGTAGCCGAAGACTTCATGGCCGCGATCTACCAGCTCTGGGAAGGCAGCTGGGAGGCCGGTGCTGCCGTGCGCGACAAGGACACAGGCGTGTTCACACACCCCGAGCGCGTGCATGCCGTCGCCCATGACGGCCCCTACTACCGCGTGCATGGCCGGGCGCTGGCCGAGCCCTCACCCCAGCGCACACCCCTGCTGTACCAGGCTGGCAGCTCCGCGCGCGGCCAGCAGTTTGCCGGCCGCCATGCCGAGGCCTGCTTTATCAATGGCCCCACACCTGCGGCAGCGGCCAAATCGGTGAAGGCCTTGCGCGAATCAGCCCGCAACGCCGGGCGCGATCCCTACGATCTGCTCACCCTGCTGGGCGCCACCGTGATCGTTGCGCCGACGACCGCCGAAGCCCAGGACCTGCGCGACGACTACCGCCGCTACCTGGACAGCGCCGGCCAGCTGGCGCTGGTCTCGGGCTGGACCGGCATGGACCTGTCCCAGCTGGGTCTGGACGATGTGCTGCCCTTTGCCAAGACCAATGCCATACAGTCCACCGTCGAGCACCTGACCCGCAACACGCCACAGCCGCCCAAGGTCCGCGATCTGCTGGATTTCAGCCCCGTCGGTGCGCGCGCACCGGTCTTCATCGGCTCGCCGGTTGATGTGGCCGACCAGATGGCCCATTGGGTCGCCGAGAGCGATATCGACGGCTTCAACCTTGTGCGCACCGTCATGCCCGAGAGCCTGGACGCCATCGTCGACCTGCTGATCCCCGAGCTGCAAAACCGGGGCATGTTCAAGACGCGCTATGCGCAAGGGACACTGCGCGAAAAGCTGTTCCCGGCAGGGGGCAAGCTGCTGCCGGCCAGCCATCCGGGCGCCGCCTACCGGCGCTGATGTTCCAGCAGACGGCCACAAGGACCACCCACAAAAAACAACCCCCACCACCCGGAAACAGGCGATGGGGGTTGGCACATCAGCGCAGACAGCCGCTTTAGGCTTCCGGCATCAGCGGCTCGCCCAGGTTCAGCATCAGGCGGTTGGCCCAGGCAAAGATCGCGTCCGAGTGCAGGAGGTCCAGCACCTCGCCGTCGTTCAGGCCCTCGGCCTTGAGCGCATCGATGTCGGCGGCGTTGATGGCGGCGGGCTGCTCGGTGATCTTGATCGAGAACTGCACGATGGCCTTTTCACGCGCCGTGGTGCCGGCGGTGGCGGGCTCTTCGAACACCTGGGCGATGGTGTCGCTGCGCTTGGCCAGCTGCTCAAAGCGCTGCGCATGGACCGACGCGCAGTAGACGCAGCCGTTGATGCGCGAGACCACGGTGGAGCCCAGCTCACGCTCGGCACGCGAGAGGCCGCCGGGCGCATACATGATGGCGTTGAAGGCGGTGGAGCGCTCGCGCAGGATCAGCGGCTGGTGCACCAGGAACAGGTAGTAGTCCGAGGTCTTGGCCTTGGGGTGGCTTTCTTCGAGCACGGCCATCTGGTCGGGCGTGGCCTGGCCCAGCTGGACCACATCCAGCCAGGCCTTCCACTCCAGCGATTCGTTGGTAAAGCCGTGGGCGCGGATGACCTGGGCGGGTTGGAATGCGGCGGGCGTGCTCATGCGGTGGCCTCCTCGGATGCTTTCATGGCTTGCAGGCCGGCGACAAGGCGGACCTGGTAGGAGAGAAACGCGATCAGCTGCGACAGCGCCACAACGGCCGGGGTGCTGATGCCTGCGGCTGGCAGGGTTTCCAGCGCCGCCTTGTCGCCCTCGATCGGGTTCTCGATCAGGGTGCGGGTAAAGGCCAGCATGGCGGCCAGGCGCGGGTCTTGCGCATCCTGGGGCTGGCCGGTCTCGGCGACGGCGATCAGTGCAGCATCGACTGCCAGCTGCTGCAGGCGTTCGCGGTAGTGGGCAACCAGCTCGGGCGCAGGGGTCAGGCGGCAGGCGTAGAGCGCAACCAGCAGGCGCTCGGCCAGGCTGATGCCCGGCAGCGCCGGATCAAACAGCGCCTGGTAGCTGCCCTGGGTGGCGGCCACCACCTTTTCACGCTGGTGGCGCGCCGCATAGGTGCGGCTGCCCGGTGCCAGACCGACCAGCCGGTCGATCAGGTCATCGCTGGGGGATGTGGACATGCAAGACTCCTTGGATTTATGGTTGTGCAGCGCCGGCCTTGGCCGCCACCGCGCGTTCTAGAAACTGCAGCACGCCCTGCCAGGACGCGGCATCGGCATGGGCGTTGTCGGCCGGGTTGCCACCGCCGGTGCTGACCTTGCCCGAGACCGGGTGCGCGTAGACCAGCTGCGTGGTCGGCACATAGGGGAACAGGATCGCGTGGCCGGCGCGCTCAAAGTCCAGCCACTGCACATCGTGCGGGTGCTGCACCTCGGCCAGCTTGTCGCGCACCATCTGCGAATACACGCTCGACGGCCAGGAGCCATCGTCGGTGGACGACAGCAGCATCACCGGGCCCTGGATGCGCTCGACCGGGATGCGCGCACGCGCCACGGCCTCGGCATCAAGCAAGGCGGTGCGCATCGCGCGCTCATGGCGGTGGGGCGATGGACCTTCGTCAAACGGTGCCCAGCTGGCTGTGCGGTTGTTCTCCCAGATGTGGGTCAGCGGTTTGCCGCCCAGCAGCCAGGTCGGGCCTTCGCGCCCCACCTGCGGGTCGCAGGCGTTCTGGCCGCTGTGCACAAAGGCGCTGGGCACATAGCCCACCACGGCCGATACCTGCTGCGCAAAGGTCGCCCCCAGCAGCAGCACCAATTCCCCCCCGCGCGACTGGCCGCTGAGCGCGACAAAGTCATGCGCCGGTTGCACCGTGCGGCGCAGCCATTGCAGGCCTTTTTCAAAATACTCCAACGGGGTGTTAGAGATGTAGGGCGACAGGCCCGGCGCCTTGAAATAGGCCAGCGCAAAGGCCGCATAGCCGCGCGATGCATAGAGCGCCGCGCGCGGCTCATTGATGCCGCCGCCCGAGCCGTTGACGATCATCACCGCCGGGTGCGGGCCCGGGCCAGCGGGCAGGTACAGGGTACCGACCAGCCCGTCCTCGCGCACCTCGCGGCGGGTCACGCCGGGGGCTGCGAGCTGCTGGCTCAAGCTTGCCTGCGCCTGCGCAGTGCCTGTGCTGGCCTGCAAGGTCGTCAGCAGCGCATCGGTCACCGGCTGGTTGAACAGCTCGCGGCTGGTGGATGCCACCGGGCTTTGCGACCAGACCAGACCCATGCCATCGGCACCGGCATAGCTGCCGGAGACGGGCGCATCGCGGCGCAGATCTACCGTCCCCTTAGCATCGGCGATGAAACGCGCCTGCGAGCGCCACAGCACGCCGCTGCGCGGGGTCTCGGCAGTCACCTCCACCGTCTCACCGGGCTGGGCGCCTTCGATACGGATGTGGCGTGCCACATCGATCAGCGCGTCCGCCTGGTCCATCGTGATGGACAGCTGGACCATCAGGGTGCCACCTTGGTCACCATCGATGCGGTGGTGCGGTCGCTGCTGAACGGGGTGACCTTCAGGCCCTTCTTCGCAGCCCAGATATTGCGGTAGTGGAACAGCGGGATGATGCCCACATCATCGGACACCACCTTGGCCGACTGGCGCAGGATGCTCTCGCGCTTGGCCATGTCGAACTCTTCGGTGGATTCGGTCAGCGCCTTGTCCACGGCCGGGTTGCTGTAGTGGCCCCAGTTGGAGGCGCCCAGGCCCTTCTTGGCATCGACCGTGGCCAGCACGTTCACCAGCGCATAGCTGGCCTCGCCAGTGCCATTGCCCCAGGCAAGCATGCTCATCGCATATTCGTTCTTGTTGGCGCGGCCCGAGTACACGGCCCAAGGCACCACCTCCACCTGGGTCTTCACGCCAATGCGGGTCCAGAACTGGGCCACCACCTGGGCGGTTTCCGGGCCTTGTGGGTAGCGGTCGTTTGGCACATGCATGGTCAGCTTGAAGCCTTCGGGGAAGCCGGCATCGGCCAGCAGCTTCTTGGCCTTGGCGGCATCAAAAGGAATGTTCTTGATGTCGGGGTTGTAGCCATAGGTGTTCTTGGGCATCCACTGGTTGGCCTCGGTGGCCGCGTCCTGCAGGATGCGGTCGACGATGGCGCCGCGGTTGATCGCCAGGTTCAGCGCCTCACGCACGCGCTGGTCCAGCAGCGGGTTCTTCGCCAGCGGCTTGCCGGCGTTGTCGGTGATATAGGCATTGGGCGCCGGGTTGAAGCTGGGCTGCAGCAGCATCACGCGCAGGCCGTCATAGGGGTAGACGGTGACATTGGGCGCATTCTTCAGGCGCGCGAGATCAGAGACCGAGACCTTGTCGATCACATCCACATCGCCGGCCAGCAGCGCAGCGGTGCGCGATGCGGCATTGTTGATGTAGCGGTAGTTGACCTTGTCCCAGATCGGCTTGTCACCCCAGTAGCCATCGTTGCGCTGCATCACCACGCGGTCGCCTGGCGTGTAGGACACCCATTTGTAAGGGCCCGAGCCGACCATGGCCTTGCCCGAGTTGTAGTCTTCGGTGGCCGATTTTTCGCCCACATGCTTGCTGACGATGTGCACCGAGGCCAGGTTCAGCGGCAGATCGGGGTTGGGGATGTTGGTCTTGATGATCAGCGTGTGCGGGTCCTTGGCCGTCACCGATTCGACGGTGCGCAGGTAGCCGGCAAAGGTGGCCACGCTGCCGGGCACGGCGCGGGCGCGCTGGTAGGAGTAGATGACGTCCTCGGCGCTGAAGGCCTTGCCGTCCTGCCACTTCACATCAGTGCGCAGCTTGAACTCCCAGGTCTTGGGGTCCAGGTTCTTCCAGCTCGCAGCCAGGCCGGGCTGCAGCTTGTTGTGGTTGTTCTGCACCAGCAGATCCCAGAAATGCAGGTCCACCGAGCGGTCGCCGGCATGGTTGTTGAGCTGGGGGTCCATCGACGAGACCGGGTCGGCAAAGCCGATGTTCAAGGTCTGCGCATGGGCAGCCAGGCCAGCGCCCATCAGGGCAGCGGTGAGGGAAGAGACGATGATGCGTTTCATGGCGAACTCCTGGTGAAACTGTGAAAACGGTTCGAACAAATACGGAGAAAAAGGCGGCGCTCAGCTGAGCGCTCAGGCGTCGTTCAAATGGCAGGCGCTTTGGTGCTGGATGGCGATGCCCTTGAGCTGGGGCGCCTCCACCTTGCAGCGCGGCATGGCACGCGGACAGCGCGGATGAAAGTGGCAGCCGCTGGGTGGGTTGAGCGGGCTGGGGATTTCACCCTGGATGGCCGAGTAGGTCTTGTGGCGCGCGTTCATGTTCGGCACCTCGGCCAGCAAGGCCTGGGTGTAGGGGTGGTTGGGCCGGGCAAACAGCTCCTCGACCGGCGCGGTCTCGATCACGCGGCCCAGGTACATCACCACCACCCGGTCGCAGATATGCTCGACCACGCCCAGGTCATGGCTGATGAACAGATAGGTCAGGTGCAATTGCTCGCGCAGGTCCATGAACAGGTTCAGGATCTGCGCCTGGATCGACACATCGAGGGCGGCGACCGCCTCATCGCAGACCAGCATGCGGGGCTGCACGGCCAGCGCGCGGGCAACGCCGATGCGCTGGCGCTGGCCACCGCTGAACTGGTGCGGGTAGCGGCTGCGCAGCGCGGGGTCGAGCCCGGCGCGCTCCATCTGCGCGCAGACGTAGTCGTCAAAACCAGCCTGGTCGACCAGACCATGGATACGGGCCGCCTCGCCAACGATCTCGTCCACGCGCAGGCGCGGGTTCAGGCTGGCGTACGGGTCCTGGAAGATCATCTGGATGCGCAGGCGCTCGACATGGCGCTCGGCCGGCGTCAGGCTGGCCATGGCCTTGCCGGAGAACAGCACCTCGCCATCGGACGGGGGCAACAGCCCCGCCGCGATGCGGCCCAGGGTGGACTTGCCGCAACCGGATTCGCCCACCAGGCCCACCACCTCGCCGGGGCGCACCAGCAGATCGACCTGGTCGACCGCGCGGGTGACCGGGTGGGGCTTTTCCAGCCCCAGGCTTTGCAGCAGTCGGCCACCGATGCCCGGCTTTTGCTCGCCAAAGCGCTTGCTGACCTGGCGCAGCTCGACCACCGGGGTGTCTGCCGCGCTGTCGGCTGCTGTGGTATTCGTCATCTCGTTCATACGCGGGCCTCCAGGCCTTGCGGCGCGGTGGCACCAAGGGTGCTTGGGGCGCTGGCGGTCAGCGCCGGGTGAAAGCAGCGCACCAGGCGGCCGGGCAGCGGCTCGGTCTGCTCAGGCTGGGCCTGGCAGGCGGCAGTGGCGCGGGTGCAGCGCGCGGCAAAGGCGCAGCCGGGAGGAAGCTGCAGCATATTGGGCGTCATGCCGGGAATCTGCTGCAGGCGGCTGCCGCGCCGGTTGTTGGCCGGCAGGCTGCCGATCAGGCCAGCGGTATAGGGGTGCAGGGGGCTGTCCAGCACGGCATCGACGCCGCCTTGCTCAACGATGCGGCCGGCATACATGACAGCCACTTCATCGGCCAGACCGGCCACCACCGACAGGTCGTGCGTGATCCAGATCAGCGCCGTGCCCTGCTGGCGCGCGAGCTTTTGCACCTCGGACAGGATCTGCGCCTGGATGGTCACATCCAGCGCCGTCGTGGGCTCGTCGGCAATGATCAGATCGGGCCGGTGCAGCATCGCAGTCGCAATGGCCACGCGCTGGCGCATGCCGCCCGAGAGCTGGTGCGGGTAGGCCTGCAGGCGCTCGTCGGGGCTGGCAATGCCCATCATCGCCAGGGTCTCGCGGGCCCGCTCACGCGCCTGGGCCTTGCTGGCCGAGGTGTGGGCGCGCACCGCTTCGATCATCTGCGTGTCCACGCGCAACACGGGGTTGAGCGTCATCATCGGGTCCTGGAAGATCATCGCGATGCGGTTGCCCTGCAGCTGGCGCAGCTCGCGCGGCTTGATCTTGGTGATGTCGCGGCCCTGGAACAGCACCTCACCGCCGGTCACGCGGCCCGGTGCATCGACCAGGCCCATGATGGAAAAGCCGGTGACGGACTTGCCCGAGCCGGACTCGCCGACCAGGCCCAGGATGCGGCCGCGCTCCAAGGTGAAGGACACATCGTTGACCGCGCGCAGGGTGCCGGCGCGGGTCGCAAACTCGGTGCGCAGATTACGCACCTGCAAGGTGGGCACGCTGCTCATCGGGTGTTCCTCGGGTTCAGGACATCGCGCAGGCGGTCGCCCACCAGGTTGATCGCCACGATGGTGACCAGCAGCGCAATGCCGGGGTAGAAGCTGATCCAGTACTGGCCCGAGAGCATGAACTGGTAGCCGTTGGAGATCAGCAGGCCCAGCGAAGGCTCGGTCACCGGCACGCCCAGGCCCAGAAAGCTCAGGGTGGCCTCCAGGGTGATGGCGCGGGCGATCTGCAGGGTGCCGATCACGATCAGCGGCGGCAGGCAGTTGGGCAGGATGTGGCGCACCATGATGCGCCAGTTGGGGATGTCCAGGCAGCGCGCCGCCTCGACATACTCGCGCCGGCGCTCGACCAGGGCCTGGCCGCGTGCCGTGCGGGCGTAGTAGGCCCATTCCAGGATCACCAGGGTCAGCACCACATTGCCCACGCCCTTGCCCAGGTAGGCGAGGATCATCATCGCCACCAGGATCGAGGGGAAGGACAGGATCAGGTCCACCACGCGCATGATGATCGTGTCGGTCTTGCCACCGGCATAGGCGGCCAGCAGGCCCAGCAAGGTGCCCACCACGCCGGCAATCAGCGCCGAGCCCACGCCCACCAGCAGGCTGATGCGCAGGCCGTAGAGAATCGCCGAGTACAGATCGCGCCCCTGGCCATCGGTGCCCAGCAGGTAGTGGAAGCTGGCCAGCCCATTGGCTGAGCCCGGCGGCAGGCGCGCATCGAGCACATCGAGCTGCTGCAGGTCATAGGGGTTCTGCGGCGTGATCCAGGGCGCGACGAGCGCCGCCAGGATCAGCACGACGGCGACGATCAGGCCAAACAGCGCCAGGCGCGAGGCCAGAAAATCGGCCACATGCGCGCGCCAGGGCGAAGGCTGGCGCAGCGCCGCGGCCGGGGCCGTGCCCACGGGGGCGTTGGCAGGGGTGTTGGTGCCGCTCATGCTGCGCCCTCCAGGCGCACGCGGGGGTCGAGCACCTTGTACAAGATATCCACGATCAGATTGAGCGTGACAAACAGGCAGACCACCACCACCAGGTAGGAGACGATGACGGGACGGTCCAGCGCATTGATGCTGTCCAGAATCAATTTGCCAGCGCCCGGCCAGGAGAAGATGCTCTCGGTCACCACCGCAAAGGCGATGGTCGAGCCCAGCTCCAGGCCCAGCACGGTGACCAGCGGAATCATCGTATTGCGCAGCACATGCAGGCCCACCACGCGCAGCGGCGACAGGCCCTTGGCGCGGGCAAATTTCACATAGTCGAGCGGCAGCACCTCGCGCACACCGGCGCGCGTCAAACGGATCACCAGCGAGATCTTGAACAGCGACAGGTTGATCGCAGGCAGCAGCATGTGGCGCAGGCCATCGGTGGTCAGAAACGACCACTGCGCGCCCAGGAACTCCACCGTCTGGCCGCGCCCGCTCGACGGCAGCATGCCCAGCGACACGCTGAAGGTCATGATCAGCATCAGGCCGACCCAGAACGTGGGCAGCGAAAAGCCCACGATGCTGCCGGCCATGATGGATTTGGAAAACCAGCTCTCGGGGTAGAGGCCGGCCAGCAAACCCAGCGGCACGCCCAGCACCACGGCGATGACCAGCGCGGCAATCGCCAGCTCCAGGGTTGCGGGCAGGCGCTGCAAAATCAGCTCGATCGCCGGCACGTTGTAGACAAAGCTCACGCCCAGGTTGCCCTGCAGCGCGCCGCCCACAAAGCCCAGGTACTGGCGCCACAGCGGCTGGTCAAAGCCCAGCTGGGCGATGATGCGCGCGCGCTCGACCTGGTCCACGTCCTGGCCGATGAGGATATCGACCGGGTTGCCGATGGCATGCAGTCCGACGAAGACGATGACCGTCATCAGCAGCACCACCACCACGGCCTGCGCAAGGCGGCGCAGCAGCCAGCCGATCATGGTGCGCCCGCCTTGTCCAGCAGTGCGGTGGCCTGGCCAGGTGGTTCAGCCGGCGTCCACTCATCGCCAAACACCTCGGGGTCGCTGAAGGCCTGCAGCTTCTCGAAATGCCACTGCACATCTTCGGCATACAGGCGGCTGCTGATGCCCTGTGCCAGGCGCTCGGCGCCCACGCTGATCGCAGGAATATCGCCGGACACCGTGCCATGCGTCAGCGCGGCCGGGTAGGAGAACGCATGGATGCGCTCCAGCCCCGGGCAGGCGCCGGGAATCTTTTGCTGCAGCTCGAAGGCCGGGCCCAGGTCGGGCGAATCGGACAGCTCCTGGTCGTCCTCGCCCTCGGGGTGGCGGTAGCGGTCGCCCCAGTTGCGCACATGGGCGGCAAAGGGCGCAAACTCGCTGCGCGCATTCCAGTCGATGCGAAAGCCGGTGGAGAACACGACAAAGTCCAGGTGGAACACGCCCTTGGAGGTATGGACGCGGATCTCGTCGCCGGTCCATTCCATGCGCTCGATCGCGCAGCCCAGGTTGAAGCGGGCATTGGCATGGCGCGAGACGCGCAAGGTGCTGCCCCGGGGTGGCGGCACCTGCTGCACATTGATGTAGTGGCGGATCTTCCACTTCCAGTCGTCGGGCAGCTGCAGGTGGCCATGGGTCAGGCCCGGGCTGCCGGCACCCTTGCCCTTGTTGACGCGGGGAATGTCGTTGCGGCGGATCAGCAGATCAACGCTGGCCGCGCCGCTCTCCAGCGCCGTCGCTGCGCTGTCCATCGCCGAGGCACCGGCCCCCACCACGCCGATACGCTGGCCAGCCAGTTGGGCGTAATCGGTGCTGTCTGACGAATGGGCCCAACGGTCGCGCGGCAGGCTGCGTGCCATCTCGGGCACATAGGCGCCGCCCAGGCCGTCGCGGCCGGTGGCCAGCACCACATGGCGCGCCAGCACCTTGCGTGCGCCGCCGGGCGTCTCCAGATCGAGCTGCACCACGCCATCGGCGCCGCGTGGGCGCACGGCCAGCACCTTGTGGCCGTTGTGCACCGGCAGCGCCAGCACCTGGCGGTACCAGCGCAGGTAGTCCATCCACTGCAGGCGCGGGATCTTGTCGAGCGCCTCCCAGGCCTCCAGGCCGAACTGCGACTCGAACCAGGCGCGGAAAGTGAGCGCCGGTTTGCCCAGCGCCGGGCCGGTGAGCTGCTTGGGTGAGCGCAGCGTTTCCATGCGCGCCGTCGTCGCCCAGGGGCCTTCAAAGCCCGCCGGCGACTGGTCAAAGATCTCGGCCGGCACGCCCATGAAGCGCAGCGCCGCGCATGCGGCCAGGCCCGACATGCCGCCGCCGATGATGGCCACGGGCAGCACCGGCTCGCCCTCCAGCGCGGTCTCGGGCAGCCAGTCCTTGGCGGGCAGGTCCAGCCAGGCCAGGTCCTGGCGCACCCGGGCTTCGAGTGCGGCCAGCCCCTGGGGCGGCAGTAAGCGTTCGTCGTTCATGCGTGGTTCTCTCAAAATTCTGGTGTGCCCGCAGCGGGCCGCTGGCCCTCGGGCAGCATTTCTTCCAGCAGCGCGGCGTGGGCGCGTGCGTCATGCAGTACAAAGCCGGGCAGCAGCGCCTGCGCCACCTCGGTCAAGGCCTGGCACAGCGCATCCATCGCAGGCGTACACGGCGTGGCCTGCTGGCTGACCACGCCAAACAAAAACGGGATCTCGGTATCGAGCGGGCGTACCACCACGCCTTGCAAAGGCAGGCCCAGCGCCGTCACCGGCTCCAGCACCGACACGCCCAGGCCGGCGCGCACGGCGGCCATCGCATTGACCGAAGCATTGGTTTCCATGAACTGGGTCTCGCCCGGCTGCGCGCCCGGGCGGGCAGCGGCAAAGGCTTCATCGAGGCGGCCACGCAAGCGGTAGGGGTTGGCCATGGTGATGATGCGGCGCTCGGCCAGTGCCAAAAGCGGCACCACGTCCAGCGCGGCCAGTGGGTCCGCTTCGGGCAGCACCGCCACGCAGGGCGCGCGGCCAATCCAGTGCACCTGCAGGCCCCGGTGCTCCAGCGGCAGGCTGCTCACGCCCAGCTGGGCGGCCCCCGTCAGCACGCCTTGCGCCACCTGCTCGGGCGAGGCGCTGCGCAGCTGGATGTGCGAGATGCTCTGCGCCATCGCGCCTTCGAGCCGCGCCAGCGCCGCAGGTACCAGGCCCGCGGCCAGCGCCGGCGTGGCCAGCAGGTTCAGCGGGCGTTGGCTGCCGCCTGCAATCTCGCGGGCACGCTGGCGGATCTGTTGCAGGCTGTGCAGCGCATGGGCCACATCCTCGTACAGCAAAAAGCCTTGTTCATTCGGGGTAATGCGCGGGCCGTTGCGGCTGAACAGCGCGTAACCAATCTCCTGCTCCAGCTCCTGCACCAGGCGGCTGATCGCGGGCTGCGAGCGGCCCAGCATGCGCCCGGCGGCCGTCACGCTGCCGGTCGAGATCACGGCCGCGAAGGCCTCAAGCTGGCGAAGTTCCATGGGTATTGAATGCGAAAACCGCATTCTGAGCTATCGAGTATGCAATCCACAAATACTAAATAGACATATCCAAATAGCAGAAGCGTATTTACCCGAGTACCAGGCGACCTGCGCTATGCCGTAGCCACGCAAAAAAGGGAGCATGCGCTCCCTGCGTGACGGCCGTTTCCGGCTGCTTCTAGCTCAAAACTCGCTCAGAGCCCCAGCTTCTTGGCCACATAATCGGCGTCCTTGTCGCCCCGGCCCGAGAGGTTGACGAGGATGTTCACCCCCTTGTCCAGCTGCGGCGCGATACCCATGGCCCAGGCGACGGCATGGGCGCTTTCGAGCGCCGGGATGATGCCCTCGACCCGCGACAGGGTCATGAAGGCGTTGAGGCAGGCCTGGTCGTCCACGGCTTGGTAATCGACCCGGCCCAGGTCCTTCAAGTAGCTGTGCTGCGGGCCCACGCCGGGGTAGTCCAGGCCCGAAGCGATGGAATGCACGGCCGCAGGGCTGCCATCGGCGTTCTCCAGCACATAGCATTTCATGCCATGGATGGCGCCGGGCTTGCCCACCGACAAGGTGGCGGCATGCTTGCCCGGCTGGTCCACGCCCTCGCCCGCTGGCTCCACGCCCACTAGCTTGACACTGGCATCGGGCAGAAAGGCCGTAAAGATGCCCATCGCATTGGAGCCACCGCCCACGCAGGCGGCCACATAGTCGGGCAGCTTGCCGTGCCGGGTCTGGAACTGCTCGCGCGCCTCGCGCCCGACGATGGACTGGAAGTCGCGCACCATCTTCGGAAACGGGTGCGGGCCCACCACCGAGCCGATCGCATACAGGTAGTTCGTCGGATCCTTGAGGTATTCCTCAAACGCGCTGTCCACCGCCTCCTTCAGAGTCGCCTGGCCAAAGGTCACCGGCACCAGCTTGCAGCCCAGGATGCGCATCTTGGTGACATTGGGGTGCTCTTTTTCGATATCGACCTGGCCCATGTGGATCTCGCAGGGGATGCCCACCAGCGCGCAGGCGGTGGCCAGCGCCACGCCATGCTGGCCGGCGCCGGTCTCGGCAATCACCTTGGTCTTGCCCATGAACTTGGCCAGCAGCGCCTCGCCCAGGCAGTGGTTGATCTTGTGCGCCCCCGTGTGGTTGAGGTCCTCGCGCTTCAAATGGATCTGCGCGCCGCCCAGCTGCTCTGACAAACGGCGGGCATGGAAGATCGGGCTGGGGCGGCCCACATAGTCCTGGAACAGCTGCTGGAGTTCGTCCTGGAAGTCCTGGCGCTGCACGATCTGCTCGTAGGCCTCGGCGATGTCGTCCATGGCCTTTTTCAGATGCGGGGGCACCAGCTGGCCGCCGTAGTCACCAAAGAAACCGTTGGCATCGGGCATCTCAGCAAAGTTCATCATGGTTGTCATAGGCTGCTTTATCTCTGTGAAGGCAAAGCTTGTTGATACCACAGCACTCCAGGCAAAACCTTGCAGGTT
The DNA here is from genome assembly GCF_049601575.1 of Comamonas sp. 23. Classification (NCBI taxonomy): domain Bacteria; kingdom Pseudomonadati; phylum Pseudomonadota; class Betaproteobacteria; order Burkholderiales; family Comamonadaceae; genus Comamonas; species Comamonas sp. 23. The sequence goes on along the minus strand of NZ_CP187127.1, from coordinate 432,822 downwards.
TTCCCGATGCCACAATAGCTGCCATGAAAGCTGACGCCGTTCGTGACATCGCCCTGGCCCATGCCATCGAGACCTCACCGCCCCATGAGGCCCTGCCCAGCGCTGCGCGCTGCGAGGCCATCACGCAGGAGGTGCTGCACACCTTGGGCAAGCCCGCGCTGGGTGGCAAGGCCGGCCAGGCCGCCTTTGCCCAGTTTCTGCAGCTGCGCGCCAAGCGCATCATCCAGGCCAGCCAGTTGCCCGCTGATGTGCGCCAGCTGTGGCAGCATGCCCCGGGGCTGGCGCACTGGGCACCGCTGGCGATCGGCCTGCTGGCGCTGTGCCTTGGCTTTGCCAGCCACCGCATTACCGATCCGCACCGGGTCGATCTGATGTCGCTGTCGCTGATGGGCATCGTGCTGTGGAACCTGCTGATGTACACCGTGCTCTTGCTGCGCAGCCTGCTGCGCCTGGCACGGCGCCAGCCAGCGCGCGTGGCGCCCTGGGAGCCCGCACAGCCCACGCCAGCCGGCACGGCACCCAGCGCGGCTGCTGCCGATGAGCACCCCGGCTGGATCGCCCGCCTGCGCGGCAAGGCCATGCCTGCGCTGCGCGGCAGCGGCCTGCGCAAGATGGCGCTGCGCTTTGAGCGCAACTGGTGGCAGGCCAGCGAAGGGGTGCGCAATGCGCAATGGCTGCTGTGGCTGCACCTGGGCGCGGCGCTGGTCGCCGTGGGCGCACTGGCCTCGCTCTGGCTCACGGGCCTCACCAAGGAATACCAGGTCGGCTGGGAGAGCACCTTCCTGTCGGCCCCGCAGGTGCAGCACTGGCTCAACCTCCTGTTCGCCCCCACCCAATGGCTGCAGTGGACGACGCCCTGGAGCCTGACCGATATCCAGGCGCTGCAAGGCTGGGTGAGCAGCAGCCTGCCCGCGGCGCCATCGGCCCCGGCAACCCAGGCCATGGCAGCCCCCGCCTCCGGTGTCGGCGCGCGCTGGGTCTGGGCCTATACCGCCTTGCTGGGCGCCACCGTGGTGGTACCGCGTGTGCTGCTGGCGCTATGGCAAGGGCTGCGCGCGCGCTGGCGCAGCCAGCACCTGCAGCTGCCGCTGAACCAGGCCTACTTTGCCCGGCTGCAGCGCGACTTTGGCGGCCTGGCCACGCGCCTGGTGCTGCTGCCGTTCAGCATGGATGTGACGCCCGAGCGGCGCGCCGCGATCGACCACTTTGCGACCGATCTGTATGGCGCCGGCGCCCATGTCGACTGGCTGCCGACGCTGGCCTATGGCGCTGCGCTGCCGGCCGTCGATTTGGCGCCCGCTGCGCAGGCCATTGCGCTCATCAACCTGTCAGCCACGCCCGAGGCCGAGGTACATGGCGAGCTGCTGGCCCAGCTGCGCAGCCGCTTTGGCGCCAACGGCCAGCTCTGGCTCTGGGCCAGTGACTTTGCCGCCCGCAATGCCGGCGCCCCCCGCCGCCTGCAGGAGCGCGAAGCGCTGTGGCAGGAATTTGCCCAGCAGCACGGCTTCAACGCGCAGCTGATCACCACCGGCACCTGACGAGACCCGCACGATGACCGAGATGACGAACGCCCCCCCACTCCCCGCCGCTGTGCCGCAGGCAGCGGATGCAGCCAACGACCAGACCATCGCCTGGTGCCTGCTGTCGCACACCAATATCGGCAAGACCACCCTGGCCCGCACCCTGGTCGCCGAGGACATTGGCGAAGTCCAGGACGCCGCCCATGTCACCAGCCAATCGCAGCGATACCTGCTGCAGCGCACCGAGCAAGGCGATGAACTGTGGCTCTGGGACACGCCGGGTTTTGGCGATTCGGTGCGGCTCTACAACCGCTTGAAGCAGCAGGGCAACCCGCTGGGCTGGTTTCTGTCCAATGTCTGGGACCGCTGGCGCGACAAGCCCTTCTACATGAGCCAGCGCGCCTTGCAGGCCGCGCGTGACCATGCCGATGTGATGCTCTACCTGGTCAATGCCGCCGAAGACCCGGCCGACGCCGGTTACTGGGCCAGCGAGATGCGCATCCTGCAGTGGATGGACAAGCCCGTGCTGGTGCTGCTCAACCAGATCGGCAGTGACACCACAGCCACCCAAACCGCCGCCGACCTGCAGCGCTGGCGCGCGGCAACGGCCGAGTTTGCCGGCACCGTGCGCTCGGTGCAGGTGCTCGATGCCTTCACACGCAGCTGGTGGCATGAAAAGCAGGTGATGCAGTCCATCGCGCCGCTGCTGCCCGATGCCAAGCAGCCGGCTTACCAGCGCCTCTTGCAAACCCGCGCACAGCGCCAGCAAGCGCGCGAAGCGGCCAGCCTGCAGGCCCTGGCCGAGCAGCTGCTGCTGGCGGCCACTGCGCAGGAGACCGTGCAGACCAGCGACAACAAGCTCTGGCAGCGCGCCTGGAGCAAGGTGAGCGGCTCGGTTGCACAGGCCATCCGTGGCAGTGGTCCTGAGGGCGCCGAGCTCAGCCCCGAGCAGACCGCCGCGATGCAGCGCCTGACCCAGTCCCTGCAGCAGGCCGACCTGGCCAGCACCCAGGCGCTGCTGGCGCTGCACCAGCTCGATGGCCAGGCGGCCAGCCAGATCCAGCAGCAGCTCAAGGACCACCTGAAAACCAGCACACCGCTTGATCCGCAGACGGCCAGCCTCTGGGGCGCGCTCACGGCTGGTGCTGCAACCGGCCTGGGCGCCGATATGGTGGCCGGCGGCATGACCTTGGGCGCAGGCGCGCTGGTGGGCGCCTTGGTGGGTGCCGTCACCTTTGCCGGTGCCGCCTGGAGCGCCAACAAGATGTTTGACCAGCAGGCCCAGCGCTTTCACCTCTCGCCCGAGTACCTGAGCGCCTTGACCGGCCAGCTGCTGCTCAAGTACCTGGTGATCTCGCACTTTGGCCGGGGACGCGGGCGCTACACCAGCCCCAGCGCGCCGGCGCAGTGGAGCGAGGCCGTGCAGGCCGCCGTGCAGCACCGCGCCACCCAATGGCAGCAGCAGTGGAAGGCGCTGGGCAGCCTGGCCGCCGATGCCGGTTTGAGCGACGAGGCGCGCGCCGCCCACTTGCAGGCGCTGCAGCTGCAGCTCGGTGAATGCCTGCACCAGGCGCTAGGCCGCCTGTACCCCGACATGGATCGACCGGCAGGCAGTGCTCATGCCAACAATCAATAAAAACAAGCAATTACAAAATTAATGACGATAAAAAACATATATCCGCATTGACCCGGTTGTTTTTTGCAGGTGCCCGTCGCAGCATGGGGGTGCCATGGCCCTGAGGCCCGGCATCCCTTGAAACAAAACGACAGGAGAGTTCTATGCGCAATACCTGGAAAGCCTGGATCAGCGGTATCGCCCTGTGCAGCACAGCGGCAGTTTTTGCCCAGACACCGGCAGCGGGCACGGCACCGGCGGCCAAACCAGCCCCTGCCGCCAAGGCCGCGCCGGCGGCCCCCGCAGCAGCAGCGCCAGCGGCCGCTGCCGACAAGGCCAAGACCCCCGCCCCTGGCGGCGGTGCCGGCAAGGTCTGGGCCAATACCAGCTCCAAGATCTACCACTGCCAAGGTGACCGCTACTACGGCACCACCAAGCAAGGCGAGTACATGACGGTGGCAGATGCGAAAGCCAAGGGCATCCAACCGGCCAAGGGCAGCAAGGCCTGCAACAGCTGATCGGCGCCGCCCCGCACCACCCAGACCCTGCGCAAACCCGCAGGGTTTTTTACGCTGCCCGGCGCTGCACCAGCCACTGCCACCAGCGCTTGCCGTAGCCGGCAATGCCCTGGGGGAACAGCAAGACCAGCAGCAGAATCACCGCGCCCAAGGTGGCACGCCAGTAGTCGGTGTTGCGCGCCATGGCGTCATGCAGCCAGGTAAAGCTGAAGGCGCCCAGAATCGGCCCCACCAAGGTCTGCACACCGCCCAGCAGCACCATGACCAGGCCATCGACGGACTTGGCCACCGACATGGTCTCGGGCGAGATGCTGCCCTTGGAGAACGCAAACAAGGCGCCCGCCAGCCCGGCCACCGAGGCAGCCAGCACAAAGCCCATCCACTGCACCCGCGCCACCGCAATGCCGATGGCCTCGGCGCGCAGCGGTGCGTCGCGGCTGGCACGCAGCGCATAGCCCAGCGGCGCATACAGCACCCGCCACAGCGCCAGCACGCCAGCGGTGGCCAGCAGCAGGGTCAGCAGGTAGAACCAGCGCTTGTCCTCCAGCCAGGCCGCCGGCCAGACACCCGTGAGGCCATTGCTGCCCCCGGTGACCGAATCCCACTGGAAGGTGGTAGCCCAGATGATCTGCGCAAAGGCCAGGGTCAGCATCGAGAAATACACGCCCGTCAGCCGCACCGCAAACCAGCCGGTCAACAGGCCGCCCAAGGCCGCCAGCAGTGGCGCCAGCAGCAGCGCCCACAGCATCGGCAGGCCCGCCGCGTTCAGCAGCAGCGCCGCACCATAGGCGCCCAGGCCAAAGAAGGCCGCATGGCCAAAGGAATGGAGACCTGCCGGCCCCATCAAGAAATGCAGGCTGGTCGCAAACAGCGCGGCAATGACCAGGTCCACCATCAGCACCAGGGTGTAGGACTGCGCATCGACCGCCCAGGGCAGCGCCAGCAAGGCCAGCAGCACAGCAGCTCCCACGGCTTTCAAGGCAGGCGGGGGGGCGCGCAGCGGCTGCTCGCGCAGGCCCTGGCTGCGGCTCGCGGCCTGCGGCTTGCCCAGCAGGCCCCAGGGGCGCAGCACCAGCACCACGGCCATCACCAAAAAGTCCGCCACCAAGGTCAGCTGCGGAAACGCAATATCGATACCGGCGATCTGCACCACGCCCAGCCAGATGCACAGCGCCTTGACGGTGGACACCAGCAGTGCCGCGACAAAGGCACCGGTGAGCGAGCCCATGCCGCCGACCACCACCACGACAAAGGCCGAGCCAATGGTCTGCAGATCGAGCTCCAGGGTGGCCGGTTCGCGCGGCAGCTGCAGCGCGCCGCCCAGCCCGGCCAGCGCGGCGCCCAGCGCAAACACCGCCGTGAACAGCCAGGCCTGGCGCACGCCCAAAGCGCCCACCATTTCGCGGTCCTGCGTGGCGGCGCGCACCAGCATGCCAAAGCGGCTGCGGTGCAGCAGCAGCCAGGTGGCACCCAGCACCAGTGGGCCCACCGCGATCAAGAACAGGTCATAGCTTGGAAAGGCGCGGCCCAGGATATCGACCGCGCCGCCCAGCCCCGGCGCGCGCGGGCCCAGCAGCTCATCGGGCCCGCACAGCCACAGCACCGCATCCTTGATCACTAGCACCAGCGCAAATGTGGCGAGCAGCTGAAACAGCTCGGGCGCCTTGTAAATGCGGCGCAGCAGCAGCACCTCCACCACACCGCCCAGCAGCCCGACGGCGATGGCCGACAGCGGCAGCGACAGCCAAAAACCCCAGCCGCCCCCAAGGGGCGCCATGGCCTCGGCCAGCGCATAGGCCGCGTACAGCCCCACCATGTAAAAGGACCCATGCGCAAAGTTGACGATGCGGCAGACGCCAAAAATCAGCGACAGCCCGGCGGCCACCAGAAACAGCGACGAGGCGCCGGCCAGGCCATTGAGCAGTTGCACCAGCAGACCGGAAAAACTCATGCGCCTCCCTGCGCTTGTCGCCATGCCTGGCCGTCTTGCCGCCCCAGCCAGCGGGGCATGCGCGCCCACCGACCTGCGGCGCTTGCGGGGGCCAGGCAGCGTTCCATCAGCTTACTGCGGGCGCATCTTGCGCACTTCGTCATCGCTGGGCAGGTAGTCCTTGCCATCGCGGTAGACATAGTCCACCAGCTCGCCCTTGCCGCCCACGTTCTTGAGCTTGCCCACATAGGCGCCCATGGTCGATTGGTGGTCCTGCGCGCGCCAGGTGATCGGGCCAAACGGCGACACGACCTGCAGGCCTTCAAAGGCCTTGATCAGCGCCTCGGTGTCAGTGTTGCCGGCCTTCTTGATGCCCTCGGCCAGCGACTTGATGCCGGCATAGCCGACGACCGAGCCCTGGCGCGGGTAGTCCTTGTACTTGGCCTGGTAGGCGTCGAAGAAGGCCTTGTGCTCGGGCGTCTTCAGCGTGTGCACGGGGTAGCCGGTGACGATCCAGCCATTGGGCGTTTCGGCCTTGAGCGTGTCCAGGTATTCGGGCTCGCCGCTCAAAACGCTGACGACCTCGCGGTCCTTGAACAGGCCGCGCGTATTGCCCTCGCGCACAAACTTGGTCAGGTCGGTGGCAAACAGCACATTGAAGATCGCATCGGGCTTGGCATCGGCCAGCGCCTGCACGACGCTGCCGGCATCGACCTTGCCCAGCACGGTGGCCTGCTCGGTGACGAACTCCACATCGGGCTGGGCCGCCTTCATCTTGGCCTTGAAGGTGGCGACTGAGGACTGGCCGTACTCGTAGTTGGGGTAGACGAGAGCCCAGCGCTTTTTCTTGAGCTTGAGCGCCTCTTCGACCAGCATCGACACCTGCATGTAGGTGGAGGGGCGCAGGCGGAAGGTGTAGGCGTTGCCATTGCTCCAGACCATCTTGTCCGTCAGCGGCTCGGTAGCGAGGTAGAAGAACTTGCGCTGCTTGGCAAAATCGGTCAGTGCCATGCCGGTGTTCGACAGAAAGCCGCCGGCCAGCACATCGACCTTTTCGCGCGCGATCAGCTCCTCGGCCACGCGCACGGTATCGCCCGGGTTGGCATTGTCGTCGCGCGTGATCAGCTCGAGCTTCTTGCCGTTCACGCCGCCTGCGCGGTTGACTTCGTCCACCGCCAGCTCCATGCCGCGCTTGTAGGGCTCCAAAAAAGCGGGCTGGTTCTTGTAGCTGTTGATCTCACCGATCTTGATGACACCGGCCGCCTGGGCAGCCGAGGCCCCCAGACCAGCGAGCACCAGCGCACTGGCCGTGCGGGACAACAGACGGTAGCGGGCAGAAATAGGCATGCAAAAGTCTCCAGGTGAGACCGGCCCCACAGCGGAGGCAGGCGCTGACAGTCAGGCCGCTATTGTGACGGCTTCCGCGCGCTGTGAACGCCCCGAGCTGCAAAGGGCTGCCCGCATGCGGATGCAGATTCGTTTTTGACCGCTTGGTGCGACAGGTTTTGCGGCCTGCGGCGCCCTAGCCAGATTTTGACTAATTGCCATTCGATCACATGTATTCGTATTTCATCTAATACTAATCTTATTAAGAATTAGCGATCATCGGTTCCTCTCCCAGACTTTGGACCCGTGGGCATATGGCATTGATTCAGACCTTCATCGCGTTGCTTGGTGATAGCGCAGTTCTCCGCAGCCAGCAGGACCTGGCCGGCCATGTGACCGACTGGCGCGGCCGCTACCAGGGCCAGGCCCAGTGCGTGCTGTTCCCGTCGACGACGGCGCAGGTGGCGGAGGTGGTCCGGATCTGCCATGCAGCGCAGGTGCCGGTCGTGGCCCAGGGCGGCAATACCAGCCTCTGCGAAGGCGCGATTCCGCGTGCAGATCTGCCCGAGACCGTGGTCATCAACCTGGGCCGCATGCGCCAGGTGCGCGCGGTCGATCCGGCCAACAACTCGATGGTGGTCGATGCCGGCTGCGTGTTGCAGACCGTGCAGGAGACCGCCCGCAGCCATGGGCGCCTCTACCCGGTGAGCCTGGGCGCCGAAGGCTCCTGCCAGATCGGCGGCAATATCGCAACCAATGCCGGCGGCACGGGCGTGCTGCGCTATGGCAATACCCGCGAGAACGTGCTGGGCCTCGAAGTGGTGCTGCCCGATGGCCGCATCTGGGAAGGGCTCTACGGCCTGCGCAAGAACAACACCGGCTTTGATCTCAAGCATTTGTTCATTGGCTCAGAAGGCACTTTGGGCATCATTACCGGCGCCACGCTCAAGCTCCACCCGCTGCCCACGGCGCGCGCGATGGCCTGGCTGGCGGTGGAATCGCCCCAGGCGGCCATCGCCATGCTGGCCCGGTTCCAGAGCCGCTGCAGCGCCTCGCTGTCGGCTTTCGAGATGCTCAACGATGTGCAGCTGAACATTGTGCTGGGCCATGTGGCCGACCGCCGCGCGCCGCTCAGCCCCAGCTACCCCTGGCATGTGCTGGTGGAGCTGACCGACACCTGTGACGAGGCGCTGCTGTCCGCTGCGCTCGAAGAGACGCTGTCGGCCGCCGCCGAAGAGGGCCTGCTGCTGGATGCGGCCATCGCCACCAATGGCAAGCAACAGGCCGACTGGTGGGAGGTGCGCCACAGCGTCTCCGAAGGCAACAAGAAGGCCGGCATCGGCATCAACACCGACCCGGCGGTGCCGCTGTCGGCCATCCCGGCGTTCATCACCCAGGCGACGGCCGCCGCGCACGGCATCGTGCCGGGCGCGCCCATCATCATCGTGGCCCACCTGGGCGACGGCAATGTGCACTTCATCCCGCAGATGCAGTTTGCGCAGTGGCAGGCGCTCTCGCCCGCTGAGCAGGACCAGCTCTCGCACCGCGTCAAGCAGGCCGTCAACGAAGTGGCCTGCGCGCTGGCAGGCACCTTCAGCGCCGAGCATGGCATCGGCCAGGTGCTGACCGACGAGATGGCGCTGTTCAAGCCCGCCGTCGAGCTCGATCTGATGCAGGCCATCAAACGCGCCATCGATCCGCAGCAGCGCTTCAACCCCGCGCGCCTGCTGCCGCCCGCTCCCTGATCCCCTCCCTCCCTTGACTTCCCCTGCCTCTTCCTTCGAAAGGACACTTTATGACTGAGATCACTACCTCCCGTCGCACCGCACTGAAGGCGGCCGTGGCTGGCGCAGGCCTGATTGCTGCACCTGCCGTACTGCGCTATGCCCGTGCCACGTCCAAGCGTATCGTGGTGCGTGATGACGGCGGTATCTACACCAAGGCCTATGGCGCGGTGTACTACAAGCCTTTCACGCAGAAGACCGGCATCGAAGTGGTGGGGGTGCAGGCAACGGCCGAGCCCGTGGCGCAGATCCGCAGCATGGTCGAGACCAAGAACTACACCTGGGACATGGCCAAGATCAGCCAGCCGGCCATCCTGCTGCTGACCGAAGGCGGCAAGGTGCTGCTGGAAAAGCACGGCCTGGAAAACGACCCCTTCGTCAAGACCATCCCGGCGCAGTACATGTCGCCCTACGGCGTGGGCACCAATGTCTACAGCACCGTGCTGGCCTACCGCGAAGAGGCTTTCAGGGGCCGCGCCGCGCCCAAGTCCTGGGCCGATTTCTGGAACGTCAAGGACTTCCCCGGCCGCCGTGGCATCCGCAAGCACCCGTTTGACACGCTGGAGCAGGCGGCGATGGCCTCGGGCGTGTCTGCTTCGCAGCTGTACCCGCTGGATCTGGACCGCGCCTTCAAGGCCCTGGACCAGATCAAGCCCAAGATCGATGTCTGGTGGAACTCCGGCGCCCAGGTCGAGCAGATGCTCAAGTCCGGCGAAGTCGACATGATCGCCACCTGGGTGTCGCGGCCGCAATCGGCCAATGCCGATGGCGCCAAGATCGGCATCGTCTGGAACCAGAACATCTGGGGCGTGGACAGCTGGTCCATCCTGGCGGGCACGCCCAATGCCGACGCCTGCCGCGAGTTCATCAAGTTCGCGTCCGAGCCCCAGCGCATGGCCTCGCTGACCCAGTACTTTGCCGCCGGCGTGACCCAGCCAGAAGCGTTCAAGTTCATCAAGCCCGAGCTGGCCAAGGAATCGCCCACCTATCCCGACAACATCAAGAACGGCGTGCAGATCGATGCCAAGTACTGGGTGGCCAACCAGGCTGCAGTGATCGAGAAGTTCAACGGCTGGGTGCTCAAGTAAGCGCTGCGCGCCAGTGATGACCAAACCTGCTGAGGCACGGCACACCGTGCCAGCCTCAGCACAGGCACCACCAGGTTGATTCGTTGCAGCACGGTGCAATGGAGAAGATTGAAATGAAGAATATAAAACTGTCGATTGCGGGCTTGACCAAGCGCTATGGCTCCTTTGTCGCGCTGCACCCCACCAACCTGGAAGTGCCCGAGGGCGAGTTCCTGACCTTGCTGGGCCCTTCGGGCTCGGGCAAGACCACCTTGCTGAGCATGATCGCCGGCCTGTCCGTGCCCGATGGCGGCCAGCTGCTGATCAACGGCAAGGATGTGACCTATGGCGCGCCCTATGAGCGCGACATCGGCATGGTGTTCCAGAACTATGCGCTGTTCCCGCACATGACGATTGCCGAGAACATCGCCTTTCCGCTGAAGATGCGCAAGCTCGACCGCGCCACCGCGATGAAGCGCGCCATGGAGGCGCTGGAGCTGGTGCACCTGCCCCATGTGGCCCAGCGTTTTCCCAAAGAGTTGTCGGGCGGCCAGCAGCAGCGCATTGCACTGGCGCGCTGCCTCGTCTACAAGCCCTCGATTGTGCTGATGGACGAGCCGCTGGGCGCGCTGGACAAGAAGCTGCGCGAACACATGCAGCTGGAGATCAAGCGCATCCACCGCGAAGCCGGCACCACCATCGTCTATGTGACCCACGACCAGGAAGAGGCGATGACCATGTCGGACCGCATCTGCCTGATGAACGGCGGCCGCATCGAGCAGCTGGGCTCGCCCGCAGACCTGTACTTCCGCCCGCGCACGCCCTTTGTGGCCGATTTTCTGGGCGAGAGCAATCTGTTCAAGGGCACCGTCGTTGCCAGCCAGGCCGGCCAGGCCCGCGTCGCCTTGAACGGCACCAACACCGAGCTGCTGGCCTCGGCCGACCAGCCGCTGGCCACCGGCGCCAAGGTCTGCGTGATGGTGCGCCCGCAGAACATGGCCGCCGCCGGTGCTGCCCAGGGCGCCAGCGAGCGCTTCAGCGGCCAGCTGCTCGATACGATGATCACTGGCAGCCTCACCAAGCTCTACCTTAAGGCGCCTGCGCTCAGCACCGAGCCGGTGGTGCTGTCCTTCCCCACCTCCATTGCCAAGCATGACCACGCAGTGGGCAGCACCTTGGACTTTGGCTGGTCCAGCAGCGACGCCGTCGCCGTGCCGGAGCCCGCATGAACAGCGCCGCCACCCCCCGTGCCGCCTGGGTGAGGCCGCTGATGATGGCCGCACCGCTGGTCATGCTGTTTCTGGTGCTGCTGGTCTACCCCGTGGGCCAATTGCTGCTGCTGAGCATCTACAGCGACGGCAGCTTCAAGTGGAACAACTACAGCCAGCTGTTCAGCTCCTCGGTCTACCTGGACACGATGTGGATCACCTTGAAGATCTCGCTGGTCACGGCGCTCTTGTCCATCGTGGGCGGCTACCCGATTGCCTACCTGGTCTCGTCCCTGCAAAAGGACAAGAAAAGCCGCTGGGTGTTCTGGATTCTGCTGTCGTTCTGGACCAGCTTTCTGGTGCGCGCCTTCGCCTGGATCGTTGTGCTGGGCCGCAATGGCCTGGCCAACCAGCTGCTGCTGGCGCTGGGCCTGCAGGATGCGCCGTCGAACATGCTCTACAGCTTTGGCGCCGTGCTCGTGGGCATGGTCCATGCGCTGATGCCGCTGGCCGTGCTGACCATGCTCTCGGTGATGGAGAACATCGACCGCAACCTGCCGCGTGCCGCGCTCACCTTGGGTGCCCGCCCGGGCACGGCCTTCTGGCGCGTGTACTTTCCTCTGTCCATGCCCGGCGTGGCTGCGGGCGCGATCATGGTCTTTGTCACCGCCGTGGGCTTTTTCATCGTGCCGCAGCTGCTGGGTGGCCGCAAGGAGACCATGATCACCCAGCTGATCATCGAGCAGGTGATGCAGGTGATGAACTGGGGCTTTGCCGGCGCCATCTCGGTGCTGCTGCTGATCGTCGTGCTGATCGTTTTTGCGATCTATGACAAGGTGCTGGGTCTGTCGACGATGACGGGCGCGCAGTCGGACAAGAGCAACCACAGCAGCGGTTTCATGCGCCAGCTGTCCGAGATGGTGCTGGGCCTGCTCGGCAGCATCAGCGACCGGCTGATTGCGCTGGTGCCGCGCTCGCGCAAACGCGATCTGCAGCAGGGGGATTCCTTTGTGCTGCGCGCCAGCGTGGTGGCCCTCTTGGTGTTCCTGAGCGTGCCTGCGCTCTTGATGATCCCCATCTCGTTTGCCGACAAGTCGGGCCTGAACTGGCCGCCCCAGGGCTTTACCCTGCAGCACTACCAGGACATGCTGGCCTCGCCGCTGTGGATCAACGCCACGGTGCGCAGCTTTGTCGTGGGCTTTTTTGCCGCGCTGGCCGCCATGGCTGTGGGCACGCCAGTGGCCTTCTTGCTGGTGCGCGGCCAGATGCGCGGCAAGGCCTTGCTGCTGGCCTTTGTGCTGTCGCCGCTGATCATCCCGCGCATGATCATTGCCGTGGGCATGTTCTATTTCTTCTCCAAGGTGGGCCTGGTGGGCACCTCGCTGGGTCTGGTGCTGGGGCATACCGTCATCGCCATCCCCTATGTGGTGATGACGATGATGGCCGTGCTGCGCAACTACGACACGCGCCTGGACATGGCCGCCCAAAGCCTGGGCGCGCGCCCCTGGCAGACCTTGCGCTACGTGACCTTCCCAATCATTGCCGCCGGCCTGACCTCGTCCTTCCTGTTTGCCTTTGCCACCTCGTTTGACGAGCTGACCATCTCGCTGTTTGCCTCGGGGGGCCTGAGCTCCACCCTGCCCAAGCAGTTCTGGGATGAAGTGACATTGCAGATCTCGCCGGTGATCGCCGCCGTCTCGACCTGCCTGTTCGCCTTCATCGGCATTTTGATCACCTGTGCGGACTGGCTGCGTCGCCGCTCCGCCGCTTCTTTGAATTGATGAACCATGACTACACGTATCACCTCTGAGCAACTCCGCGGCATCTTCCCGGCACTGGCCACGCCCGTGACCGCCGACGGCCAGATCGACACCCAGGCCGTGCGTGCGCTGCTCGCCCACCTGCAAGGCAGCGGCATCAGCGGCACCGTGCCGCTGGGTGGCACCGGCGAGTACGGCGCCCTGTCGCGCGCCGAGCGGGCCCGCATGGTGGCCACGGTGCGCGAGCACCAGGCCGCCGACCTGCCGGTGCTGGCCGGCGTGCTCGACCCCGGCTACCACGACGCCATTGCCTCGGGCCAGGCGCTGGCCGATGCCGGCGCCGACGCGCTGATGCTGCTCACGCCGTACTACACCACGCCATCGCAGCAAGGCATCCGCGACTACTTCATGCGCTATGCCGATGCCTCGCCGCTGCCCGTGGTGATCTACGAGATCCCTTACCGCACCCGCATCTCGATCGCGCCCGAAGTGCTGCACGAGCTCTCGCGCCACGAGAACATCATCGGCATGAAGGCCTGCAACACCGACATGTACCACTTCCTCAAGGTGGTCCAGGGCGTGGATGCCAGCTTTGCGGTGCTGAGCGGCGAGGACACCATCTTCCCCGCGCAGATGCTCTGCGGCGCCCAGGGCGGCATCATCGTGACGGCCAACCTGCTGCCCAAGACCTGGACCCGCATGTACGCGCTGCTGACCAGCGGCAAGACCGAAGAAGCGCTGGCCCTGCACCAGGAGCTGATTGGCCTCTTGGACCTGGCCTTTGCCGAAACCAACCCCGGCCCGATGAAGTCGGTCTGGGACCTGGTGGGTGTGCAGGCCCCGCACCTGCTGGCCCCGCTGGTCGATTGCAACCCCGATCTGTCCGCCCGCCTGCGCCAGGCGCTGACAGTGCGGCTGCAGGCCGAGCGCCAGCTGGCCTGACCGGGCACCCGCGATGCTGCCCGCCATCAAAGACTACCGCGCGCTGGCCCGCCAGCGCCTGTCCCGCTTTGCCTTTGACTACCTCGAAGGCGGCGCCGAAGACGGCCGCAGCATGGCACGTAACCTCGCCTCCTGGGGCGATGTCACCTTCTTGCCGCGCGCCATGGTCGATGTCAGCCAGGTGGACACCAGCATCACCTTGTTTGGCCGCAAGCAGGCCATGCCGGCCTTTGTCGGGCCCACCGGGCTCAACGGCCTGTTCTGGCCCCAGGCCGAGCAGGTGCTGGCCCGCGCAGCGCATGCCGCCGGCCTGCCCTTTGTGATGTCGACCGCCTCCACGTCGCTGTTGGAGGATGTGCGCGCCGCCAGCCCGGGCGATCTGTGGCTGCAGCTCTATGTGCAAAAGGACCGGCGCATTGCGCAGAGCATGATGGCGCGCGCGCAGGCGGCGGGCTTTAGCGCGCTGATGCTGACCGTGGACACCATGGTGCATGGCAAGCGCGACCACGATGTGCGCAACGGCTTTCGCATGCCCGTGCCCTGGACGCCCAGGCTGCTGGCCGATTTGCTCAGCCACCCGCGCTGGTGCCTGCGCATGCTGCGCCAGGGCGGCTCGCCGCAGCTGGTCAACCTGGCGCGCAGCGCCGGGGTGGAGAGCAATATCCAGAAGCAGGCCGCCGCGATGAGCCGCGAGATGGACATGGCCCTGCGCTGGGAAGACCTGGCCTGGGTGCGGCGCCACTGGCAGGGCCCGGTCATCGTCAAGGGCCTGCTCAGCGCCCAGGATGCCCGGCGCGCGCTGCAGGCGGGCGCCGATGGCATCGTGGTCAGCAACCACGGCGGGCGCCAGCTGGAGTGCGCACCCGCGCCCATGGCGCAACTGCCGCAGATTGCCGACGCCGTTCATGGCAAGATGCATATCTTTGTCGATGGCGGGGTGCGCCGCGGCAGTGACATCGCCAAAGCCCGGGCGCTGGGGGCCGATGCCGTTCTGCTGGGGCGCGCGCCCCTCTACGGACTGGCCTCGCGCGGGCCCCAGGGCGTGGCCGAAGTGCTGGAGATACTGCGCACCGAGCTGGAGACCACCCTCCGATTGCTGGGCGCCCCGCAGGCCACGAGCCTGGACGCGACCTTTCTGCAAAAATACTAGACAGTGACCCGAGACAGCCGCTTTTTACGATGCCTAAAACCACACACAGCATTGCCGAGCCCGTAGCAAGCGTTGAACCCACCGCCCGTGAATCCTCATTGTTTGTCGGCTCGCTGGCCAAGGCCTTCCAGGTGCTGGAGGCCTTTCGCGACACCCACCGCGAGATGTCGCTCGCCGAGATTGCCCGCGCCGCCCAGCTCGACCGCAGTGCCACCCAGCGCATCATCTTCACCCTGGAAAAACTGCGCTACATCCGGCGACTGCCTGGCTCCAACCTCTACACGCTCGCGCCTGAGGTGCTGCGCCTGTCCTACAACTACCTGCGCTCGCAACGCATCGTCGAGCGCGCCTACCCTTATCTGATCGAGATGACCCACACCCTGGGCGAGACCTCGAACCTGCAGGAGATGGATGGCAACGAGGTGGTCTTTATTGCCAAGGTGCCGGGCCGCTACATCTACAACTCGGACTTTGCCGTGGGCTCGCGCCTGCCTGCGGCCTATACCGCCTCGGGCCGCGCGATGATGGCCAAGCTGCCGATGGACGAGCGCCTGCGCCTGATCGAATCGACCCCGCTGGTCAAGATTACCGCCCAGACCATGACCGACCCCGAGGAGCTGCTGCGCCGCATTGAAGACGCCGAGCGCGACGGTTATGCGATTGTGCAGAACCAGACTGTGGTGGGCGATATCTCGGTGGCCGCCGCCATTACCGGCCGGGGCGGTGTGCCCATTGGCGCTATTACCATCTCGGCCCCCTCCACCCGCTGGGGCACGGCCAAGGCCGAGGCCGAGCTGCTGCCCCATGTGCTGCTGGCGGCGACCTCGATCTCCAATATCCTGGATAATTTCTAGACATTCACCTGGTACGGACGGTCTGGGAGTGATAGAAACGCGTGAGTTCCGGTGTCACGCGGTCGAGCGTGATGGGGTCTTCGTAGAACTGCATCTGGTTTTCCTGGTCGAGCCAGACGAGTTCCTTGCTGGCCGCAGGAATGGATGCAAACAGCCGCCGTGGGATGTCAGGCCCGCTTGCCGCACGGTCCGCATGCACCATCAGCGTGGGGGTGCTGAGCTTGGCCATGGCCTGATCGGCGCGGTGCCCCCAGATGCCAGCCTCCGACATCATGGCGATCCGGTTTTCCCACAGACCATGGAAGTTCCAGAACGCATGCCGGTCGGCCCAGCGGCTGTAGAACTGCTGAACCGCAGACGCCTTCAGCAGTGCATCCGGGTTGGGCGGAGTGGGCCGCTCCGAGACGACCGGGATGTAATCCACGGCACCGGATTCCTGAAACTGCTTTAGGGCAGCCTGTGAGCGTGCGGCGCGGCGCTCGATCTCCTGCTCGCTGCCCAGGTACATCAATGCCGTCTGGGGCGTGAGGTAGTGCCCGGCCACCAGCGCCACCGACCGCACGCGCGGCTCGGTGATGGCAGCATCCACCGCCCAGTTCACGCCCTGGCAGATACCCAGCAGATGCAGCGCCGCGCTGTCCACCTCCGCCCGCTGGGCGAGATACTCCAACGCTGCTTGCAGGTCCTGCGTCTTGGCCGCTCCGCTCTCCAGCCGCCTTGGCGTGCCGGCGCTTTCGCCGTGGTAACGCGGGTCAAACACCAGCACCACAAAGCCTTCCCGCGCCAGCCGTGTAGCGTATTGCATAGGTGATTGCTCTTTGACAAAGCCGACGGGGCCCATCACCGCCACCGCAGGTCGAGGCCCCACATGCCCACTGGGCAGCAACAGGTTGCCAACGATTTCGGTGCCTTGCGACAGGAACCGCACCTGCTCGACCGCATAGTGCGTGTTGGCAATGCGGCCGCTGGCACCCCAGGCCTGGGTTTGGAAGGCCGCGCGAGAGTCAGCCTGAGAGGCGGGAGCAGCAGCCTGGGCATTGCCAGCGGTGAGGCCAGCGATCAGGGCAACGCTGCTGAAGATACGTGGAAAGGACATGGGACTTGACTTTCTTTGCCATTTGCAAGGGTTCGAAGTGTTGGCGAAGGCGTATATTTCTCCTAATGAATAGTTAGAATCTTGGTTATGCGCGAAATGGATATTAGGCGTATTGACCTCAATTTGCTGGTGGTGCTGCGTGTGCTTTTGGACACAGGCAGTGTTACCAGAACGGCAGAGCGATTGCATATGAGCCAGCCTGCGGTGAGCCGAGCGCTGGCCAAGCTGCGTCTGCAACTGGGCGACAAACTGCTGGTACGGGTGGCTGGAGGCATGGCACCCACGTTGCGTGCGCAAGCGCTGTCGGCACCGCTTGCCGCATTGCTGCACCAGCTGGAAGAATGTGTAGCACCCGCAGTGTTTGACCCGGCCACCACCAGGCGCGTGTTCAGCGTTGCTACCACCGACTACGGCGCAGTCGCGGTGCTGCCCAGCTTGATGCAAGCTTTCGCACAACAAGCCCCTTTGGCCGGCATCGAAGTGATCCCGTTTTCCGATGCGGTTTTTGAGCTGCTCAATGCGGGCCAGGTGGACTTCGTTCTGTACAGCGACGATCCGGTTGCGGGCACGCTGAGAACCCGCCCGCTGTTTCGGGAGACCTATTCCTGCGTGCTGCGAACAAACCACCCCTTGCTGGTAAACCAAGAGGCGCGCGCAGACGAGGTGCTCAGTCTGGAAGAGTTTGTCGCGTGGCCGCACGCGCTGGTCAGCATCTTTGGTGGGCGGACGGGCGAAGTGGATGATGCCCTGGCTGCCTGTCACCAGAAACGGCATATCGCTCTGTGGCTCCCCTACTTTGCCACGGCGGGCCTGGTCAGTGCTGCCTCGGATTTGATCGTCACCCTGCCCACGCGGGTCGCGACTGCGCTTGCGGACACCAATGGCCTCCGGCTTTTGAAGCCACCGCTTGAACTGCCCGGCTTTGGCTATCGCATGCTGTGGCATGAACGCAGCCACGAAGATCCGGGTTGCGTGTGGCTCCGCGATTTAGTGGCGGCCACAGCCAAACATCAGAATGCAGCGCACACCGGACCATCCGCTTGAGTGTTTCAGGGCTGCGCAGCCTTCGCTTATTGGCTAAAAACCCCGCTCACAACGCGCCGATATGTCCATATGACGTTTAAGTTGTATGAATAGTGAACAATAGCGTTTATAGATATACACAAGACCAACTGACTACTGCACTGCTATGAGCGCCTTTCTCGAAGAACGTGTCCTGTCTGTTCACCACTGGACCGATCGTTTGTTCTCCTTCACGACCACCCGTGATCCCGCGCTGCGTTTTTCCAGCGGCCACTTCACGATGATTGGCCTGAAGGTCGATGGCAAGAACCTGCTGCGCGCCTATTCCATCGCCAGCCCCAACTACGAGGAGCACCTGGAGTTCCTGTCGATCAAGGTCGATGACGGCCCGCTGACCAGCAAGCTCCAGCACATCCAGGTGGGTGACACCATCATCGTCGGCAAAAAGCCCACGGGCACCTTGCTGGTCGATTACCTGCTGCCGGGCAAGAACCTGTATTTGATCGGCACCGGCACGGGCCTGGCGCCCTGGCTGTCGGTGGCGCGCGACCCCGAGACCTATGACCACTTCGAAAAGGTCGTTGTGGTGCACGGCGTGCGCCAGGTCCAGGAGCTGGCCTACCAGCAGCTGCTCGAAGAAGAGCTGCCCAACCACGAGTTCCTCGGCGAAATCGTCAAGGACAAGCTGGTCTACTACCCGACGGTGACGCGCGAGCCTTTCCGCAACCAGGGCCGTATCTCCAACCAGATCACCGCCGGCACCTTCCCGCAGAACATCGGCCTGCCCGAACTGAACCCGGACACCGACCGCGTGATGCTCTGCGGCAGCCCCGCGATGCTCGCCGAGCTGAAGGAACTGCTTGAAGCCAAGGGCTTCAAGGAAGGCAATACCTCGACACCCGGCGACTTTGTCGTCGAGCGCGCCTTCGTCGAGAAGTAAGCAGCGCCCCCGCCCAGCAAAAAACGACCCTCGGGTCGTTTTTTGTTGCCTGCAGCGCAGATTAGATCAGCTGCTCGGTGTAGAAATTGCCACCGTGGTAGAGCAGCGGCGGCACGCCCACCACATGCTGGCAGTGCGCAACCTCGCCAACGAGGATCACATGGTCGCCCGCATCATGGTGCGGGCCGTTGCGGCACTCAAAGCTGGCAATGGCGCCCGCGAGCAGCGGCACGCCGGTCACGCCCACTTCATACTCCACGCCCGCCCAGCGGTCGATGCCCTTGCGGCTGAACTGCAGGGCCAGCTCCTTCTGGTGCGCGCCCATCACATTGATCGCGTAGTGGCTCACGGTCTCGAACACCGGCATTGACGAGGCGGTTTTCATCAGGCTCCACAGCACCAGTGGCGGGGTGAGCGATGCGGAATTGAAGGAGCTGATCGTCAGCCCGACCTTGTTGCCATCGGGCGCCAGTGCCGTGACCACAGCCACCCCGGTGGCGAACTGGCCCAGCGCATTGCGAAACTCACGTTCGGAAAACGAGGCAGAAACAGGCGATTGCAGGTGTTCAGGGGGGAGGGAGCGGTTCACGGGGCAGGCAGACGGCAGGGGCAGACGCCATGCCGTCAAAAGCATGGATGGGGTCATTATCGGCCAGGGGGCGAGGCCCCTGCGCGCGTAGGTGCTTGAAAACAAGGCAGGCGGGCCGCATCTGCAGGGGAAATACACGGCGAGAAGCAAACCTATGTCCTTGATTCCCAACTTCGCGATGCTCGGCAGTGGCCCGACGGTGCTGATGCTCCACGATGCCGACACCGACCACCTGGGCTTTGCCCCGCAGGTGGAGCTGCTCGCCAGCCAGGGCTACCGCGCGATCGCCTGGGACATGCCTGGCTACCATGCCAACCCGCCACCCTATGGCGGCTACAGCCTGAAGGCGCTGGCCGCCACGGCGGATGGCCTGCTCGAAGCGCTGAAGATTGGCCGCGCCCATATCGTCGGCCATGGCATGGGCGCGATGGTGGCCGCCGAGCTGGCCCTGCGCCACCCCACTCGCGTGCGCAGCCTGACCCTGGTGGCCGGCGGCCCGGCGCTGGAGGCGGACAGCCAGCAGCACTGGGTGCAGACGCGCCAGCAATTGCTGGCCCAGTGCCAGCAGCAGGCCAGCACCGAGGCGGTGCAGATGCAGCGCTTTGCCGAGCTGCTGGTGCAGCTGCAATCGGGCCAGCAGGCCTTGCCCGAAGGGCTGCAGCTGGCGCGCCACGCGATCACCCAGATCCAGCCGCTGGCCTATGGCCGCATGCTGGAGATGCTGGCCGGCCCCAGCACCCTGGCCGAGCGCCTGCCCCACCTCAGCCAGCGCTGCCTGCTGGTGAGCGGCGGCCAGGATGTCTGCATGCCACCCCAGCGCATGCAGGCGCTGGCAGACCAACTGCCCGACGCTCGGCATGCCCGTCTGGAGGGCGTTGGCCACTGGCCCCAGCTGGAGAGCCCCGATGCCTTCGAAGGCCTGCTGCTCGACTTTTTGGCGACCCAGCGCGCCACGGTGCACTAGGAAAAACCCGTAAATCCGGCGCCTGCGGCGGCGGTTTGCCTCTGCAGGTGGTTGACTTGCCATCCTGGCAATGCAGCCCGCTGGGCGCCACCGGGGCAAAAAACTGGCATGCTATGGGGTTTGGCGTGCAGCCCGTCACTTTCCTGGAGCCTCTCCAGGCTGGCGGACGGCCACCATGATCGGCAGCGGCACCCCACAGGACGCTGCTGTCCCTGTTGCCAACTGAAGGATTAGTCCCGTGTCCCCCTCTTCCCTGACCTTTGCCGTCACCCCATCGAGCCAGCCACGCAGCGCCCAAGAGCGCGCCAAGATTCTGGACAACCCGGGTTTTGGTCTGCACTTCACCGACCACATGGTCTCGGTGCACTGGGACAAAGAGGGCGGCTGGCGCGATGCGGCCGTGACCCCGTACGGCCCGATTGCGCTGGACCCCGCCGCTGCCGTGCTGCACTACGGCCAGGAAATCTTTGAAGGCATCAAGGCCTACCGCCATGCCGATGGCTCGGTCTGGACCTTCCGCCCCCAGGCCAATGCCGAGCGCCTGCAACGCTCCGCCCGCCGCCTGGCGCTGCCGGAGCTGCCGGTCGATGTTTTTGTCGAATCGCTCAAGCAGATCATCGCCGTGGACAAGGACTGGGTGCCCAGCGGCAACGAAGCGAGCCTGTACCTGCGCCCCTTCATGATCGGTGACGAAGTGTTCCTGGGCGTGCGCAGCGCCCACAAGGCCACCTACTACGTGATCGCCTGCCCCGCCGGCCCCTACTTTGCCAAGGGCGTGGCGCCCGTGGCGATCTGGCTGTCGACCGACTATGCCCGCGCGGCCAAGGGCGGCACCGGCGCTGCCAAGTGCGGCGGCAACTATGCCGCTTCGCTGCTGCCCCAGCAGCAAGCCCAGGACAACGGCTGCTCGCAGGTGCTGTTCCTCGATCCTGCCGAAGGCAAGTACCTCGAAGAGCTGGGCGGCATGAACGTGTTCCTGGTCTACGGCAAGCAAAACAAGCTGGTCACGCCTGCGCTGTCGGGCAGCATTCTGGAAGGCATCACCCGCGACTCGCTGCTGCAACTGGCACGCGACCGTGGCATGGTGGTCGAAGAGCGCAAGATCGCCGTTGACGAGTGGAAGCAGGGCGTGGCCTCCGGTGAGATCACCGAAGTGTTTGCCTGCGGTACCGCTGCCGTCATCACCCCCATCGGCCAGCTCAAGGGCGAAGGCTTCTCGGTGGGCGACCTGTCGGCCCCCGCTGGCGAAGTCACGATGGCCCTGCGCAAGGAACTGACCGATATCCAGTACGGCCGCGCCCCGGACCGCCACGGCTGGCTGGTGCGTCTGGACGCCTGATCCGTCCGCGATATAAACGCCAAAGGGCCGCACAGTGTGCGGCCCTTTTTTCACGGTGCTGTGAGACCTTTACACAGCGACGGCAGTCTGGCGCTTGCTGTCGCTCTCGAAGCCATAGAAGCCAAAGCGCATCTCCGGCATGCGCCCGCTCACCAGCTCGGCCATCGCCTTGCCGCTGCCGGCGCCATGGGTCCAGCCCAAGGTGCCGTGGCCGGCATTGATCCAGAGCTTGCCGATCTTGGTGCGGCCGATGAACGGAATATTGGTGGGCGTAGCGGGGCGCAGGCCGGTCCAGAACTGCGGGTTGCCGCCCTGCTCAGGCAGGCGGGTGTCGCAGACGCCGGGCATCAGCTCCTCGATGCGGCGCGCCAGCATGTGGCAGCGGGCCTTGGCCAGGGGGCTGTCCAGCGAGCTGTCAAAACCGTTGAGCTCGATCGTGCCGGCCACGCGCAGCTGGTTGCCCAGGCGGCTCATCGCCAGCTTGTTGCCATCGTCAATGCAGCTGACAAAGGGCGCGGCCTCAGGCTTCAAGATCGGCAAGGTGGCGCTGTAACCCTTGCCCGGGTAGATGGCCACATTCAGGCCCACGGTGCGCAACAGCGGCGCGGTATAGCTGCCGCAGGCGACGATGACGGCATCACCCTGCAAGGTGCGCGGGCTGCTGTCTGCGCCTGCTGCGGTGGCGCGCACGGTGACCGAGTCGATCGCGCCACCGGCCACATTCAGCCGCTCGACACGGTGGTTGTAGAGAAACTGCACACCGCCCTGGGCGCAGAGCTGGGCGAGCTTTTGCGTGAACACGCGCGCATCGCCGCTCTCGTCGCTCTCGGTAAAGGTGCCGCCCTTGATATGCGCGGCATAGGGCTTGAAGGCGGGCTCGATCTTCAAAAACTCTTCGGTGCTGACCATGCGGCGGTTCACACCGTACTGGCGCATCAGGTCGACGGCCATCTGCGCATCCTGCACCGCTTCGTCGCTGGTGAAGAAGTGGGCAATGCCGCGCTCGAGCCGGTTGAACTGGATGCCGGTCTGGGCCACCACGGCCTTCAAGGCGTTGTGGCTGTAGGCACCGAGCGCAACGATCTGCTGCACATTGCGGGCAAAGGAGCGGTCATTGCACTCGGCCAGAAACTGCGTGAGCCAGCGCCATTGCTGCGGATCGGCATGCGGGCGCAGCAGCAGCGGCGCCTCCTTGTCGAACATCCACTTGAGCGCCTTGAGCGGGGCATGCTTGTTGGCCCAGGGCTCGCAGTAGCTCACCGAGATCTGCGCGGCATTGGCATAGCTGGTCTCCAGCGCCGCGTCCGGTTGGCGATCCACGACGGTGACGTCGTGGCCGAGTTGCAGCAGATGCCAGGCAGTGCTGGTGCCGATGATGCCGGCGCCGAGGATGATGACTTTCATGCCTCTCAGTGTCTGGCATCTTGGCTGTAACATAAAGTGCAATTAAACTTCTTCAGGATTCATCAGTTCTACTAATACTGGAGCCCCATGAGCAACCTGGACCCTGTCGCGCTGGAATGCCTGGCCGCCGTGATTGAAGAAGGCGGTTTCGAGAAGGCCGCGCTGCGCCTGAATGTGACGCAATCGGCCGTCTCGCAGCGGCTGCGTGCGCTAGAGGCACAGATCGGCTCGGTGCTGGTGGTGCGCAGCCGCCCGCTGCGGCCCACCGCTGCCGGCCAGCTGCTGCTCAAGCACACCCAGCAGCTGCGGCTGCTGCGCACCGACCTGGAGCAGGAGCTGCACAGCCTGCTGCCCCACACCATGCGCCGCAATGCGCATGACGAGGCCATCTCGATTGCCATCAATGCCGACAGCATTGCCACCTGGGCGCTCGATGCACTGCAGGACATCGCGCTGCAGCAGCTGCCGCTGGAGATCATCACCGACGACCAGGACCACACCTTGGAGCTGCTGCGCACCGGCGAGGTGCTCGGCTGCGTCACCACCATGCCGCAGGCGCTGCGCGGCTGCCGCGTGACCGCGCTGGGCGCAATGCACTACATCGCCGTGGCATCGCCCGCCTTTGCCCAGCAGCATGTGCCGCAAGGAATCAACCGCAGCAACTTCAAGCACCTGCCGTTTTTGAGCTACAACCGCAAGGACGACATGCAGCGCGTGTTTGTCGCCCGCGCGATGGGCCTCAAGACCGTCGGCCTGCACCAGCTCTATGTGCCCAACTCCGAAGCTCAGGTGCGCGCCGTGGCCGCTGGCTGGGGCGTGGGCGTGGTGCCCGAGCTGCTGGCCCGCCCCTACCTCGCCGATGGCCGCCTGGTCAATGTGGCCGAGACCCAGGTGCTGCGCGTCGACCTGTACTGGCACTGCTGGAACCTGCAGTCGGCCTTGCTGGGTGCCCTGAGCGACGCGATGGTGCACAGCGCCAAGAGCAGCCTGGCGCCGCCCACGGCGGCCGCTCGCGCCATGGTCAAGGCATAAAAAAACTGCCTGCACCCCCAGGGGGATGCAAGCAGTTTCCGGATGTCCACAGGCATTCATCGCACCGGTGGTTCCATCCCTCCCTCATCAGTGACATCCATTGCATGCGCAGTATCCGCGCCAAGTATTGCTATATGGTGAATAGCAAATGACAGACGCATGATCTGATCCATTTACCGAATCAGCAATACCGGCAGCTTGCTCTCGGCCAGCACTTGGGTCGCCACCGAGCCCAGCACCAGCTTGGCCAGCGCACCATGGCCGCGGGTGCCCATGATCAGCAGGTCATAGCCGCCCTTATCGGCCGTCTCGGCAATGGTCTGGGAGATCGGGCCTACGGCAGTCTCGGCCACGGCCTTCACCTGGTGGGCGGCCAGAAACTCCTGCACCGGCACCAGCACCTTCTGCGCCTCTTCGCTGTGGTAGTCGTCCACCAGCGCCTTGCCCAAGGCCTTGGCGGCCCGGGGCGGCAGCAGGGGCTGCACCGTGAGCACCGTGTAATGGTGGTTGGGCGTCAGCCACTCTGCGTGCGCTGCCAGGTAATCGAGCATCTTCTGGGTGTAGGGGCTGCCATCAACGGCCAACAAAATACGCATGCCTTGACTCCTTCAAAAAAGGGGTGAGGAACCCAACACCGGTGGCGCCACCAACGCTGGACTGTGGCCTGGCAAACCCGCGCTCCATCAGCGAGAACGCGCTTTACAGGCTAAATCATGTGTATCAGCTTATAGATTTACCGTCAAACGGGCATTGATATGCATCAGGCGCGGCGACAAATTTAGGTAAAAACCCTTGGGCTTTGGCTTGGCGGAGGGAATGCCAGAAGTGGAGCGACCCTGGCTACACCGCCACCAGGCAATGCGGATTGAAGCTCTCCTGCTCACCCTTGCGCGCATAGCCCAGCGGGTTGGCCACGACCCGGCATTGCCAGGGGCGGCCATCGCTGTGCTGGCCTTTGGCCAGGTAATCGCTGGGCGCATGCAGGTGGCCGTGGATCCAGAGGTCGGCATAGGGCAGCAGGTCATCGAGCACATTGCAAAAACCGGCGGTTCCGGGCGTCAGCCCATAGCGCGGATCGGCGCTGCGCAGGCTGGGCGCAAAGTGGGTGATGACGACGGTTTTGCCATCAAAGGGCTCGGCCAGTGCGGCGCGCAGCCATTCCTGGCAGCGCAGCGCTTCGTCGCGCATCTCGGCGGCCAAAAAGGGCTGGCCGTTGCGCTGCATCTGGGCCTTGGTCAAGTAAAAGTTCGCGGCCTTGAAGGCCTTCTCGCGCTGCTTCATCAGCGCGCCCAGCTCGGTCACGCCGTTGTGCAGGGCAATGGCGTCGTAGTCGGACCAGAGTGTGGTGCCGATAAAGCGCACGCCGTCGATGATCAGGGTGTCGCAGTCCAGCATCGTGATGCCCAACTTTTCGCAGCTGGCACGCAGGCGCAGCCGGGCGGCATCGAAATCCTGATTGTCAAACTCGTGGTTGCCAGGCACCAGGATTACCGGCTCGGGCCAATGGCCGCCAGCCTGCTGCGGGCTGAACTGGGTGAGGCCAAAATCCTTATCGTCCAGCATCGAGCCATTCTGGTAGGAGCCAATGTCGCCGGCCAGCACCAGCAACTGGGCGCCGGGCGCAGGCTGGGCACGGAAATGGGGGTGGGTCTCCAGATGCAGGTCGGACAGAATTTGCAGGTGCATGGTCGCCTAGCCTACCATGGGCTTTAGCGCCTTGCAGCCCGCTACATCGGTAATTCCAGGTCAGGAAAAGCCGCCCGGGCCGAGCGCTCCAGTGCATGCAGCATCCATTCCAGCGCCGAGGGCGGAATATGCCCGCTGCGGCTGCGCCACAGCGCATCCACATGCACGGCCTCGACGCGCAGCGGCAGCGGCTGGAAGGCCAGCAGATCGGCGATGCCGGTGGCAGGCACAAAGTGACGCGGCAAAACGGTCAGCAGGTCGGTGCGCGCCACCACGCGCGCGGCGGTGAAGTACTGGTTCACCGTCAGCACCACCCGGCGCTTGCGGCCGATCGATGCCAGCGCCTCGTCCAGAAAGCCAAAGGGCTGGCCGGAAAAGCTCACCAGCATATGGCGTGCATCGCAGTAGCGCTCCAAAGTCAGCAAGCCCTCACTCAAAGGATGGTCCTTGCGCATCACGCAGAGGTATTCGCCGTCATAGAGGCGCCGGCTCTCGAAATCCACCAGGTCCCCCGACTGGGCGCGCGCCGTCATCTCGGCGAGCACAAAGGGGAAATAGCCCACGGCCAGGTCCGCCGTCTCGGCGTCCAGCTCCTCGCGCGGATCACGGGTAGTGAGTGGTTGCACATGCACAGAGACGCCTGGTGCCTCGGTCTCCAGAATGTGCATCAGGCTGGGCAGCAAGGTGGCGGCGGTGGCATCGGCCATCGCCACGACAAAGGCCTGGGTCGCATGGGCGGGGTCAAAGCGCTCAGGCGCAAAGCTGGCCTGCAGGCGCGCCAGCGATTCGCGCACCACCGGCCACAGCGCATTGGCCAGCGGTGTGGGCTCCACACCCTGGCCGCTGCGCACCAAAAGCTCGTCATGCAGCGCCTCGCGCAGGCGCCGCATCGCATTGCTGACTGCCGGCTGGGTGATGGCCAGCTTGTCGGCCGCCCGGGTCAGGCTGCGCTCATTCATCACCTCGTCGAATACACGCAAGAGGTTCAGGTCCAGGTGCCGAAATTGGTGGGGCAGCATTTTCAATCCTTTGCAGCGCTGGGCGAACCGCAATACATCACTGACATGAATGATACAGATTCAAAAGATAAATTTGAGAACGTCTAGGGTAAACCCTATACTTCGTTCATCGCTTCAAAGAAGCATTAATCCCAAAGACATCCATCATGACCAACAGTTTTGTACACACTGACATGGCTACCGAGCACACGGGCGTTCTGCGTGTGGAACGTGCTGCTGAACATCTCAAGACCACCTTCGGCACCAAGGGCGTTGGCGCATCGTTGATGCTGGCCGCGCTGGTCGCTGCCGTGCTGGTGGTTGCCACCCGCCTGGTGGACTCCGTCGCTGGCGGCAGCCACTGGATCGCTGGCTGGGCCCTGCTGTGGGCCGTCGCCTTTGTCGCCATCGCCCTGCTCGCTGCCCCTGCCCGCAACCTGAGCAGCAGCCTGCGCGCCGCTCGCCGCAGCTGGGACGAGGGCCACCGCCGCGCCCTGGAAGACGACAAGACCTGGCAAGTGGCCCTGCAAGACAGCCGCGTGATGGCTGACCTGAACCGCGCCATGAGCGACGCAGCGGTTTCGTTCTACCACAAGAACTACTGATCAACGCCGGGGGTCCTCCAGAGCCCCAGCGCCGGCAGCCACGATCTGCCTTTTCAAGAGCCACGGCATGCCGTGGCTTTTTTGTTGTCGGTGGTCGCCCCCATCCATAGCGGATCAGCAGCTTGGCATCGCTAAACACCTCCGCCAGCACAAGCGGCAGGTGCCTGGAAGAAGGTTGGCAAGCGCTTTCCTGCCCTCAGCGGTGCCGACTGTATGCAACAAACCACAGTCCTACCGATGCGCTGACGCTGAGCCCCAGCGGGTGTAAGGCCCGCCACTCCCACAAAACAAAACCCCGCATGCCTGAAACATGCGGGGTTTTGTTGTCTTTCGCTATCCCAGCCACTGGCAGCAGTGCTACCAGCGACCTCGTGAGCTACCGATCAGGCAGCGGCCAGGCGCTTTTCCAGATCGGCCTTGATGTCCAGCAAGGCCTGGGGCAGGCGCTGGGCCAGGTGGTCGAAATGGGTCTGGTGCGATGCCAGCTCTTCGGTCCAGACGGCGGTGTCGATGTTGGTGACGGTCTTGAACTGCTCGGCATTGAAGTCCAGGCCGGTCCAGTTGATCTCGGCGTACTGCGGTGCCACGCCAAAGGCGGTCTGCGTGCCCTGCACCTGGCCTTCGAGGCGGTCGAGCATCCACTTGAGCACGCGCATGTTCTCACCGTAGCCAGGCCAGACGAACTTGCCAGCGGCATCCTTGCGGAACCAGTTGGTGGTGTAGATCTTGGGCAGCTGCGCGCCAGCGGCTTCGAGCTTGTCGCCCAGGTTCAGCCAGTGGGCGAAGTAGTCGCTCATGTTGTAGCCCATGAAAGGCAGCATCGCGAATGGATCGCGGCGCACCACGCCTTGCGCGCCAAAGGCGGCAGCGGTGGTTTCCGAGCCCATGGTCGCAGCCATGTAGACGCCTTCCTTCCAGTTGCGCGCCTCGGTCACCAGCGGCACGGTGGTCGAGCGGCGGCCGCCAAAGATGAAGGCATCGATCTTCACGCCCTTGGGGTCGTCCCAGGCTTCGTCGAGCGCCGGGTTGTTGGTGGCAGCGACGGTGAAGCGGGCATTGGGGTGGGCGGCCTTGGCGCCGGTTTCCTTGGCGATCTGGGGCGTCCAGTCCTTGCCTTGCCAGTCAATCAGGTGGTCGGGCAGCTGGCCGCTGTCCTTTTCCATGCCTTCCCACCACACATCGCCGTCATCGGTCAGCGCGACGTTGGTGAAGATCACGTTCTTGTCCAAACTGGCCATGCAGTTGGGGTTGGTGTGGTAGTTGGTGCCGGGGGCCACGCCAAAGTAGCCGGCTTCGGGGTTGATGGCGCGCAGCGAGCCATCGGCCTGGGGCTTAATCCAGGCGATGTCGTCGCCGATGGTGGTGACCTTCCAGCCTTCAAAGCCGGTGGGCGGCACCAGCATCGAGAAATTGGTCTTGCCGCAGGCGCTGGGGAAAGCGGCGGCCACGTGGTACTTTTTGCCCTGGGGATTTTGCACGCCCAGAATCAGCATGTGCTCGGCCAGCCAGCCCTGGTCGCGGCCCATGGTGGAGGCGATGCGCAGCGCAAAGCACTTCTTTCCCAGCAGCGCATTGCCGCCGTAGCCCGAACCGTAGGACCAGATTTCGCGCGTCTCGGGGTAGTGCACGATGTACTTGGTCTTGTTGCAAGGCCAGCTCGTGGTGTCCTTTTCGCCGGCCTGCAGCGGCGCGCCGATGGTGTGCACGCAGGGCACAAATGCACCATCGCTGCCGATCACGTCATACACGGCGCGGCCCATGCGGGTCATGATCTTCATGTTGACGGCGACATAGGCGCTGTCGGACAGCTCGATGCCCACGTGGGCAATGGGCGAGCCCAGCGGGCCCATCGAGAACGGCACCACATACATGGTGCGGCCCTTCATACAACCGTCAAACAGCGGCTGTAGAGTCGAGCGCATCTGGGCAGGTTCCATCCAGTTGTTGGTCGGGCCGGCGTCTTCCTTCTTGGCCGAGCAGATGTAGGTGCGGTCTTCCACGCGGGCCACGTCCGAGGGATCGGACCAGGCCAGAAAGCTGCCGGGGCGCTTGGCGGGGTTGAGCTTCTTGAAGGTGCCGGCATCGACCAGTTGCTGGCAGAGGCGGTCGTATTCTTCCTGGCTGCCATCGCACCAGTAGACGGCATCGGGCTTGCACAGCGCGGCCATATCGGCCACCCAGGCGATGAGCTTGGGGTTCTTGACGTAGTCGGGGGCCTGAATGGCGAGACCGGCCTGGATGTTTGCGTTCATGGGAAGGCTTTCAAAGTTGTAAACGGTTCATCAAAAACCGCTGCGACAAGCCCCTGGCCGACAGCAACCCATTTTTGAAAAACCGTCTCCACAACGTCGGACAAGGCGCCATGCCTGTGCGCAAAAATGCCTACGCTGGACTGGCGATTTTAGCAGTCGGCCCCCAAAACGGTAATTTTCAGTCTCAACATCTATGCATTTGACGCATGATGAAATGCATAACTGTATTGATACCGGTTTCTTTGGCAAGCCTCCTGTCGCGCAGGTGGCGCTGGGCCCGGCGTCGCCAAGCGGCCACAGCAGCGCGGGGCCGCGTCAGCTATCGCCAGCCATCGCGAGGGAGCGGCAGGCAACAAAAAACCCGCCAGCGGCGGGTTCAGCAACAAGAGCTGGAGCGCGGTTTGCGCGCAGCGCTCAGGCCATGTAGACGGCGATAAAGGCCAGCAGGAACATCATCAGCGCGCCCACCACGGGCAGCACCACCGGCATCAGCGGAACAATGGCTTCCACGGTATCCATCGGCGGGTGTTCGGTGTCGGCGTCGGTGTGCGGGCTGGACATGGGCTCTCTCCAATGCAAAGGCTGAGAACCATTGTAGCGAGCGGGCGCCGGGCCTGCATGCCGGGCGAACCCTGAGCCAGCTGCATGACCCTTTCGCCAACGATCAGCCCTCCAACACGGGGTAGAGCGACAGCACCAGCAGCGCCGCCATGCACCAGTTGAAGCGCTGCAGCGCCCGGGGCGTGCGCAGCGCGCGGCCCACCGCGCTGCCAAACAAGGTCCAGACGCTGACGCTGGGGTAGTTCACCAGGCCCAGCACCAGCGCGGCAAGCAGCAGGTTGGCGGCATAGCCATCGCGCGGGGTGTAGGTCGCCACAATGCCGATGGCCATGATCCAGGCCTTGGGGTTCACCCACTGAAAGGCCGCGGCCTGCCAAAAGCCAAAGGGCTGTGCCCCGGCCTGCCCGGCCCCCGCCTGGCCCGAGCGGGCGATCTTCCAGGCCAGCCACAGCAGGTAGGCGGCGCCCAGGTACTTGAGCCAGGTGTAGAGGCGCGGCTCTCGCTCAAAGGCCACGCCCAGGCCCAGACCCACCAGCAGCAGCATGGCCACCACCCCCAGGCTGATACCCAGCATGTGCGGCACCGTGCGGCGGTAACCAAAGCTCGCGCCCGAAGCCGTCAGCATCACATTGTTGGGGCCCGGCGTGACGGAGCTGACAAAGGCGAAAAGGGCCAGGGGCACCACAAAGGCGGAGGTTTCGGGCAGAACGGACATGGCAAGGTGCGGGAAAAAGGAGAAAAGAAAAGCTGCTGCTATGCTAACGCTGCCATGCAGTACAGTACCGGTACACTTTATCTGGCCAGTTCAAGAATTGGCCTGCTCTTATGACCCTGACACTTTCACCTGCCGCCGCTGTTGCCCACGCTTCCCCCGCAGCTGCAACCGCCAGTCCGTTGGCCGCAGCTGCCTGGGGCTGGCAGCCGGTGCGCACCGGCAGCGCCTCCCTGGTCGAGCAGCTGGTGGCGCATTTCAGCGACCGCATCCGCAACCATGGGCTGCGCGCGGGCATGCGCCTGCCGTCGGTGCGGGCGCTGGCCGAGCAGGCGGGGGTGAGCCGCGACACCGTCGTGCAAGCCTATGACCGGCTGGCCGCGCAGGGCCTGGTGCAGTCGCGCCGGGGTGCGGGCTTTTTTGTCTGTGCCCAGCGCGCGCTGGCCGAGGCGGCCGCAGCCCCTGCCGCCAGCCTGGCCCAGGGCGCGGCCTTTGATACCTCCTACCTGCTGCGCGGTATCTTCCGCGAGGATGCCGATGGCTCCGGCCACACCGGCAGCGCCGGCTGCCTGCCGGCCAGCTGGATGGACGAGGGACTGATCAGCGGCGCGTTGCGCGCCATCCTGAAGCAGGGCCTGCGTGCCGAGCGCAGCCTGCTGGGCTATGGCCTGCCCCAGGGCCTGGCGCCGCTGCGCCGCCAGATCGCATCGACCTTGCAGGCGCAAGAAGTGCCGGCCCACCCCGAGACCCAGCTGATGACGGTGAGCGGCGTCACCCACGGGCTGGACCTGATCGTGCGCTGCTTTTTGCAGCCCGGCGACACCGTGCTGGTCGAGGACCCGGGCTGGTTCCTGATCTTTGGCCGCCTCAACACCATGGGGGTCAACGTGGTGGGGGTGCCGCGCCTGCCCGGCGGCCCCGATGTGCAGGCGCTGCAGGCACTGGCCGCGCAGCACCAGCCCAAGCTCTTTATCCTCAACACCGCGGTGCACAACCCCACCGGGCTGAGCCTGTCGGCCGGCGTGGCCCATGACGTGCTGCGCATTGCCGAGCAGCATGATTTTTTGCTGGTCGAGGACGACACCTATTCCGAGTACCTGGGCAATATGCCGTTGCGCCTGGCGGCCATGGACCGGCTGCAGCGCGTGCTGCTCGTGGGGGGTTACTCCAAAACGCTGTCGGGCGGTCTGCGCGTGGGCTATGTGGCCGCGCGCCCCGAGTTCATCCACCGCTTGACGGATCTGAAACTGCTGGGGGGCCTGACCTCGGCCCTGCCCAGCGAGCAGATCGTGCACCGCATCCTCGCCGATGGCAGCTACCGCAAGCATGTGGACCGGCTGCGCGAGCGCGTGGACAAGGCGCGCCACCGCTGCCTGCGCCAGCTCGAAGCGCTGGGCTGCCACGCGGTGCATGAGCCCGTCGCCGGCACCTTCGCCTGGGTGGACTGCGGCATGGATTCGGAACTGCTGGCGCGCCAGGCCAGCGAGCATGGCCTGCTGCTGGCGCCTGGCGTGCTGTTCTCGCCGCGCCAGGCGCCGTCGAGCTTGCTGCGCATCTCGGTGGCGATGGCCGAGCAGCCGGCTGCCTGGCAGACCTTGGCCTTGCTGCTGGAGCGCCACCGGGGCGCTTGATCAGGCCAGGCATTTGAGGCGACAGCCTTAGCCGCCCGTACGCCCGCGCCCCTCGGTCAGCAGCACCGCGGCCTGCACGCGCGATGACAGGCCCAGCTTGCGCAGAATGTGCTGCACATGGATCTTCACCGTCGTCTCGGCAATGGCCAGGCTGCGCGCAATCTCCTTGTTGCTGGCACCGGCGGCAATTTCGCGCAGGATCTCCAGCTCGCGCGGCGACAGCTGCTCCAGCGGGTCGGCCGGCTCGGGCATGGCCGGCGGCGGCGCAACCGGCTCCAGCGGCCGGTTTTGCAGGGCGCTCACCAGCTTGTCGGTCATCTCCATGCTCACCGTCGATTGGCCGCGCAGCGCGCGCTCGATCGCGGCCACCAGCACCTCGCTGTCGGCCGTCTTGAGCAGGTAGCCCTGGGCGCCGCGCTGCAAGGCCAGCGCCAGCGTGCCCGCGTCTTCGCTGGCGGTGAGCACCAGCACCCGCGCCGCCGGCGCTGCTGCGCGCAGGTCCGGCAACAGATCCACGCCGCTCACGCCCGGCATATGGTGGTCCAGCAGCACCACATCGGGCTGTAGCTGCGCGGCCTGGCGCAGCGCCTCGCCCGCATCGCCGGCCTCGGCCACCACCTGCAGCTGCGGCTGGGCGGCCAGCAGCGCGATCACACCGCGCCGAAAGAGCGGGTGGTCGTCCACCACCAGCAGGCGTATCGCGGGGGTAGGCGCTTGCGCTGCCGTCATGCGGGGCTCCTGGAGGTGGCAAAGGTTGCGGCCGTGGGCGGCTGAAAAGTCGGTAGAGGCTGAAGGGGTTGCAGGGGCTGCAAGCGGGGCAGGCTCAGGCGCACGCAGGTGCCGGCCCCGGGGACGGAATGGATCTCCAGGCTGGCACCAATGCCAGCGGCGCGCTCGCGCATGATGCGCAGGCCCACATGGGTTTCATCCAGCGCCAGGGCGGCCTGCGCCATGCCCTGGCCATCGTCGCGCACCTCCACCGCCCACTGCGGGCCTTGCTCCACCTCCACCCACACCTGGCTGGCCTGCGCATGCTTGCGCACGTTGGACAGCGCCTCCTGCACCACATGCAGCACCTGCACCTGCACATCGGGCGGCAGCGCCATGCCTTCGCCGGCAATCTGCAGCTGCGCGGGCAGACCGGTCTGGTGCTCGAACTTGGTCAAGGTGGTGCGCAGCGCAGGCACGATGTCCTCGGCATTGGTACGGGTGCGAAAGTGCAGAAGCAGCTCACGCACATCGGACAGGCTTTCGCGGATGCCGGTATCGAGCTCGCCCAAGGTTGCCTGCACGCGCGCGCCATCCGGGGGCAGCCGCGCCATGTCGCTGCGCAACAGCCCCGCCTGGATCTTCAAGAACGCCAGGCTCTGCGCAATGGAGTCGTGCAGCTCGCGCGCCAGCAGGCCGCGCTCGTCGGCCACCGCCGCTTCGCGCTGCAAGGCGTCGGCGCGCAGGCCCTCCATGCCGCCGGCCAGGTGGCTGGCCAGCGCATCGAGCAGCGCACGGTCATCGGGCGCCAACATGGTGGCTTGGCGAAAGAACAGGTCCACCTCGCCCACCATGCGCTCATGCAGCCGCACCGGCACGCTCAGCACGCTGACAAAGCCCGCCCGCCGGCATTGCCCGGCATCGACCCGGCCGGCCGCTGCCGGCACGCCACGGCGCCAATCCTGCAGCGCCACCAGCTGGGTCTGCGCCTGGGCCTGGGGCTGGCCGCAAACGCAGTCACCGGTGGGCAGGCAGTGCTCGGCATCGACCATCTCCTCGGGCAGCCCTTCGGACGCGAGCAGCACATAGCGGCGGTTGTGCTCGTCCGACCAGCGCAGCGCCACCGCATCGGCCTGCGCCGTCTTGCGCATCTGGGCCGCAAAGCCCTGGGCCAGCACCGGCAGCGCATCGGCGCGCGCCACCAGCGCGGCAGCGTCGTACAGCACCGCCAGGCGGGCGCGTTCGGCCTGCAGGTGTTCGGTCTTTTGCTGCACGCGGCGCTCCAGGCTGGCATACAGGTCCTGCAGGCGCACCGCCATGCGGTTGAAGCCCCGCGCCAGCGCACCAAACTCATCGCCGCCATCGGCGTGCACCCGCACCGACAAATCGCCCGCCTCGACCTGGGCCAGGGCCGTCTGCAGCCGCGCCAGCGGCCCAAACACCAGCAGCTGGGCCGCATACAGCAGCGCCAGCGCGGCAGCAATGGCCAGCGCCATCATCACGAACTGGGCGGTGTTGAGCCAGGTCGTCCAGCGCGCCAGTTGCTGCTCGATGCGGCCGACCAGGTGGTCCACCTCGCCGACAAAGCTCTGCGCCTGCTGGGCCGTGACCTCGGCCTGCACCACATGGCTGCCAGTCACCGGCTGCTGCCAGGCTGCGCGCAGCCGCTGCCAGCGTTGCTGCACAGCTTGCAGGGCGGCACGCGAGGCCTTATCGCGCGGCACCGACAGCGGCCGGGCGGCATCACCCTTTTCCAGCAAGGCCAGGCTGGTGTCGAGCTGGCCGATCAGCAAGGCCAGGCGCTGCGGGCTCGCCTCCGGCAAGGCCTGCGCCAGCTGCCAGGTCTGCATGCGCATGCGCCCCGCTTCGTTCACGGCCGCAGCGCCGCCTTCGAGCGACCAGGTCAGCCGCAAGGTCAGGCCAATCGCGACCAGCGCCATCAGCAGCAGCGCGCAACCAATGGCGCCGATCTTGACGGCCAGCGGCCGCTGGCGTGCTGGCTGCAGTTCCCCTTTCATGGCCCCGCCTCCGGGTAACGCACCCCGCGCCGCTGCGCCATCTCGCGCCCCATGGCGGCTTGCACGGCTGGCTCCAATTGCGCTTGCGCGCTGGGGTAGGCCTGCGTCTCCTCTGCCGCGATATGGCGCGTATAGACCTCGGCAAAATCGGCCCAGCGGCGCCGGGCCGCCACCAGCGCCCCGACCATCGGTGCATGGCCTGCTTGCACCGCCTGCAGATCCGCCCGTATCGCCGGCCACAGCGCCTCCATCTGCCGGTGCTCGGCCTGCAGCTGGTCTGCCAGCGCGCCCTGCCCCGCCGCCCGCAGTACGGGCAGCACATGCTGCTCTTCATCCTGGTGGTGCAAGGGCGCCGCCAGGTCAAAGTAGCGCTGCACATCGGCCGCCGCATCGCGCGCCTGGCCCTGCGCATCGCCGCCGCCCTGCTCGGCCAGGTAGGCACCCAGGCGGCCCAACAGATCCAGGCTGCGCGCCACCCGGCCGTGGCAGGCCTGCAGCATGCCGAACGGCTCGTCAAAGCCTGCTGTGGGTGGGGTGTTCAGGAGCTGTTTCACAGCCTCCATTTTCGCTGCCCATCGCTGACCGTGCGTTGCGGTGTACGCCAAGCATGATCCAGGTCAAATTTTGCTGACTGACGCAGGCGCACAGTGGTGCGGTACTGCTATATCTTTGCCCTGTTAGCTCTTTATGGCCAAACGTTTTCCTATCCATCCTGCGCATCCGGAGCGGACTTGCTGGGGGTGTGACCGTTATTGCGCTGCGTCGTCCATGGCTTGTGGCAATGGGTCGGAGCGGTCGGCGCATCCGGTGGAGTTGTTTGGGCCCGATTGGGCGGACTGGGATCCTTTGGCTTCTCAGCCTGCTGAGGATGCCGGTCTGCCAGGGCAGTCCTGATGTTTCGGGCGGCGTGCGGATCGTGTGACGGTCGGCATTCCATCGCTCTTGGCCCTGCAGGCTCCTGCTGTGGCCTTCAGGCCTGAGGCCGGTTTTCGCCCGGCAGGCGACTTACTTTCTTGCTCGTGCAAGAAAGTAAGCAAAGAAACACGCCCCTACCGTCTGCGACCCCTTCGCTGCGCTGCGGGGCAACCTGTGGTGTGACGTTTGCGGACTGCGCCGTGGAACTCACTACGCGCTAAAGCGCTCCGTTCAAACAGCCACGGCGAGTCAGTTCACGAAGCATGCGCGCTGGGGCGCGCATGCCAGCCCGCAAACGCCCCACCACAGGCGCATACAGAAGGGGGATGCCGTCACCTCCCATGCCGAGCGCAGCGATGCCAGCTTGGGCTGCTGGGCCCCCTCTTTCCCCTTCTGTCCGTGCCGAGAAGCACAGGCCCAGGGGCGGGCGTGTGCCGAAGGACACACGCCTTCGTCGTCATGCTTGCCGCATCTGTTTGAACGGAGCGCCCTGGCGCGTAGTGAGTTATGCGGCACGCCCCTGGGCCGAGCATCGCAGGTTGCCCCGCAGCGCAGCGAAGGGGACACGGACAGCAGGGGCGCACTTCTTTTGCTTACTTTTCTTGTGCGAGCAAGAAAAGTGAGTCGGCTGCCGGACGAAATCCGGCTTCTGTCCTTCAACAACAGAAGAAGTAGAAACCAGCCGCTGTGGCCAACGCTTCTCCATTAACTCGGCAATACCGTGCGATGGTCGGCCTTCCATCGCTCTTAGCCATGCAGGCTCCTGCTTTGGCCTTCAGGCCGGAGGCCGGTTTTCGCCCGGCAGGCGACTCACTTTCTTGCTCGTGCAAGAAAGTAAGCAAAGAAACACGCCCCTACCGTCTGCGACCCCTTCGCTGCGCTGCGGGGCAACCTGTGGCGTGACGTTTGCGGTCTGCGCCGTGGAACTCACTACGCGCCAAGGCGCTCCGTTCAAACAGCCACGGCGAGTCAGTTCACGAAGCATGCGCGCTGGGGCGCGCATGCCAGCCCGCAAACGCCCTACCACAGGCACATACAGAAGGGGGGATGCCCCCGATGCCGAGCGCAGCAATGGCTCGCAGGTTGTCGGGCCCCTTCTGTCCGTGCCGAGAAGCACAGGCCCAGGGGCGGGCGTGTGCCGAAGGACACACGCTTCGTGAACATGCTTGCCGCATCTGTTTGAACGGAGCGCCCTGGCGCGCAGTGAGTTATGCGGCACGTCCCTGGGCCGAGCATCGCAGGTTGCCCCAGCGCCCCAGGCGCTGGGGACACGGACAGCAGGGGCGCACTTCTTTTGCTTACTTTTCTTGTGCGAGCAAGAAAAGTGAGTCGGCCGCCGGACGACATCCGGCCTCTGTCCTTCGATTAAGCAATAGAGGTAAAACGGAAGCTGAGCCGGTCAGCGGCTCTTAATTGGACATGGACAGAGCGATGGCAACACTCTACGCACCATCGCTCTTGGCCATGCAGACTCCTGCTTTGGCCTTCAGGCCGGAGGCCGGTTTTCGCCCGGCCTCTGTCCTTAAACAAAAAGCAGGCGGTTAACAAAGAGCCGACGGTGAGACATAACCAGGCGGCAATCAAACAAAAGAGCTACTGCACCAAAGGCGTTTCCGCCCCTTCCAAATCCACCCCCACCACCAGCGCCCGCCCAGCCAACAACCGCAAATACTGCGACAACCCCGTCGCAAAACTCTGCTGCCGCAGCTGCTGCAACACAGCGGCCCGCACCTGCTCATAAGGCGGCACGGTGCCCGCCTCGCGCTCCTGCACCTCCACCACATGCAGCCCAAAGCGGCTGTGCACCAGGCGCGGCAACACCCCCACCTCGGCATGGCCGAAAAGCTCGCGGGCGAACTCGGGGGCGCAATCCTCGATGCGCAGCCAGCCCAGCTGGCCACCCTGCGCGCCGCTGGGGCAGTTGCTGCTGGTGCTGGCAGCGGCGGCAAAGCGGTCGCCGGCGGCCTGCTCTTGCGGGGTGGCGCTGCGCACATCCAGCAGGCAGGCCTCGGCGCGCTGGCGCAAGGCGTTGATGTCGACGCCGGGCGTCACCGCAAAGAGCACATGGCGTGCCCGCACGCGCTCGCCCCGGGCGTAGCGGGCTGCGTGGGCTTGGTAGTGGCGGCGGCCGGCGTTGTCGTCGGGCTCGGGCAGTTGCAGCTCGGCGTCCAGCAACTGCTCGATGGCGCTGCCGGCCGCTTCGCTGATGGCGCCGGCGCGGGGCACGGGGTCGTCGGCAGCGAGCAGGCCCTGGGCCTGGGCGGCCTGGCGCAGCAGCTCGGTGCAGGCGCGCTGGCGCAGCTCCAGCGGGTCCAGCAGCTCATCGGCATCGCACAGCGCAATGCCGTTGACCTGGGCAGCGGCCAGCGCATCGCGCGGGGCGCCCAGCGGCGCCTCGATGCGGGGCAGGCTGAGGGCGGCGGGGCTGTCCTGGCAGCTGCAGGCTGCGCTGCCACAGCCACCCGTGGAGGTGTGCAGATCGGCGTTCATGGGCGGCCTCCTGGCTGCTTGTTGGACAGGTTCAGACGGCGCGCACGCACCAGCTGGTAGGGGCGTGCCAGGTAGGCCACGGAGGCGAAGCCGCTCCAGACATGCACCAGGCGGCTGAAGGGGAAGAGCAGGAAGATTGTCATGCCCAGCACCATGTGCACCTTGAACGGCCAGTCCAGCGCCACCAGGCCTGCCGCATCGGGGCGGAAGGTGACGATACGCTGGGCCCAGTCGGCCAGCACCAGCATCGCGTGGGCATCGGCCCGGTGCGAGAACGAGGCGGGCAAGGTGGCCAGGCCCAGCACCAGCTGCACCCACAGGATGATGAGGATGGCCAGATCGGTGCGGTGGCTGGTGCGGCGGATGCGCGGATCGGCAATGCGGCGGTGCAGCAGCAGGCTCAGGCCAATAAAGCAGACCAGGCCGGCGGTGCCGCCGGAGATGATGGCCAGCATCTGCTTTTGCGGCGCGGTGATCAGCCACTCATACATGAAGTGCGGCGTGAGCAAGCCCACCGTGTGGCCGAACAGCAGAAACAGAATGCCGATATGGAACAGGTTGCTGCCCCAGCGCAGCTGGCCGGCGCGCAGCATCTGCGAGGAGTCGCTCTTCCAGGTGTACTGGTCGCGGTCAAAGCGCGCCAGGCTCCCCATCAGAAAGACGGCCAGGCAGATGTAGGGATAGACGTTAAACAGGAAGTTGTGCAATGCAATGGGCATGGCGGTCTCCTCGGGGTTCAGCGGGCCGCGCCAGCGGGTGGCTGGCGCCGCGTGATGTGGATGGGTTGGGCGCTGCCCGGTGCGGCCTGGCCCTGGCTGTTGCAGCCGCCAAAGGCGGCGGGCTCTTCCCAGCTTGCGTCCAGCGGCTCGTCGGCGGGCAGCGGCGCAGCAGGGGTGTCGGCCACCAGCGGCTGGCCGGCCAGATCGAGCACGGCGGACAGCACGGCGGCGTAGTCGCTGTGGCGGCGGCCGAGTGCCGCAGCGATGGACTGCAGGATGTGCGCAAACTCACCGATGAAGGCGCGCGCCTCCAGGGTCGGCTGGGTGGAGGCGAACTCCAGCAGCACCGTCAGGTGGTCGGGCAGCTCGGTGGGGTCGAGCAGCAGGCCGGCCTGCTCATAGGTCTGGACCAGGTCGACCATCGCCGGGCCCCGGTCGCGCGAGTCGCCATGCACATGCTCGAACAGGTGCAGCGCAGTGCCACGGCCCCGGTCAAACAGGTCCACATAGATGGCCTCGGCATCCATGCCTTCGGCCAGCAGGCGGTCCATCAATGCGTCCAGCTCGCTGCGGCGCACATGGCCCAGCGCGTTTTCGGCGTTGAGCGCCGTGTGGATGTCGACCAGGTGGCCGCGCATCGCGGCGTCGGGGTAGCGCAGCAGGTGGGCCAGTGCGCGCAAGGTAAAGCTGATGCTGTCTTTCATGTCGTCTCTCCTCACAGGCTCGCCTGGATCGGGATGGTGCGTTTTTTCTCGCTGCCGAACAGGCTGGTGTCGGTCACGCCTTCGCTGCAACCGTTGCCAAACGAGAAGCCGCAGCCGCCGCGCACATTGAAGGCGTTCTCGGCATATTCGCGGTGCGTGGTGGGGATCACAAAGCGGTCTTCGTAATTGGCAATGGCCATGGTCCGGTACATCTCCTCGGCCTGGGCCACCGTCAGCTCGGCCTGCTGCAGTGCGGCCTCGTTGGGCAGGCCATCGACATGCTTGCCGCGCTGGTAGGCGCGCATGGCCAGCATGCGCTCCAGCGCGCGCACCACCGGCACCGTATCGCCTGCGGTGAGCAGGTTGGCCAGGTACTTGACGGGGATGCGCAGCTGGTTCACATCGGGCAGCTCGCCATTGGCGCTCACATGGCCGGCCTGGGCGGCGGCGGTGATGGGAGACAGCGGCGGCACGTACCAAACCATCGGCAAGGTGCGGTACTCGGGGTGCAACGGCAGGGCCACCTGCCAGTCCACCGCCATCTTGTAGACGGGGCTGCTCCTGGCCGCGATCAGCCAGGCCTCGGGGATGCCATCGGCCCGCGCCTGGGCGATCACTGCCGGGTCGTTGGGGTCGAGGAAGATATCGAGCTGGGCCTGGTACAGGTCCTTGTCCTGGGTGACGCTGGCCGCTGCTTCGATGCGGTCTGCGTCATACAGCAGCACGCCCAGGTAGCGGATGCGGCCCACGCAGGTTTCGGAGCAGACCGTGGGCTGGCCCGCCTCGATGCGTGGGTAGCAGAAGATGCACTTCTCGGCCTTGCCGCTTTTCCAGTTGTAGTAGATCTTCTTGTAGGGGCAGCCCGAGACGCACATGCGCCAGCCCCGGCATTTGTCCTGGTCGATCAGCACAATGCCGTCTTCCTCGCGCTTGTAGATCGAGCCGCTGGGGCAGCTGGCCACGCAGGCGGGGTTGAGGCAGTGCTCGCACAGGCGCGGCAGGTACATCATGAAGGTGTTCTCGAACTGGCCGTAGATGTCCTTTTGCACCTCGTCAAAGTTCACATCCTTGCTGCGCTTGCTGAACTCGCCGCCCAGGATCTCTTCCCAGTTCGGGCCCCAGACGATCTTGTCCATGCGCTGGCCGGTGATCAGGCTGCGCGGCCGGGCCGTGGGCGCTGCCTTCATCTCCTTGGCAGTTTGCAGGTGCTCGTAGTCGAAGGTAAAGGGCTCGTAGTAGTCGTCGATCTCGGGCAGGTTGGGGTTGGCGAAAATCTTCATCAACAGCTGCCATTTGCCGCCCTGGCGCGGCGCGATGGAGCCATCGGCCTTGCGGACCCAGCCGCCATTCCAGCGGTCCTGGTTTTCCCATTCCTTGGGGTAGCCGATGCCGGGTTTGGTCTCGACGTTGTTGAACCAGGCGTACTCGACGCCGGGGCGGTTGGTCCAGACGTTCTTGCAGGTGACGCTGCAGGTATGGCAGCCGATGCATTTGTCCAGGTTCAGGACCATGCCGATTTGTGCGCGAACCTTCATGTTGGGTTCTCCGTGGGGGTTGGTGTGGGGGTCGGTGCGAAAAGCATGACCAGGGCCGATGCGGCCTCCTGGGCATGCACAGCGTGGGGCTCGCCCGCGGCGATGTGGCAAAAGTCACCCGGCGCCATGGCCAGCTGGCGGCCCATGGTCTCGAAGACGAAGCGCCCTTCGATGCACTGGATCACCATGCGCTCTGGCACCTGGTGGCTGTGCAGCGACTGGCCGGCCTGCAGCACCAGGCGGAAGATCTGCAGACCGGGATCGCGCACCAGGGTGTACGAGCGCGCCTCGCCCAGCGCGGCCGCCAGGGGCCGCGCCGAGAAGACGGCGCCAGCAGGGGTGTGGGTCAGTGCCATGGCGGGGACTCCTTCTGCGTGGCGCTCAGGGGTTCTCGCCCTGGGCC
Organism: Comamonas sp. 23; assembly: GCF_049601575.1. Lineage (NCBI taxonomy): Bacteria > Pseudomonadati > Pseudomonadota > Betaproteobacteria > Burkholderiales > Comamonadaceae > Comamonas > Comamonas sp. 23. The sequence continues at coordinate 390,824 of NZ_CP187127.1, read as the reverse complement.
TGGTAGGCGGCGGCCAGGTGGTCATCGCGCGGCGTGTCCAGCCAGTCCACCTTGGCCATCTTGCGCACCACGACGAACTCGTCGCGGTTGGTGCCGATGGTGCCGTAGTAGTTGAAGCCGTAGCTGTACTGCGCGTAGCCACCGATCATGTGCGTGGGTTTGAGCACAATCCGCGTGACAGAGTTGTGGATACCGCCGCGCACGCCAGTGATCTCGCTGCCGGGCGTGTTGATGATCTTCTCCTGCGCGTGGTACATCATCACCATGCCGGGTTTGACCCGCTGGCTGACGACCGCCCGCACGGCCACTGCGCCGTTGAGGTTGAACATCTCCATCCAGTCGTTGTCCTCGATGCCGGCGCGCTGGGCGTCCTCCTCGCTGATCCAGGCCACCGGCCCGCCCCGGTTGAGCGTGAGCATCAACAGGTTGTCGGTATAGGTGCTGTGGATGCCCCATTTCTGGTGCGGCGTGATGAAGTTCAGCTGGATCTCGGGGTGGCCATTGGGCTGGATGCCCTGCATGCCGGCCGTGGCCTTCATGTCCACCGGCGGACGGTAGCTGGAGAAGCCCTCGCCAAAGGCCACCATCCAGGGGTGGTCCTGGTAGAACTGCTGGCGGCCGGTGAGGGTGCGCCATGGGATCAGCTCATGCACATTGGTGTAGCCGGCGTTGTAGCTCACGGTCTCGCTCTCGATGCCGCTCCAGGTGGGCGAGCTGATGATCTTGCGCGGCTGCGCCTGGATATCGCGGTAGCGGATCTTCTCGTCCTCGCGGTAGATCGCCAGGTGCTTGTGCGCGCGGCCGGTCACCTTCTCCAGCGCCTCCCAGGCCTTCACCGCCACATGGCCATTGGTCTCGGGGGCCAGCTGCAAAATCGTCTCACAGGCATCGATATCGCTCACGATGCGCGGGCGCCCCTCGGTCACGCCCGGCTCGGTGGTCAGGCCATTCAACTGGCCCAGCTGCTCAACCTCGGTGCCGGTCTGCCAGCCAATGCCCTTGCCGCCATTGCCCAGCTGGTCCATCAGCGGGCCCAGTGCGGTAAAGCGCTTGTAGGTGTTGGGGTAGTCACGCTCCACCACGGTCACCTGCGGCGCGGTCTTGCCGGGGATCAGCGCGCATTCGCCCTTTTTCCACTCGGCCACGCCATAGGGCTGGGCCAGCTCGGCGGGGGTGTCGTGCATCAGCGGGGTCAGCACGGTGTCGCGCTCCACGCCCAGGTGGCCCACGCAGACCTCGCTGAAGGACTGGGCAAAGCCCTTGTAGATCTCCCAGTCCGAGCGCGATTCCCAGACCGGATCGACCGCGGCCGACAACGGGTGGATGAAGGGGTGCATGTCGCTGGTGTTGAGGTCGTTCTTCTCGTACCAGCTGGCCGTGGGCAGCACGATGTCCGAGTACAGACAGGTGGTGCTCATGCGGAAGTCCAGGGTGACCAGCAGATCGAGCTTGCCCTGGGGCGCATCGGCATGCCAGGTCACCTCTTCGGGCTTGGCGTCATCGGGGCCCAGGTCCTTGCCCTGCACGCCGTTGTCGGTGCCCAGCAGGTGCTTGCAGAAGTACTCATGGCCCTTGCCGCTGGAGCCCAGCAGGTTGCTGCGCCAGACAAACAGGTTGCGCGGCCAGTTCTCGGGCGCATCGGGGTCTTCGCAGCTCATCGCCAGGCTGCCGCTTTGCAGGCCTTGGGCCACATAGTCGCGCGGCGCCAGGTTGGCGGCATCGGCGGCGGCCGCTATCGACAAGGGGTTGGTCTTGAGCTGCGGCGCGCTGGGCAGCCAACCCATGCGCTCGGCGCGCACGTTGTAATCGATCATGCTGCCGCCGTACTGGCTGCGGTCGGCCAGGGGGCTGACGATCTCTTCAAGGCCGAGCTTCTCGTAGCGCCACTGGTCGGTATGGGCGTAGAAGAAGCTGGTCGAGTTCTGCTGGCGCGGTGGGCGTGCCCAATCGAGCGCAAAGGCGAGCGCCGTCCAGCCGGTCTGCGGGCGCAGCTTTTCCTGGCCCACATAATGCGACCAGCCGCCGCCGCTTTGGCCCACGCAGCCGCAGAGCATCAGCAGGTTGATGACGCCCCGGTAGTTCATGTCGCAGTGGTACCAGTGGTTCATCGCCGCGCCGATGATGACCATGGACTTGCCCTGGGTCTTGTCGGCATTGGCGGCAAACTCGCGCGCCACCAGGGTGATCTGCTCGCGCGGCACGCCAGTGATGCTCTCGGCCCAGGCGGGCGTGTAGGCGGCATCGTCGTCGTAGCTGGCAGCGCCGCTGCCCAGGCCCCGGTTGATGCCGTATTGCGCGGCCTGCAGGTCGAACACGGTGGCCACCAGGGCCTCGTGGTATTCGCCCTCGCTGCCCAGGCGCAGGCGCACGGCCGGCACCTTGGCGCGGCTCACATCGCCTTGCTGTTCGTTGGCGGTGAAGTGCGGCGTGGCAATGCCGCCAAAGTAAGGAAAGCCGACATCGACAATCTCATGGGCCTGGCTGCCATCTTCCAGCACCGAGAGCTTGAGGCGGACCTCGTCGCCATGGCGCGCTTCCTTGGACTCCAGGTTCCACTTGCCCGCGTCGCCCCGGCCCTCGGCGCCCCAGCGAAAGCCGATCGAGCCATGGGGCAACACGGCGCGGCCCTGGCTGTCAAAGGCCATGGTCTTCCACTCGGGGTTGTTGTCCTGGCCGAGCTTGCCGTTGAAATCGCTGGCGCGCAGGTAGCGGCCAGGCACCTGCACTACGCTGCCATCGGCCAGGGTCTTGCTCTCGAGCAGCACCAGCATCGGCAGGTCGGTGTAGCGGCGCGCGTAGCCGTCAAAGTAGTCGCTGCGCTTGTCGAAGTAGAACTCCTTGAACGCCACATGGCCCATGGCCATCGCGAGCGCCGCATCGGTGCCCTGCTTGGGGTGCAGCCAGACGTCGGAGAGCTTGGCCACCTCGCTGTAGTCGGGGGTGACGGCCACGGTCTTGGCGCCCTTGTAGCGCACCTCGGTGAAGAAGTGGGCATCGGGCGTGCGCGTCTGCGGCACGTTCGAGCCCCAGGCAATGATGTAGCTGCTGTTGTACCAGTCGGCCGATTCGGGCACATCGGTCTGCTCGCCCCAGACCTGGGGGCTGGCCGGCGGCAGGTCACAGTACCAGTCGTAAAAGCTCATGCAGACGCCACCGATCAGGCTCAGGTAGCGGCTGCCGGCCGCGTAGCTGACCATGCTCATCGCCGGGATCGGCGAGAAGCCAATGATGCGGTCCGGCCCGTGTTGCTTGATGGTGTAGACGTTCGCAGCGGCCACCAGCTGGTTGACCTCGTCCCAGGTCGAGCGCACAAAGCCGCCCAGGCCACGCACCTGCTGGTAGTCGCGGCGCGCGGCATCGTCCTGTGCAATCAGGGCCCAGGCATCGACCGGCGTTTTGGCCACCTGGAGCGCCGCGCGCCAGCGCTCGAGCAAGCGGCCCCGCACCATCGGGTACTTGACCCGGTTGGCGCTGTACAGGTACCAGCTGTAGCTGGCACCCCGGGCGCAGCCACGCGGCTCATGGTTGGGCATGTCCCAGCGCGTGCGCGGGTAGTCGGTCTGCTGGGTTTCCCAGGTGACGATGCCGCCTTTGACATAGATCTTCCAGGAGCAGGAGCCCGTGCAGTTGACGCCATGCGTGCTGCGCACGATCTTGTCATGCGCCCAGCGGGCGCGGTAGGCGTCTTCCCAGGTGCGGTCTTCGCCGGTGGTGCGGCCGTGGCCGCCGGCAAAGCTCTCCTTGGGCAGGCGAAAGTGGGTGAGTCGGTCGAGGAAATGGCTCATAACGGTTCTCTTTCTCGTGGGGTCCAGGCTCTGGGGCCTTTAGCAGGGCATCGCGGCGTTGCGGCGGGCATAGCACCACCAGGTCACCACGGCGCACAGCAGATAGAAGGCAGAAAAGACCCACAGCGCGGCCTCGGGCCCGCCGGTGGATGCGATCGAGCTGCCATAGCTCTTGGGAATGAAAAAGCCGCCATACGCACCCAGTGCGCCGGCAAAGCCGACGGCGGCGGCGCCCAGCACATTGCCTTCCTTGAGGGCGGCGGCCTGCGAGGCCGCATCCTTGCCTGCGCCTTGCGTGGCCAGCTGGTTGAAGATCACGGGGATCATGCGGAAGGTGGAGCCATTGCCGATGCCGGTGGTGACAAACAGCACCAGGAACATCAGAAAAAAGCCGGTGAAGCTGCCCGCTTGCGGCCCCCAGGCCAGCGCATAGCTGCCCGTGCCCTTGGGCAGAAACCACAGCACGCCCAGCACGGCCAGCGCCATCACCAGAAAGTTCCAGAACGTGACCACGCCGCCACCGACCTTGTCGGCCAGCCAGCCACCAAAGGGCCGCACCAGCGCGCCCACCAGCGGGCCCAGCCAGGCGTAGGCCAGCGGATTGACGGCGGGGAACAGGCCCTTGATCAGCAGCGGAAAGCCGGCGGCAAAGCCGATGAAGGAGCCAAAGGTGCCCAGGTAGAGCAGGCACATGATCCAGTTGTGGGGCTGCACAAAGATGGCGGCCTGCGCGGCCACTGAGGCCTTGGCATCGGCCACATCGTTCATCCCGAACCAGGCAACGACCGAGGTCAGCGCAATCCAGGGCACCCAGATGAAGGCAGCGTTCTGCATCCAGACCTCGACCTGCACCCCGCCCTGGGTGATGGTCTGCGGCTCACCGCCAAAGATGCCCAGCAGACCGACGGTGACGACGATGGGGCTCAGGAACTGCACCACCGACACGCCCAGGTTGCCCAGGCCGGCATTGACACCCAGCGCCGAGCCCTTGCGGTCCTTGGGGAAGAAGTAGCTGATGTTGGCCATGCTGGAGCTGAAATTGCCCCCGCCCAGGCCGCACAGCAGCGCCAGGATCAGCATCGTCGGGTAGGGCGTGGCCGGGTCCTGCACGGCCATGCCGATGCCGATCGCCGGGATCAGCAGGCTGGCAGTCGAGATCGCCGTCCAGCGCCGGCCGCCCACCAAAGGCACCATGAAGGAGTAGAAGATGCGCAAGGTGGCGCCCGACAGCGCAGGCGCGGCCGCCAGCCAGAACAGCTGGTTGGTGGAGTACTGAAAGCCCAGGCCCGGCAGGCTGACGGCGACCACGCTCCAGACCTGCCAGACGGCAAAGGCCAGGAACAGCGCCGGCACGGAGATCCACAAATTGAGCTTGGCGATGGCCTCGCCCTCCTTTTCCCAGAAGGCCTTGTCCTCCGGGGTCCAGATCGTCAAGGTGCTGCCGCGGCGCGGCGCAGAGGGGGTGTTGCTTGTCATGGAGAGTCTTTCCAGCAGAAATCGATGGCGGCTGTCACGCCTTGCGGCCCGCAGCGGGGCCCATCACATCGGTGCGGCGCACCTCGGTCCAGTACATCCAGATCAGCGAGACCCAGACCACGCCATAGAGCAGCATGAAAGCGCTGGAGCGCAGGCCCGTCAGATCGAGCAGCAGACCGAACAGGATCGGCAGCACAAAGCCGCCCAGGCCGCCGGCCAGGCCCACGATGCCGCTGATGGCACCGATGTTGTCGGGGTAGTCGTTGCCGATGTACTTGAAGACGCTGGCCTTGCCGAACGCAAAGGCCACGCCCAGCACACCCATCAGCGCGGTGAAGCTGTAGACGTTCAGGCCCAGGTGGAAGGTCTGGGGGCCGTTGACCGTGGCAACGGTGAAATCGGTCTGCGGGTAGCTCAGCAGGAACAGGCAGATCCAGCTCACCCACATCACCCACCAGGTGACCTTGTGGGCGCCGTATTTGTCGGACAGCACACCGCCAATGGCGCGCAGCACGCCGCCGGGCAGCGAAAAGCAGGCCGCGAGCAAGGCGGCGACGCGGATGTCCAGGCCGTACTCGCCCACGTAGTACTGCACCATCCACAGCGCCAGCGCCACATAGCCACCAAAGACGATGCTGTAGTACTGGCAGTACTTGAGCACGCGCGGGTCCTTCAAGGCCTGCAGCTGGTCGACAAAGCGGACGTTGCTGGCCACCAGGTGGCGCGGGTCATGCGCGCTGAACAGCCAGAACAGCACCACGGTGCCCGCCAGAATGGCCGCGTAGACCTGGGGCACCAGCGCCCAGCCGCCCGCCACCAACAGCGCCGGCGCAAGAAACTTGTTGACGGCCGAGCCGGAGTTGCCCGCGCCATAGACGCCCATGGCCATGCCCTGGCGGCTCTTGGGAAACCAGCGCGCCACATAGGGCGTGCCCACCGAGAAAGAGCCACCGGCGAGGCCGACAAACAGGCCGATGACGAGGAACTGCCAGTACTGCGTGGCGTAGGCCATGAGCCAGACGGCCGGCACGGTGACGGCCATCAGCACGGTCATCACGGTGCGGCCGCCAAAGCGGTCCGTCCAGATGCCCAGCGGCACCCGCACCAGCGAGCCCGAGAGCACCGGCATGGCGGTGAGCAGGCCAAACTCGGTCGCGTTCAGGCCCAGTTGCTGCTTGAGCGGGATGCCGATGACGCCGAACATCATCCACACCATGAAGCAGACCGTGAAGGCCAGCGTGCTGACGGCGAGCACGCTCCAGGCCTGGCGCGAGACAGCGGGAGGGGCAGTGGCGGAATCCATGGTGGGGGCAGATGTTGTTGGTCTGCCTCTACTGTGCTGCGCCAGCGCGCAGCGCACCATCCACCGGTTAGCGCATCAGGCCGCGCCGCAAGAACGATGGCCTGCGCCCTGCCATCGTTCTGAAGAACTATGGCGCCGCTTTTCTCGGCAGCGCCTGATGTGCATCAAACCGGCCATGCAGCCTGGCCGGCATGATGCCCGGTTGCTCAGGCCAGATCGACCTGCATGCCCACGGCGCGCAGCTTGTCCACCACCTCATCGATATGCGCCTTGCTGCGGGTCTGCAGCACGATGTCGATCTCGGTGTTTTGCGCGGCCAGCTTGGTGAAGGCGCGCTGGTGGTGCACCTCTTCGATGTTGGCGCCCGCCTCGGCCACGATGGCCGTGATGCGTGCGAGCATGCCGGGCACATCGCGCGAGCTGATGCGCAGGCGTGCCAGCCGCCCCGAGCGCACCATGCCGCGCTGGATGATGGAGGCCAGCAGCAGCGGGTCGATATTGCCGCCCGACAGCACCAGGCCCACCTTCTGGCCGGCAAAGCGCTCGGGGTAGCGCAGCAGCGCCGCCAGCCCCACCGATCCCGCGCCCTCGACCAGGGTCTTTTCAATCTCCAGCAGCATCAGCACCGCCTGCTCGATATCGCTCTCCTCGACCAGCACCAGGTCGTCCACCGTGCGGGCGACGATCTCGCGCGTGATCAGGCCGGCCGTCGCCACCGCAATGCCTTCGGCCATCGTCGAGACGCCGACGGGCAGGTCCTGGTGCTGCACCGCATTGACCATGCTGGGAAAGCGCGAGGTCTGCACACCCACCACCTGGATGCTGGGCTTGACCGCCTTGGCGGCGGTGGCCATGCCGGCAATCAGGCCCCCGCCGCCGACGGCGACCAGCAGGGTGTCCAGGTCGGGCTGGTCTTCGAGCATCTCCAGCGCCAAGGTGCCCTGGCCGGCTGCAATGTCGGCATCGTCAAAGGGGTGCACAAACACCAGCTTCTGGTCCTCGGCCATCGCATAGGCATGGGCGCGGGCCTCTTCCAGCGTGTCGCCATGCAGCACCACCTCGGCACCAAAACTGCGCGTGCGCTCGACCTTGACGCCCGGCGTGAAGCGCGGCATCACGATCACCGCCCGCACACCCAGCTGCTGCGCATGGTAGGCCACGCCCTGGGCATGGTTGCCCGCGCTCATCGCAATCACGCCCCGTGCGCGCTGCTCGGCGTTGAGCTGCATCAGCTTGTTGCAGGCACCGCGCTCCTTGAAGGCCGCCGTGAACTGCAGGTTCTCGAACTTGAGGTAGACCTTGGCGCCCACGATCTGGGACAGGGTGTGGGAGTACAGGCACGGCGTGCGCTCGACCTTGCCTTGGATGCGCTGGGCGGCGTCGCGGATGTCTTGAATGCTGAGCATGGGATGACTCGCTGGAGGGTGGGCCGCCCGGCCAGGGGGCGGCAGTGGTGATGGGTGCCGTATCCGTGTTGCCGGGCGTCAGTCGGCGCTGGGCGGCTGGTAGACATGGTCAAAAAACGCCTGCTCCAGCGCCACCGCGCGGCTGAAATAATCGGCCGCCTCGGCACGCACGTCGGGCTCGATGCTCTCGCCCATGCGGTCGAGCTCGGCGCGCAGCCAGCCGACAAAATCGCGGAAGAAGTCATTGGCGTGCAGGCTGATCCATTCGGCATGTTCAAAGCGCGGCGGCAGGCGCTGGCCGGGCTGGTCAAAGCCGTCCAGGTACAGGCCTTCGGCCACGCAGAGCACGGCCAGGCAGTTGGCGTATTTCTGGCTGCGCGCAGCCTGCCCCATCAGCGCCTGGAACTGCACGGTAGGCAGCGTCAGCGGCGGCGTATCGCGCTCCTGCTGGGACACGTCCAGCGCGTCAAAACTGCGCTGAAAGTAGGTGTTCTCGTCGCTGGTGATCATCGCCGCAAACTGCGCCAGGCGCACGCGCGGCGCAAAGCTATCGGCGCTGGCGATGGCCGCGCCCAAGAGCGCCACGAACTGGTTGATGAACTGGTAGTCCTGCACCAGGTAGCGGCGCAGCACCGCATCATCAAGGCTACCGGCCCGCATCTCGTCAATGAAGCGGTGCTGGATGCAGGCATCCCAGACGGGCTGGTTCAGCGCTTGAAGCGATTCGGAAAAACGGTCGGTCATGGTGGGCGGCAGGGGCTGCAACGGCAAAGAGGGCCATTGTGCCGCAACAGCCTTGTGCCTGCGTACCACCCTTGTGATGCGCTATGATTTTTGCACATCCCCACCCTCTCCCTCTGTTACCGAAAGACGAGCATGACCTCTGCCATCGACCGCCGCCATGTCGGCGCCCGCCTGTCCGAAATCGCCATCCACAACGGCACCGTCTACCTGGCCGGCCAGATCCCCGAGAACAACCCCGGTGCCGATATCGTCACCCAGACCCAGGAAGTGCTGAGCCATATCGACCGCCTGCTGGGCGAGGCCGGATCGAGCAAGGCCAGCATCCTGCAGTGCCAGATCTACCTGACCGACATCAGCGAGATTGGCCAGATGAACAGCGTCTGGGACGCCTGGGTGACCCCCGGCCACACGCCGCCCCGCGCCACCGTGCAGGCCACGCTGGGCAACCCGGCCTACAAGATCGAAGTGGTGGTGGTCGCCGCCGTCGACAAGGCCTGATCGGGGCGCGCTGGCCCTGCCCAAGAACCTGTTCTAAGGCTGCGCTGAACGCAGCATTCCTTGCATACAAAGCCTGTCTTGCAACTTGCATGGCAGGCTTTTTGCTTGTGTCTCCCAGGCTGCACAAGTCGGTGAACGCTCACGGGTAATCCCTGTTCACTGATCGGTATGTGCATGGGTACATTTTGCATACAAGAAATTTACAACTTGTATACAAACCGAAAAGGAATGCGTATGCGTCGTTTTGTCAGATCGCTGTTCGGGCAGGTGGTGGTGGCTCTTATCGTAGGGGTCCTCATCGGCCTGCTGGCGCCGGAGTGGGCCATCAAGCTCAAGCCTTTGGGCGATGGTTTCATCAAGCTCATCAAGATGATCATCCCGGTGCTGGTGTTCTGCGTGGTGGTGCATGGCATCGCGGGCGCAGGCGACCTCAAGCGCGTGGGCCGGGTCGGCGTCAAGGCGCTGATCTACTTCGAGGTGCTCACCACCATTGCACTGGTGTTGGGCCTGGTGCTGGCCTTTGTGTTCCAACCTGGTGCAGGCATGAACGTGGACCCGAGCAAGCTCGATGCCTCGGCCATGAGCGCCTACGCCAGCAATGCCGACAAGCTGACCAGCGGCGGCACGGTCGATTTCCTGATGAAGCTGATCCCCACCACCGTGGTGCAGGCCTTTGCCACCGGCGACGTGCTGCAGGTGCTGCTGTTTGCCGTGCTGTTTGGCTGCGGGTTGACCATGCTGGGCGAGCGCGGCGCGCCGGTGAGCCTGCTGATCGACACCATGTCGCATGTGCTGTTCAAGGTGATGGGCATCATCATCAAGCTCGCGCCCCTGGGTGTGCTGGGCGCGATCGCCTTTACCGTCGGCCAGTACGGCGTGGGCTCGCTCAAGCAGCTGGGCATGCTGGTGCTGCTGTTCTATGTGGCCGTCGCCTTCTTTGTCTTCGTGGTGCTGGGCTTTGCGATGCGCGTCTCGGGTTTCAGCCTCATCAAGCTGCTGCGCTACCTGCGTGAAGAGCTGATGGTGGTGTTTGCCACCACCTCGTCGGACAGCGTGCTGCCCCAGATCATGGCCAAGCTGCGCCACCTGGGCATCCGCGACTCCACGGTCGGCCTGGTGATCCCCACCGGCTACTCCTTCAATCTGGATGCGTTCTCGATCTACATCACCTTGGCGGCGGTCTTCATTGCCCAGGCCACCAATACGCCGATCTCGATGACCGACCTGCTGACCATCCTGGCCATTGCGCTGGTCACCTCCAAGGGCGCGCACGGCGTGCCGGGCTCGGCCATCGTGGTGCTGGCCGCCACCTTGCATGCGATCCCCGCGATCCCGGCCATCGGCCTGGTGCTGGTGCTGTCGGTGGACTGGTTCATGGGCATTGCCCGGGCGCTGGGTAACCTGATCGGCAACTGCGTGGCGACCGTGGCGATTGCCTCCTGGGAAGGCGATATCGACCGCGAGCGCGCCCATAAGGTGCTCAATGGCGAGAAACTACCGCAAGACACGGCACAATCGGAGCTGTCTACACCCCACGCCTGAGCCCATGACTGCTGTCAGCCCCACCACCATTGCAGAACGCGTCGTCGAAGCCATCCTCGCGCAGAAGCTCTCGCCCGGGGAGCGCCTGGGAGAGCAGGCGCTGGCAGACAACTTCTCGGTCAGCCGCACCTTGGTGCGTGAGGCGCTGATGCAGCTGCAGGCGCGCGGCTTTGTGCAGGTGCAGCCGCGCCGGGGCTGGTACGTGGTGCAGCCCAGTGCCGAAGAGGCACGCGACGCCTTCGCCGCCCGGCGCATCATCGAGGCGGGCATCCTGGAGACCGCAGGCCGCCCGATGCAGCAGGTGATCCGCCAGCTGCGCCTGCATATCGACGAGGAGCAGCGCGCGATCCAGGGCGCCGACGCGGCCACGCGCGCCTTTCTGCTGGCCGATTTCCACGTCTGCCTGGCCGAGAACATGGGCCACCGCCTGCTGGCCGATACCCTGCGCGACCTGACCGCCCGCACCACGCTGGCAGCAACGCTCTACCAGTCCGACCACAGCGCCGAGCAGTCCTGCGCGGACCATGCCAGCATTGTCGAGGCGCTGGAGCGGGGCGACGCCGAGCAGGCCCGCGCACTGATGCTGGCCCATATCGGCAACGTCGAAGAAGCGTTGGAGACCACCCCTCCGCCCCCGGAGACTGCGCCTGGCGAGCGCCTGCGTGCCACCCTGAGCCCCGTGCAGCGCTGATGCCCGAGCCACGCATGCGGCCGCGCAAGAGCGGCGGGCCGGGCCGACTCCTCAAGCCTGCCAGGCCCGCAAGCCCGGCCGGCCCGCCCCGGCTGCTGGGCTTTCACAAGCCCTATGGCGTTGTCAGCCAGTTCACACCCGAGGGGCGCTGGCAAGGCCTGAAAGACTTTATCGACGTGCCCGGCGTCTATGTCGCTGGCAGGCTCGATGGCGACAGCGAAGGCCTGCTGCTGCTGACCAACGACGGCCAGTTGCAGGCCCGCATTGCCGACCCGCGCCACAAGATGGCCAAGACCTACTGGGTGCAGGTCGAAGGCATTCCCGATGCCGCCGCCTTGCAGCAGCTGCGCGATGGCGTGGACCTGAAAGACGGCAAGACCCTGCCGGCGCAGGTGCGCATGCTCGACCCGCAGCCTGCGATGTGGCCGCGCCACCCGCCGATCCGCGTGCGTCAGAGCGTGCCCGATTGCTGGATCGAGCTCATCATCCGCGAAGGCCGCAACCGCCAGGTGCGGCGCATGACCGCTGCCGCCGGCCACCCCACCTTGCGCCTGGTGCGCATGGCCATTGGCCCCTACTCGCTCGCTGGCCTGGAGCCCGGGCAGTGGACGGATCTGGCGCTGTAAAAAGTCGCCGCGCCAGGCATCATTGCGCCAGCAGCGGCAATGCATCCAAAGCCTCTTGCCCCGAGGGAAGGGCCACCGCCTGCCAGCCACCACGCCGGGGCCAAGGCCGGTAGTGCGCCAGCGGCAACACCTCCACCTGCTCGATCTGCCCTTGCAGCTGCGCGCCCAGCGCCTGCAAGGCCTGGCTGCGCTGCTGCGCGCAGGCCTGCACCTGCGCCCACTGCGCGCGCCGCTCGGCCGCGCTGAGGGCCGCCATCGCATGGGGCGCTGGCAGGCATTGCGCCGCAGCCAGCCAGCGCAACGCGCTGAGGTCGCCCGCGCCCAGTTGCTGCAGCTGCTGGGCATAGCGCTGCAGCCCCTCCGGCTCCAGGCGGCCCGCCAATTGGATGTCGAGCACATCGCCTTGCAGCCGGTAGCGCGCTGGCAGGGCGGCGGTCCAGTGGCTGCTGCCGTGGCGGCTACGCATGCTGGCAGCAATACGGCGGCTGCCCTGCACCAGCAGTGGTTGCACCAGCTCCAGCAGGGCCACATCGCGCAGGCGGGCTTGTTCCGGGTTGCGGGCAGGCGCCAGCTGAATGCGGATGGGCTGGCTGTCATAGCCGCGCCATTGCAGGCCCCAGGCCTGCAGCCCGGCCCGGTCGGGCGCCATCAGGCCCATGGCCAGCGCCGCTGGCACAAAGGCGATCGCCGCCCAGATCCACCATTCGGGCGACATGCGGCGGGCATTCCAGGCCTGGCCCTGCCGCAGCAGCGACCAGCCGGTGCTCAACTGCCCCAGCAGCCAGACCACCACCAGCACCACGATGGCGCCGGCCAGGCCCGTGCCCATCTGCAGCATCTCGGCCGGGTGCAGGCCCTCGGGCAGCACAAACAGGACCATCCAGCCGCAGGCCGTCGCCAGCAAGGCCGCCAGCATCGCGTAGAACGGCAGCCACACGGGCGTACGCAGGCGCCCGTCCTCCATCCGCAACGCCGGATCGCGCAGCGCGCGCCGCCCTTCCAGCATCCAGCCGATGCGGCCCGCTTGCGACAGCAGCACAAACACCAGCCCGCCTGCGGCCACTGCTATCAGCAGCGGCAACCACAGCCACAGCAGCAGCACGCCCAGCGCCGCCATCAGCACACCGCCCAGTACCAGCAGCGCCGCATGGCCGCGCTGCCGCCTTCCCTCTTGTCTCCAACCCATGGACCTCTGCACTCCCTTGTCTCTCATCTCCACCGGCATCCGGCATTCCTGTGCAAGAATGCCCTTTCGCACCCACTAAGCCTGCAAGACCAGCTATGGTTTTGGGAGTATATGAACTGGAGGGGATGGACGCGGCTGCCATACCCCCGCTGTAAGAACCTGTTCAAAGGAAACCCCATGCGCCCCTTGCTCAGCCTCTGCCTTGGCCTGGCCTTTCAACTGACGCAACCCCCTGCCCACGCACAGAACATGACCACGCTCGCCCTGCACCAGGCAGCGGCCGCCAACAACGGCAGCCGCATCCAGCAACTGCTGCAAAACGGTGGCGCCAGCGCCCTCGATGCACGCGATGCCCAGGGCCGCACGCCGCTGCTCGTAGCCACCCAGAGCAACCAGGTGGCAGCGGCCAAGGCCTTGATCGAGGCCGGCGCCGATGTGAATGCCAAGGACCACATCGAAGACAGCCCCTACCTGTACGCCGGCGCACGCGGCCACCAGGAGATCCTGCAGATGACGCTGGCCCATGGCGCCGACCTGCGCAGCACCAACCGCTATGGCGGCACCGCGCTGATCCCGGCAGCCGAGCGCGGCCATGTCGAGACCGTGCGCACCCTCATCAACGCCGGCGTCGATGTGAACCATGTCAACCGCCTGGGCTGGACGGCGCTGATGGAGGCCATCGTGCTGAGCGATGGCGGCCCGCGCCACCAGCAGATCCTGCAGCTCTTGATCGATGCCAAGGCCGATGTCAACCTGGCCGACAAGGAGGGCGTGACACCGCTGGCCCATGCCCGGCAACGCGGCTATAGCGCGATGGTGGAGATGCTGACAGCGGCCGGTGCGCGCTGAGGCGCAACGTTGTTTTATGCAATACGTTAATAAAAATTAGACTTTTTATAACTATTGCTTTATAGTGAACACCGTCTGAGAGGTATTTGCCGCTGTGCAAGCCTCTTTTTCCCGCTGGTGGGTGGCAGGGCTACTTCCAGCGTTCTTGGCGACATTCGCCTGGTTGGTCTGCAGAGCAGCAGTCAACCGCGTACCTACACGCTCACACAGGCTGCCCAAGCCCGTGATCCTGATTGATACCCATTTCTAAGACTTTTATTTCCATCGGGAAGTACCTCGTTTCCCCGTCGACCCACCAAGCGCCCAATGGCCGCTTTGGCGCCTCCTTCTCCTTCCAGCGATCACCGGGCAATGGCAGCTATTGCCGGGTATTCCGCTTCGACAAGACATTCGCCTCTGCAGAAGCGGCGCGCATCTTTGCAGTGACCCAAGGCTGGCTGCAGTCATCCATGCCCAAGCCTCCGGTCTGCTGACCGCGGGGTGGCAACACCACCCCTCCCATTCCTTGGCGACATGGCCTGGTCTGTCCAGTCCGCCGCCACTCCATGTGCACCCATGGTGCAACTTCTTTCAGAAAGGCTCTGACATGAGCAGCAAAATTTATGTGGGCAACCTGCCCTATTCCGTGACCGATTCCAGTCTCCAGGACAACTTCTCCGAATTCGGTTCGGTGACCTCCGCCAAAGTCATGATGGACCGCGATACCGGTCGCTCCAAGGGATTCGGCTTTGTCGAAATGGCCTCGGCCGATGTGGCCCAGGCAGCAATCGACGCGCTCAATGGCAGGTCGGTCGACGGACGCCAGATCGTCGTCAACCTGGCCCGCCCCCGTGAAGAATCCAGAGGCGCGGGTGGCTACAGCAACTCGGGCGGTCGCTCCGACGTGGGCTACGGCCAAGGCGGCTACGGCGGTGGCCGTTACTGAGCGCATCGCATCTTGAAGACCCGGCTGTCGTAGCCGGTTCGATCAGGCCTTACAAAGCGCCTCTCGGTACCGCTGGTACAGAGAGGCGCTTTGTCATGGAGCGGACACGGGGCCGTCCGGGCCGGGCGCAATCGCTCCGGCCTGCGCCAGCAGCTGCGCGATCCAGTCGATGAACACCCGCACCCGGCGCGACAGCTGCGCCCGGTGCAGGTAGAGCACATGCACCGGCAGCGCAGGCGGCGGGTAGCTGTGCAGCACCTGCACCAGCTCGCCCGACTGCAGATGGGCCTGCACGTCATAGCGCGGTATCTGGATCAGGCCCAGGCCCGCCAGCGCGCAGGCGATATAGCTCTCCACATGGTTGGCACCCACAGCCCCGGGCAGCACCATGCTGTGCTCGGCGCCGCCCTCCACCCATTCCCAGGCGGCAGGGCGCCCACTGGTGGGCGAGTTGTAGTGCACGCTCTGGTGGCCTGCCAGGTCAGCCGGTGTCTGCGGCGTGCCCTGCCGGGCCAGGTAGGTGGGGCTGGCGCAGTTGATCAGTTCCATGCTGCCCAGCGCCTTGGCCACCAGCGAGCTGTGGGCCAGCGGTCCCACGCGCAAGGCGCAGTCGATGTGCTCCTGCACCAGGTCCACCGCCCGGTCGCTGGAGCCCAGATCCACCTCCAGCCCCGGGTGCTGCGCCAGCAGCGCTGGCAATGCGGGGGCGACGATCAGCCGCGCCACGCGGCTGGGCACATCGATGCGCAGGCGCCCGGCCACGGCATGCGATTGCGGGCGAAAGCGCTGCTCGAGGTCCTGCATCTCATCAACCAGGCTGCTGGCGCTATCAACCAGCGCCTGGCCATCCAACGTCAGCGCTACCTTGCGTGTGGTGCGGTGGAGCAGGCGCGTGCCCAGCCGGGCTTCCAACTGCTGCACCGCCAGCGACACGGTGGGCCGGGGCAGCGCCAGCTGGTCGGCGGCCTGGGAAAAGCTGCCGGTCGCGGCCACACGCAAAAAGATGCGCAGCAGGTCAATGCGGTCCATAGCCCGGATCCTGCACATTCATTGTTAATAAATTCTGGATAAACATGGAATAAATTCTATATTTATCTTTGTTTCGTGACCAATTACGCTGAACAGCTCTGACCTATCCCCAAGGAGCTTTTCATGTCCAAACCCCAACACAGCCTGCAGGGCAAGACCGTTTTGATCGCCGGCGGTGCCAAAAACCTGGGCGGCCTGCTGGCCACCGACTTTGTCCAGCATGGCGCCAAGGCCGTGGCCATCCACTACAACAGCGCAGCGAGCAAGGCCGATGCCGAGCAGACGCTGGCAGCGCTGCAAAAGCTGGGCGCCAAGGCGGTGATGCTGCAAGGCGACCTGACCACGGCCGCCGCCGTGGAGAAGCTGTTTGCCGACACCGTGGCCGCGCTGGGCCGCCCCGACATTGCGATCAACACCGTCGGCAAGGTGCTGAAAAAGCCGATGGCCGAGATCAGCGAAGCGGAGTTTGACGAGATGGATGCGGTCAACAACAAGGCCGCCTTCTTCTTCTTGAAGGAGGCAGGCAAGCAGGTGAATGATGGCGGCAAGATCTGCACGCTGGTCACCTCGCTGCTGGGCGCCTTCACGCCGTTTTACGCGTCCTACGCGGGCACCAAGGCGCCGGTGGAGCACTACACCCGCGCAGCGGCCAAGGAGCTGGGCGCGCGCGGCATCTCGGTCACCGCCGTGGGCCCCGGCCCGATGGACACGCCCTTCTTCTACGGCCAGGAAAGCGCTGACGCGCAGGCCTACCACAAGAGCGCAGCGGCGCTGTCGCCGTTCAGCCAGACGGGCCTGACCGACATCGAAGACGTGGTGCCCTTTGTGCGCCACCTGGTGAGCGATGGCTGGTGGATCACCGGCCAGACGATTCTGATCAACGGCGGCTATACGACAAAATAAAGCCTGGAGGGCGCCGCCCTCCCACCACCACAAGGAGTTGCCCATGCATATGATTTTGGTCATGCTGACCGGCTTGCTGCTGCTGGCCGTCTTTGCCCTGCTGGGCAAGCTCTGGGGCGCCGATGCGGCCAGCATCGCGCTGGCGGCCAAGTACTTCATCCCCGCCTGGCTGGGGGTCGCGCTGGTCAATATGTGGGTCGGCGTCCACAAGGCCGGCTATACCGTCGCGCAGGAGCTGCCCATCTTGCTCGTCAACTTCGCCGTGCCCGCCGCGCTGGCGCTGGGCCTGGTCTGGTGGCTGGGCCGCGCCTGATCGGCGATTGGACAGAACACCACAGTTGCCGCGCTGCAGCATCGAAAACACTGGGCCCGCTGCCTGCCTTGCACTACGCTGGTGCGTGGAATTGGATGCCTGCAGCGGTTGATGGGGGTGTTCTCTACAGGCGGCAGCAAAGACCGACAAGTGCCTGCACACCTCGCCTGTTGTGAGTCGCAGACGCGCGCTTTACATTGTCACCGTGCCGTCATACCGACCCCGCAGCATCCATCCACTTGCTGATTCACCAACCCTGGGGACAACGGACGATGACAACACACCAATCCACCTTTCGCCTGGCTGCGCTGGGCTCTGCCCTGTGCGGCGCACTGCTGCTGACCGCTTGTGGCGGCGGCGATGATGATCCCAGCTTCAAGACCCTGGACGGCAAACAGCCCCAGGTGATCGCGCACCGTGGCTACTCCGGCATGTACCCCGAGCAGACGCGCATGGCCTACGAAAAGGCAGCAGACGCCGGCGCCGACATGCTGGAGCTGGACATGCACATGACGCGTGACTGCCAGCTGGTGGCACGCCACAACGCCTGGCTGAGCGACAGCACCAACATCGCCGATGTAGCCAAGACCAATTCCGCCGTGGCAGCCCGCAAGCGCACCACGCCCGGCGTGCTGGTGAATGTGAAATACCCCGCCATCCCGGCCAACGGCCCCAGCCAGTACCTGACGGACCTGGTCGAGCCGGGCAACCAGAAGTCGGTGCTCAAGGCGCTGATCGTCGACGGCGAAGACCACAGCAATGACTGGTCGATCAGCGACTTCACGATGCAGGAGCTGCGCGACTGGATTGCCGGCACCACCTTGGACAACCGCGCCGACCGCCCCACCGAGTGGAACGGCAAGCTGCCGCTGATCAGCGCCCAGGATGTGATCGACATCGCAGCGGCCAAGGGCAAGGCGCTGGGCCGCACCATCCCCGTGTATGCCGAAACCAAGAACCCCTACTGGAACAACCAGCAGGCGATCGCCAATGGTTGCGGCAGCGGCAGCCACCCGTTTGAAGATGCGGTGATGGCGCTGCTCGAGAAGAACAAGCTCAACAGCAAGGACTCGGCCATCTACATCCAGAGCTTTGACCCTGAGAGCCTCAAGTACCTGCGCAAGGCCGGCATGACGGCCAAGGGCGTGCAGCTGATCGATGGCAATGACTTCGACCTCAAGGATGGCTCGATGGTCTACATCACCACCGATGAATGGACCTTCATCAGCGGCCGCCCCTACAGCTGGACCCTCGCCGGCGATGCCCGAACCTTTGCCGTGATGCAGACCCCTGCCGGCCTGGCCGAGATCAAGACCTATGCCGATGGCATCGGCCCCTGGAAGCCACAGGTCCTCGCCCATTCTGTCGTGCCGTACAAGGAAGGCGCGGGCTTGAAGGATGTCAACACCCTCAAGGATACGGGCCTGATCGCCAACGCCCACAAGGCCGGCCTGATCGTGCACAGCTTCACCTTCCGCAATGAGGCGGGCCGCCTGGCCGGCATCTACAAGGGTGACCCGGTGCAAGAGTTCCTGGCCTACTACCGCCTGGGCATCGACGGCGTGTTCACCGACTTCACCCCCACCGGCGTGAAGGCACGCGATGCCTACATCGCCGAGCTGAAGAACCAGTAATCGCGGCACTGCAGCATTCACCCAAAAAGGACGCCTGGCGTCCTTTTTTCATGCCCGCATCAGCGGGCCAACTCCGCGTACCAGATGCGGCTGGCTGCGCCGCGCCACGGCCCAGGCCAGCAGGTTGAGCGCCGAGCACATCAGCCAGTAGATGGCGCCCACCAGCAGGAACACCTCGGCCGGGTGCACCATCAGCCGCGCATTGACCTGGGTGGACAGAAAGGACAGCTCGCCCACGCCGACGATATAGGCCAGCGAGCTGTCCTTGATCAGGGTCACCCACTGGTTCACAAACGAGGGCAGCATCACCGCCAGCGCCTGGGGCAGGATGAGGCTGCGCAGCACCTGCCAGCGCGTCAGGCCCAGCGCGGCGCCGGCATCCCACTGGCCCGGCGCAACCGCCTGCAGGCCGGCGGCCACGCCATGGGCCAGGTAGGCGCCGCTGACCAGCGACAGCGCACAGACCACCGAGACGCTGCCCGGCACATCCACGTTGAACAGCACCGGCAGCAAAAAATAAATCCAGAAGATCAGCAGCAGCACCGGAATGGCGCGCAAAAAGCCCAGCACCACCCGCAGGTACTGCAAGGCCCGGCCCCGCCCCATCACCAGCGCAATGCCCAGCGCCAGCCCCAGCAATGCAGACAGCACGCCGGAGACGGCGCTCAGGATCAGGCTCAGCAGCGCACCGCCCGGCGGCCCTTCGGGAAAGGTGCCCAGCAGCAGGTAGCGCCAGTCATCGCCCAGTGCAGCAAAGTTCATGCGCGCCGCACCTCCACCCGGCCCCAACGGCGGCGCTGGGCCAGGTGCTGGCTGAGCAGCTCCAGCCCGATGATCAGCACGATGTAGAGCAAGGTGCTGATGCCGTAGACCTGGAAGGACTGGAAGGTCTCGGCCTCCACCTGGCGCGCCCGGTACGAGAGCTCGGCCAGGCCAATGGCCATGCCCAGCGAGGTGTTCTTGACGATGTTCATGTACTGGCCCATCAGCGGCGAGATGACCCGCGCCAGCGCCTGGGGCAGCACGATATGGCGCAGCAGCTGCCAGCCGCCCATGCCCAGCGAGCGCGCCGCCTGGCTCTGGCTGGCCGGCACGCTGTTGATGCCCGCGCGCACCTCTTCGCCCACATAGGCCGTGGCATAGAACACCATGCCGATGCATGCCGAGAGGAACTCCAGCGACGGCCAGCCCAGGCTGAGCGGGCCCAGCGCCAGGCTGTGTGCCTGGTTGAGCCAGGCCATCCACGCGGGCGGCAGCAGGCTGGGCACGCCAAAGTACCAAAAGAACAGCTGCACCAGGAGCGGCGTATTGCGAAACACCGACAGGTAGCCCAGCGCCAGCCAGCGCAGCGGCGCCCAGGCCGCACTGCGCGCGACCGCAAAGGCTATGCCCAGCACCGTGGACGCTGCCATCACCAGCAGCGACGCCAGCACCGTGGTGCACCAGCCATCGAGCAGCCAGCGCCAGTACTTGGCCGCCAGCAGATGCGGCCACAGCGGCTCCAGCCAGGAGATCAAAAATTGCATAAACACCAACCCCAAAAGGCACAGCCCCGCGCCTTCTCAGACGCGGGGGTTGTGCGGTACCTATGCTGTTATGGCTTGTCGCCGATCTTGAAATTGCGCACCAGCGGTGTCGCGCTCTGCGGCCCGAACCAGGTGTCGTAGATCTTGCCGGCCTGGCCGCTGGCCTCCAGTTCCTTGAGGGCGGTGTTGACAAAGTCGGTCAGCGCAGCCTCCCCCTTGGGAATGCCCACGCCGATGTAGTCGCTCGATATCGTGAACGCCGGCACCTCCCACTTGTCGCGCTCCTTTTTATCCTTGATCGTGGCCAGCAGGCCGACCAGCTTGGGGCCGTCTTGCGAGATGGCCTGCACATTGCCATTGCGCAGCGCAGTGAACGCAAACGGCGTGTCGTCATAGGCCACCAAGGTGGCTTGCGGGTGCTTCTCGCGCAGCACGATCTCATTGGTCGTGCCCTTGTCCACACCGATGCGCAGCTGGTTCAGTTGCGCGGGCGAGGTCAACGTACCCTTGGCCGCGATGAACTGTGTGCCCGAGGCAAAGTAGGGAACGCTGAAGCCCACCTGCTTGGCACGCTCCTCGGTGATCGTGAAATTGGCCAGCACCAGGTCCACCTTGTTCGACAGCAGCAGCGGCACGCGGTTGGCCGGGTTGGTCGGCACCAGCTGCAGCTTCACGCCCAGTCGCTGCGCAAAGGCCTGCGCATAGTCCACATCCAGACCCACGATCTTGCGCGTCTTGGGATCGACAAAACCAAACGGTGGATTGGCATCAAAGGCTGCCACGCGCAGCACCCCCGCCTGCTTGATATCCTGCAGGCGATCGGCCCACACCGCCCCCGATGCCAGCGCTGCCACCGCAGCGGTGGCCACCATCGCCCATGCCTTGTTTTTCATAGCTATGCTTTCTGAGATCCCCACGCCAGGGCACCATGCCCGGGCCAGCGAAAACTTGATTGAGGGCCCAGTGTAGGAATACAGACCGTCGTTGGACAACGACGATTTCATTCAATCGATATGTAGATTTCGCATGTACGACTCGACGACAAAGCACATCGCCCAAGACGCTCAAAAGGCTTTATAAGCAAGGGTGCGCGGCACACCCGATGTCTGCACCTGCCGCCCCATCCCCCAAGAACCACCCACCATGGACCGCAAAACCACCACCAGCGAATTGCGTGCGCAGTTCTTCCCGCAACTTGTGGCCGCCGGCTTTGTCCGCCAGGGCGATATCGCCCGGCGTGTGCTGGACGGTGGCGTGGTGCATGTCGTTGAGGTCCAGCACCGCCCGCGCAGCGCGGTGTTCCAGGTCAACCTGGGCGCCCATCTGCTGGCGCTGGGCGATGTGGCCGGTGGCGCCATGCCCGCGCCGCCGGCGATGCGCGACCATGACTGCACCTGGCGCGGCTCGGTCATCGCCGGCTTTCGCAACGCCGCAGATGCCGAGTTTGCCTATGGCACCAGCGCACAGGAGGCGGCCGAATCAGTGGCCTTTGTAGTGTCGGAATGGCAGCGGCAGTCCCAGGCCTTTTTTGCCCCTTTCAGCGCCTACCCCGCGTCGTTCCTGGCCGCCGCCCGGCTGGCGGCGCAGGACAAGGATATGCACCCCGCCCACCTGCTCACCTGGGCCCGGGTCGCCGTCGTGTTGGGTGAGGCGTTACTGGCGCAATCGATCGCCCAAGCAGCGCTGCCGCGGGTGACGGAGCGCGCTACGGCGCTGCGGGCAAATCTGGAGGGGATCTTGGCGGGTTGAGCTGTGAAGCCTTGGGGCGAGCGCTGTCCTGGATCAACACCGCAGCTCAGTCATGCACCCTGCCCAGGCGGTTCGCGGCGTCTTGCAGGCCTTGGAATATGGCCGTTGACACGCTCTGCGGAAAGTCAGGGGGTAGTTGCTTTTCGGCGCGGGCAATCACGTCCGGTGTCATCTCCACCACTTGGTCGATGATTGCTCGCACATCCAAGCCTTGGGGCGAGCGGATGCCATAGCGCTCGCCCACAGCCTCCCAGTGGCAGCGCATGATCTTGTTCATGTTCCAGTGCGCATTTTTGGAACGCACGGCTATGGCCATGCGCGCCTTGTGGGGCGACAACTTGCCAGGCCCGGCTCCCCAAATGGGGTAGGCCGAGAGCACGTCATACAGCGGCGTCATCTCGAACACGCCCTGGGGCCGCAAAAAGATGCTGAAGTTCTTGGTATGGCCGTCAGTGGCACACAGCATCCAAAACAACAGCTGTGCCATAAAGAACTGGAACCGGTCTGTCCCCGGACTTTTGGATCTCGCCAGCAAGTCCATGATGGTATCGACGCCGGGCCCGCCATCACTCTCGTATTTGAGAATGGGCGAGACACCACTGGCCTGGCACATGTCCTCCTGCGGGATCCGTACCAGGACCTTCTCCTTCCATACGCTCCGGTCAAAGCGTTCAACGGCCAACACCTTCTGGTCTTCAAAGCGCAGCACGTCGCAGGGCGCAATCGGAATCCCAAAGGCGGCCACCAGCTTCGAACACAGCCATTCGTTCTCTACCGAGTGGCGCATGTCGATCTGCATATTGCCAATCAGACCCAGCGGCAATTTCAGGATGTGTGAAGTCGGTGTTGCACCCAGGGGTCTGCACCATTGGCCGGCCCAGTAAAGCAGCGCGGTTTTCTCCTGCGCCCCGGCAATCGAGATCCGGAAATCGTCGTCATCCAGACCGCCATCGCCAGACTGCGTCGGGTTCACCACGGCGCGAACCAGGCGCGCCACGTCCGCCTCGCTCAGCACCTCGTACTGCATCTCCGGTTCTTCGGGGGGCGCCTCACCAGCGGGCAGGATCTGCAAGGCGCCAACGCAGTCTCTGCCAATTTCCCGCAACAGCGCATTGGGGTCTGTAGCGCCTACTTTGTAGCGGCGCGCGATGCGCTCCAAAATCTGCTCGTTGTCCGGCAGCAGGTTCTGGAAATAAAAGCGCACCGCCTCGCCTTTGTGCGGACCATTTCCCGGTGTGAAGGGCAGTGACAAGGACAAGGGCCGGCGCAGAGCCACATCACGCACCCAGGCGTCGTCGTACTGCAAAACATCGCTACCCGCCTCTACGCGCCATGTCCCGACACGGTGGCCGTTCATCCACAGGCCCAGGGCTTTGTTATGGCCAACGCTGCGCATGGCTTACCAGCTATCCAGTGTCTGCAGTTCACGGCCGGTGTCCGGAGACGTGGCCGGGCGGGCGCGCAATACCAGATCCACGCCCAGGATGCCCATCAGCTTCATCAAGCGTTCAGCGCTGACCGACTCGGCATTGCGCTCCATGGCCGAGACCGTCTGCTGGGTGACCCCCAGACGCGTGGCCACATCCGCCTGGGTCAGCTTGGCCGTCTTGCGAAAGGCTTTGAGCAGCGTCGGCAGCTGTGCCGTCGTGCGTACGGTGAATTCGTCCATGGCGCGCTCCTCTGCAAGCAGCAGAAAAACACACTATACGCTGTATTTGTGATTTACAAAATATAGGCTGTATTTCCGTTTTACAACCTAAGGATTGTATTTACGCCAGATTCGGCGCCAGCGCGCGGCGCAGGACCTCGATGTCCATGCCCCGGCGCTGGGCCATATCGGCCAGCTGGTCCTCGCCGATTTCGCCGACATTGAAGTAGACGGCTTCGGGGTAGCCCAGGTAGAAGCCACTGACGCTGGAGGCGGGGAACATGGCCAGGCTCTCGGTGAGGTGCATGCCGATATCGGCGGCATCCAGCGCCTTGAACAGGTCGATCTTGGCGGTGTGGTCCGGGCAGGCGGGGTAGCCGGGGGCGGGGCGCACGCCCTGGTATTTTTCCTTGATGAGTTCCTCGTTGCTCAGCTGCTCATCGGCGGCATAGCCCCACAGGTCTTGGCGCACGCGCAGGTGCAGGCATTCGGCAAAGGCTTCGGCCAGGCGGTCGGCCAGGGCCTTGAACATGATGCCGCTGTAGTCGTCCAGTGCGGCTTCAAATTCCTTGTCCTTTTTCTCGGCGCCAATGCCAGCCGTGACGGCAAACAGGCCGGCGTAGTCGCCGATGCCCGATTCCTTGGGGGCCACAAAGTCGGCCAGGCAGCGGCTGGGGCGCATCACGTTGTCCACCGCCTGCTTCTCGGTTTGCTGGCGCATGCCGTACCAGGTCAGCAGCTCGGTGCTGCGCGACTCGTCGGTGTAGAACACGATGTCGTCGCCCACGCGGTTGGCGGGGAACAGGCCCATCACGCCATTGGCCTGCAGCCAGCGGCCTTCGATGATCTTCTTGAGCATGGCCTGGGCATCAGCCAGCACCTTGCGCGCCTCCACACCGACCACCTCATCGTCGAGGATGGCGGGGTACGGGCCGGCCAGGTCCCAGGTCTGGAAGAATGGACCCCAGTCGATGTACTGGGCGATCTCGGCCAGGTCAAAGTTCTTGAACACGCGGCGGCCCAGCACGCGGGGCGTGACGGGCGGGTGCGCGGCAAAATCCACCGGGGTGGCATTGGCGCGGGCCTGGGCCAGGGTCCACAGCGGCGTTTTCTTCTTGTTGGCGTGCTGGGTGCGCACCTTGTCGTAGTCGGCCTCCACCTCTTGCAGGTAGCGGTCCTTGTTCTCACCCAGCAGGCTCTGGGCCACGCTCACGCTGCGCGAAGCATCAGGCACGTAAAGCACCGGGCCTTCGTACTTGGGCGCAATCTTCACCGCCGTGTGCACGCGCGAGCAGGTGGCGCCGCCAATCAGCAGCGGAATTTTCTTGATGCGGAAATAGTCGTCCTTGTGCATCTCGCCGGCCACATACTGCATCTCTTCGAGGCTGGGCGTGATCAGGCCCGACAGGCCAATGATGTCCGCGCCCTCGGCCTTGGCACGGGCCAGGATCTCGTGGCAGGGCACCATCACGCCCATATTGATGACCTCGAAGTTATTGCACTGCAGCACCACGGTGACGATGTTCTTGCCGATGTCATGCACATCGCCCTTGACGGTGGCGATGACGATCTTGCCCTTGCTCGACACGTCCACGCCCGCCGCTTCCTGCTGGCGCTTTTCCTCTTCGATATAGGGCACCAGGTGGGCCACGGCCTGCTTCATCACGCGGGCCGACTTGACCACCTGGGGCAGGAACATCTTGCCGGCGCCAAACAGGTCGCCGACGATGTTCATGCCGTCCATCAGCGGCCCTTCGATCACATGCAGCGGGCGCCCGCCGCCTTGCATGACGATGGTCTGGTAAGCCTCTTCGGTATCTTCGGTGATGAAGTCGGTGATGCCATGCACCAGTGCATGCGACAGGCGCTCGTTGACGGTCTTGGGGCTGTCTGGCGTGCCGCGCCATTCGAGCTTCTTGCTGTCGTCCTTGGCGCCGCTCTTGGCGCTGTCGGCCACTTCGACCAGGCGCTCGCCGGCGTCGGGGCGGCGGTTGAGCACCACGTCTTCGACGCGCTCGCGCAGCACCGGCTCGAGGTCGTCATAGACGCCGACCATGCCGGCGTTGACGATGCCCATGTCCATGCCCGCCTGGATTGCGTGGTACAGGAACACCGTGTGGATCGCCTCGCGCACCGGGTCGTTGCCGCGGAACGAGAACGACACGTTCGATACGCCGCCGCTCACCTTGGCGCCGGGCAGGTTCTGCTTGATCCAGCGCGTCGCCTCGATGAAGTCCACGCCGTAGTTGTTGTGCTCTTCGATGCCGGTGGCCACGGCAAAGATGTTGGGGTCGAAGATGATGTCCTCGGGCGGGAAACCGACCTCGTCAACCAGGATGCGGTAGGCGCGCTCGCAGATCTCGATCTTGCGCTCGTAGGTATCGGCCTGGCCTTTTTCGTCAAAGGCCATGACCACGGCGGCGGCGCCATAGCGCTTGACCAGGCGCGCATGCGCTTTGAACTCGTCCACGCCCTCTTTCATCGAGATGGAGTTGACGATGCCCTTGCCCTGGATGCAGCGCAGCCCCGCCTCGATCACCTCCCATTTGGAGCTGTCGACCATGATGGGCACGCGGGCGATATCGGGCTCGGAGGCGATCAGGTTCAGAAAACGCACCATCGCGGCCTTGCTGTCGAGCATGGCCTCGTCCATGTTCACATCGATCACCTGGGCGCCGTTTTCCACCTGCTGGCGCGCAACGGCCAGCGCCTCTTCGTACTGCTCGTTCAGGATCAGGCGCGCAAAGGCCTTGGAGCCCGTCACGTTGGTGCGTTCACCGACGTTGACAAACAGGCTGTCCTCGCCAACAAACACGGGCTCCAGGCCCGACAGGCGCATGGGAGGAACGGAAACGGGGGCAGCAGACGCGGACATGGGGCTCACCTGTGAAAACCAGAAAACAGAGACAGAACAGGTGAGCGCCGTTGATGCGGGCCATGCGCGGCATGCCCGTCGACCTGCCCCAAGCCTGACAGGCCTGCGATGGGGGTACCACCGGCCTGCTGCAGCGCTCCTTGGAACAAGGCCCTGCATTTTAAGCCAGGCCGGGCGCCAAAGCACAGGCAGAGGGGCTTGTCCATAGCCACAAACACCATTCACCATTGTTGGTTATAGACCTATTCAATCAGACGATGCTTCGGCATTCACCCATATTGCAGCGCTTTGCCGGCAAACAACGCCAACCCATAGGCAACACCGGCTTTCTGTTTTCAAACAGGTCCAGGCCTGCTTTTTGAGGAGAATTCCCTTGCATCTGAGTTTCAGTGCTTACTACACCCTGATCTTTGCCGTCCTCGTGCTCTTGCTGGGCAAGTGGCTGACGCGGCACATCCGCTTCCTGCGCGACTTCAACATCCCCGAGCCCGTCTCCGGCGGCCTGGTGGTGGCCGCCCTTATCTTTGCGCTGCACCAGGCCACCGGCCTGACCCTGGCCTTTGCCACTGGCATGCAGACCAGCTTCATGCTGGTGTTCTTCTCGTCGATCGGGCTGAGCGCCAACTTTGCCAAGCTGCGCGAAGGCGGCATGGGCCTGGTGGTGTTTCTGGGCGTCATCGTCGCCTTTATCTTTGTGCAAAACGGTGTCGGCGTGGGCTTGGCCACCTTGCTGGGGCTGGATCCGCTCATTGGCCTGGTCGCGGGCTCGATCACCTTGCTGGGCGGCCACGGCACCGCTGGCGCCTGGGGCTCGGTGCTGGAGAACCAATACGGCCTGAGCGGCGCCACCGCGCTGGGCATTGCCTGCGCGACCTTTGGCCTGGTCATCGGCGGCCTGCTGGGCGGCCCTCTGGCCAAGCGCCTGATCACGCGCCACCAGCTGGCCCAGCCACGCACGCTGGCTGAAAAGGAAGTGAGTGAGCACACCCCAGGCAACGACAGCAGCCAGGTCGCCAATTTCGAGACGCCCAATACCGCCCCGCGCCTGATCACCGCCGAGGCCGCCATCGAGACCCTGGCGCTGTTTGCCGGCTGCCTGGCCTTTGCCGAGTTCATGACCAGCGCCACCCAGGGCACGATGCTGCAGCTGCCCACCTTTGTCTGGGCGCTGGGCGGCGGCGTGGTGATCCGCAATGTGCTCGACTACGGCTTTGGCTTCAAGGTGTTTGACCGTGCCATCGATGTTTTTGGCAACGCCGGCCTGTCGATCTACCTGGCCATTGCGCTGCTGTCATTCAAGCTCTGGGAGCTGGCCGAGCTGGCCGGGCCGCTGATGCTCATCCTGGCGGTGCAGACCGTGGCGCTGGCGCTGTTTGCCGTCTTCATCACCTTCCGCACGATGGGTCGCAACTACGACGCCGCCGTGCTGGCCGCCGGCCACTGCGGCTTTGGCATGGGCGCCACGCCCACGGCTGTGGCCAATATGCAGGCCATCACCAGCCAGTACGGGCCCTCGCACAAGGCCTTCCTGATCGTGCCGCTGGTAGGTGCGTTCTTTATCGACATCATCAATGCCTTTGTGCTGCAGCTGATGATTGCCTGGTTGCGCTAAAGCACAGCCATTAACAGCAACGGGGCGCCAGTGGTAACACGGCGCCCCGTTGTGCTTTCCGACCCTACTGTGCCGATTGCGGCAGGCCAAACAGGCGGTCAAACGACCAGTTGAAGACAAAGGTGTAGACCAGGAAGAACAGCAGCAGGCCGATGTCCATCACCAGCGCATCCCAGAGGCTGACCTCGAACCACCAGGCAAACAGCGGCACGAGCATGAAGACGAGACCGCCTTCCATGCCCAGCGCATGCGCAATGCGGCGGCCCAGGCCGCGCCCACGGGTGGGCTGGGTGGCTTCCCAGCGCTCGAACAGGTGGTTCCAGACCACGTTCCACAGAATGGCGATGGCCGACGAGGCGGCGGCTACGACACCGGAGTGCGCAGCGCCCTGGCCCGACAGAGCCGACAGGCCTGCCGTGGCGGCCACGATGGCGATGGCCTCGTACAGGGCCACATAGACCACGCGCCGCATCGGCCCCTGCAGCGACCAAGGGCTGTTGTGTATTTTTTGAACTGACATGGGGCGCTATCTTATGTGTCATGAACTGATAACATAAGTCAGAATCTTTCATAAAAATTGATACATCAATGCGCAGTGCCTTCGCCCCCTTTGACTCCGACACGATCCAGACCCTGTTGGCCGTGCTCGACCATGGCAGCTTCTCGGCCGCAGCCCGGGCGCTGGGCAAGGTGCCCTCGGCCGTCAGCATGCAGATCGCCCAGCTCGAGGCCGAGCTGCAGATGCCGCTGTTTGCCCGCGAAGGGCGCGAGCCCCGACCGCTGCCCGCCGCATTGGCGCTGGAGCCGCAGGCGCGCCTGCTGGCCGCGCAGCTGCAGCAGCTCAACGCCCATGCGCTGGCGCTGGAGCAAGGGCTGGAATCGCGGCTGAGCCTGGTGATGGCGCCGGAGCTGCTCTCAGCCCCCTGGGCTGCGCCACTGGCCGCGCTGGCGCAGGAGTACCCGCAGCTGGCCGTCGAGGTGCTCACGGCCCCCCAGGCCGATGCGCTGACCATGCTGCACAGCGGCCGCGCGCAGCTGGCACTGGTCTTTGAGCGGCCGAGCCTGGACGGCCGCGAAGGTTTTCAGGAAGTGGCGACCGAGACCTTGCTGGCCGTCATCGCCCCCAGCCACCCGCTGATGCAGGCGCTGGTCCAGGCGCCTGCGCCCGGCGAGGCCGCCCGGCCCCAGCTGCGCGAGCACCACCTGACCAATACGCGCCAGATCATCGTTGCCAGCCGCGACTGGTCGCTGGACCATGAGCGCCTGGTCTACGCCCGCGATGTCTGGCGCACCGACAACCATGTGGCTGCCTTGCAGATGGTCAGCGCCGGCATTGGCTGGGGCTGGCTGCCCCAGCCGCTGGTGGCACCGCTGCTGCAGTCGGGCGCTCTGGTGGCGATGGAGTTTGCCAACCTCAGCAATGGCGCCCAGCTCTATGTGGATGTGGTCTGGTCCAAGGAGCACCCGATGGGCCTGGCCGCCAAGCGCTTTGTGGCGCTGGTGCAGGCAGCCTCCCAAACACCTTAAGCGCCCGGGGCTTCTTGCGGCGCAGCGGGGGCGGGCGGCAGGTCGCGCACATGGATGTCCATCTGCGGGAAGGCCACCGCAATGCCGGCTGCCTTCAGCCGCGCGTTGATGCTGCGGTTGAGGTCGTTGCGCACCGGCAGGCGGTCATCCACCGCACCCACATAGACGCGCAGCTCGAACTTCTGGCCCTGGCCTTCGAGCGCCATGAACCAGCAGTTGGCCTCGGGCTCGCGCAGCACCTTGGGGTGCTCGGCCGCAATGGCCAGCAGCATGCGCTGCACCTCGCCCGGGTCGCTGCCGTGCGCAACCGAGACATCGATGATCAGGCGCGTCACATCGTCGCTCAAGGTCCAGTTGGTCACCTGGCCGGTGATGAAGGTCTTGTTCGGGATGACGATTTCCTGGTTGTCGAAATCCAGCACCGTGGTGGCGCGCGTGCGGATGCGGGTGACGGTGCCGGTGTGCTGGTTGATGGTGATCACATCGCCGACCCGGAAGGGCCGCTCGACCAGCAGAATCAGGCCCGAGACAAAGTTGGCAAAAATCTCCTGCAGGCCAAAACCCAGACCCACGGTCAGCGCGGCGGCCATCCACTGCAGCTGGCTCCAGCGCAGGCCCAGCAAGGACAGCGCGCTGACCGTGCCGGCAATCGTGATGCCGTAGCGCGCCAGGGTCGCCATCGTGTAGCGGTCCGAGCTGCTGACCCGGCGCGTGCCGGAGAACACCACCTCGACCAGGCCGGGCAGGTTGCGCGTCAGGCTGAAGGTCATCAGCAAGATCAGCGCACCCACCAGCAGGTCCATCAGGCTCACCGGCGCGGGGCGCGCAATGCCACTGGCCTCGGTATTGGTGGTGTACCACAGCACCACGCCCTCAAAGCGCAGCAGCGCTGGCAGCACCGGCGACCAGGCGTACACCAGGCTCAGCGCCACCAGCACCCGCTGCAGCAGGCCCAGCAGGCGGTGTGCCTGCGTGCTGACGGTGACCAGCGCCATCTGGCTTTGCTCATCGGCGGCATTGTTGTTGGCCGGGGCGGGGCTGCCAGTGGCGGCATCGGCAGCCGCTGCCGCATTGGCCGCCTGGCGCTGCAGCGCAGCGGCGCGCAGGCGGTTGAGCGCCAGGCGGCGCTCGCCCAGCAGCAGCCAGCGCCGCAGCAGGCTGACCAGCACCTCGGCCGCCGCCAGGAACACAAAGCTGCTCAGCAACGCCTGGATCACCTCGGTGGCGGTGTAGACATAGCCCAGCCCGATGCCCACCAGGGTCACGGCCAGCACCAGCAGCACGGCCACGCTCACCACCTGGCTCCAGCGCAGGCCCGGGCGCTGCTTGCGCAGGCTTTGACGCAGGTAGCGCAAGGCCATCCAGCCCAGGCCCAGGGTCAGCACCAGCAGGCACATGCGGCCCCAGGTGCTGATCGCCGAATCATCGTGGCTGAAGAAGGCCAGGCCGCCCAGCAGATCGATGGGCACGATCAGCCAGGTGGCGCGCAGCACCATCTGGCGCAGCACCTGCACGCGCTCGCGCGGCCAGCCAAAATGCGCCACCGCCAGCCCGCAGGGGCGGAACAGCACGTTGAGCAGGGTCACGACAAAGACAAAGGCACTCAGCTGCTCGAGCGCCTGGCCCAGCGGCTCGAGCGCCACCGGCGCTGCCGTCGATTGCAGCAAGGTGCCCAGGGCGGCCGTGGCAAAGCTCCAGGGCAGCGCATACAGCAGGCTCCAGCCCAGCGCCATCAAGGTCAGGCCAAAGTGGTCCTGCGAGAAATTGTCCACCTGCGTGGCAATCGCCTGCAGCTTTTGCAAGGCATAGCGGCGCAGGCCCAGCAGCAGCAGCACGCCGGCAAAGATACCGGCATAGATCCAGAGGTTGCGCAGCATGCTCGCGCCCAGCGCCCGCGCGGTGTTCCAGGGCGAGGCGCTCGCGCCCTGCTCCAGGGGCGCACCGTCCGAGCTGCGCAGCACCGAGCGCCATTCGTCCAGCCAGGCGCCGCCCATCGCCAGATGGCTGGGGAACCACAGCAGCTCCTTGTCCATCACCTGGCGCAGCGCGTTGCCGCTGTTCAAGGTCGATTGCAGCGCCGCATCGGTCTGCTCCAGCACCGCAATGCGCCGCAGCAGCAAGGGCTGGAGCTGGTCAATCAGCGCGGCCTGCTTGGTCCACAAGGCTGTGCTCTGGGCACTGCCGCGCGTAGTCATGCCCGAGTTGCCGCCACCCGTGGCCGTGCCGTTGAGGCTGAAGCGCCGCTCGCTGGCATTGAACAGCGCCAGCCGCAGCTCGGCCAGCTGCCGCAACGTGGCCTTGCGGCGCGACTGGATGGTGTTGACGGTGGGCAGCGCCACGCGCTGCTTCCACAGCCACTGGCCCACCGAGGCGCTGCCGCCCAGGCGCAGGCGCGCCTGCGTGTCGCGCAAGGCCGAGGCCAGCTGGCTTTGGCGGTATTCGTCGCTCGCCAGGTCCTGGCGCTCTTTGACCAGGCGGTCGTTGTGCGCCAGGATCTGGGCGGCCAGCGCGCTGTTTTGCTGCGCCAGCTCGCGCACGGCGGCCGAGGCCTCGGCCGTGTCGTTCTCGGCCGCCTGCGTTTGCTGCACCTGCTGCTCGAGCTGCTGGCGGGCGCGGTCGGCAATGCGCTGGTTGAGCCAAGCCACGCGCGGCGTGCGCTCGAGCAGCTCGCGGCGCTGGGTCTGCAGTTGCACATCGAGCAGGCGCTGGCGGGTCTCGATCGTCGATTGCTCTTCCTGGCGCAGTGCCAGCTCCTGCGTGGCGCGGCGGTGCTCGGCGCTGCGGCGCTGCTGGCGCGCCTGGGTCAGCGCCTTCGACTCTCCCGGCTCGGCCGTCACCGGCGTCGCGGTCTCCTGCACGCGCTGCTGCAGGCTGGCCAGGTCGCTGCGGCCATTGCCGGGCTGGGCCACCAGGTTGGCCTGTTCGGCCGCCGATTTCTCGATGCCGGACTTGAGCGCGGCAATCGCCTCGCGCTCGTCGGTCAGTAGCTTTTCCAGCACTTCCTGGCTGGCATTGGCGGGTACACGCTCTTCCCAGCGCGTCTGTATCTGGCCCAGCTCCTGGTCACTCAGCGGTGCGGGGGGCGCGCCCGCGGGGGTCTGCACGCGGCTGCGCAGGCGCTCGAGCGACTGGGTCAGCGCATCGGCCTCCTGCTCGGCCGTGGTGGTGGCCTCGCGCTGCGCCTGGATGGCGCGCTCTTCATCGCTGCTGCTCGATGAACTGCCCCCCAGGCCCGCCAGCGAGGTCAGTGACTGTGCCGTCGCTGCCGAGGGGAGCAGGCATGCGCACAGCAGCAGCCACAGGGCCGGCAACCACCAGCGTGGCAGACCCTGGCGGGCAGAGAAAGAGAGGGGGGAGGCTCGCATCGGCACAGTGTATCGGTATGCGCCCTCCCCGGAGGCTAGGACAAGGGCGCTGCTTGCACCTGATAACAATGCTTTCAACGTCCCTGGCGGTGGCCGTGGCGGTAGTGGCTGCAGTTGCCAGGGACGCTGGGATGCTCAGCGCGGTGGCCGGCTATCCTGCATGCGGTCAAAGGCCTTGTCGATATCGTCGGCCTGCAAGGTGGCCTGCAGCGGCTGGCGGCCGGCGCGCTGCTGGTCGATCTGCTCTTGCATGCGGGTGGCGACCTGCATCAGCACGCGGTGCAGCCCCAGCTGCTGGCGCCGGCTCTGGTCCAGGTGCTCGACCACCGGCTGCAGCGACTGCAGCACCAGCTGGCCCAGCTGCTGCACGGCCAGGTCCAGCGGCGGTGCATCAGCGTGGCGCGCGGGCTGCGGCGCCGGCGCGCTGTCCAGCACCGCCTGGCGAATGCCGTCGAGCGACTGGCCCACGGCCGTTTGCGCCTGGCCCCACTGCGCCAGCATGCGCTGCAGGCCCTCTTGCGCGGCGCTGTCACCCTGGTGGCGGTCCTGCTGTGCCTGGGCCATCGCACGCGTAGCGGCGACCAGGTCGACCAGCTGGGTCGTCACGCGGGTGGTCGCATCGGCATTGGCGCCACCTGCGGCCTGCTGGCGCTGGAACTGGGCCTTGATCTCGGCCCAGCGCGCCTGGGCCTGCGCATCGGCGCTGCCGCGCAGCTCGGCGAGCTTGAGCAGGTTCTCCTCGGCGCCGCCGGTCAGCATCTGCGCCTCGCCCTGGTAATGGTCGCTCAGCATCTGCGCCATCTCGGCATCGTTCATCACCGGGGTGATCTTCTCGGCGAGCTTGTTCATGTTGCGGTAGCTGCCCTGCAGCTTGAAAGGCGGCTCCGTGCGGTAGCTGTCGTCCTGCGCGGCGCTGTGGATGTACTGCTGGTTGACCTTAAACACCAGCTCGCGCACCTGCAGCATGCGCTGGAGCACCGCCTCCATCTCGCGCAGCTCGGCGGCCGCATAGTCGTGCGACAGCGCATTGGCCGACACCTCCTTGCCCTGCACCCGGTCGAGCAGCAGGTACAGATCCTGCAGGCTGCGCGTGGCCATCGGCGCGAGCACCGCGTTCGAGGTCATGCTGTTTTCGATATAGCTGAGCTTGAAGACCTCATCCATGCCGCCCAGCACATCGCCCAGGTTGTAGATGTCGGCGCGGTTGGCCAGCATGTCGGGGATCTTGAAGACCTCGCCCGACTCGGTATAGGGGTTGCCGGACATGACCACGCAAAAGCGCTTGCCGCGCATGTCATGGGTCTTGGTCTGGCCCCTCCACACCCCTTCGATGCGGCGCGTGCCATCGGACAGCGAGATGAACTTCTGCAAGAACTCCGGATGCGTGTGCTGGATATCGTCGATATACAGCATCACGTTGTTGGCCATCTCCAGCGCGAGGTTGAGCTTTTCGAGCTCCTTGGCCGCCGTCGCATCGGGCGCCTGGGCCGGGTCGAGCGAGCGCACCGAGTGGCCCAGCGCCGGGCCGTTGATCTTCATGAAGATGAGACCCAGGCGGTTGGCCACGTACTCCATCAAGGTGGTCTTGCCGTAGCCGGGCGGCGAGATCATCATCAGCAGGCCCATCTGGTCGGTGCGCTTGTTCTCGCCCACGACGCCGATCTGCTTGGCCAGGTTGTCGCCAATCACCGGCAGGTAGATCTCGTTGATGAGCCGGTTGCGCACAAAGGACGACAGCGGCCGGGCCTTGAACTCCTCGAGCCGGAAGCGCGCGCGGTACTCGCCCAGCAGCTGCTGGCGCAGCGCCTGGTAGCGCTCCCACTGCGGCAGATAGCGGCGGTAGTGGCGCGCCGCACGCGTGGTCAGCTCGTCGAGCTGGATGGACATGCGGCCGGCATCCACCCGGCCATGCTGGCCCAGCAGGCCCAGCACCTCGCAGCGCAGATCCACATTGCTGACCTGGTGCGGCAGCTCGCCCTGGCAGACCAGCCAGGCGGCCGCTTCGCTGCAGTAAGGCAGCCAGGCGGCACGCTCGGCCTCGGGGGCGGCCTTGGCCACTGTCTGCAGCCAGTGCAGCGCGCTGCGCCAGCGCTGGGCCAGCGGTGCGGCGCCGCGCTCGCGGCTGGCCTGGCCGGCCTCGCCGCCCGCCCAGTAGCGCTGCAGATCGGCCCAGTGCAGGCCTTCCTTGGGGCCGGCCTTGAGCGCCTGCTGCAGCGCGGCCACCACCGCCTGGCTGGCGCCCGAGAAATGGAAGCGCAGCGCCTTGTGCGCCAGCTCGGCCTGCAGGTAATCGGCGGCGGCGCGCAGCAGGTTGTCAGTCTCGCTGTCCCACTCTCCCGCATCGGGCGCTGCCGCTGCCAGCAAGGGGCTGGCCGGGTCGGCGCGCAGCAGCGCATCGAGCAGGCCCTGGTCCTGCGCAAAGGCGCGCAGCTGGGCCATGATGTCGGTCTGCAGCGCCAGGCGCTCGGCCTCGCTACCCAGCAGCTGCTGCATGGCCTGGGCCTGCTGCGCGCGCTCGGGCCAGCGTGCAATGCTGCTGGCCAGCTGGGGCTGCTGGATATGGGCCTGCTGGCTCCAGAACAAGAGCGCCAGGCTGCGTGCCTGCGGCGCATGGCGCAGCACCCCGGCGCCATCGGCCAGCGGCACCAGCGCCTGCAATATGACGGCCGCATCATGGTCGTGGATGCCGCGCTCATAGCCGTCGCGGTAGCGCGGCGCAGAAAACTCGCGGATCGCCTGGGTCAGCGCCTCGCCATCGGGCAGGAGCTGGCGCAG
The DNA here is from genome assembly GCF_049601575.1 of Comamonas sp. 23. Taxonomy (NCBI): domain Bacteria; kingdom Pseudomonadati; phylum Pseudomonadota; class Betaproteobacteria; order Burkholderiales; family Comamonadaceae; genus Comamonas; species Comamonas sp. 23. The sequence continues at coordinate 354,837 of NZ_CP187127.1, read as the reverse complement.
GCGGTCCTGGCTCCAGCCTTCGCGCCCGGCACGCACGGCCTGCACCACCTCCAGCGCCAGGTACTCGCCCCGGTACATCTCGGCCGATTCGGCCGGCGACGAGGCATCCCAGTAGGCCTGCAGGCCGGCCAGCTCTGCATTGTCCACCGGCTCGAAGTACTCGGTGCCCACCAGGTGCAGGTAGAGCTGGCCGTCGCGCGGCAGCAAGGTCAGGTCCAGGTCCTGGTTGCCCACCGAGAAACGGTGGCGGCCCAGGCGGATCAGCTTGCCATCGCCCTCGTACAGGTCGGTTCGGTCCTGCAGCGCGCGGAAGGCCTGGTCGCGCAGCGACTTGATGCGGCTGTCGATGTCATCGGCCTTGACGGGGTCCTGCAACTCGCCGCGCAGGCGCCCGGCCAATTCCTTGAGCTTGGCAATGAGCGGGTCGCCGGCAAAGAACGCGTGCAGTGCCTCTGGGCTGGCGATCTTTTCGGTGCGCTTGGGCAGGCCTTGCACAATGCGCAGCGCGGCATCGAGCACGCCCTGGGCGCGGCGCTGGCGCTCGTCCTGCAAGGACTGCTTGCGCGCCTCGAAAGTCTCCAGCACCTCTTCGCGCTTGGCGATGATGTCCGAGAGAAACTGCGCATGCTCGCCAAACTGGCTCTCGATGTCTTCGAGCTGCACCAGGAGGCGCGCGAGCTGCTCATCGCATTTCTCGGGCGTCTGGGCCAGGTTCAGGCCGCTGACGATGCTTTGCGAGAACAGCGCCAGCTGCGCGGCAAACTGGGCCAGGTTCTCGGCGCTGCCCAGGCCGGATTTGCGCTGCTCGGCGCGCGCGCGCACCTGGTTCAAGCGGGCGTAGATGGACGAGATGCGGTCCACCACCGCCGTGCGCTGGGTGGCGTCGTCAATCTTGAGGCTGCCCATCAGCTCGGACAGCAGATCGAGCGCGGCCGACATCTGGGCCATCTGCGCCAGCGGCTCGGCCAGCTGCACCACCGTGGTCGCTGCCTGGGCCTGCTGGTCCAGCGCCTGCAGCTGCTCCACATAGGGCTGCATGGCCGCGTCGGTGGCGATAAAGCCGGCCGTGCGCTGCGAGACTTCAGCCTGGGCCTCCTCGGCCGTCTGCACCATGGCCTCGATCGCTGCGGCATCCACATAGCGCAGCTCGCGCGTGGCCAGCAGCTGGCCGCGCAATGCGGCCAGATCGGTCAGCGCCCCCACATAGGCATCGATGCTGTCGCCGTCGGACAGGCGAATCTGCTTGAGCAGCTGCGCATGGCGGCTGCTGACCTCGCCCATGGCCTTGGCCGAGGCCTGGCGGATGCTCTCGACCTTTTCGTACTCGTCGAGCACCGCGTCGCCGGTGGCGACAATGCCCAAAAGGTTCTCATGCAGCGCCTGCATGCCCGGGCTGCTGAGCCAGTGGTAGCGCTCAAAGAGGCGCCGCGCCGTGTCGATCAGCCGCTCATAGCGCGGCAGCGAGACCTCGGTGGCGGCAATCTCCTTGCGCACGCTGTACAGGTCGGAGATGCCGCTGACCAGCTCGGCATTGCCGATGCGGCCCAGCACGCTGTCCTTTTGCGGCTGGCGCGCGGCATAGTCGTCCGACGCAAAGGGCGTGCGCCACAGCTGCATCGGGTGCACGCGCGAGGCCTCATTGCTCTCGGCAGCAAAGATGACAATGCGGCCATCGTCCATGCGCGCATAGCCGTGGCCGATCAGGGGCGGCTGCAGCGCCCGCTCGATCAGGTTGTACTTGAACAGCGCCATGCGCCCGCTCTCGGGCTCGTAGAACACATAGAGCACATCCTCGCCATTGGGCGAGCGGATGCTGCGGCGGTAGCGCATGCCCTGCATGTTCTGCTCGAAGGCGCGGTGTTCGCCGTTTTGCAGATAGTAGCCACCGGGGAAGATGATGCCGTGGTCCTGGGGCAGCTGGATGCAGGCCGCGCCAATCGCATCCATGCGCAGCACCTGGCGCGACAAGGTGTTGTAGACCAGGTAACGCCACTGGTCCTCACGGTAGGGCAGGATCTTGAGCAACACCAGGCTGCCGACGGCCGCGTATTCAAACACCGCGTCATCGAGCGACTGGTTCTTCTCCTGCACCGGCTCGCGGTAGATGCCCAGGCCGTCATTGGTGTTGTTCTCGACCTTGATCGTCAGGTCGCCGTCAAGCGTCTCGACAAACACCTTGTCCAAGATATTGATGTGCGGGTGGCGGCCCTGCACCAGGTGCTCGCGGCCGGCGCGCTGCCACTCAAAATCATGGGGGGCAGGCAGCTCGATGTCGCGCTCGCCCCGGTTGTCGATGTAACGGATCTGCTGGCCATCGGGCGAGACCGACCAGCGGAACACCCGCACATCGCCCAGGCGCTCGCCGATCTGGAAGCTGGCCAGCAGCTTGCCATCCCGCACCGCCAGCTGCATCAGCTTGGTGTGCTTGTAGTAGGCGTAGAGCTCCTGGAAATCCTGCACAAAGCTCTGGATGCCCAGGAAGCTGTCCTTGAGCTCGACCGGCGTGACTTCGTAGCCCTGCTCGCCCTCGTGCAGGCGGTAGAGCGCAAACACATCCTCGATGCGCGTCTCCTGCTTGAGGCCCATGAACACGTTGTAGCCAAACAGCAAAAAGCCGCCGACCTGGGCGATGTCGCGGCCCAGGCAGTTGTTTTCGGTGCGCACCCGCATGCGGGCGATGACCTCCATCTGGCTGCGGCCAAACTCCTCCAGCCGCGCTTCGTTGAGTTCGCGCGCCAGCGTCTCCAGCGCCTGGCCCTGGGCATCGAGCCGCTTGGCCAGCACTTCATAGGAGCCGCCGCTGGCGACGGCGTCGTCAACGGCAGAGCGGTCCGGTGGGTGGTTGGTGGGGATAGTGGACATGGCTAGAGCGGCAGAGAATGCGGTGGGGCAAGGCCGGCCAGCACGGGTGCTGGGGCCTGCGATGGGAGTGGCCCGCCCAGCGGCGCACAGGGCGCCGCCGGGCCAGGCGGGCTAGGCCAAGGCCTGGACTCAGGATTCGGCCGCCGATGGCGGCAGGCTCTTCTTGTCCTGGCCGCCGCCCAGCAGGTTGCTCAGTGCATCCGTGGGCAGGCCCTTGCCGCCGATGAACTTTTGCAGCAGCTCCTGCACGATGGGGCTCTTGGCCGAGACACCCTCGACCGCCTTGCCCACCGACAGCGCCTTGGCAAAGTTGTTGAAGAAGTCGCCACCGCCGCCGACGATGTCGATATTGGCCTTGGACAGCGCGGCCGACAGCACCTCGGCCTGCTCCTGCGCCACGGTCTTGTTCGCCTCGATCGCAGCCAGCGCCTGCTCGAAGTTCTTCTCCAGCTGCATGCGGAACTCTTCGTGCGAGCGGGCCTGGTCGGACAGCGACGCGAGCGCCGTGAACTTTTCGGTCAGACCCTTGGCCTCGGCAAACAGCTTGTCGCGCAGCACATCGGCTTCGGACTGGCCGACATCGCGGGTCACCACTGCCTTGGTGTTGCCCACCTGGGCTTCACCACGGGCCTGTGCCATCAGACGCTCTTCGAGCACCTTGGCATCGGCCAGGCCCAGCTTTTCGTTGGCATCGGCCTGCGCCTCGATCACGCGCACTTCGGCCAGGCCCTTTTCCTCTTCGCCGCGCGCCTGGGCGATCAGCTTTTCGGCAATGATCTTGGCCTGCACCATGCCCTCGCGCTCAATGGCCGCTGCCGTCACTTCGCGCACCTTGGCGTCCGCCAGGCCCGGCGCTGCGCGCTCGACCTCGATGGCCTCGGCCATCTTCTTCTTGGCTTCGGCGGTCTTGCCGGCCGCTTCCAGCTCGGCCTGGGCCAAGGTGGTCACCTCGACGGCCTTGTGGCGCGATGCCGACTCGTCGGCCTCGGCCTTCTTGACCTGGCGCACCATGTCTTCTTCGGCCTGGGCCTGGGCGGTCAGCACGGTGACCTGCTTCATGCGCTCGGCCTCGGACACCACGCGCACTTCCTTGATGCGCTCCTCTTCCTGGGCCACGCCCTTTTCCACGACCACGCGCTCGCGGATCACATTGGCGATATTGGCCTTCTCGACCTCGATGGCCTTTTCCTTCTCGATGCGCTGCAGCTCCACCTCGCGCTGGCGCGAGACCACTTCCAGGTCCTTGGCGCGGGTGACCTTTTCAATCTCGATCACCACCGCGCGCTCGCGGTTCTGCTGGGCCACCGCCACTTCGCGCTGGCGGTTTTCCTCGCGGATGTCGAGCTGCTCCTGCGTCTGGATACGGGCCTGCTCGGCCTTGAGGCGCTCTTCTTCCTGCACCTTCTGGGTCTCGGCCTGCTCGCGCGCCTGGATGGTGGCGATCTCGCGCTTCTGGCGCGCCTCGGCATCAGCCTGCTGGCGCTCGAGCGCCAGCATCGCTTCCTTGGTCTCGACGTTCTTCTTGGTCACGGCCAGCTCGGCATTGCGCTCGAGCTCGTTGGTGACGATGTTCTGGTTGGCCGTCAGCTCGGTGATCTTGCGAATCCCTTCGGCGTCCAAGATGTTGTTCGGGTCCAGCGAGGCCTTGGAGGTCTGCTCCAGGTAGTCGATGGCCACGTCTTCGAGCACATAGCCGTTCAGGTCATTGCCGATCACATGGATGATCTGGTCGCGGAAATCCTGGCGGTTCTCGAACAGTTTGACAAAGTCGATCTGCTTGCCCACGGTCTTCAAGGCCTCGGAGAACTTGGCATTGAACAGCTCATTGACGGCACCCTTCTCCGATGCACGCTCCACACCGATGGCCTTGGCCACCTTGAGCACGTCGGCGGCGGTCTCGTTGACGCGCAGGTAGAAGGCCACGGTGATGTCGGCACGCATGTTGTCGCGGCAGATCAGGCCTTCCTTGCCACGGCGGTCAATCTCCAAGGTGATCAGCGAGATGCGCATGAACTCCTTCTTGTGGATTACCGGCAGCACCATGCCGCCGGTGAACTTCACCTTGGGCTGCGAGGTCGTGTCATTGATGATCAAGGCCGTGCCCTGGGGCACCTTGATGTAGAAGGCCTTGACCAGCGCAAACAGGCCCAGGATGACGATGAAGACCGTGCCGATCACCACCCCCGCGACTATGTACCACTCCAGATTTCCCCAATTCATGCGTAGCTCCCTATCAGTATCAATTTCTAAAAAAATGCGATGCGGGCCCGCCGCGCCGGCGCTGGCGAGCCGCTCCTATCAAACAGGTGGGTGCAAACCCGGTATCTCGCTGCCGTCGAACTCGGCCTTGCTGACCACGCGCCAGGCGTTGTGCGCTGGCAGGTGCTCGATCAGCACGATCTCGGTGCCGCGCGGCAGATCGCGCTCGGGCGAGCGCATCTGCACATTGAGCCCGCCGCCGCCGTCATCGACGCTGCCGTAACCTTGCGTGGCGTTGACGACGCCGCTGCGCACCAGGCCTGTGCGGCCCAGCAGCACCTGCGGGGTTTCGGGCGGCGCAATGCGCGCCACCAGGCCGCGCAGCGGCCGCAGCACCACCACGGTGGCGGCAAAGCCCAGCACCAACGCGGCCAGCGCCAGCGCGCTGCCGATGATGAGGTTGACCAGGGTCCAGCCCTCGGGCATCGGCACCAGATGGCACAGCACATAGGAGGCCAGCCAGGACAGCAGCAGCAACACCGTCAGGATGACGGTGGCCGGAATGCCGCCCAGGCCCACCTTGAGCAGCAGGCCGGCGAGCGCGCTGACCGAATGCTCCACGCCATGGGCATGGTCGCTGCCATCGAACAGCAGCCATTGGTCCAGTGAATCGGTCTCCACCAGGCCCACCAGCGCGATCAGCCAGTACAGCAGCATGCACAGCAGCAATGCGCCGAAGATGAAGGTCGGAAAGCCCAGCGCATAGTGCAGAAAGGTCGACATGGCAGTCCCTCTTCTCGGTGTGCGGTAGCGGGCGTGGCGCCGGCTCCTCACTTGTTGTGTGTCTGGTCGGGCCCGCCAGGGGCCCGGGCGCGATCAGCCCTGCTTGGTGCTGGCGCGCTGCGCCTTGAGGCGCTCGAGCACCGACTGCGCATTACCGGCAGCGGCGGTGATGCCCGCGGCACGCAGCTTGGCATCGAGCGCGTCTTCGCTACTGCTGTTTGCCAGCTCGGCCGCGCTTTCCATGCGGGCGCCGCGCTCGGCCTGCTTTTGCTTGATGCGTTCGAGCGAATCGAGCGCCGTCTGCACGCGCGACTGCGAGCCGGTGTAGCGGCCCGCTACCGTGGCCTGGGCGCGCTGCACGCTCTCGGTGGCCTTGACGGTGTCGGCCTGCTGCTTGAGCCGCTTGATATTGGACTGCGCAGTCTGGATCGCGCCGCGCAGCTGCTCCACGCTCTGGGTGAAGGCGCTCAGCTGGGCCTCTTCCTCGTCACGCTGGGTTTCGAGCAGGGCCACCTTGCCGGCCACTTCCAGTGCCAGCGCCTCGTCCTGGGTTTCCAGGGCCTTCATCGCATAGCCTTCGTACTCGGCAATCTTGGCTTGCGTGGTCTGCAGCTTGCCAGCGGACAGCTTTTGCTTGGCCATGATCTCGGCCAGCGCTTCCTTGGAGCTGTTCAGGTCGTTGTCGGCATCGCGGATTTCCTGGTCCAGGATGCGCAGCGCCTGGCTGTCGGTGACGGCTTCACCCGCCTCGTGCGCGGCGCCGCGCAGCGCAGTCACCAGCTTGTTCCATACGGTCATGATGCTCTCCTTGTACTGTGGGGTCGGGGACGGGCTGCGCTCAGACCTGCGCCAGGGTCAGATAGGGGGCCAGCGCCTCGGTGGCCTGGATCACGCTGTCGGCCAGGATCAGGATCTCGGCCAGGATGTCGTCCGTGCTGCTGTTGGCGCGCATCGCGGCAAACATCACATAGCCTTCGCCACCCCGTGTCAGGGGCTCCAGTGCCATCGTCGTGAACGGGAACAGCTTTTGCAGCCGCAGGATTTGCGCATTGAGACCGGCGCTATCGCGCACCTGGTTGGCGGGCCACAAAAAGGCCTCGACCACCAATTGCTCACCCGACAGGGCCACATGCACGGGCAGGTCGCCAAAATCGGACAGTGTGACCAGCACGCTGGTCTCGGCCCCCTCCAGTAGCTCTATCTGCAACTTGCCCTCGCGGGCCAGCGCCGATGCGCCCAGCTCGTCGGCCAGCGCCTGAATGCTGCGGTAGTGGTGCTTGCTGCTTTCCATGCTCCCCTCCTGTCGGTGGATGGTCAATGAACCCGGTTGTGGCTGCGGCTGGCGCATCTGCTTTTCGAGCAAATGCAGGGCCGCGCTGTACTCTGGAAGTACCCAGACCTCTTTTTTCACCAAACCCTGCTCCCGCAGCCGTTGGCGGTGCAGTCGCTGGTAGTGGGCAGATGTTTTTGGATCCATGGGATGACGATAACAGCCATTACATGTGATGTGTACATGTAATAGTTTCAATATGTAAATTATCCTTTGAAATCATAGCACTGCAGGGCTATTTCACGGGCTGTCACCGTGTTTTGTCTCTGTGGGGACCGGCCCCATCCTGTGGCATCTTCACAATGGCCGCATGCTTTTGATCGACCTGCACCACGCCCACGCTGCCTTGCAAGACAACGGCGTTGCCACCTTGACGATTCGCCATGCCGGCAGCGTCAATATCCTGTCGTCGCCGGTGCTCGAAGCGCTGGCCCAGGCATTCGATACGCTGGCGCAGGACACGCGCATCCGCGTGCTGGTGCTGCGCGGCAGCGGTGACAAGGCCTTTGTCGCGGGCGCTGATATCAAGGAAATGCGGGCGCTGACGCCGGACAATGCCGCTGCCTTCATCACCCGGCTGCGCCGCGTCTGCGAAGGCGCGCGCCAGTTCCCCACGCCGGTGATTGCCCGCCTGCCGGGCTGGACGCTGGGCGGCGGGCTGGAGCTGGCCTGCGCCTGCGATATCCGCATTGCCAGCAACCGGGTGCAGTGCGGCATGCCCGAGGTCCAGGTCGGCATCCCCTCGGTGATACATGCCGCGATGCTGCCCCGGCTGATTGGCGCGGCGCGCACGCAGTGGCTGCTGCTGACCGGCGACAACATTGACGCCGCACAGGCGCTGCAATGGGGCCTGCTCGACCAGGTGGTGCCGCCCCAGCGGCTCGACGACGAGGTAAAGCGCCTGGCCAACCAGCTGGCCGGCTACGGCCCGCAGGCACTGCGCCAGCAAAAACGCATGCTGCGCACCTGGGAAAAGCAATCGCTCGACCAGGCCATCGAAGACAGCGTGCAGGAATTTGCCAACGCCTTCAAGACCGGTGAGCCCCAGGCCTATATGGCCCGCTTTGGCCAGCACTGATACAGGGGCAAGCCTGCCTGCGCTTGAGCGGGCAGGCCTATCTGCGCTTTGCTAGCAGGCTGCATCACCTGCTGATGCCGGGGCTCCGCAACCGGGGCCCGTTTCTCTCCCTACCGCCCCCTTGATCGCCCGTGCCGTCTGCGCAGGGGTGATGCCCCATCGCGCCCGGATGGCATATACCCAGCGCTGGCCCCTTGTTGCAGGCGCAGTGTGGTGCCAAGCCCCAGCCATCCCTTGTCATTTTTCTATGGGATTGGCAACACACCCCCAAGAAAAAGCATCATCCAGACACAGAAAATTTTGATGCGCCGCAGCAATATTTACATTAGATCGTTAAAAATCGCTTCTAAATCAAGCATCAATTTGTAACTTCACCAACGGCGTTTGTAGGCAGATCGTTGATAGTATTTCCCTTTGTCGTTAATAAATACTTACTTTTTACTAGGATACTTATTGAAACACTATTCATGCATTTGTGGCGATTGATATAATCGAATCACAAGTCGTGAGAATTTTTTTCTATCAAACACCATGCCCAAGCGCTCCGCCCCCTCCTTTCAGGCCCCTGCCCTCTGCGCAGCGCTCCTGGGCCTTTTGCCTGTATGGGCCCATGCCCAGCCACTGCGGCCTTACCAAGCCAGCTGGGCCACCTGGGGGCTGGGTCTGTGCCTGGCCGCGCTGATGGTGGTGGTGGCGCTGGAGGCGCTCTACACCTTCCGCCACTACGCCTTCACGCTCAACCGCCTGTTCGCACGCCAGCGCCCGCTGTATGCCGGCATCGAGCAGGCGCACTGGCCGCACATCACCGTCTTTATTGCAGCGCACAACGAAGAGGCCGTGATCTCGGGCTGCATCGAGGCGCTCCTGGATGTGGACTACCCTCGCGATCGCCTGACGATCATGCCGGTCAATGACCGCTCGACCGATGGCACGCGCCAGATCATCGACAGCTATGCCGACCGCCACCCTGGCCGCCTGCAACTGTTCCACCGCCAGGAAGGCCCTCCAGGCAAGGCCGCGGCGCTCGCCGATGCCACCGCCATCGTCCAGGCCCGGGGCGAGTCCGAGCTGATCGTGGTGTTCGATGCCGACTACCTGCCGGGCAAGAAGATCATCAAGCAGCTGGTCGCCCCCTTCCTCGACCCCGAGGTGGGCGCCGTCATGGGCCGCGTGGTGCCCCAGAACGCCGGCGTGAACCTGCTCACCCGCCTGCTCGATCTGGAGCGCTCCGGTGGCTACCAGGTCGACCAGCAGGCCCGTTTCAACATGGGTGCGGTGGCGCAGTACGGCGGCACCGTGGGCGGCATTCGCCTGAGCGCGCTGCAGGATGTGGGCGGCTGGACCCCCGAGGTGCTGGCCGAAGACACCGACCTGACCTACCGCCTGCTGCTCAAGGGCTGGCAAACCGCCTACCTGGGCTACGCCGAATGCTATGAGGAAGTGCCTGAGAGCTGGGCCGTGCGTTTTCGCCAGATCAGCCGCTGGGCCAAGGGCCACAACCAGGTGATGACCAAGCTGGGCACCGAGATGCTGACCCGCAAGGGCCTGCGCTGGATGGAGCGTGTCGACGGCGTGGCGCTCCTGGGCGTGTTCCTCATGTCGCCCATCTTGCTGGTGGGCTGGCTGCTGGCCCTGGTGCTGACGGTCACCGGCTACGGCATCGGTGCCAATGTGAACATTGCCTTGCTGATGCTGCTGATCGCCACCGGTTTTGCCTGCGTGGGCAACTTCGCCGCCTTCTTCGAAGTGGCCGCTGCCGTGCACCTTGACGGCCACCAGCGCCGCCTGCGCCTCTTGCCGCTGCTGCTGACGGGCTTTGTCGTCAGCATGGTGGCCGTCTCCAAGGCCACGATCGACGGGCTGCTGCTCGACAAGCTGTTCAAGCGCCAGTTCAAATGGGACAAGACCGTGCGCTACCGCCAGGCGCCCGCCGCTGCCCCGGTCGTCTCGCCCGCAGCCCTGCCTGAAGCACGTGTATGAACGCCCCCGTCCATCCCCTGCTGTTTGGCAGCATGTGGCTGACCGTGACCGCCCTGGTCTTCCTCTTGCCGCTGCTGCCGGCGCTGCGCGAGCTGTATTCGCGCAGCGATGCCGATGCACTGGCCATCGATCCGCTGGACAACGGCCGCACGGACTACACGGCCCAGCGCATGGCCGAGCAACTCGATCTGCTCGAAGCCATGCCGCGCGTGGCCCAGTGGCAGCACGATGACCAGGGGCGCCTGATGGTGCCCCGTGGCCAATCGCGCCTGATGGCCCGGACCGAGGTGCCGGTCGTGATCGGCTTCAGGTCCCAGCTGCGCACCCTTGTCTCCAGCGACATCGTCGAGCTGCAGGCCAACAGCGTGGTGCAACGCGTGCTGCATGCCAAGAGCATCCACTGCCTGGGCCCGGCCCAGCTGGCCCGCCTGACCAGCGCCGAGCGCCATATCGTGCTCTCGCCCGGTGCGCGCTTTCTGCGTCTCTCGGCCGCCTGCATCTTTACCTGGCCCCTCAAGCGCTCACTGCAGTTCCCGCTGCCCGAGCTGGGCACCGGCATGCCGCTGACGACGCTGCAGCGGCGCCATGAAGGCGACCTGCGCATTCCCGCCGGCACCATTGTGCGCGGTGGCCTGGTGGTCACCGGCAACCTGCTGATGGAAGAGATGTCCGTGGTCGTGGGCCATATCAAGGTGCATGGCAATGCCGTGCTGGCCCAGAGCGCCTGTGTGCAGGGCGCGGTGTTCGTGCAGGGCGACCTGCAGACCAAGGGCAACAACTATGTCGAAGGGCCGCTGTGCGCCGGCAAGCGCCTGCAGCTGGGCCCCGACAGCCAGGTGGGCGACAAGGAGTGCCCCAGCAGTGTCTCGGCCTGGACCATTGCCTTACACGCCAGTGTCCGCGTCTATGGCAGTATGGCTGCTGTACGTTCCGGACAGGTGGTGCTATGAAAACACGCAATCTCTGGATCGCCTCGGCAGCCATGGCCTGGCAGCTGGCAGGCGCAGCGCAGCCGGACGAGCCCCCGGCGCTGGCCGCCTTTGCCACCGGCGATGGCGCCTACTACACCACCTTGGGCGGCCAGGTCGTAGACCCTTACTTCGTCAACAAGGGCTTCACGATCGCGCTGCAGGCGGGTGTGCCGCTACGCGCCGAGCTGCAGCAGTGGCTGGCCTGGCTGCTGCCGCGCCAGCGCCAGGATGGCGGCTTTGACCGCTTCTGTCCCACCGCAGACACTGCCTGGCGCAGCTGCATGGGCGCCGATGCCGACGACTCCATGGCCGCCACCACGATCGAGATGCTGCACTTGGCGCGGCAGAAGCAATGGCTCACTCCTGGTCAGCAGGCCGCTGCCCAGCAGGCCATTGCGCGCAGCCAACAGCTGCTCGCGCGCCTGCGCAACCCCAGCAACCAGCTCTACAAAGCCTTGCTGGACACCGAGCTGTACTACCTGATGGACAACATCGAGGTCTACGAAGCGCTGCGCGCGGCCGAAGGGGCGCAGGCGGGCCCCGCCTCCAAGCAGCTGGCAGCGGCCATCAACCGGCGTTTTCGCAGTGGCAGCGACTGGAAACCGGCCTTGCCCGAATACGACCGTCCGCGCTTTTATCCCCATACCCTGGCCAGCGCCTACCTGTGGCAGACCGGGGTGATTTCCCGCGCCGAATCGGACCGCGCCACCGCCCAGTGGCTGGCCCAGCATGGCAGCGCCTGGCTCTCGCGCAGCGAAGACCACTATGCATGGGGCCTGGTTGCATGGAAAATGCGTCAGACCGCACCGATCCAGGCCGCCTGCTGGCGTGCATCGCTACGGCCCTTCCAGCCTGCGGTAGGCTGGACCGTGTTGGATGCGATGATCGACCACGCGCTGGCGCACACGGGTATCAGCACCCAGTGCCCTTTTGCAATGGCCACGGCGCCCGCGCCGGTGCCCGCGCCGGTGCCCGCGCCCACAACCACCCCGGCTGCCAACCCTTGAGGCTGACACCATGAACAAGCTCTTGCGCTGGAAAAAATGGCTGGCCGCCACCGCAGTGGTGCTGTGCCTGCTCGCCGTCATTGGCTGGCACCAGTCACGCAGCCTGCAGGCCAGCCAGCACTACGCCACCATCAGCTTGCTGATCCCCGATGGCATGCCCGCCCATGCGCCCCAGGTGCAGATCTGGAGCGAGGCAGCGCGCGAGCGCGGCCTGCTGCTCAAGCCGCTGGCGATCAGCGAATGGATGCGTGGCATCCACTATGGCGCCCCCGCTGCGCAGCAGACGGTGATCCTGCCCGATACCTTCCACCGCAATATCTCTGATGCGGCAGTGCAGACCTTGATCGACGTGGTGCAGGCTGGCGGCCAGGCCATGGTGGTGCAGGACGGCGGCATGCTCGACGAGCGCGGCTACTACAGCAAGGGCACATCGCGCCTGTCGCAGATGCTCGGCGTGCGCTATGGCGACTACGACACCTACAAGGACCAGCTGTCCGACTATGAAGAGATCCGGGGCGCGCCCACCACGATGGAGCTGCTGGGCATCCCGCCCGGGCGCTACCTCGATGCCAAGGCCGCTGCCAAGCTCACTGCGATCGACCCCGAGGAGCTGGCGGTCGATCAACCTGGCTTTCCCAGCTTCATTGCCGGCTACACCAAGGATTCGCAGCGCTTTACCGTGCTCAAGACCGACCGCCCCCAGGGCGCACGCATCCTGCTGCAATCGAGCAATGGCGATGTGGTGGCCAGCGTCAACCACTGGGGCAAAGGGCAGGCGATGTTCATCAACCTGCCGCTGACCTATTTGCTGCAGCGCACCGACGGCATTTTCCTGCACGGTTTTCTGGCCTACTTTGCCCAGCAGCTGGTGCAGCAGCCGCAACTGCTGGCATCACCGGACGGCATTGGCGCGCTGGTGCTGAACTGGCACAACGACGACGGCCGGGCCATCGGCTTTTTGCACGAGCTGCAGGAAGCGGGCATTTTTGACCACGGCCACCAGTCCTTGCACTTCACCGCCGGCCCCGATGTGAACCAGCCAGGCGACGGGCTGGGCATGGACCTGGACTACAACGAAGACGCCCAAAAGATGATCCAGATGCTGCTCAGCCAGGGCCACAGCATCGGCAACCACGGCGGCTGGATCCACAACTATTTCGGCAACAACGCCTCCGACGACAACGCCGACGATTTCATGCCGTTTCTCGACCTGAACAATGCCTCGGTCACCAAGGCCAACCATGGCCTGCAGCCCAAGGAATACTCGGCCCCCAACGGCAATACGCCGCTGTGGACCTATGACTGGATGGCCGAGCACGGCGTGCAGTCCTTTTACACGGTGGCCAACGTCGGCATGCCGCCCACACGGCTGTGGTTGGGCACGCGCCAGGTCCAGCAGTCCTGGGCCTTCCCCGTGCTGACCTACGGCCAGGTTGCGTCGGCCGAAGAGGCCTCGTTCCAGAAGATACCGGTTGCCGAGTTCGGCCAGTGGCTGCAGCAGGTGGCGGGCTTTATCGAACATACCCGCAGCATCCGCCTGAGCTACTTTCACCCGATTGGCGCGGTGGAGTACCTGCCAGCGGTCAAGGCCTACATCGACAGCGTACAGGCCTGTGCGGACCGCAAGCAGTGCCAGTTCATCTCGATGGGCGAGGCGGCCGACTTCCTCAGTCGGCGCAACCAGGTGCAGTGGTCCATCGCGGCCGAGGGCGACAACGACCTGCTCAGCGCCAGCCACCCGCAGTCCCTGGCCGCGATGGCCTGGACTGTGCCCAAGACAAAATATGCGGCCGTGCGTGTGCGCGCTGGCCAGGCCCAGGTGCAAGCCACCGATAGTGCCTGGCTGGTGCGCGTGCAGGACGGTCAAGAACTCAGCCTTGAAATGCGTCGACAAAAATGAGCTCCTCCACCCCTTCCTCCTCCTTGTCCGTCGCGGCCATCATGGGCACCCGGCCCGAGATCATCAAAATGGCCCCGGTGGTGCTGGCGCTGCGCCAGCGCGGTATCACCACCCATGTGCTGCACACCGGCCAGCACGAAGAGATGGCCTGGCCGCTCTATGAATTTTTCGGCATCGCGCCCCAGGAGGTGATCCGCCTCAAGCGCGAGGTCGCCACCTTGCCGGCGCTGTCGAGCGAGCTGATGTCGGCCATCGGCAGCACCCTGGCCAGCCTCCAACCGGCCGTAGCGCTGGTGCATGGCGACACCAGCAGCGCGGCCATGGGCGCGCTCGCGGCCGCCTTCCTGCAGATCCCCGTCGGCCATGTCGAGGCCGGTCTGCGCTCGGGCCGCATCTCCGAGCCTTTCCCCGAAGAGATCAACCGCAGCCTGATCGGCCGCGTGAGCCAATGGCACTTTGCCCCCACCGGCCAGGCCCGCGAGAACCTCGAGAAGGAAAACGTGCCCGGCGAGATCGCGGTGGTCGGCAACACCGTCGTCGACGCCGTGCTGCTGGCCGCGCGCCATGTGCGCACGCAGCGCGCTGCCGGCCAGCCGGTGGCCAACCCCGACTACCAGTGGTTCGTCGACAGCGGCCTGCGCCAGCTGGTGCTGGTAACGGCACACCGGCGCGAGAACTGGGGCGCGCCCATGGTGGAGATCGCCCAATCGGTGGCGCGCCTGCTCGAGCAGCACCCTGAGGCCGCCGTGGTCTGGCCGGTGCACCTGAACCCGCTGGTGCAGCAGGTGGTGCGCGGCGTGCATGGCGCCAGCTCCGCAGACGTGCAGCGCCGCTGGCGCCTCACGGCCCCGCTGGATTACGCGCCCATGGTGGAGATCATGGACGCCGCCCAGCTGCTGCTGACCGACTCAGGCGGTATCCAGGAAGAAGGCCTGTCACTGAACAAGCCCCTGCTGGTGATGCGCGATGTGACCGAGCGTCCCGAAGTCATCGCCTGCGGCGCCGGCCTGCTGGTGGGCACCGAGGCCGAGCGCATCCTCTCGGCCGCCAGCCATGTGCTGGCCACCGGCCAACTGCCCGGCCTGCCGCCCGCCTCTGTGGACAACCCCTTTGGCGATGGCAGCAGCGGCTTGCAGATCGCCGCCGCAATTGCCCGCCATCTGCAGCCCTCCTCCCTCTGAACAACCTCTACAAGAACCCCATGAACACCTTCTTCCTCCGCAGCTCCATGGCGCTGAGCGCCGCCGCCTTGCTGGCCCCTGCCATGGCCCAGACCACCGGTGCCAGCGCCGCAGCGCCCATCACCGAGCCCGCCGCCGCGCCTGCAGCACCGGCCGCAGACTTCGAGCCGGGCCAGCGCGGCCGGGTTGATATCGGCGCGGGCTTCTCCAGCCTGACCGGCGGCAACAGCAACTGGAATGACGAGTACGTGCGCGGCTATGTCGGCCTCAAGCCCGGCACCGTCCTGAACTGGGACCTGGCCAGCCAGCGCCACTTCGACCAGCGCGGCACCGTGGGCGCGCTGTCGCTGACACACACCTTGTCGCCCTGGTGGTACATGTCGGTGGGTGCCAGCTCCGGCTCGGCCGACTTCCAGAACAAGTACCGCGGTGACATCGCCATCTACCGCAAGTGGACCGAGAGCCAGCAGTGGGTGACGGGCCTGTCGCTGATGAAATCGGCCAGCCGCGACGGCATCCACCGCGACACCGGCATCACCGCCTCGGTCGCCTACTACTCGACCAACGACTGGGTCGGCGAAGGCGGTGTGGTCTACAACAAGTCCAACCCCGGCTCGGTCGAAGGCTACCGGGGCTTTGCCGCGCTGACCATGGGCCGCGAAAAGCAGCACTACTTCACCGCCCGCATCGACCATGGCAAGGAAGGCTACCTGCCCACCGGCGCCATCGCCAACGGCGTGGGCAACCAGGTCGGCTTCCAATCGACCGAGCTGAGCCTGCAATGGCGCCAGTGGCTGGGCAAGGACTGGGGCTACCTGGTGGGCGGCCAGTTCTACCGCAACCCCTACTACAACCGCAAGGGCCTGAGCGCTGCGGTGTTCTTCGACTTCTAAGGCCAGGCCATGTCGTTGCGCATGACCCGCCAGCACCGGGGCCTCAGAAGCTACATCTGGACCTGGCAGCACAGCGCCCAGCTGCTGGTGCTGCTGCTGGCCTTCTGGCTGGTGCTGTGGTGGGCTGCGCCGCTGTTGATGCACCGCTGGGCCGATGTGCTGGCCTGGGCCTGGCCGCACCTGGGCCTGGGCAGCAGCGAGGGGGTCGAGGTGCAGACCACATCGCTGCTGGGCGTGCCCATCGAGGTGGTGCGCACACATTTCTATGTGCCGCCCCCCGGCCTCTGGCAATGGTGGGGTGGCGCGCTGCTGTCGCTGGGGCTGATGGCGCTGTCCTTTGTGCTCTCGCGCGAGCGCCTGCCGCTGATCTACGGGCTGCGCATCGTCGCGCTGTTGGGCATCGTGGGTCTGCTGTCCTACGAGTTCCTGCCCACGCTGGCCGTCAGCGACGTCAACCGCCTGCTGGCCGACAACATCCTGGACATGGGCCTGGCCATGCTCTGGCTGCTGCCGGCCGTGCATGCGCTGGTGCTCTACATCTTCCCGATCCCGGTGCTGCACAAGGTCGCCGCCACGATGACCGGCATGCTGATGCTGGTCGTCAGCATTCCGCTGCAGGCCGCCTCGCTCGCCTGGCTGGCCCAGCAGTTCAGCCTGCTGGTCACCTTGCCCTTGTACATGCTGTTCAGCTTTTTGCCCCAGATTGCGGCGCAGCTGGGCATCTACGGTCTGTTCATGAGCTTTGCGCCAGCGCCTGAGCGAGGGGGCGCCTAGCTGGAGGCGCCTAGCTGGGGGCGCCCAATTCGCTGCACCTCGCCGGGGGCACCTCGCCGGCCGCACCTCGCCGGCCACACCTCGCCGGCCACCCCCTCCTCCAGGATCCAAAAAGTTTCTCAAGCAACGATTAGCCGACGAGACCCTGTTGGCTTGCCACTGGGCGGACAATGCGCCGTGGCCCTGTCCGCAGGGCCCAGACCAACCGATCGACCCATGGCGCCCGGTGGCCGGCCACCGGGCAGGCCCGCTGGGGCGCCGCCAAGGAGAAAACAATGCTGTATCTGGTTCGCATGGATGTGAACATTCCCCATGACCTGCCCCAAGCGCAGGCCCAAGAGATCAAGGCCCGCGAGAAGGCCTATTCGCAAGATCTGCAGCGCGATGGCCGCTGGAAGCACATCTGGCGCGTGGCGGGCGAGTATGCGAACTACAGCGTGTTCGATGTGGAATCGAACGACGAGCTCCACGGCCTGCTGCAGGCGCTGCCGCTGTTCCCCTACATGAAGATCTCGGTCACGCCGCTGGCCCAGCACCCCTCGGCCATCGCCCAGAACTGAGTCGGCGCGCCGGCAGGGGCCGGCCACCCGCTTGTACGACGCACACCCTCGCGAGCAGCGACGGTGTGCGTTGTGCTTTCCGGCTTGGATGCGCGGACTACAGCTGCACGCGCAGCTCGCCGATGCCGTCAAACTGCACCCGCACTGCATCGCCAGGCGCCGCCTGCAGCAAGCCGCACCAGCTGCCCGTGGTCACCACCGTGCCGGCGCGCAGGCTGCCAAAGTGCGCCGTCGCATGGCGCAGCCACTGCGGCAGCAGCCAGGACGGGTCCTGCAGGCCATAGCTGCGCTCAAAGGCCTGGGCGGGCTGCGCGCCGATCTGTACCGTGCAGCGCTGCGTGCTGCCATCCACCGGGCGGTAGGGCTGCCAGGCGCCCAGCACCAGCGCGCCGTGGCAGAGCAGGTCCGCCGCCTTCAAGGCCGCAGGCGCCTGCAGCTGCTGCTGCCAGCGTGAATCGACGATCTCGATGCTCAGCGCCATCGCATCGATCAGCTGGGCGGCGCTGGCCTCATCGAGCGCAGCGGCCTGGTCCGCATCGACCGATTGGCCCAGGCGCAGCGCAATCTCCGCCTCAACCCCGCGCAGGAAAAACGGGGTGGCACGCAGATCGGCGCCGCCACCGTGCACCCCTTGGGGCGGCAGAGGCGCATGGCCCAGCGGCTGGCTGCGGCTGGGTCCACCCGATTTCCAGTACTGGGGCGCTTGGGCGGCGTCCCCCCAGCGCTGGGCCCGCTCGCGGTGCACGGCGATGATGTCGGCAGGCGCCAGGCTCGCCGGCCAGGCGGCCGCGTCGATGGCGGCGCCGGCCCCGGTGGCGGTCTGCAGCGCCTGGGCCAGGGCAGCGGGTTGAAAGGTCGAAGCGGTGTCGGCAGAGGGCATGGCGATGGCGTCCGAAAGTGTAAAAAGTCCAATCGGCATAGCGTAACGGACAGCGCCGCCCGCCCCTGTCACCGCAGCAAACACGCTACATGTAAGCAGAACCGGTGCAAGGTTATGCAAAAAAAGCATTCCATCCCAATCATCCGGCCTTGGACAAAGGTATAGAGCGGATTTAAGCTGTACAGACCTTTTCAACCGCATGGATCGTATGCCGTCCAACAGCACTCCCGCCGCAGCGCCACAACACGCTCTGCCTTCCTACCTCGACCCCAAGCACCTGGGCCCCTGGGGCAACTACCTGCAACAGGTCGACCGCGTCACGCCTTACCTGGGCTCGCTGGCCCGCTGGGTCGAGACGCTCAAGCGCCCCAAGCGCGCGCTGATCGTGGATGTGCCCATCGAGATGGACAACGGCACGATCGCCCACTTTGAAGGCTACCGGGTGCAGCACAACCTGAGCCGCGGCCCGGGCAAGGGCGGCGTGCGGTTCCACCAGGATGTGACCCTGTCCGAAGTGATGGCCCTGTCAGCCTGGATGTCGATCAAGAATGCCGCCGTGAACGTGCCCTACGGCGGCGCCAAGGGCGGTGTCCGCGTCGACCCCAAGACCCTGTCCAAGGGTGAGCTCGAACGCCTGACCCGCCGCTACACCAGCGAAATCGGCCTGTTCATCGGCCCGTCCAAGGACATCCCGGCACCGGACGTGAACACCAACGGCCAGATCATGGCCTGGATGATGGACACCTACTCGATGAACACCGGCGCCACCGCTACCGGCGTGGTCACCGGCAAGCCCATCGATCTGGGCGGCTCGCTCGGCCGTGTCGAGGCCACCGGCCGCGGCGTGTTCACCGTGGGCGTCGAGGCCGCCAAGCTGTCGGGCCTGGCCCTGCAAGGCGCCAAAGTGGCGGTGCAAGGTTTTGGTAATGTGGGCGGTACGGCAGGTAAGCTGTTTGCCGAAGCGGGCGCCATCGTCGTGGCCGTGCAGGACCACACCGGCACCATCTTCAACGCCAAGGGCCTGGATGTGCCCGCCGTGCTCGAGCACGTGGCCAACACCGGCGGTGTGGGCGGCTTCAAGGGCGCCGACAAGATGGCCAACGAGGACTTCTGGTCCGTCGACTGCGACATCCTGATCCCCGCTGCACTGGAAGGCCAGATCAACGCCAAGAACGCCGCCAAGATCAAGGCCAAGATGGTGATCGAGGGCGCCAACGGCCCCACCACCACCGAAGCCGATGACATCCTGAACGACAAGGGTGTGCTGGTGCTGCCTGATGTGATCGCCAACGCGGGCGGCGTGACGGTGAGCTACTTCGAATGGGTGCAGGATTTCTCCAGCTTCTTCTGGAGCGAAGACGAGATCAACGCCCGTCTGGTGCGCATCATGCAAGAAGCCTTTGCCGCTGTGTGGCAAGTGGCGCAAGAGAACAAGGTCTCCCTGCGTACCGCCACCTTCATCATCGCCTGCCGCCGCATTCTGCACGCACGCGAGGCACGTGGTCTGTACCCATAAAGCCAGAACGACTCCACGCATTGCTAGCGGCCTTCGGGCCGCTTTTTTTGCGCCCTGCTTCCGCGCACGCAAAGCATGGCTTTCGCAAGTGCGAAGGCCCAATGCGCGCTGGTGCAGGCAAACCCCATCACGCCGCTGGGTGGAACTCCCTATCGTGAGCCCTTAACGATAAATACGGAGACAACGCCATGCGCTTTGCGCGCCGCCGCGCCCTCGCGGCCCTGCTGCTTTCCCCCCTGCTGGCCTTTGCGGCCGACTGGCCGTCCCGCCCCATCACCATCGTCGTGCCCGCAGCAGCTGGCGGCACCACCGATATCGCAGCGCGCCTGCTGGCCCAGAAGATGGGCTCCTCGCTCAAGACCAGCGTCATCGTCGAGAACAAGGCCGGCGGCGGCGGCAGCATCGGCACCGCCTATGTGGCGCGCGCCAAGCCCGACGGCTACACCTTGCTGATGGGCAACATCGGCCCGGTGGCCATCAATTTCAGCCTCTACAAAAAGCTGGCCTATGGCCCCAACGACCTGCGCGGCATCACCAATGTGATCTCGGTGCCCAACATCCTGGTGGTGCATGCCAACTCCCCCATCCAGAACGTGCAGCAGCTCGTGGCACTGGGCAAGCAAAAGCCGCTGACGGCCGCGACCTCCGGCGTGGGCCAGTCGCCGCACATGTCCACCGAGCTGTTCCGCCAGCAAAGCGGGCTCGATGTCACCCTGGTACCCCACAGCGGCGCAGCGCCTGCGGTTACTGCGCTGCTGGGCCAGCAGATCGATTTCATGATCGACAACCTGCCCAGCTCGATGCCGCATATCCAGTCGGGCAAGTTCCGGGCGTTGGCCATCACCAGCCGCGAGCGCTCGGCCCAGCTGCCCGATGTGCCGACGATGCGCGAGGCCGGTGTGCCGATGGATGTGACCGCCTGGTTTGACCTGCTCGCCCCGGCAGGCACGCCGGATGCCATCGTCAACCGCCTGCAGCAGGCAGCGCATGAGGCACTGCAAAGCGCCGACATCCGCCGCACCTTGGCCGAGCTGGGTGGTGTGCCCGGCGGCGAGACGGCGGCCGAGCACGACGCCTTTATCGCGCAGGAGCGCAAGCGCTGGGCCGAGATCGTGCGCGCCGCCAACCTGTCTCTGGACTGATTTCCTTCGTTTGCATGTTTGCTATGTCTGACACTTCCTCCTTCCAACTCGCCCAGCCCTTTGGCTCCATCCCTGCCCTGGTGCTGGCCCAGGCCCAGGAGCGCCCCGAGCACACCGCGCTGGTGCTGGGCGCCACGCGCCTGAACTACGCCCAGCTGGCCCAGGGCATGCGCCAGGTGGCCTGCGCGCTGCAGCAGCAAGGCCTGCAGGCCGGTGATGTAGTGGCCATCTGCGCCAGCACCTCGGTGCCTTATGTGCTGGCCTACCTGGGCGCGCTGCAGGCCGGGGTGGTGGTGGCACCGCTGGCGCCATCGGCCACGGCCGAGCACCTGAGCGCCATGCTGGACAACGCCGAGGCCAAGCTGCTGCTGCGCGATGCCGAGGTCGCCGCCCAGTGGCCGCTGGCCAGCACGGCCGAGCGCCCCTGCATCGCGCTGGACGATACCGCACAGGCCGGCACGCGCTGGAGCGACTGGCTCGCCCAGGTGCCCGCCGGCCAGGCGCCCCAAGCGGTGCAGCCCACGCCGCAGTGGCCCTTCAACCTGATCTACTCGTCGGGCACCACCGGCGTGCCCAAGGGCATTGTGCAAAGCTGGGGCATGCGCTGGTCGCATGTCAAGCGCGCAGTCACCAACGGCTACGGGCCCGATGCGGTATCGCTGTGCGCGACGCCGCTGTACTCCAACACCACCTTGGTGGCGGTCCTGCCCACGTTGGCGCTGGGCGGCACTTTGGTGATGATGCGCAAGTTCGACGCGGCCCAGTACCTGCAGCTGGCCCAGGACGAGCGCGCCACCCACACCATGCTGGTGCCCGTGCAGTACCAGCGCCTGCTCGACTGCCCGGCGTTTGACCAGACCGATCTGCACTTGCTGCAGCACAAGTTCTGCACCAGCGCTCCGTTCAAGACCGCGCTCAAGGCCGAGGTGCTGCGCCGCTGGCCCGGGCGCCTGATCGAGTACTACGGCATGACCGAAGGGGGCGTGCGCTGCGAGCTGCACTGCCACCAGTTCCCCGACAAGCTGCACACCGTCGGCCGCGCCGGGCCGGACGCCGATCTGCGCTTTATCGACGAGGACGGCCAGGAGCTACCCCAAGGCGCGCAGGGCGAAATCGTCGGCCGCTCGGCCGGCATGATGACCGGCTACCACCGCCAGCCCGACAAGACCCGCGAGGCCGAGTGGATCAGCCCCAGCGGCGAGCGCTTTATCCGCAGCGGCGATGTGGGCCAGATGGATGCCGATGGCTTCATCGTGCTGGGCGACCGCAAGAAGGACATGATCATCACCGGCGGCTTCAACGTCTACCCCAGCGATATCGAGGCCGTCATGCTGCAGCACCCCGAGGTGCGCGAGTGCGCGGTGATCGGCGTGCCCTCGGACGCCTGGGGTGAGAGCCCCGTCGCCTATGTGGTGCCCCAGCCCGGCAGCAGCCCCCAGCCGGCCGAGCTGCAGCAGTGGCTCAACAGCCGCGTCGGCAAGACCCAGCGTGTGGCCGACCTGGTCATCCACAGCCAGCTGCCGCGCAGCGAGATCGGCAAGGTGCTCAAGCGCGAGCTGCGCACGCTGTACGCGAGCCAGGTCAGCCAATCTGCCGCTTGATTGCTAGCCAACACCCGTCCAACAACAAGACCAGGAGACACGACTTGACCCATCGCCACACCACTTCCCTCCGGCGCAGGCAGCTGGCCGGCCTGCTCTCAGGCTTGGCGGTCGCCAGCGGTATGCTGCTGGCCGGCATGGCCCATGCAGCGCCCTGGCCCACCAAGCCGATCCAGCTGGTCATCCCCTACCCCCCTGGGGGCAGTGCCGATCTGCTGGGCCGGCCGCTGGCCTTGCAGCTGCAGCAGCAGCTGGGCCAGCCGGTGGTGCTGGAGTACAAACCCGGGGCCGGTGGCACCCTGGCCTCGCAGTATGTGGCGCGTGCCAAGCCCGACGGCTACACCGTGCTGATGGTGCTGGCCGCGCATGCGATCAATGACAGCCTCTACCCCAAGCTGCCCTATGACACCCGCAAGGACTTTGCACCGGTCTCGCTGGTGGCCAACCTGCCGATGATCGTCGTGGGCAGCAGCAAGCTGCAGGCCAAGAACATTGGCGAGCTGGTCAAGGCCGCGCAGGCCGCCCCGGAAAAGCTCACCTATGGCTCGGCCGGCAATGGCAACACCGGCCACCTGGCTGGGGCGCTGTTTGCCAGCACCGCCGGCGTCAAGATGACCCATGTGCCCTACAAGGGCAGTGCCGGCGTCGTCAATGCGATGCTGGCCAGCGATATCGACCTGACCTTTGACAGCATCTCCACCTCGATCCCGCATGTGCGCAGCGGCAAGCTCCATGCGCTGGCCGTCACCAGCGCCAAGCGCTCGGCGCTGGCACCCGAGATCCCCACCGTGCAGGAGCAGGGCTTTCCCGGCTTTGACATCAATGGCTGGTACGCGGTGATCGCCCCGGCGGGCACCCCGGCCGACATCACCGGCAAGCTCAGCCGCGAGATTGCGACCGCGCTGCAAAACCCCGCGCTGCAGTCGCAGCTGGCCGCCAGCGGCTATGAGCCCGTCGGCTCCACGCCCGAAGCGCTGGGCGCCCATATCGACCGCGAGATGGAGCGCTGGGCTGCTGTCGTCAAAGCCACTGGCGCCCGCATCGAATAAAAGGCTCAGGCCCCAACGACAATGCCCTGGCAAGCCAGGGCATTTTTCATGGGGCAGTTAACGCAGATCAGCGGCTTTGGCGCGCGCTGGCCTGGGCTTCCAGTGCGGCGCGCAGCGCATCGTCATTGCTGCCCTGCTCGCTGCCGGCATCCGGCGTCACCTTGCGCAACAGGCCGGTGATGCGGCCCGAGTTCTGCATCAGGCGGTTGGCATACAGCGCGCCCTCGCCCGAGCCACGGGTATTGTTCCAGTTGCCCTCCGCCTGGTTGACGCTGAAGTTAAACCAGAAGCTCCGTACCGTTTCGCTCGAGGTGCCGCTGCGCATCTTCACGCACTGGGTCTTGCCGGTATCGACACCCCGGATGATCTGCTCGCAGGCAAACAAGCCGTCGTAGGAGACGGTCATGCCACTGCTGAAGGAAGAGCCGCCGGTGATGCGGGTCAGCTGCATGGTCTCGGTTTCGATATTGCCATTGCTGTCGCCATAGACCAGGCTCCACAGGCCCAGCAAGGAGGCGGGCGAGTTGTCATAGCCAAACTGGTAGCGCTTGATTTCCTTCTCGCCTTCGCCCGGCAGGGTGATGTAGCCCAAGGTGCCGCTGACAAAGCGGATGCGCACATTGCCAGGGCTGCCGCGCTCGACGCCGCTGCGGTCGCCACTGCCCAGGAAACGGCCGCCTTCGTAGCGGCCCAAGGTGGTCGTCAGCTCGCTGTTCTCGTTCAGGCGGCCGGTGGCCATGTAGAAGGTGGGCTGGCCGCTGCTTTCATAGGCATAGACCTGCATCACCAGCACGTCGTTTTGCACATCGACGGCAAAACCACGGCCGGGCCGGCCGTTGACTTCGTCGGAGATGATCCAGGTGCCGCCCTGGGGCACGTAGGCATGGGCCATTCCGGTAAGGGCCACGGCGGCCCAGGCAATCGCGTGTTTGAACATGTCGCTCTCCTATATCGGTGCGCCAATGTAGCGGCGCGGTAGTGGAGCGAGTATATCGACGAGATTGCGGAGGTCTGTGTCAGAAAGTGTCCTGCCCTGCACCCCGTGCAGGCCGCTTTTTGAGAACCTGTTCAGGACGCGCTTTGCAGGCGCCGCTGGGCCTGCTGGTGGCGCTGCAAGGTCTTGTGGGCGAGTGCAATCACGGGGGCATCGACCATGCGGCCATCGACGACGCAGACCCCGCCTTGCGCTGCCTCGGCGGCAGCCAGCACCTGCTGGGCGCGCTGCAGCTGCGCCTCCGTCGGCGCAAAGGCCGCATTGATGGGCGCCACCTGCATCGGGTGGATGCTGAGCTTGCCACCAAAACCGCCGCGCAGCGCACGCGCCGCATCGGCCTGCACCACAGCGGCATCCTGGGTGTTGACCGTCACGCCATCGATGGGCGCGGGCAGCTGTGCGCGGCGCGCAGCCAGCACCACGGCCAGGCGCACTGGCACCAGCTCAGTCTCGTCCTCGGCGCAGGCCATGCCGGCATCGACCTGAAAATCCAGATGGCCAAAGGCCAGCCGCAAAACGCGCGGCGCGCGCGCAATCGCATCGATCGCATGCAGGCCCGCCACCGATTCGATGATGGGCACCAGCAGCCCTTGCGTACCCAGCGCCGGCAGCAGCAGCGCCATGGCATCGGCGGCCTCTGCCTTGGGCAGCACCACCCCGGCGGCGCCCTGCGCCACCAGCTGGGCCAGCGCCTGCAGGTCGCCATCAAACCAGGGCGTGCCATGGGCATTGATGCGCACCAGCACGCGGGCGCGCTCTGCCACTTGCAGCTGGCCAAAGGCGCCCAGCAAGGCGGCGCGGGCTCCTTCCTTGTCCTGCGGCGCCACCGCATCTTCCAGGTCCACGATCACCGCATCAGCCCCACTGGCCAGGGCCTTGGCGATGCGCTCGGGGCGGCTGGCCGGTACAAACAGCCAGGAGGTGGCGGTGGCGAGCGGATGCGCGTTGAGAGTCATGTCCATCAGTCTTCCGTTTATCAAAAAAGGGGCCCATGGCCCCTGCTCCTGCGCGGGTGAACGCCAGGCTTAGAGCCGCTAACACGACCCAGCAAACCGAAGGTTTGCGGTTGAGACTAGGCGTCCCCGACTAGGCGCCGAGCCGCAGGCAGTACAGTAGTACGACAAGGCTTGGCGCGGCCGGCCAGGCAACGACGTATCAAGGGTTGCGTTGGCGGCTCTTATTCGGCGGTCACGCCGGCTGCCTTGATCACCGTGTTCCAGCGTTTCACTTCGGATTCCAGCAAGGTCTTCAAGCTCTGCGGCGTGGCGCGGTCCGGCGTGACCAGCTCGCTGCTCAGGTCGGCAATGCGCTGCACCACGACGGGGTCCTTCAAGGCCACATTCAAAGCGGTGTTGATCTTGGTGATCACCTCGGCCGGCGTACCCTTGGGGGCATACATGCCGTGCCAGACCTTGACATCAAAGCCCTTCAAGCCCTGCTCATCGAGCGTGGGGATCTGCGGCATGGCAGTGAGGCGCTGGGGCGTGGTCACGCCAAACACCTTGACCCGGTTGCCGTCCTTGATGACCGGCGCGGTCTGCGTGGTCTGGTCGCACAGCAGATCAACCTGGCCGCCCATCAGATCATTCATCGCCGGGCCCGCGCCCTTATAGGGCACGGTGGTGAGCTTGACGCCCGCCTGGTACGCAAACAGCATGCCGCACAGCTGCGAGACGGCGCCAATGCCGGCATTGGCCAGCGACACCTTCTCCTGGTTGGCCTTCACATAGGCCATCAGCTCCTGGAAGTTGTTGGCCGGAAAGTCCTTGCGCGACAGCAGCGTCATCGGCACATCGAGCACCTGGCCGATGTACTCGAAATCCTTCAGCGGGTCGTAGGGCAGCTTCTTGTACAGCGATGGCGCCGTGGCCATGCCCATGTGGTGGATCAGGATGGTGTAGCCATCGTTCTTGGCGCGGGCCACGCGCGCTGGCGCAATCGTGCCGCCTGCGCCCACGGTGTTCTCCACCACCACGGTCTGGCCCAGCGACTTGCCCATCGGAATGGCCAGCATGCGGGCCACCACATCGGTGGGGCCACCGGCCGAGTAGGGCACCACCAGCACCACGGGTTTGGTCGGCCAGTCCTCCGCCTGGGCGTTGAGGTGCAGGCCCAGGCCGGCTGCGGCCATCACGGCGGCAGCGGCCACCGGGGTCAACATGCGAAAGCGCATTCTTGTCTCCTTGTCTGGGGACAGGTACATTGCCCGTCCCGGTAGGGGGAAGGGGCCTGAACGGGCCCCCGCTGCGCAGCCACCAAGCTCCGGCGCTGCTGCTTTCTTTATACGGCGACCAACAGCTTTTCGACCCTGGTCCAATCCCGTACTTGCCACAGTTTCTGCACCGATTGCTGCATCTGCGCGGCGGGCACGGCGCGGCTGAATTCACCCAGGCGCAGCGCCTTGTCGGTCAGCTCCTCGCGGCTCAGGGTGTTGCCCGGGTCGCCCTTGGGCTCGTCGACCCGGCCTTCCAGCACGCGGCCATCGGTGGTGGTCACGGTCACCTTGCCAATCCAGCGCTGCGGGTAGGCGCCGTCCACCTCGGGGTCCAGCACCATGCGCACCTTGTCGCGCAGCGCCATCGTGTCTTCGGCGCGGAATTCGTTGTCAAACTCGTTGAGGCCGGCAAAGCCAAAGCGCGCAGCCAGCGCCAGCACCGTGCCCATCGAGAACTTGCTCTGGTGCACCGTGCTGGGGTCCACCACGGGGCCCAGCACATCGATCGCGGCCTGGTGCACATGGGTCACCACCTCGGCAATGTCCGAGACCTTGAGCTGGTGCGCGCGTACCACCTGCAGCAGCGCATCGGCCGCCGGGTGGGTGTGGCGGCAGGAGGCATGCCATTTGAACGAGGTCTCGGGCGTCGCCCAGCGTGTGCCCAGGCCATCGATGAGGCGGGCCGGGTCGCTGTCGCTGGACATGCCAGCGGCCATGCCCTGCGCGCCGCAGAAGATATCGGCCGCGCCGGTAAAGCCATCCTTGGCCAGGTAGGCGGCCATCAGGCCGGCACCGGCGGCATGGGCGGTGTGCAGCTGCTTGCTGTCGGCCGCAGTGCGCAAGAACTCCCACAGGCCGGCCGATTGGGTGCCCGCCGAGCCAAAGGCATGCAGCATTTGCTGCGCATTGAGGCCCAGCAGATGGCCCACGGCCGCCGCCGCTGCCAAGGTGCCGGCCGTGCCGGTGGTGTGGAAGATCTTGTAGTGCGAGCGGCCCAGAAACTCGCCCACGCGGATGCCTACTTCATAGCCGGCGATACAGGCAGTCAGCAGCTCCTTGCCGGACTTGCCCAGCGCCTGCGCCACGGCCACGGCCGGGGGGAAGACGACCGCTGCCGGGTGGAACACCGAGCCGTTGTGCACATCGTCCTGCTCGGCCACATGCGAGGCGGCGGCATTGGCCATGGCCGCCAGGTAGGGGCTGCTGCTGCGGCCCTCGGGGCCGATCACCTCGGCCGGGCCCTGTGCCGGGCCCTGGCCCAGTGCAAAGCGGGTGATGCTGGCGACGGGGCGGGCATTGTGGCCGGCGACCACCGAGCCAAACCAGTCGACCCAGAGGTCTTCGGTTTTCTGCAGCACCGATTCGGGAATGTCGCTGTACTGCAGCTCGGCGGCAAAGCGGGCCAGTTGGGCGGCGGGCGTGGGTTGTGTGGTTGCTGTGGTCATGTTCTTGTCTCTCCAACAGATAGCATCAAAGGCCGGAGGCCTTGCGCACCGCTGCCAGCGCATCGGCCGGCAGCTGCAGCGCATCGAGAATGGCGGCCGTGTGCTCGCCCACTGCAGGCACCGCATCCATGCGGTAGTCGTACTGGTTGTTGCGCCCGGGCGGCAGCAGCGCAGGCACCGTGCCTACGGGCGTGTCCACCTGCGCAAAGCGCTGGCGCGCCAGCAGCTGCGGGTGTGCCCACAGACCAGCCATGTCATTGACATGGGCATTGGCAATGCCGGCCTCGTCAAGCCGCTGCACCACATCGCTGGCATTGAGCGCGCCAAAGATGCGCACAATCTCGGCCTGCAGATCGGCGCGGTTGGCATTGCGCTTGGCATTGCTGTCAAAGCGCGCGTCGGTCGCCAGCGCCGGTGCCAGCAGCACCTGGTCGCAGAAGATCTTCCACTCGCGCTCGTTTTGCAGGCCCAGCATCACCGTGCCGCCATCGCCGGCCACAAAGGGGCCATAGGGGTAGATGCTGGCATGCGATGCGCCGGTGCGCGGTGGTGGCGCTGCGCCTTCGAACGCGTAGTACATCGGGTAGCCCATCCACTCGCCCAGCGCTTCGAGCATGGACACATCGATATGGCTGCCCTCGCCCGTCTTGCCGCGCAGCAGCAGGGCCGAGAGGATGTTCGTGTAGGCATACATGCCCGCCGCAATATCGGCCACCGAGATGCCCGATTTGCTCGGCGTCTCGGGCGTGCCGGTCACCGACAGAAAGCCCGCCTCGCTCTGGATCAGCAGGTCATAGGCCTTCTTGTCGCGGTAGGGGCCGTTGTCGCCATAGCCGCTGATGTCGCAGACGATGAGGCGCGGAAAGGCTGCATGCAGGGCCTCGTACGACAAACCCATGCGCGCCGCAGCGCCCGGCGCCAGGTTCTGCAGCAGCACATCGGCCGAGCTCAGCAGCTGCTTGAGCGCCTCCAGCGATGCCGCATCCTTGAGGTCCAGCGCCAGGCTTTCCTTGTTGCGGTTGAGCCAGGTGAAATGCGAGGACTGGCCGCGCACCCGGCTGTCATAGCCGCGCGCAAAATCGCCGCTGCCCGGCCGCTCCACCTTGATGACGCGCGCGCCCAGATCGGCCAGCTGGCGCGCGCAAAAAGGCGCAGCCACCGCGTGCTCCAGCGATACGACGGTGATCCCGTCCAATGGTCTGGTCATGAAGACTCCGGTTGTCTGTTTTTCTCGCTGCGCAGCGCCATCAGAACGAGCGCGGCAGGCCCAGAATGTGCTCGGCCACGTAGGAATAGATCAGGTTGGTGGAGATGGGCGCCACCTGGTAGAGGCGCGTCTCGCGGAACTTGCGCTCGACGTCGTATTCGCAGGCAAAGCCAAAGCCGCCATGGAACTGCAGGCAGGCATTGGCCGCCTCCCAGCTCGCCTTGGCAGCCAGGTACTTGGCCATATTCGCCTGGGCGCCCATGGGCTCGTGCTTGTCAAACAGCTCGCAGGCCTTCCAGCGCATCAGGTTAGCCGCTTCCACCTCGATGAAGGCATCGGCAATCGGAAACTGCACGCCCTGGTTCTGGCCAATCGGGCGGCCAAACACCTCGCGGTCGCGCACATAGTTGGTCACGCGGTCAAGGAACCAGTAGCCGTCGCCAATGCACTCGGCAGCGATCAGGGTGCGCTCGGCGTTGAGGCCGTCCAGGATGTACTTGAAGCCCTTACCTTCTTCGCCAATCAGGTTCTCCTCGGGGATCTCCAGGTTCTCGAAGAACAGCTCATTGGTCTCGTGGTTGACCATGTTCAGGATGGGGCGCACGGCCATGCCCTTTTTCTCGGCCTCGCGCAGGTCGACCATGAAGATCGACATGCCTTCGCTCTTTTTCTTCACATCGGCAAGCGGCGTGGTACGCGCCAGCAGAATCATGAAATCGCTGTGCTGGATGCGGCTGATCCACACCTTCTGGCCGTTGATGACGTACTTGTCGCCTTTCTTCACGGCCGTGGTCTTGATCTTGGTGGTGTCGGTGCCGGTGGTGGGCTCGGTCACGCCCATCGATTGCAGGCGCCACTCGCCGCTGGCGATCTTGGGCAGGTACTTTTCCTTCTGCGCGGCCGAGCCATGGCGCAGCAAGGTGCCCATGTTGTACATCTGGCCGTGGCAGGCGCCGGAGTTGCCGCCGCAGCGGTTGATCTCTTCCATGATGACCGAGGCCTCGGTCAGGCCCAGGCCGGAGCCGCCGTATTCCTGCGGAATCAGCGCGGCCAGCCAGCCGGCCTTGG
Source organism: Comamonas sp. 23 (assembly GCF_049601575.1). Lineage (NCBI taxonomy): Bacteria > Pseudomonadati > Pseudomonadota > Betaproteobacteria > Burkholderiales > Comamonadaceae > Comamonas > Comamonas sp. 23. The sequence goes on along the minus strand of NZ_CP187127.1, from coordinate 324,202 downwards.
TCAGCGCCTCGACAAAGGTTTCGGGGTAGGCACGGGCCTCGTCGACCTTGCGGAAATACTCATCGGGGAACTCGGCGCAGAGCGCACGGATGGCATCGCGGATTTCGGGGAAGTTGTTGGAGCCGGTATGTTCGATCATGGTTCTGGGTCGGGCGTTGGGGGTGGCGGCGCTGACAGCGTCTGCGCCACCCGCCGGTGTTGGGAAAAGCGTTGTTGGTGGCGGCGCTCAGCGGATCTTGGCGGTGGCCTGCATCGTGAGCCAGCCCTCATGGTCATGCGCCCAGAGCTTGATGGTCTTGCCATCGTCCTGGGGCTCGCCCAGCACGGTGAAGGGGTGCAGATCAAAGGTGGGGCGGATGGCCTTGAACGAGAAGTCGGTCAGCACCGCATCGGGCGCATTGCGGCGCAGCAGATCGACCAGCAAGGTCGCGATCAACGGGCCATGCACGATGAGGCCGGGGTAGCCCTCTTCCTGCGTGACATAGCTGCGGTCGTAGTGGATGCGGTGGCCGTTGAAGGTGAGCGCCGAATAGCGGAACAGCATCACCGGGTCGGCCGTGATCTCGCGCTTCCAGGCGGCCTGCGTCTGGGCGGCCGTGGGCTGGGGCACCGGGTCGCTGGGCTGGGCGGCGGCGCGGTAGACGATGTCATGCTCCTCGGTCAGCGCCAGGCCCCGGGCATTGCGGTAGCTGTGCTGCACCAGCACAAACAGCAGCTCGCCCGAGCGGCCCACCTTGTGGTCCACCGAGGCGATGCGCGAGACGCGCTCGACGCGCTCGCCAATGCGCAGCGGGTTGTCCGCCTGCCACTGCAGGCGACCGCCCGCCCACATGCGCCGGGGCAGCGGCACCGGGGGCAGAAAGCCGCCACGCGCCGGGTGGCCGTCCGGCCCCAGCAGGCTTTGCCGCGCCATCGGCAAAAAGTTCATCCAGTGCCACAGCGGCGGCAGGCTGTCGCCATCCTGGGCCGGGGCATCATCGCGGTCCAGGGTGGCCGACAGGCCCGCCGCGGCCGTGCGGGCCACCAGGTCCTGCATGGTCTCGGTCTTGTGGATCCAGCTTTGCAAATGGGTGACCTGCTCGGCAGAGAGCGAGGCGGCAGAAGGTTCAGGGGTTTGCGACATGGTGGCACTGTCGCAGGCTGCGCCCGCCAGCGCAATCGCAGAGATTGGAACCTCTCCTTTTACAGCGGTGAAGACAGCGGGTTAACGCGCATTTGTGAGCCAGTCGTTTCAGTTTGCCAAAGACCTGCCTACGCATTTGCGAATTGGCAATGCGCTTAATGGACGGCATGCTGGTGGCATTCATCGACACACACAGATCCAAGGAAAAGCAGACATGTCCACCATGCTCGAAGGCAAAGTCGTTATCGTCACCGGTTCTGGCGGCGGCATCGGCCGTGATATGGCCCTGGCCATGGCCCAGCAGGGCGCCAAGGTTGTCGTCAACGACATCGGCACCTCCACCACCGGCGAAGGCCATGACGACGGCCCCGCGCAACAGGTCGTCAACGAGATCAAGGCCGCAGGCGGCCAGGCCGTCGCCAATACCGACAGCGTCTCGGACGCCAATGCCGCGGCCAAGATCGTGCAATGCGCGCTCGACAGCTTTGGCAAGCTCGACGGCATCGTCAACAACGCCGGCATCCTGCGTGACCGGTTCTTCCACAAGATGAGCGTCGACGAGTGGGATGCCGTCATCAAGGTCCACCTCTACGGCAGCTACTACGTGGCGCGCGCTGCGGCCAACCACTTCAAGGAGCAGGAGAGCGGCGCGATGGTGCACATGACCAGCACCTCCGGCCTGATCGGCAACTTTGGCCAGGCCAACTACTCGGCCGCCAAGCTGGGCATCGTCGCGCTGTCCAAGAGCATTGCGCTGGACATGGCCAAGTTCCATGTGCGCAGCAACTGCATCTCGCCCTTTGCCTGGAGCCGCATGATCGGCTCCATCCCCACCGACACGCCCGAGCAGCAGGCCCGCGTGGACAAGCTCAAGCAGATGACCCCCAACAAGATCGCCCCGCTGGCCGTCTACCTGCTGAGCGACCAGGCCAAGGATGTGAACGCCCAGGTGTTTGCCGTGCGCAATAACGAGATCTTCCTGATGAGCCAACCGCGCCCGCTGCGCTCGGTGCACCAGGGCGAGGGCTGGACGCCCGAGGACATCGCCTCGCATGCGATGCCGGCGCTCAAATCCTCGTTTGTGCCGATGGAGCGGTCGGGGGAAGTATTCAGTTGGGATCCTGTCTAAGCTACCCCCTGTGCGGCGTTGCCGCTTCCCCCTAAAGGGGGACGGCACCCTCCGGGCGGGGCGGCCCTTCGTCGGTGCCTGGTAGATCGGCCTCGCCAGTTTTTGGCATGGCGCTCAGTAGGGACGACTGAGTTGTTCACACAGGCTCGATAGGTGTGCTCTGCCAGTTTCACAGATGCCCCCCAGTGGCGTTGCAGGACCTCCAGAACAGCCTCCTGTGCGCATCCAGAGCCGATAACGAAGTGCCGTTTCCCTTCCACCTTCGCACAACAACAACCCCAGAGACAACGACCATGACCATCAATTACCAGCAACTCAAGGACCGGCCGTTTGCGCCGGTGCACCAGGATTATTCGCAGCGCGACACGATGCTGTATGCGCTGAGTCTGGGGGTGGGCAATGATCCGCTCGATGCCCGCAATCTGCCGCTGGTCTACGAGGGCATGGCGCAGCCGCTGCAGGCGCTGCCGACGATGAGCTCGGTACTGGGCTATCCGGGCTTTTGGGCCAAGGAGGCGGATACGGGAATTGACTGGGTCAAGCTGGTGCATGGCGAGCAGCGCACCACCATCCACCAGCCGCTGCCGGTGGGGGCCAAGGTGGTGGGCAAGACGCGGATCACGCGCGTGATCGACAAGGGCGCGGGCAAAGGCGCGATTGTGGTGAGCGAGCGCAGCCTGGAAGGCGAAGATGGCACGCGCTATGCCACCTTGGAGCAGGTCACGTTCTGCCGGGGTGATGGCGGCTACAGCGAAGCGCTGGGCGGCCAGCCCAGCGATACCTCGCTGCCGGCACTGGCGCCCACGCCCGATACGGCGCCGCGCTGGACCTATACCCACACCATCCGCCCCGAGGCCGCCCTGCTCTACCGCCTGATGGGCGACTACAACCCCCTGCATGCCGATCCCAAAGTGGCGCAGGCCGCTGGCTTTGACAAGCCCATCCTGCACGGCTTGGCCACCTACGGCATGGTCTGCCATGCGCTGGTGATGACCGCCTGCAACGGCGATGCCAGCCTGCTGCGCAGCATGCATGCGCGCTTTTCGTCGCCCGTGTTTCCGGGCGAGACCTTGCGCACCGAGGTCTGGCAGGAAGGGGACGCGCTGCAGTTCCGCGCGCTGGTGGTCGAGCGCGGCATTGTCGTGCTCAGCCACGGCAATGCCAGCATCGCTGCCGCGCAGCCATGAGCATGGCCCAAGGCCGGCAGATGGCGCTGGCAGACCTGGACCTGGCGCAGTTCATCCGCGCTGGTGACAGCATCGTCTGGGGCCAGTCGGCCGCCGAGCCGCTGTCGCTGATCCAGGCCTATGTGGCCCAGCGCCAGCGCTTTGCGCGTACCAGCGTCTTTCTGGGCATTGGCGGCGCAACCACCTTGCAGCCTGACCATGCCGATGCCATCGACATGCGCGGCTATGCGGCCGGTGGCTCGCACCGCACGCTCGGCATGGCCGGTGTGCTCGATCCGATTCCCTGCCACTATTCACAGATTCCGCAGCTGATCGCCAGCCGCCGCATCGCCGTCGATGTGGTGTTCGTCCAGGTATCACCACCCAATGCCGATGGCGACTGCAGCCTGGGCCTGGCCCATGACTACCTGGTCACTGCCATGCGCCATGCGCGCTGCGTGATTGCCGAGGTCAACGCCGATGTACCCTGGGTGGCGGGCGCCAGCCTGCGCCTGGCCGATGTGGATGCCTGGGTGCAGAGCGACCAGGACGTCGTCGATGTGCCCGCTGGCAAGATTGGCCCCGCCGAAGAGGCGATTGCGCAGCTGATCGCCAGCCGCGTGGAAGACGGCGCCACCTTGCAGCTGGGCATTGGCAACCTGCCCGATGCAGTGCTGCAGGCACTGCAGGGCCACCGCGATCTGGGCGTGCACAGCGGCACCATTGGCGACCGCGTCGCCGACCTGGTGGAAGCCGGCGTCATCACCAATGCGCGCAAGGGCATCGATGTGGGCACCAGCGTCACCGGCCTGCTGATGGGCAGTGCCCGCACGCGGCGCTGGGCGCATAACAACCGCGCGCTGCGCATTGCCGGCACCGACTACACCCACAACGCCCGGGTGCTGGGCCAGACCCAGCGGCTCACCGCCATCAACTCGGCGATCGAGGTGGACCTAACGGGCCAGATCAATGCCGAGGTGGTGGCGGGCCAGTACCTGGGCGCGGTCGGCGGTGCGATGGATTTTTTGCGGGCCGCTGCCGCCTGCGATGGCGGCCTGCCGATCGTCGCGCTGCCGTCTACCGCGCGCGGCCAGTCGCGCATCGTCGCGCAGCTGTCCGGGCCGGTTTCCACACCGCGCGCCGATGCCGGTTTGATCGTCACCGAGCATGGCGTGGCCGATCTGCGCGGCCTGAGCCTGGCCCAGCGCGTGCGCGCGATGCTGGCGATTGCCGCGCCTGAACACCGAGACCTTCTGGCGGCCCAAGCGCGCCAACAACTGAATAGATTCAATTTTCTGGAGACATAACCATGCGTAAAGCCGCCATCGTCACCCCTTTGCGAACCCCGGTAGGCACCTACGGGGGCAGCCTGCGCCCCGTCTCGGTCGAGGACCTGGCCGCCACCACCGTGCGTGCCGTGGTCGAGCGCAGTGACATCGACCCCAGCCGCATCGACGATGTGGTGTTTGCCCAGTCTTACGCCAGCAGCGAAACGCCTTGCGTGGGCCGATGGGCCGCGCTGCAGGCCGGCCTGCCGGTGGAAGTGCCCGGCATGCAGCTCGACCGCCGCTGCGGCGGCGGCCTGCAAGCGGTGGTCACCGCCTGCATGATGGTGCAAAGCGGCGCCGCCGATGTCGTGATCGCCGGTGGTGTGGAGAGCATGAGCAATATCGAGTACTACACCACCGATATGCGCTGGGGCAAGCGCGCCGGCAGCGTCACCATGTATGACCGCCTGGACCGGGGCCGCGAGCGCTCGCAACCGGTGGAGCGTTTTGGCGTCATCTCCGGCATGATCGAGACCGCCGAGAACCTGGCGCGCGACTATGGCATCAGCCGCGAAGAGGCCGACGCCTTTGCGCTGCGCAGCCACCAGCGTGCTGCTGCCGCCTGGCAGGCCGGCCGCTTTGATGCCGAGGTGGTACCCGTCAGCGTGCCGCAACGCAAGGGCGAGCCCATGCTGTTCAGCCGCGACGAGGGCTTTCGCGCCGATGCCACGATGGACTCGCTGGGCAAGCTGCGCGCGCTGATGAAGGGCGGCACCGTCAGCGCCGGCAATGCCAGCCAGCAAAACGATGCCTCGGCCGCCTGCCTCATCGTTGCCGAAGACAAGCTCCAGGAGCTGGGCCTGACGCCGATGGCCAGCCTGGTGGGCTGGGCCGCTGCCGGCTGCGAGCCCTCGCGCATGGGCATTGGCCCGGTGCCTGCCGTCAAGAAGCTGCTGGGCAAGCTGGGCCTGTCGATGAACGACATGGACCTGGTCGAGATCAACGAGGCCTTTGCCTGCCAGGTGCTGGCCGTGCTGCAGGGCCTGGAGTGGAACGATGCCGAGCGCCTGAATGTGAACGGCTCGGGCATCTCGCTGGGCCACCCGATTGGCGCCACGGGCGTGCGCATTCTGGCCACCTTGCTGCATGAGCTCGAACGCCGCAAGGGGCGCTACGGCCTGGAGACCATGTGCATCGGCGGCGGCCAGGGCATTGCCGCCGTGTTCGAGCGCTACTGACGCACGGCAGCTGCCACCTACGACAAAAAACCAGGAGACAAGACATGACCTTCATCCACCGCCGCAGCCTGCTGGCCGCCACGGCAGCCGCCGCCCTCAGCCTCTGCGCTGCTGCCCATGCCCAAGGGGGCCTGGGATCGGGCGCACCGGTGCGCCTCATCGTCGGCTACTCGGCCGGCGGCCCCGTGGACCAGGGCGCACGCCTGCTGTCCATCGCGCTGTCCAAGGAGCTGGGCAGCACCGTCGTGGTCGACAACAAGACCGGCGCCAATGCCACCCTGGCGGGTAATGAGACCTCGCGCGCCAACCCCGATGGCCTGACCCTGTGGTTTGCCGCCAGCCCCACGATCACCATCAGCCCCAACGTGATGCGCAAGATGCAGTTCGACCCGGTCAAGGACCTGACCCCGATCGCGCCGGTGCTGAGCTACTACAACGTGCTGGTGGCCAACAACAACGAGTCCTTCAAGACCACGCAGGCGCTGGTCGACTATGCCAAGGCCCACCCTGGCAAGCTCAGCTATGCATCGGCGGGCGTTGGCGGCTCCAACCACCTGGGCACCTTGCTGTTTGCCAAGCGCAGCGGCATCGAGCTGAACCATGTGCCCTACCGCGGCAACGCGCCAGCGATGACCGATGTGATGGGCGGCCAGATCAACATGATGATGGACATCATCAGCACCGCCGGCACCTATATCCACGGCAAGAAGGTGACGCCCATTGCCGTCACCTCGCCCCAGCGCAACCCGGCGCTGCCCGATGTGCCGACCTTTGCCGAAAGCGGCATCGAAGGCCTCAAGGGCTTTGATGTCGGCGGCTGGTATGCTGTCTACGGCCCAAAGGGCATGGCGCCCGAGCTGCAGATGCGCCTGAACAAGGCGATCAATGCCGCGCTGGCCCAGCCTGAGCTCAAGGCCAAGTACAAGGAGCTGGGCTACGACGAATGGACGGGCAGCCCCCAGACCCTGGTCGAGCGCGCCGCCAAGGAACGCCAGATGTGGTCCACCGTGACCCAGGGCATTGTGGTGGACTGAAGAGGAACATATGGAATTTCGCATTCACCAGTTTCTGGACCGCTGGCTGCAGGAGGCCCCTGACCGGCCCTTCATCTACCTGCCGGACCGCACGCTGAGCTATGCCGACCTGGGCCGCCTGGTCGATGCGCTGGAGGCGGAGCTGCGCGCGCTGCAGGTGCGCAGCGGCGACCGCGTGCTGGTGGTCGCCGAGAACTGCCCCGAGCATGCCGCCTTGCTGCTGGCCTGCAGCCGCGTGGGCGCCTGGGCCTGCGGCGTCAATGCCCGCATGGCGCCCGGCGAGGTGCGCGGCTTTGCCGACAAGGCCGATGCGCGGGTGGTCTACTTCACCAACCGCGTCTCCAAGGCCGCTGCCGCGCACGCCGAGCGCTATGGCGTCAGCCCCTCCTGCGTGCCGGGCCTGGCCCACACGGCGGTGCGTGCCGATGCGCGCGCCGAGCCCGAGCCGGACGGCAATCCGGTCGCTGCCATCATCTTCACCTCCGGCACCACCGGCACCCCCAAGGGCGTGCTGATGAGCCAGCGCGGTGTGGCGCACTTTGCCCGCGTCTCGGCCCAGTCGCGCCGGCTCGGTCCCGATGACAAGGTCTATGCCTTCGTGCCGATGACCCATATCTTCGGCCTGGGCACGGTGCTGCTGGCCTCGCTGTCGGCCGGCGCCGCGCTGGAGATGCGCAGCCAGTTCGAGCCCGCCGATCTGCTCGACGCGCTCGCCCACCATGGCATCACGCAGCTGCAAGGCCCGCCCACCTTGTTTGCGCGCCTCTTGCAGTACTGCGAGCAGCAGGGCATCCGCCAACCGGCGGCGCCGCATCTGCGCTACCTCTACACTGGCGCCGGCCCGCTCGATCTGGCGCTGAAAACCAAGGTCGAGGCGCTGTTTGGCCAGACCCTGCACCATGGCTATGCGATGAGCGAATACGCCGGCTCGCTGCACCTGACGCACATCGACGAAGCCCGCAGCGACACCAGCGCTGGCTACTGCATCGATGGCGCGGAACTGCAGATCGTCGATCCGCACAGCGGCCGTCCGCTGCCGACCGGCGAGCGCGGTGAAATCTGGGTGCGGGGCACGGGCCTGATGCCCGGCTACTTCCGTGACCCCGAGGCCACGGCAGCCGCTTTGCGCGACGGCGGCTGGTACGCCACCGGCGACCTGGGCGAGCTGCATGCCGATGGCGCGCTCTTCGTCGTGGGCCGCCTCAAGGAGATGATCATCCGCTCGGGCTTCAACGTCTACCCCAGCGAGGTCGAGCATGCGCTGGGCAGCTTCCCCGGCATCCAGCGCGCAGCGGTGGTGGGCCAGAAGGAAGCCGATGGCAACGAGGCCGTGATCGCCTTTGTCGTGCAGGATGCCCGCCATCCACCCGATGCGCAGGCGCTGCAGGAACACCTGCGCGAGCACCTGGCGCCCTACAAGCGGCCGGCGCGCATCATCGCCATCGATGAGCTGCCGGTGAATGCCAATGGCAAGGTGATGAAGCGCGAGCTGCAGGCCCGGCTGGAGGCGGAGCAGACCGCTGCAGCGCCCGCAAGCGCTACGGCGTCGTAGGCGGAACGATCTGCTGCATGAAGTCGTTCAGGCTGGCGGCAGACAACTCGCCCACGCGCTGGCCCTGCAACTGGCCGCTGGCGTCATAGAACAAGGTGGTGGGCAGCGCGCGGCTGCCGGCCACCTCGCCCATGCTGTTGCGCGGATCGAGCAGCACCTGGCCATCGGGCAGGCCAAAGCCGCGCGCGGCCTTGAGCACCACCTCGGGCGCCTCTTGCTGGTTCACCCACAGAAACTGCGCCTGTGGGTAGCGCTTTTGCGCCTCGAGCAGCGCGGGCATCTCGCGCACGCAGGGGGTGCACCAGCTGGCCCAGAGGTTGATGACCACGGGCTTGCCCTTGAACTGGTCGAGCGCATGGCTTTGGGCATCGAGCGCCACCAGCGACAGCGGCGGCAAGGCCTTGGCGCTGGAGGAGAAGTTGTAGAACAGCGCATGGCCGCCCAGCCACAGCGCCGCAAACAGCGCCGCCGCACCCGCCAGCGGCTGGAACACGGCCTTTTTGCGCAGCCACAGCCACCACATATAGACAACCGCCACCGCCAGCGCCGCCCAGGGCTCCCAGCCCCCATCGCGCACATTCAGCATTGACAGCGGCTGCGCCAGGTACTCATCGGCATAGCGGGCGACAAAGCCCAGGCGCGCCGCCACCAGCGCCAACAGCGGCAGCAGCCAGGCATGCGGCGTTGTGGACAGGCCGCGCTTGCGCGCCCAGCGCGCCAGCAGCACATCGGCCGCAAGCCATGCCAGCATCAAAATGACCAAACCCCAGGGCAGTGAGAACGGCCCGATCTGCAAACTTGCGCTCATCGTTGTATTTCTGAAAGACAAAAAACGCTGGAGTGGGTACACACCAGCGGCGATTGTGCAGTCTGAATACCTGGCGCGCCTTTTGGTTCCATTCCTGGGCCCGGCAGCAGGGCCCGGGAAGGGGAAAACCGGCTTTACTGGTCTTCGCTGACCAGCTTGATATTGCAGTAAGCCTGCAGGCCTTCAATGCCGCATTCCGAGCCCCAGCCGCTTTCCTTGACGCCGCCAAACGGTGCCTCGGCCATCGAGATGTTCAAGGTGTTGATGCCCAGCATGCCGGTCTGCACGCCGTTGGAGAGTTGCTGGCGCACGGCGCTGTCCTGCGTGAAGGCATAGGCGGCCAGGCCGTATTGCAGCCGGTTGGCGCGCTGGAGCGCTTCGTCCATGTCGGCGATGGGATTGATCAGCGCGACCGGGCCAAAGGGCTCCTCGTTCATCAGGCCGGCGTCTTCGGGCAGGTTGCTGATGACAGTGGGCTCCCAGAAGAAGCCCTTGCCGGGCATGCGCTTGCCGCCGGTGTGCAGCGTAGCGCCCTTCTCCTGGGCATCGGCGATCAGGCGGGTGAGGGCCTCGATGCGGCGCGGATTGGCCAGCGGGCCCATCTGGCTGCTCTCGTCCAGGCCGTTGCCGACCTTGAGCTTTTTGGTGCGCTCGACAAAGGCGCTCACAAAGCTGTCGAACACATCGCGGTGTACATAAAAGCGCGTGGGCGAGATGCAGACCTGGCCGGCATTGCGGAACTTGCCGGCGACCAGGGCATCGGCGGCCTTGTTGATGTCGGCATCCTTCCAGACGATGACCGGTGCATGGCCGCCCAGCTCCAAGGTGGCGCGCTTCATGCTCTTGGCGGCATGCGAGGCCAGCATCTTGCCCACGGCGGTGGAGCCGGTGAACGAGAACTTGGCCACCTCGGGCTGGTCGAGCAGGTAGCCCGAGACCTCGGCCGGCACGCCAAACACCATGTTCAGCACGCCAGCGGGCAGGCCGGCGTCGTACAGCACGCGCACCAGCTCCTGGGCGGTGGCAGGGGTTTCCTCGGCGGGCTTGAGCACCAGGGTGCAGCCGGCGGCCAGCGCGCCGGCAATCTTGCGTGCGGGGGTGATGGCCGGGAAGTTCCAGGGTGCAAAGGCGGCGCAGACGCCGACGGGCTCATGGTGCACCGCGATGCGCTGGGTCGGGGTCTTGCCGGGCACCAGGCGGCCATAGTTGCGGCGGCCCTCTTCGGCATACCAGTCATAGGTGTCGGCAGCGGCCAGCACTTCCAGTTTGGCTTCGCGCACCGGCTTGCCCTGCTCCAAGGTCATGCAGCGAGCAATGTGGTCGGCACGCTCGCGGATCAGGCTGGCGGCCTTGCGCAAGATGTCCGAGCGGGCCAGCGGCGAGGTGCGCTTCCAGCCTTCAAAGGCTGCGTTGGCGGCCTGCAGGGCGGCCTGCAGATCGGCGGCGCTGGCGTGAGGCAGCTGGCCCAGCGTGGATTCGTCGAGCGGGTTGATGACCGGCTCGCTCTTGCGGCCGTCGGCGGACAGCCATTGGCCGTTGATAAATAGTTGCAACTGTGGATAAGCTTGGGACATGCTGGGCTCCTGCAAGGGGGTTTGGAATGCATAACGCGGTCTTTCAGCGCTGAAGACCGCGTTGCCTGTGGATAAGTCTGTGGTTACTTTTTCAAGAAACCACACTTGCCATCGGCCATGGGCCGGAAGGCCTGGTCACCCGCAATGGTGGCCAGCACCTTGTAGTAGTCCCAAGGGCCTTTGGATTCCTCAGGCGACTTGACCTGCACCAGGTAGAGGTCGTGCACCATGCGGCCGTCCTCGCGCACATGGCCGTTCTGGCTGAAGAAATCCTCGATCTTGTTGGACTTGAGGTACTTGGTCACCGCGGGGCCATCGTCGGTCTTGGTGGCCGCCACGGCCTTGAGGTACTGGGTCACGGCCGAGTAGGTACCGGCATGCACCATCGAGGGCATGGTCTTCTTGCCCATGCGCTCAAAAAAGCGCTGCGAGAAGGCGCGCGTCTCGGGCGTGCGGTCCCAGTAGAAGGCGGTCGCAAAGGTCAGGCCCTGCGCGGTCTTGAGGCCCAGCGAATGCACGTCCTGGATGAACATGAACTGCGGCGCCACCGTCTGCTTTTGCATCAGGCCAAACTGCTTGGCCGACTTGATCGCATTGATCGTGTCATTGCCCGCGCTCACCAGGGTGACCACCGAGGCCTTGGACTCCTGCGCCTGCAGCACAAATGACGAGAAATCGCTGGCATTGAGCGGGAAGTTGGTGCGGCCCACGATCTTGCCGCCGCCCTTGCTGACGATATTGGTCACCGTCTCGGCGCCGGCCTTGCCGAAGGCATAGTCCACCGCCATGATGTACCAGTCCTTCTTGCCTTTTTCCAGCATCGCATGGGCCACGCCGCTGGCCATCGCATAGGTGTCATAGGTGTAGTGGATGGCAGTGGGGATGCAGGCTTCGCTGGTCAGCGCATCCGATGCGCCGCCCGAGGTCAGCACCAGCTTGTTGCGCTCCTTGGCCAGGTTGTAGACCGCCATCGCGACGGCCGAGTTGTTCAGGTCCACCACCACGTCCACGCCATCGGTGTCAAACCAGGTGCGCGCGCGGCTGGCACCGACATCGGCCTTGCCCTGGTGGTCGGCAAACACCACCTCGATCTTCTTGCCCCCCACACTGCCGCCAAAGTCTTCCACCGCCATGCGCGCGGCTTCGAGCGAGCCCCGCCCTGCGGTGTCGGCATAGGGGCCGGACATATCGCTGAGCACGGCAATCTTGACGACGTCGTCAGAGATGCCCTGCGCTTGCGCGCCCGTGGTGCAGCATGCGGCCATGGCCAAAGCCAGCGCGGTCATTTTCATGGTCTTGTCTCCGGTTTTATAGAAAGCGTTTGACAGACGATGCTAGAGATTTCCAGCGCGCCGGTTTCTGCATTTGCCAAGCGCCGCCTTAGGCTGCGCCAAAGCCTAGAAAACCCTGATGGTCTTCTAGAGCAAACTGCTGTCACCCAGGTTCGTCAAGCGCGGCCAAACCCCCTCTTCGGCAACCAATAATTGCGTGCAGCAGGCAATGGGGCCATGCTTGAGCATCCGCTATCTCCTCAGAAAGATTCCGCAATGACACCCTCGATGTCAAGCCAGTACCAGGCTGCATTGGATACGGGCAGCTTCCAGATTCAGCGCTGCAAGGCCTGCGCCCAGGCCATCTTCTACCCCCGTGAGCTGTGCCCGCATTGCGGCAGCGATGCGCTGGCCTGGGAGCAACCCAGCGGCCAGGGCACGGTCTACTCGACCACAGTGATCCGCCGCAAGACCGAGGCTGGTGGCGACTACAACGTCGCGCTGGTGGACCTGGCAGAAGGCCCGCGCATGATGAGCCGCGTCGAAGGCATGGCACCGGCCGATGTGAAGATCGGCATGGCGGTGAAGGCCGAAGTCATCGAGCACAACGGCAAGGGCCTGGTGGTGTTCAAAGCCGCATAACGAGGGATAAAAACATGGCACAAGTACATACCAGCAGCGGCCTGCGCGCGCTGCGCGGCAAGGCCGCCATCACCGGCGTGGCCACCTATGGCTGCGGCGAAGCCCCGGGCTCGGACGACATGCTGCTGCTCGCCCGCGCCGCCCATGCGGCCGTGGCCGATGCGGGCCTGACGATGCAGGACATCGACGGCCTGGCCACCTGCAGCGTCAACGCCACCATGTGGCCCATGCCGGTGATCGAGCACCTGGGCATCAACCCAAACTACGTCAATGGCACCATGCTGGGCGGCTCCAGCTTTATCGCCCACCTGCTGCCCTCGATCATGGCCTTGGAGGCCGGCCAGTGCAAGCATGTGCTGGTCTGCTACGGCAGCGCCCAGCGCTCGGCCGCCTTTGGCCGCAAAGAATCGACCGCTGCGCGCAAGTTCATGGACCCGCAGCCCTTTGAGCACCCGTTTGAGCCCACGATGCCGGTCGCAGCCTATGCGATGGCTGCGGCCCGCCACATGCACCAGTACGGCACCACACGCGAGCAGCTTGCGGCCGTCGCCGTCTCGGCGCGCCAGTGGGCGCAGAAGAACCCCGAGGCCTTCATGCGCGATCCGCTCTCCATCGAGCAGGTGCTGGGCGCGCGCATGGTGGCCGATCCCTTCACCGTGCGCGACTGCTGCCTGGTGACCGATGGCGGCGGCGCCTTTGTGCTCAGCCGCGCAGAAGACGCCCAGCGCGGCCCCAACGCCCCCATCTATGTGCTGGGCAATGCCACGGCCTGCTGGAACCGCCAGATCTCGTCGATGCCCGACCTCACCGTCACCGCTGCGAGCCAGTCCGGCGCGCAGGCCTTTGCGATGGCAGGCCTGACAGCGCAGGACATGGATGTGGTCGAGCTCTATGACGCCTTCACCATCAACACCCTGCTTTTCCTGGAAGACCTGGGCTTTGTCAAAAAGGGCGAGGCCGGTGCCTTTGTTGCCAGCGGCGCGATTGCGCCGGGCGGCAGCCTGCCGGTCAACACCAATGGCGGGGGCCTGTCCTGCGTGCACCCAGGCATGTACGGCATCTTTGCGCTGATCGAGGCGGTGCGCCAGCTGCGCGGCAACTGCGGCGAACGCCAGGTGGCGGGCGCCCAGCTGGCACTGGCCCATGGCAATGGCGGCACCTTGTCCAGCCAGGCCACGGCGATCCTGGGCACGGCGGCAACGCTCTGACCTGCGCTACAGAACACAACAGAGAACCATCCATGATTCGAGACCCAGAAACCCTGGAGGCGCTGCTCGACAGCGTGCGCCGCTTTGTGCGCGAGCGCCTGGTGCCCGCCGAAAACGAAGTCGCCGAGACCGACGAGATCCCCGAAGCCATCGTGCAGGAGATGCGCGAGCTGGGCCTGTTTGGCCTGACGATTCCCGAGCAGTTCGGCGGTCTGGAGCTGACGATGGAGGAGGAAGTGCATGTGCTGCTGGAGCTGTGCCAGACCTCGCCCGCCTTCCGCTCGGTGATCGGCACCACGGTGGGCATCGGCTCGCAAGGCATTCTGATGGATGGCACCGATGCCCAGAAGGCCGAGTGGCTGCCACGCCTGGCCACCGGCGAGGTGATCGCCTCGTTCGCGCTGACCGAGCCCGAAGCCGGCTCGGACGCCGCCTCCCTGCGCACCACCGCCGTCAAGCAGGGCGACCACTACCTCGTCAACGGCACCAAGCGCTTTATCACCAATGCGCCCCATGCCGGCATGTTCACCCTGATGGCGCGCACCAACCCGGCCGACAAGGGCGCGGGGGGCGTCTCATCCTTCATCGTCGATGCCAAGAGCCCGGGCATCACCTTTGGCAAGTACGACAAGAAGATGGGCCAGCGCGGCGCCCACACCTGCGATGTGATCTTTGACAACGTCAAGGTGCCCGCCGCCAACCTGATCGGCCTGCAAGAGGGCCGCGGCTTCAAGACCGCGATGAAGGTGCTGGAAAAAGGCCGCATCCACATCGCCGCCGTGGCCGTGGGCTGCGCCAAGCGCATCCTGCGCGACGCGCTGCAGTACTCGCTCGAGCGCAAGCAGTTTGGCCAGGCGATCTGCGACTTTCAGCTGGTGCAGGCCATGCTGGCCGACAGCCAGGCCGAGCTGTATGCCGCCGAGTGCATGACCATTGACGCCGCGCGCCGCCGCGACGCGGGCCAGAACGTCTCGACCGAGGCATCGAGCGCCAAGATGTTTGCCACCGAGATGTGCGGCCGCGTGGCCGACCGCGCGGTGCAGATCCTGGGCGGCTCGGGCTATATGGCCGAGTACGGCATCGAGCGCTTCTACCGCGATGTGCGCCTGTTCCGCCTCTACGAAGGCACGACCCAGATCCAGCAGATCATCATTGCGCGCAACATGGTGCGCGACGCCAAGGCCGCCGCATGAGCACCACCCCACCCCGCCAGCAGCTGAGCATCGAGGACCTCAACACCCGCGTGCCCTTTCTGCGCCTCATCGGCGCGCGCCAGGACCCGAACTTTGAAGACGGCATTGTGCGCGTGCACCTGCCCGACCTGCGCGAGGAGCTGTGCAACCAGCTGCCCGCCGCGCATGGCGGCATCCTGATGACCCTGCTGGACGTGGCCATGTCCCGCGCTGCGGTGCTCGCGCCCGGCGCGCCGTCGAGCACCGCCGTCACCGTCGAGATGTCCTCGCGCTTCATCTACCCGGGCCGTGGCCCGCTGGTTGCCGAAGGCTGGGTCATCAACCAGGGCCGCTCGCTGTGCACCTGCCAGGCCAACATCTACGACGCCAACCGCCGCATCCTGGCCACCGCCCAGGGCACCTTCAAGTACTGGAAAGCCCACGCCTACGACAACACGGCCGAGCCCAGTGCATAACTGAGGGGAAAAGCACGGCCATGTGCATAGTTTTGTGGATAAGCCGCTGACTTATCCACGACCCACCAGAAGTCCACCGACTTACCCCCAACGAAAACGCGACCCGAAGGTCGCGTTTGTTTTTGAAGAACGGAAAACAGGATGGTGATTCCGGTATTCAACAGCTAGGAGCAGCGCGCACAGCGCCCAAGCCACCCACCCCAATGGCGAGATGGGCCCGCAGGCTAGGCGTGGCGCCGCAGACAATACTTTGGTATGGCAAGGCGCCACAACAACGCATGCGGGCCCATATCGCCACCCAAAAACGAAAACTGCCAAAGTCCCATCCAGAACAAGAATCCGCCAGAGCACACATGCACCCAGGACAGGATCCCCACCGACTTACTTGTCTGGAAGCTCGATTTTTACTTCAAGAACTTCAAGGTTGTCTTGTCGTTCCAGGTTGACGCGGACGTCATCCGGATTGATGGAGACGTACTTGGCGATCACCGCCATCAGCTCTTTTTGCAGCGCAGGCAGATAGTCCGGCTGGTTGTTGCTACGCCCAGTGCGCTCACGCGCCAAAATAATCTGCAGCCGCTCCTTGGCGACCGACGCGGTCTTTTTCTTTTCACCCAAGAACAGGGACAGCAAGGACATTGAACTTACCTCCCAAAAATGCGTTTGAAGAAACCAGGCTTTTGCGCATCGGTAAAGCGCATCGGCTTGTCTTCACCCAAAAAGCGTGCCACCACATCCTTGTAGGCTTCGGACACATCGGTCTGGTTCAGGTTGATCGCAGGCGTGCCCTGGTTGGACGCCTGCAGCACCGACTCCGACTCGGGAATCACACCAATCAGCGGAATGCGCAGAATGTCCTGGATATCCTCCAGCGACAGCATCTGGCCGTCCTGCACCCGGTTGGGGTTGTAGCGGGTGATCAGCAAATGCTCCTTGATCGGATCGCCGCCATCGACGGCGCGCTTGGTCTTGGAGCTGAGCATGCCCAGAATGCGGTCCGAGTCACGCACGGAAGAGACCTCGGGGTTGGTGACCACCAGCGCCTCGTCGGCAAAGTGCATGGCCATCAGCGCCCCGCTCTCGATACCGGCGGGCGAGTCGCAGACGATGAAATCAAAGTCCATCGCGGCCAGGTCCTTGAGGATCTTCTCGACCCCCTCCTGCGTCAGCGCATCCTTGTCGCGCGTTTGCGAGGCGGCCAGGATGTAGAGGTTCTCGAGCTGCTTGTCCTTGATCAGCGCCTGGTTGAGGTTGGCCTCGCCCTGGATCACATTGATCAGGTCATAGACCACACGGCGCTCGCAGCCCATGATCAGGTCCAGATTGCGCAGGCCGACATCGAAGTCGATCACCGCAGTCTTGTGCCCGCTCAGCGCCAGTCCGGCCGCAAAGCTTGCACTGGTGGTAGTTTTTCCAACTCCGCCCTTGCCGGAAGTTACAACGACGATTTTTGCCATCTTTCGATCCGATCCCTTTACGTCCTCAAATGTCCAAAGCCCGGTGCGGGCCGTCCCCGTGCGCCTGTCACAGCGGTTCGATCAACAGTTTCTCACCTTCAAGCCGCACCACGGCTGCCTTGCCCGACAGCTCGGCGGGCCAATCCGACTCGACCGTGCGGTAGATGCCCGCGATGGACACCAGCTGCGGCTCAAAACAGGTGCAATAAATACGTGCACTCTTATCCCCCCGGGCGCCGGCCACGGCCCGGCCCCGCAAGGGCCCGTAGACATGGACGTTGCCATCGGCAATCACCTCGGCGCCGTAGCTGACGATGGCGTTGACGATCACATCGCTGCCCGCCGCATAGACCTGCTGACCCGAGCGCATCGGTTTGTCGACCCGCATGGTCGCCTTGGCCGGCAGCTGCACTTCCTTGATGACCTCGACTTCGACCTCGCGCACTTCGGGCTCAGCCGCCTTGCGCGCAGGTGGCGCCTCGGGCGCGGCGATCAGCCCCGCCGCATAGGCGCGGGCCATCTGCGCCTCGCTGCCGCCGCGCACCGCCACCGGTGTGGTGCGGTACTGGCGCAGCAAGGCCACCAGGGCAGAAAAGTCGATGTCCTCATCGGCCTCGCGCAGCTGCGCCAGATCGACCAGCACCGGGTCGTGGTCGAAGAAGGCGGAGTCGCTGCCAAAACGCTCGGCAAACTCCTGCGCCAACTGCTCCAGGTCGGCCGAACGCAGTGCGAACGCAACCACCGGCAACTGGGCGCTTTTCATATCGAAACCGCTGCGCTGGGTCGTTTCACCTGACATGGTTATAAGCCGATCTAGTTACTGGACATGAATCGGCAAAGTGTAACCTGCCTGACGTGAATCGCCGCAGCCGGTCTGCCGTTTTGCCCGGATTGACAACACTCTTTTACCAATGAAGCCGCGCTTACGGGCGGATACAGAGTGCCATGAAAAAGGGCGCTTGCGCGCCCTCAAAGAATGCCACAACCCGTCAAGGCTTGAGCTGGAAGCCGCAGTGGCCGCAGAACACATCGTCGGCCGCCACCACTTCAAAGCAGCTGCGGCAGCGCAGCAAGGGCTCGGAGGCCGCCTGTGCCGCTGGGGCTGCCGCAGGCGGCAAGGCCGAAGCTGCCGCGCCGCCAGCCACCGCTGCGCCACCCAGACCCGCTGCGGTAGCTGGCGCTACGGGCGGCTGCACGGGGGCTGGCGCCACCACGGGTGCCGGGGCCACAGGGGCTTGCGACACGGGGGCAGGTGGTACCGGAGCCACGGGCGCCGAAGGCGGCACAGGCGCAGGGGCGGGTACCGGCGCGGACGCTACGGGAGCAGCCGGTGCGACAGGTGCGACCGGCGCAGGAGCCGGGGCAAAGATATCGTGGTGCGGTGCCACCGGTGCGGCTGGCGTCACTGGCGCCACAGGCGCTGCCGGGCCTCGTGCCGCAGCACCCTGGTGGCCATGGCCATCCATATGCGCGGCGTGGCGCACCTTGTCGGCCGCTTCACGGGCCATGCCCTGGGCCTGGCGGGCCTTTTCGCGCGCCAGGTCAATGCCGGCCTGCAGACTCTCTTCGGTGCCCTGCTCATCGAGGCCATCGGTGACCATCAGGTAGATGATGTTCACGCCCATGATCATTACCTGCATGGTCAGCGCCATCAGCACCGCAAACAGGATCACGGTCGACAGCGTACCGGCCAGCATATGGCCGCTGCTGGCCATCGCGCCAAAGGCGGCGGAGTTGCCCATGCCGCCCATCGAGGCCATCATGCTCGGGCCAATCACGCCGCTGGCAATGGCCGTCATGTAGGCAAAGCCGGGGATGAAGCCGGTAAACACCACCAAGGTGATCACGGTGATGACGATATAGAGCGCCAGCAGCATCAGCACCAGTGGCACCAGGCGCGTGCGCACGACAGCCACCACCAGCGATACGGCGCGGCGCAGCGAGCGGCCGTCCCAGATCGCCGGCGCGAGCAGTGGCGCGGCGACCCAGTACAGCGCGATGAAGAACACCGAGGCGGCGATCACCATCACCGGGTGGGCAAAGAACAGCAGGATCGGTCCGATGAACGGGATCTTGCAGACGAAATACACAATGGCCGCCACCAGGCACAGGCCCAGCACCACGGCCAGCACCAGCAGACCAAACAGGATAAATCGCGGCACACACAGCAGGCCCGCGCGGATGGCGGCCGCCACGCTGCGCTGCTCCACATCCTTGGCCTTGTCCTGCAGCAGGATGCCGACGGCCGACATGCCGGCCGAGAACACCACCGAGGCGATGACCAGGAACAGCAGCGCCAGCAGCATGCTGCCCGCACGGGTCGCCAGCATCTGGCCGCCCACCATCACCAGCCCTCCGGCCAGCCAGGTCAGGAACGACAAGCCGAGCACGCGCCACTGGGTCAGCCCCTCGGCCGCTCGCATCAGTTGGCCAAAGTCAATGGACTTCAACATCGATTGGGGAGAAGACATCTGCGATTCCTTCGTCGTTTTTACCGTATAGCTGCTCCGCCATGGCCTGCGCAGGCGCTTTCATGGCGGAGATGGGGGGATGGGCCGCCTGCTCAGTCGATGCGGCTGGGCCAGGGTTTGGCCTGGATCACGAAATGCTCGACACCGGCGGGCACATTCTTGTCGGCCGATTTCTTGACCTCGACCGGGTTGCCGGCCTCGGTGGGCGCGGTGCCGGAATTGGTGTTGACCTTCTTGGCGCGCAGATCACGTGGCGAGACGGTGACAAAAATCGTGGCGCCGCCGCGGTTGTCGGCCATCATCGTGGCAATGTCCTTGATGGCGACCATCGCATCCTTGTGCTCCTGGCGCGACTTGGCGGCCCAGGGCAGATCGAGCGAGACCGAATCGAGCACCGGCATGGCGCGCGTGGCGGGCGACTGGCTGGTGCTGAAGACCTGCTCGGTGGTCATGGTCTTGCTGCCTTCCTTGATGCGCTGCTTGGCAGGCAAGGCGGACATGGCCTCGACGGCACGCAGGCGCAGGGCCTCGGCCTCGTCGATCTCGCCCTTCATCTTCTGCTCCCAGGTCACCAGGGCAGGTGGCACGGCAGGCTCACGGCAGCCGGGGGGCGATGCGACACCACATTCGACCTGCACCGGTACGGCCGGCGCGGGAGCCGGTGCGGGAGCCGGTGCGGGTTCTGGCGGCGGGGCAGCACAGCCGGCCAGCGCGAGCACCGACACCAGGGCGGACATTTTCATCAATAGTTTCACAAGGCTCTCCTTCAATTGAGCAAATCATCCAAAGTCTGTTTGCGCACCGGCTTGCGCACCGCCGGGCGGGCCGGTGCAGGTGCTGGGGCGGGCGCTTCCTCCACCGCCACCGCTGCGGCCGCAGCATCCTCGGCGGGCGCTGGCGCCAGCAGCGTTTCATTGGGGGCGAGGGCGGCATCGGTAGCGACCATCGCAGGCGCTGCGGCCTCTACCGGCACCGCCACATCAGCGGCCACGGGCTGGGCGGGCGCTGCCGGTGCGGAGACACTGGGCGCAGCCACCGCGCCACCGGCCGGGCGCCCTTGCTGGCTCGTCCACCACCAGGCACCGCCACCGGCCAACACGGCAATGCCCAGCAGCGCCAGCACGATGCGCAGCCCCTGCCCGCTGGGGGGCGGCGGGGCTTCAGGCATGGGGTTGCGCAGCTGCGCGCTGGCGCGCGGCCGCAGAGGGGGGTCCGCTGCGACGGGAGGGGCACGCTTGGCAGAGGCATCGGTCTCCCACAAGGGCACCTCGGGCTCGCGCAACGCGGGCGCCGGCACGGCCGCTGCCGGGCTCGCCGCCGCGCCGCCAATCACCATCGCAGCGCTGGTCTGGATGCGCTCGCCGGGCGGCAAGCTGGAGGGCGGCAGGGAGCTGTCCTGCACATTGCCAAAGACCAGAATGGCCTTTTCTTCGGCCACGCTCAGCGGCGCGTCCCAGTAGGGAGCCGTGTCCTCAAAACCAGGCGTCTCTTCAAACCGGCATCCGCATTGCTTGCAAAACAGCGCCTGGCCCTTGCACAGCGCGCCGCAATCGGGGCAGGTGGCGTAGGCGGCCACCGGCGCAGCCGGCGCACTGCGGGGGCTGGCTACGGCCTCGGGCGCCGCTGCGCTCTGCACCTTGCAGCCGCATTTTCGACAGAATTTAGCGCTGGCGGCCAATGCCTCGCCACATTGCACACAGTTCATGGAAACCCTCTCTCCCGAAACAGGCCGGTTGCTGCAGGCAACCAGCCGTATTTGTTCTCAATGTCATTGTGATTATCTATCGCATTCACCCAACAATCCAGTGCTACCGCACCACAGCCTTGCGCCGACCCGGGCATGCGGGGCCTTGCAGTCCCCGCTCTGGCGCTGGTTAGAGAGTTTCCCTCTCTCTACAAGGCTTGCCAAATTCACTATGATGCAGCACCTTTTCTCTCGCTCGCCTGCAACTGCCCCTCCCGGAGCAGCCCTGCCTGCGGCCTGCCAAAACCATGTCTGATTCCTTCCTTCCCCGCTGGCGCGAAGTGCGCCCGGGTGCTGATGATGTTGTCGCGCCCGATGAGCGCCTGCCCTGGCCACAAACCTCGATCATGGGGGTGCAGCATGTCATCGCCATGTTTGGCTCGACCATTTTGGCGCCCATTCTGATGGGTTTTGATCCCAATGTCGCCATTTTGATGAGTGGCGTCGGCACTTTGATCTTCTTTTTGATCACCGGCGGGCGCGTGCCCAGCTACCTGGGATCGAGCTTTGCGTTCATCGGCGTGGTGATTGCCGCCACCGGCTACGCCGGCTCCGGGCCCAATGCCAACATCGGCATGGCGCTGGGCGGCATCATCGCCTGTGGCCTGCTCTACACCTTGATCGGTTTTATCGTGCAGGCGGTGGGCACGGGCTGGATCGAGCGCTTCATGCCACCGGTGGTGACGGGCGCGATCGTCGCCGTGATCGGCCTGAACCTGGCCACGGTTCCCGTCAAGAACATGGCCAGCAACAACTTCGAGAGCTGGATGCAGGCGATGACCTTTGTCTGCGTTGGCATGGTGGCCGTGCTCACCCGGGGCATGGTGCAGCGCCTGCTGATCCTGGTGGGCCTGATTGCCGCAGCTGTCCTCTACGCCCTCCTGACCAATGGCATGGGCCTGGGCAAGCCGGTGGATCTGTCGGGCCTGGCCACGGCCGCCTGGATTGGCATGCCCAATTTCTCGGCACCCCAGTTCAGCCCCCAGGCGATGGTGCTGATCGCCCCGATCGTGATCATCCTCGTGGCCGAGAACCTGGGCCACATCAAGGCCGTGACAGCCATGACCGGCCGCAACCTGGACCAGTACATGGGCCGAGCCTTCATCGGTGACGGCGTGGCCACGATGGTCAGCGGCGGCGTGGGCGGCACGGGCGTGACCACCTATGCAGAAAACATCGGCGTGATGGCGGCCACCCGCATCTACTCCACCGCGGTGTTCATGGTCGCTGGCCTCATCGCGCTGCTGCTGGGCTTCTCGCCCAAGTTCGGCGCGCTGATCCAGGCCATTCCACTGCCCGTCATGGGCGGCGTATCCATCGTGGTGTTCGGCCTGATTGCAGTGGCCGGCGCCAAGATCTGGGTGGAAAACAAGGTGGATTTCTCGCAGAACAAGAACCTGATCGTTGCGGCGATCACCTTGATCATCGGCACCGGCGACTTCACCTTGAAGTTCGGCAGCTTTGCGCTGGGCGGCATCGGGACCGCGACCTTCGGCGCGATCATCCTCTACCAACTGCTCAACCGCAGCGACAAGCGCTGAGCGGCACGCCAACGCATCGCTAAGCCCGGTTGTCCCGGGCTTTTTTTATGCGCTAAATTGTTGCAGTGCAACAATAAATTGCCAGCGCAGTAGCACTTATCCACAATCGGGTATTCCCGGATCCTTAATGGTTTCGGGTGCAACGACTGCTAAGATTTGCCCGCCTCGCAGCCCGGCCTTTGCCGCCGGGCAGCATCTGTAGACAATAACGAAAACACCTTCCTGGAGTCTCCCCCCATGTCGTTGAATGACCGTGTGCGCTGCAGCGCGCTGCACTCCCGCATCATGTCCGCCGCCGACGCGGCCGCGCTGATCCCTGCTGGCGCCAATGTGGGCATGAGCGGCTTCACCGGCGCAGGCTACCCCAAGGCCCTGCCCCAGGCCATCGCAGCCCATGCCAAGTCCGAGCATGCCGCCGGCCGGCCCTACAAGATCAATGTCTGGACGGGCGCCTCCACCGCTGCCGAATGCGACGGCGTGCTGGCCGAGGCCGCTGCCATCGGCCAGCGCCTGCCCTTCAACACCGACCCGATCGCGCGCAAGTCCATCAATGCCGGGGACATCGACTTCATCGACATGCACCTGTCCCACGTCGCCCAGCATGCCTGGTTCGGCTTTCTGGGCCACATGCATGTGGCGGTGGTCGAAGTACTGGGCATCACCGCCGATGGCCTGCTGATCCCGTCGACTGCCGTTGGCAACAACAAGACCTGGCTGGAGATTGCCGACAAGGTGATCCTGGAGGTGAACACCAAGCCTCCCGCCAAGATGGAAGGCATGCACGACATCTACTACGGCACCGCCATCCCGCCGCGCCGCGTGCCCATCCGCATGACCCACGCCGATGACCGCATTGGCGAGGGCTACCTGAAGGTGGACCTGGACAAGGTCGTCGCCGTCGTCGAGACCCACAAGGGTGACCGCGACAATGTGTTTGCCGCCCCGGACGCCAACTCCAACACCATTGCCGCCTCCATCATCGACTTTCTCTCGCACGAGATGAAGATGGGGCGCCTGCCCCAGGAGATGCTGCCCATCCAGTCGGGCGTGGGCAATGTGGCCAATGCCGTGCTGGCCGGCCTGCTCACCGGCCCCTTCGACAACCTGCTGGGCTTTACCGAGGTGCTGCAGGACGGCATGCTGGACCTGCTGCGCACGGGCAAGATGGCGCGCGCCTCGGCCACCTCCATCTCGCTGTCGGCAGCTGCCTACCGCGATTTCGAGGAGAACATCGACTTCTACCGCGAACGCATCATCCTGCGCCCGCAGGAGATCTCCAACCACCCAGAGCTGGTGCGCCGCCTGGGCGTGATCGCGATGAACTCGATGATCGAGGCTGACATCTACGGCAACATCAACTCCACCCATGTGATGGGCTCGAGCATGATGAACGGCATTGGCGGCAGCGGCGACTTTGCGCGCAACGGCTACCTGTCCTTCTTCGTCACGCCCTCGGTGGCCAAGAACGGCCATATCTCCTGCATCGTGCCGATGTGCTCGCATGTGGACCATACCGAGCACGACACGCAGATCATCGTCACCGAGCAGGGCCTGGCCGACCTGCGCGGCCTCTCGCCCAGGCAGCGCGCCAAGCTCATCATCGAGCGCTGCGCGCACCCGGACTTCCGCCCCATGCTGCAGGACTATGTGGACCGCGCGATGCACCAGTCGGCCGGCCTGCACACGCCCCACATCCTGACCGAGGCGCTGTCCTGGCACCAGCGTTACCTCGATACCGGCTCGATGAAGACCGCCTGATTCCGGACCCTGACCCCGTTTCCATGCCCCGGCAGCTGCGCTGCGCGGGGCTTTTTTGCATCTGTCTCCGACGCAATAGCGGCGGCGCGCGCTGCGGCGCACAATAGCGGCGATCCATGGCATCAGCTATGTAAAAAGCCGCAGAAGCCTTTGATAAAGCTGAACATACAGCTATCAAAAGCGAAGCACCTTAGCCACCCGTCCTACCCATAACAGCATCGGAGACCAAATATGGACACCCTGGAACAGCGCACCATCTCCAAGATCAGCTGGCGGCTCTTGCCGCTGCTGATGGTCTGCTACTTCATCGCCTACCTCGACCGCGTCAATATCGGCTTTGCCGGGGCCAGCATGTCCAAGGACCTGGGGTTCTCGGCAGCGGTCTTTGGCAGCGCGGCCGGTATCTTCTTTCTGTCGTACTTTCTCTGTGAAGTGCCCAGCAACCTGGCGCTGGAGAAGTTTGGCGCGCGCAAATGGATTGCCCGCATCATGTTCAGCTGGGGCGTGCTGTCGGCCGCGCAGGCCTGGGTCGGCGGCGCCACCAGCTTCAACATCGTGCGCTTTTTGCTGGGGATTGCCGAGGCGGGCTTTTTCCCCGGCGTGATCTTCTACATCACCTTGTGGTTCCCGGCCGCCTACCGGGCGCGCATTGTGGGCTGGTTCATGTTTGCCATCCCCATCTCCACAGTGATCGGCGCGCCCATCTCCGGCTTTATCCTCGACATGGACGGCATGGGCGGCATGCACGGCTGGCAGTGGCTGTTCATCCTCGAAGCGCTGCCCGCGATCTTCCTGACCTTTGTCGTGCTGTTCTACCTGCCCGATGGCCCGCAGGATGCCAAGTGGCTGAGCGACGAAGAGCGCGCCTGGCTGGCCCAGACCCTGACGGCCGAGCGCCAGAACCGCGAATCCATCCACAAGATCTCCTGGAAGCAGACCCTGCTCAACCCCAAGGTGATCGCGCTGGGCTTTGTCTACATGGGCATCACCGTGCCGCTCTACGGCCTGGGCTTTTTCCTGCCGCAGATCATCAAGGGCTTTGGTGGCCTGTCCAATGTGCAGGTGGGCTTTATCAACGCCTTCCCCTACCTGGTCGGCGCGATCGCGATGATCTTCTGGACGCGCGGCTCCGACCGCATGAAGGAGCGCAAATGGTTTGTGCTGATTCCGCTGGCCTGCATCGTCGCCGGCCTGCTGATCGCCGCCAACACCGCCGCACCGGTGCCCAAGATGGCGGCGGTGACCCTGGCTGCCTTTGGCATCTTCAGCGCGCTGCCCACCTTCTGGACCCTGCCC
Source organism: Comamonas sp. 23 (assembly GCF_049601575.1). Classification (NCBI taxonomy): domain Bacteria; kingdom Pseudomonadati; phylum Pseudomonadota; class Betaproteobacteria; order Burkholderiales; family Comamonadaceae; genus Comamonas; species Comamonas sp. 23. Next base: position 298,274 of record NZ_CP187127.1, on the reverse strand, counting down.
ACCGCCTTTTTGAGCGGCACCGCAGCCGCTGCGGGCATCGCCTGGATCAACTCCATCGGCAACCTGGGCGGCTACATCGGCCCCACGATCTTCGGCACCTTGAAGGACAAGATGGGCAACGATGTCTACGCCGTCATGTTCCTGGCATCGCTGGCGGTCGTCGCGTTTGCACTGGTGTTCTTCATGCGCCATGACACCCGCGCCGAAGGCTTTGATGTGAAGGCCCAGGCCCACTAAGGAGCGGCTAAGCCCTCCTCCCAAAAAACAATGCGCCCTCGGGCGCATTGTTGTTGCTGCGTAGAGACTTTGAAAAGGTTCTTAGATCTGGAAATCCACGGTAGCGGCCTGCCCGGCCGTTGGCCGCAGGCGCGTGCTGTCCTCCTCGGCCCCGCCTCCTCCTTTGCCATGCAGCGCAATGTCAGCACTGTTCAGTGCGCGCGCGCAGCTGGCGGCAAACAGCAAAATAGCCGACGAGAAATAGATCCACATCAGCAGCACCACCAGCGAGCCGGCCGCGCCATAGGCCGAGACCACGGCAGCGGTGGACAGATACCAGGCCAGCACCTGCTTGCCGATGGTGAAGAGGAAGGCGCCAATGGCCGCGCCGGCAATCAAAAAACGCAGCCGGGGCTTGGTGCCGGTGCCGATACGCATCATGCCGACGAACAAGGTGACGGTGATCAGGAAGGACACGGTCTCGTTGATGACGCCCAGCAGCATGCCGGGGGCCTCGATATGCAACACGGCACCGGCCCAGCGCGTGGTCATGCTCAGCATCGTGGTGAGGACCAGCGATATCAGCATCAAAAAGCCCAGCACCAGGATATAGCCCAGGCCGCGCACACGCTGCACCAGCGAGTACCACCAGGGCGTGCCGCTCTTGTCGACTTTTTCGCCATGGTTCCACAGGCGCTCGAGCGAGGTCTGCAGCTCCACAAACACCCCGGTCGCGCCCGACAGCAGCATCACAAAACCAATCGCCGAGGCGATCAGGCCTTGCGACTTGGTCTGCGCGCTCGACAGCGCACCGCGCACCACATCGGCCACTTGCGATCCCATGATGTCTTCGACCTGGTGGATCAGGTTGCTCTCGATGTAGGAGCGATCGAGCCACCAGCCCAGCACCCCCACCAAGAGCAGCAGCAGCGGCGCCAGGCTCAGCATGCCGTAGAACGACATGGCCGCGCTCATGCGCAGACCATCGGCCGCCAGCCATTGCTCGGCCGCATGGTAGAAGGGGCGGAAAGGATTGAGCTTGCGTTGCACCCGCTGGGCGAGCGTCGAGTCTTGTGTCACCATCGCCCGATTCTGGCATCGATGGGCGGCCCGCCGGTGTCAGCCATCGGCCATAGCTGGCACCAGGTGCCAATTCCTGACATTCTGCGAACCGCCCAGGCACCCTCAGCGCAGATGGTGCACCGGCTGCAGGCCATAGACCGGGGTGGCCAGCCCTTCCTGCCGCGCCTTGAGCTGCAGCGCCAGGTACAGCGAATAGTGGCGCGACTGGTGCAGGTTGCCGCCGTGGAACCACAGCTGCGGCTGCTGGGTGGGCTTCCACATATTGCGCTGCTCGCCCTCCCAGGGGCCCGGGTCCTTGGTCGTGTCCGATCCCAGGCCCCAGACCTTGCCCACCTTGTCGGCCACCTCCTGGCTGATGAGCTCGGCCACCCAGCCATTCATCGAGCCGTAGCCGGTGGCATAGACCACCAGATCGGCGGGCAGCTCGGTGCCATCGCTCAGCACCACGGCGTTCTCGGTCAGGTGGCTGATGCCCTTGTTCTCGCCCGCCTGCAGCTTGATGCTGCCGTCGATCACCAGGTCGCAGGCGCCCACATCGATGTAGTAGCCCGAGGCGCGGCGCAGGTACTTCATAAAGAGGCCCGAATCGTCATCACCAAAGTCCAGCATGAAGCCCGCCGCTTCGAGCTGGCGGTAGAACTCGGCATCGCGCTCGCGGATGCGGTCATACAGCGGCACCTGGAAGTCGGCCATGATGCGGTAGGGCAGCGAGGCAAAGACCAGATCCGCCTTCTTCGTGGTCATGCCGCTGGCCACCGCGCGCTCCGAGTACAGATCGCCCAGGCCAATGTCCATCAGCGAATCGGAGCGCACGATATGCGTGGACGAGCGCTGCACCATGGTCACATCGGCGCCATGCTCCCAGAGCGCCGCGCAGATGTCGTGGGCCGAGTTGTTGGCGCCGATCACCACCACCTTCTTGCCGGCATAGGCCTCGGGCCCGGAATGCTGCGACGAGTGCTGCTGCTCGCCCCGGAAGCGCTCCTGGCCTTCGATGCGGGGGATGTTGGCCTTGCCCGACATACCGGTGGCAAACACCAGCTGTTGGGGGCGCAGCACCATCTGGCGGCCCTCGCGCTCCACCGTCACTTCCCACTCCTGGGCCGCCTCGTCATAGCGCGCGCCCAGGCATTGGGTGGACGACCAGTAGTTCACCTCCATCACGCGGGTGTACATCTCCAGCCAGTCGCCAATCTTGTCCTTGGGCGCAAACACCGGCCAGTGCTCGGGAAAGGGGATGTAGGGGAGGTGGTCGTACCAGACCGGGTCGTGCAGGCACAGTGATTTGTAGCGGTTGCGCCATTGGTCGCCCGGGCGCGGCTGCCGGTCGATGACGATGTGCGACACGCCCAGCTGGCGCAGCCGCGCGCCCAGCGCAATACCGCCCTGGCCGCCGCCAATCACCAGCACATAGGGCTGGCGGCTCTCGCCCAGGGTCTCGGCCTCTTCCTGCTGGCGGTCCAGCCAGGTCTTGCGGCCCCGGCGTATGCCGTGCTCGGCCCCCATCGGCCGGCGCACACCTTGCGCCTCTTCAAAGCCCTTGAGCTCCTGGATCGTGGTCAGCAAGGTCCAGATGCGCCCATCGCGAATACGCAGGTGGCCCAGGCCCCGCGCATGGCGCGCATCCACCACCAGCCAGGCGCTCAGCACGCCATCAGCCTCGATGACCTCCTCCTTCGGATCGAGCTGCAGCACCAGGGGCGCGGCGGCGTCGAGCTGCGCGGCCAGCATGTCGGCCACCTGCGCCGGGCCCTCGCAGGTCTTGAGGTTCCAGGTCAGCAGCACTAGGTCGCGCCAGAAGCAGTCTTGGGCAAACAGCTGGCTGGCGGCCGCAAAATCGCGGGCGGCCAGCGCCTGGTTGAGCTGGTCCAGCAGGGCCTGGGCGCGGGCGGTGGGGGTGCCGGCCTCAGCGGGCCTGGCATCCGGGGTGGGGTTGGCGGTGGTAGCGGTTGTCATGGCTTGTCTCCTTTTTTTGGGATATCGCAGCGGCTGAGCGGCCGCAGCTGGGCTGTTTTTGCAAGCCCCATGCCAAGCGGCCATGCTGCACTGCAACCTCCTTGCACCAGGGGCGCGCATTGCGGGTTTGCCAGCAGCGGGCTGGCAGCGGCACTGCCGCAGCCGATGCAACACCTGTTGCATGCGCCCTTTTGCACTGCAGCATGTGTTGCGGGTTAGCCTGATTGGCAGCGCCGGGGCTCGGGCACAGAATCAGCCCGGTGATTGCAGGAGACCCGCCATGCCCATCCACAGCTATACCGCCCATGTCCAGGAGCTCGAAGCCTTTGGTATGGGCTACCCGCTGCAAGGGGAGGCACGCGACCGGGCCGTGCTGGGCAGCTGGCGCCGCTGCATCGACCAGCACCGGCTGGACCCCTGCCGCACCAGCGAAGCCCATATCGTCCCCGCCGGCCAGTTGCGCGCGCACCGCGAAGAGTCCGAGCCGCTGATCCGCATTGCCCGCAGCGGGCTCGAGCGCCTCTACCAACAGCTCAAGGGCCTGGACTATGTGCTGCTGCTGGCCGACCGCCATGGCGTGGCGGTGGATTTTCTGGGCCATGACAGCGACGCCAGCGACCTGCGCAGCGCCGGCCTCTACCTGGGCGCGCAGTGGCGCGAGGATGTCGCCGGCACCTCGGCCGTCGGCACCTGCCTGGCCACGGGCGAGGCGCTGACGGTGCACCAGAGCGACCATTTCGACTTCACCCACACGCGCCTGTCGTGCACCGCCGCGCCCATCTACGACCTGCAAGGCCAGCTCGCTGCGGTACTGGATCTGTCCTTGCTGCGCTCGCCCGCCGCCCGCGCCAGCCAGCAGATGGCGCTGCACCTGGTCACCGCTGCCGTGCGCCGCGTGGAGCTGGCCAACCTGATGGCCCAATCGGGTAGCGACTGGGTGCTGCGCCTGGCGCAGTCGCCCGATTTTCTGGATGTCGATGCTGACGCCGCCCTCAGCATCGATGCGCGCGGCCGCATCCGCGCGATGACCCATGCCGCCAGCCGCATGCTGGCCGCCATTGCCGGGCTGAACTGGCGTCAGCACCCGTTGCTGACAGGCCAGCCCCTGGGCCGCTTTTTTGACACCGACCTGCAGGCACTGCCGCAGCTGATGCGCAACCGCCCGGCGCAAGAGCGCATCCTGCGCGCACGCGACGGCAGCATCTGGTTTGCCCATGCGCTGCCGCCTCAGCCGCGCAGCAGCGCGCAGCCCATCCCGCGCCCCACATTGCCAGCGCCGCTGCAGGCGCTGAACACCGGCGATACGGCCATGGGCCAGGTGCTGCACAAGGCCGCGCGGCTGGCGCCACAGGACCTGCCGGTGCTGCTGCAGGGCGAGACCGGCAGCGGCAAGGAGTTTCTGGCCCGCGCGCTGCATGCGGCCAGCGGCCGCAGCGGTGCCTTTGTCGCCATCAACTGCGCCGCCATCCCCGAGGCGCTGCTCGAGAGCGAGCTGTTTGGCTACCTGCCCGGCACCTGGACGGGAGGCGCGCACAAAGGCCGCACCGGGCTGATCGAGGCCGCCCACCAGGGCAGCCTCTTTCTCGACGAAATCGGCGACATGCCGCTGGCTCTGCAGGCCAAGCTGCTGCGCATGCTGTCCGAGTCGGAGATCACGCCCTTGGGCGCGCGTGCGCCGCGCAAGGTCGATATACGCGTCATCTCCGCATCGCACCGGCCGCTGGCCGAGCTGGCCCAAAGCGGCCAGTTCCGCGCCGACCTGCTCTACCGCCTGAACGCTGCCGAGCTGCCGCTGCCCGCCTTGCGCGAGCGCAGCGATCTGCTGGCCCTGGCCGCGCACATGCTCGCCGCCATGGGCTGCAGCCTGCGCCTGAGCGAGGCCGCACAAGCCGCCCTGCGCGCCCACCACTGGCCCGGCAATCTGCGCGAGCTGCACAATGCGCTGCGCTATGCCGCTGCGCTGGCCGAGCAGCAGATCGACCTGGAGCACCTGCCCGATGCGCTGCAGCGCAGCCCTGCTGTGGCGCAGGGGCGGGACACGGTCAGCGATGGCGCATTGGCAGATACCGCGTTGGATGGCCCTGCCTTGCGCAACGCCACGCTGGAGCAAGTCCTGGCCCAGTGCCAGGGCAATGTCTCCGAAGCCGCCCGCCTGCTGGGCGTGAACCGCTCCACCATCCACCGCCGCATCCAGCGCCAGCAGCTCAGCCGGGTGTTTGCCAGGCAGGAGGGAGAGCAGCCTTAGGCCCTTGTTCACAGTCTCCTCGAACCTCGCACGCAACACGCAAGAGCCCCGCCACGGCATCGGCCTGCGCCGCCTCGGTTAGGCTGGTGCCACCACCCCCTTGCTGCGCTGCCTGCCCATGCCCCGATACCGCTTTAATGTTTTTGGCCGCATCCTTGATCTGGAACCCGTCAGCACCGGCTGGCGCTGCTATGCCGTCGGGCAGGACGGCAAGCGCGCGCCCGTGCAATTGGCCATCCCCGCCGATCTGCCCGCCAGCGAGTTGGCCCAGTACCTCTACGACATCTACCATGAGATGGCGACGGGCAGCAGGGGCGATGTGACGGAGATGGGGGTGACGGGTGCGGGGGATGCGTCGAGGAACGCAGGCACTCCCTGAGCGGGTGTGTACGCAGCCACCAGGGATAGGGCTGGCATTCTGGTTGGCATTCGGGCGGTGCCTGAGGAGATAGCCTGCCACCCCACACCATCACGGCGCTTGCCTGGACAGCTGCGCAGCATCTTCAGCACCTGCAGCGATGCCGCTGCGGTGAGGCGCGAGCTGCCAGCCCTAAGAACCTGTTCAAAGAGCCTCAGGCCAAGGCCTGGCGAGCGAGATGCGCCACGGCCAACTCCTGGTGGGCCTGGCTGTGCGATCCGTCCTCCAAAAACCAGGCAGCAGATAAAGCGGCGTGGGCCATCACCCACCGCAGCAGGCGCTGGCGCTCCAGTCCTGCCACATCGACAATGACCGCCAACTGGCGCGCAAAGCGCAGCGGATCGGTGCAGCTTGGCAGATCCGGGTTGCACAGCACATTCACATAGTCGTAATAGCGTTCACCGCTGACGCGCTTGGGGTCTATCGCCAGCCATCCGCGCTGCCCGAAATCGAGAATATTGCGGTGGTGCGCATCGCCATGCAGCACGACCTGCTCACGCTGATCATGCAACAGCTCCTGGGTGACCATGGCGCAGTCGGCCATCAGCCCCCCTTCACGCTGCGCCATCGGCGCCAGCGACCTGAAAAAGTCCGCCAGCGGCAGCAGATGTTCCGGGGGGTCCGATGCGCGGTGGGAATGCAGCTGGGCCAGGGTGTGGCAGATACAGGCCGTCGCCGCATCATCCTCGCCTGCCAAAGCCATGCGCAGCAAATCCTGGGAGCCCATGGCGCGCTCCATCAGCAGCGCACCTGACGCGGGATCAGAGGCATAGACCCGCGCCGCGCCATGGCCACCCCACCATTGCAGCACCTGGCCGCCAATGCGCTCGTCAGCATCTCGCGTCACCTTGATCATTGCCGGCAGGCCCTCTGGCGACCCGCGCAGGCTCACCGGCAGAAGATCACTGGTCGCCGTGACCACGGGCTTGCCAGCAGCCCGTACACCCCAGCGCTGGAGGTAGACATTGAAGGGTTCGAGGTCGGAGGACATGCACCGCATTGTCGTAGACGTGCATGTGCCTGCCTGGAAATCCTGGTGCACCACCATGGGCGGGCGCAGATGGCTGCTGCGCAAATCAAAAGCAAGACGGCGCCCATTGGGGTGCCCGGGCTTTTCCGCTGCTGCGCGGAAAACACCGCATTTGGCTGACAGACACTGCCATCGTCTGGTGCTGCAATAGTTGCCGACTCATCCAATTCAGCGGCCCAGAGACGAGAACGTTTAGCGACTGCTCCAATGGGTAGAAGTCTTCCGTTCAACCTTGGGCCCGATGGCCTGAAAGTGGAAGCAATGACGCAATCGCATGGCAAACCCATCGCTAGAAACTTCACCGTAGCGATCCTGGTCCTGGTGACCTTGTTTTTAGTAGGGGGCGGGGGATGGTTGATCGCTCTGGGGGGCTCGGCCTACTACCTGGTGGCAGGCCTGGTGATGGTCGTCATCACCTGGTGGTATGCGCGCGACCGCGCCGCTAGCCTGTGGCTGTATGCGGTGCTGCTGCTTGCCACCATCGCATGGGGCATCTGGGAGTCGGGGACCGATTTCTGGGCGCTGACGCCGCGACTGGATATCTGGTTTGTGCTGGGCCTGTGGCTGGTGCTGCCCTGGGCGAGCCGGCGGCTTAGCCAAAGCACGGGCGCGAAATCGCTGCTCTCGCTGGGCCTTGTGGCGGTGCTTGCCGTGCTGGGCATGAGCTGGTTCAACGATCCGCAAGAGGTCAATGGCAGCCTGGCGCGCGCGCCGTCGGCGCAGAAAACACCGGTGGCCGGCGTGGCCGATGCTGACTGGCCGGCCTATGGGCGCACCCAGGCCGGTGTGCGCTACTCGCCGCTGGCGCAGATCAACGATGGCAATGTGAGCAAGCTCCAGCTGGCCTGGAAGTACCAGACGGGCGACTTCAAGGGCGATGACGACTCGGGCGAAACCACGGCGGAGCTGACCCCTATCAAGGTGGGCAACCGCATGTTCATCTGCACGACCCACCAGTTCCTCGATGCGCTCGACCCCGCAACCGGCAAGCGCCTCTGGCGTTTTGATCCGCAGCTCAAAGCCGACCGCACCTTCCAGCATCTGACCTGCCGAGGCGTGTCGTACTACGACAGCGCCAACGTCGAGGGCAACAGCGCCAGCGTGCAAAAGAACCTGACCCAGGCCTCTGCCGAGTGCCCCCGCAAAGTCATTCTGCCGGTCAACGATGGGCGCCTGTTCGCGGTGAACCCGGACACCGGCAAGCCCTGCAGCGACTTTGGCAACCAGGGCCAGGTCGACCTGCAGGCCAATATGCCGTTCCCCTACCGTGGCGGCTACAACCCCACCTCGCCCCCGGTAGTGACGGGCTCGACGATCGTGATTGGCGGCTCCATCACCGACAACCTGTCCAACGCAGAGCCCTCGGGCGTGATCCGGGGCTATGACGTCAATACCGGTGCGCTGCGCTGGGTGTTTGACACCGGCGCCGAGGACCCGAACCAGATGCCGGGCGAGAAAGGCGAGTTTGTGCACAACTCCCCCAATGCCTGGGCACCGCTGGCCTATGACGCCAAGACCGACATCGTCTACGTGCCGACCGGCGTGGGAACGCCCGATATCTGGGGCGGCGACCGCACCGAATTGAAAGAGCGCTATGCCAATTCGATGCTGGCCCTGGATGCCAGCACCGGCAAGCTGGTCTGGAACTTCCAGACCACCCACCATGACCTCTGGGACATGGATGTGCCCTCGCAGCCTTCGCTGGTCGACCTCAAGCGCCCCGATGGCACAACGGTGCCTGCCATTTATGTGCTGACCAAGACCGGCCAGCTGTTCGTGCTCAACCGGCTGAACGGCGAAGCCATCTTGCCGGTGACCGAGAAACCGGTGCCGCAAAGCGTCAAGCGTGGCCCACAAACCAAGGGCGAGCATTATTCGCCGACGCAGCCCTTCTCGACATTGAACATGGGCCCGCACGAGAACCTGACGGACAAGAACATGTGGGGCGCCACCATGTTCGACCAGCTGATGTGCCGGGTGATCTTCCACCGCCTGAACTACGAGGGCATCTACACGCCACCGTCGGAAAACGGCACCTTGGTGTTCCCGGGCAACCTCGGCATATTCGAATGGGGCGGCATGTCGGTGGACACCGACCGCCAGGTCGCGTTCATGAATCCCTTGGGTCTGCCCTTTGTCTCGCGGCTGATCCCTGCAGACCCGAACCGCCCACGCACTGAAAAAGGCGCCGGCACCGAGCAAGGCGTGCAGCCCATGTACGGCACGCCGTATGGGGTGGAGCTCAATGCCTTCCTGTCACCGCTGGGTCTGCCTTGCAAGGAGCCCGCATGGATGACCGTCGCTGGTGTGGATCTCGCCACCCATGAGGTCGTGTGGAGAAAGCGCGTGGGCACCATCCGCGACAGCCTCCCCCATCTGATGCAGCTGCCGCCCATCAAGGCCGGTGTGCCCGGCCTGGGCGGCCTGATCTCCACCGGCGGCAATCTGATGTTCATTGGCGCGACGCAGGACAACTACCTGCGCGCATTCAACGCCAGCAATGGCGATCTGCTCTGGCAGGCACGCCTGCCAGCGGGCGGCCAGGCCACCCCCATGACCTACGACATCGGCGGCAAGCAGTATGTGGTCATCATGGCCGGCGGGCATGGCTCGTTCGGCACCAAGATGGGCGACTCGCTGATGGCCTATGCGCTGCCGGATTGATGGGCAGACGGATGGGGAGCCGTCGCCAATAACACCGCTCCCCAACGCATAAAAAGGGCCGCGCAACCCATGGCTGCGCGGCCCTTTGCATTGGTAAAAATGCGGCTTAGTCGATCCGTGCAATCACTGCACCGGCCGCCTGGTAGCTGCCCGCTTCCACCTTCAGGCTGATGCGGCCAGCGCGGGGGGCGTTGATCTGCATTTCCATCTTCATGGCTTCCATCACGGCGATCAGCTCGCCCTCCTGCACGCTGGCGCCATCAGCGACCTTCCAGGTCGTGAGGGTGCCGGCGGAGGCGGCAGTGACGGCCTTCTCGTCCACAGCCGCTTCCACGGGCGCTGGAGCAGCGCCAGGGGCCGACAGGCCCGACAGCAGGGAAGCGGGCAGGCCCAGCATCACGCGGCGGCCGTCGAGCTCGATGGCGACGCGCTGCAGGCCAGCGGTAGCGGCAGGCTGGGGTCGGGTTTCGGGCTGGGCATCCCACTGGGGCATCAGCTCGGTTTCGATCCAGCGGGTGTGCACGCCAAAGTGCTCGCCGTTGATGAAGTCGGCATGCGCCATCACGGCTTCGTGGAAAGGCAGCACCGTGGGCACGCCTTCGATCTTGAACTCCTTGAGCGCGCGGCGTGCGCGTTGCACGGCCACTTCGCGGCTGGGGCCCCAGACAATCAGCTTGGCCAGCATCGAATCGAACTGGCCCGCCACTTGCGAGCCCGATTCCACACCGCTGTCAACGCGCACGCCGGGGCCCGATGGGGCCTCGAAGCGGGTCACCAGACCAGGGGCGGGCAGGAAGCCACGGCCCACGTCTTCGGCATTGATGCGGAACTCAAAGGCATGGCCGTGGGGTGCAGGCACCGAGGTATCGGCCAGCACTTCGCCTTCGGCCACGCGGAACTGCAGGCGCACCAGGTCGGTACCGGTGGTCTCTTCGGTCACCGGGTGCTCCACCTGCAAACGGGTGTTGACCTCCAGGAACGAGATCGCGCCGCCTTGGCTCAGCAGGTATTCCACCGTACCGGCGCCCACATAGCCCGCAGCCTGGCAGATCTCGCGAGCCGATTGGTGGATGCGCTCGCGCTGCGCGTCGGTGAGGAATGGCGCAGGTGCTTCTTCAACCAGCTTCTGGTTGCGGCGCTGCAGCGAGCAGTCACGCGTGCCCAGCACCTGCACATTGCCGTGCTGGTCGGCCATCACCTGGGCTTCGATGTGGCGGGGCTTGTCCAGGAACTGCTCGACAAAGCACTCGCCACGGCCAAAGGCCGTGACCGCCTCGCGCACCGCCGCGCCATACAGCTCGTCGATGTCCTCGGCCTTCCAGATCACCTTGATGCCACGGCCACCACCGCCGAACGCGGCCTTGACCGCAATCGGCAGGCCATGCTCACGCGCAAAGGCATGCACTTCGGAGACATCCTTGACCGGCTCGGGCGTGCCTGCCACCAGCGGGGCACCGACGCTCAGCGCCAGCTTGCGCGCCTGCACCTTGTCGCCCAGCTGCTCGATGGCCGAAGGCGGTGGGCCCACCCAGGTGAGACCGGCACCGATCACCGCGCGGGCAAAGGCGGCATTCTCGGACAGAAAGCCATAGCCTGGGTGCACGGCATCTGCGCCGCTTTTTTGCGCCACTGCGATCAGCTTGGCGATGTCCAGATAGGTCTCGGCCGGGCGCTGGCCTTCAAGCGCATAGGCCTCATCGGCCATGCGCACATGCAGGGCGTCGATATCGGCGTCGGCATACACCGCCACGCTCTTGAGGCCGTGGTCCGTGCAGGCACGGATGATGCGGACGGCGATCTCGCCTCTATTTGCAATCAGAACTTTTTTCATGGCTGAGAAGACTCCAGACAACCAAAACACGACAGAGAAGTGCGACTGCCGCAGCGTGTTTCACGGCCTTTTGCAATCAACACTTCGCTCATAGCTAAATCCATTCAAGAACGGGCGCGCAGGCCCTGTTCCACACTCAGCCCACCAGGTCCGCAAAGGGCGCCAGGGGGCGGAATTGCAACCAGCCACCGACGGGCACTTGCGCGGCCAGGTCCAGGTGGTAGGAGGCAATGCAGGCGATGACTGGGTAACCACCGGTCAAGGGGTGGTCGGCCAGGAAAAGGACAGGCTGGCCACTGGCGGGCACCTGGATGGCGCCCAGGGCCGTGCCCTCGCTGGGCAGCTCCTGGGTTTGGCTGCGCACCAGAGCCTCTTGCCCAGCCAGGCGCAAGCCCACGCGGTTGGACTGGGGGGTCACCTGCCAGCGCTGCGCAGCAAACAGGGCCACGGCCTCGGGGGTGAACCAGTCGGTGCGCGGGCCCATGACGACATCGAGCACCACGGTCTCTCCGGCCTTGGGCAGCGCCGGCGGGTTCAGATCGGCGTCCTCCACGGCAGCGGCATCGCGCGCATCGCCCACGGCCAGGGTCTGGCCGGTAGCCAATGCGGCGGGGCCAATGCGGGCCAGGGTATCGGTGCTGGTACTGCCCAGCACGGGCTCGACCAGCCAGCCACCGCGCACGGCCACATAGCTGCGCACGCCGCTGTCGGGCTCGCCCAGCTGGATCACATCGCCATCGTTCAACGCAATGGCCGCATTGCGTTCGGCCTGCCAGGCAGCGCCGCTGGCGCTGCGCACGGTCAAGGGGCCGGTGGCGCCAGTGACGGCCACCACGGTGGCACCCAGGCTTTGCAATTGCAGGCCTGCGGCCACCGATTCGAGCACCGACAGGCGCGCATCGTTGCCCACCAGGCGGTTGGCACGGCGCATCGCGCCCTGGTCCAGCGCACCGGCGGCCGATACGCCCTGGCCAGCCTGGCCGGCACGGCCGGCATCCTGCACCAGGGTTTGCAGGCCGGTGGCACGCACGCGCATGCCGGCGCCGGTGTGCTCCGCCGCTGCCGGGGCTGGGGCTTGCACAGCGGATTGCTGCTGGAGCAAGGCCTGGCCAGCAGCAGTGCTGGCGTCGACAAAGCGCACCAGCATGCCCGGCTGCAGCAACGCAGGCGGGTCGCGCAGCAGGTCCCACATCGGCACATCGGTGCGGCCCAGCAGCTGCCAGCCGCCGGGGGTGTCATTGGGGTAGACGGCACTGAAGGTGCCGGCAATCGCCACCGAGCCCGCAGGCACCTTGGTGCGCGGCGTGCTGCGGCGCGGCACGTTCAGGCTCGGGTCGCCCCCGGTCAGGTAGGCAAAGCCGGGCGCAAAGCCGCAAAAGGCCACGCTGTAGTCGCTGCCGCTGTGGCGGCGAATCAGCTCGGGCACATCAATGCCCAGGATCTGCGCCACATCGGCCAGGTCCTCGCCGTCGTAGTGCACCGCGATCTCAACACGCTGGCCGGCGCTGCGGGCCTGGCGGCCCAGCTGCAGCGCAGCCATGAGGCGCTGCAGGTCGGCCGCGCTGGTCTGCCAGCGGTCAAAGGCGATCAGGATGGTGCGCGCAGCGGGCACCAGCTCCTGCACGCCAGCGGGCAGCTCGGCCTGCAAAGCAGCGAGCAGGTCCAAGGTGTGCTCCAGGTCCTGCAGCTCCACCAGCATGCTCTGGTCGCTCACCGGCAAAAAGCGCATCGTGCGTTCGTCGCTCATGCACCCGCCTTGTCCATGAAGGAGCGGATCTGCACGCCAGCGGCCTGCAGGTGCTCACGCACCGCCTGGGCCATGGCCACCGCGCCGGGGCTGTCGCCGTGCACGCAGATGGAATCGGCCTGCACCTCGACCACCGAGCCATCGTTGGCCTGCACCGTGCCTTGCTGCACCAGCTGCAGCATGCGCTGGGCGACCATCTCAGGGTCGTGCAGCACGGCACCGGGCTCGCGGCGCGATACCAAGGTGCCTTGCGGGGTGTAACCCCGGTCGGCAAAGGCCTCGGCGATCACCGTCAGGCCCGCGTCGCTTGCCCATTGCATCAGCGGCGAGCCGGCCAGCACCACCAGCGCCAGCTGGCCGCCCACGGCCTGCATGGCCTCGATCACGGCAGCGGCCTGGCGGCGGTCCTGGGCGATGGTGTTGTACAGCGCGCCATGGGGTTTGACATAGCGCACCGTGGTGCCTGCCGCAGCGGCCAGGCCTTGCAGCGCGCCAATCTGGTAGATCACATCGCTCACCAGGTCGGCATGGGCCACATCCATGTTGCGGCGGCCAAAACCGACCAGGTCGCGGTAGGCCACATGGGCACCGACCACGACGTTGTTGGCCTTGGCTTTTTTCAAGGTATCGAGAATGCCAGCCGGATCGCCTGCATGAAAACCGCAGGCCACGTTGGCGCTGCTGACGATGGACAGCATGGACGCATCGTCGCCCATGGTCCATGCACCCAGGCTCTCGCCCAGGTCGCTGTTCAAATCCATGGTGAGGGACATGGTGCTACCTTTCTTATGAATTTCAGTGGAGTTGGCCTGCGCTCAGCTGCAGATCCTGCTGCTCTGGATCATGCCGCAGCACGGCCGCAATCAGCGCTTCAATACCCTTGCACTGCGTCTCCACCGCCATGCTCGGGGCGCCGGGCAGCGCTGCGGCCATCTCGGGCAGGTAGGGCACATGCACAAAGCCGCCGCGCGTCTGCGCCCAGGCGGGCACGGTGTTCAGGCGGTGCATCAGGCCGTAAAAGACATGGTTGCAGACAAAGGTGCCGGCGGTGTTGCTCACCTCGGCGGGCACACCGGCTGCGCGCATCGCAGCGACCGCCTGCTTGATGGGCAACCGCGCAAAATAGGCCGCAGGGCCATCGGCGGCCACCGCCACATCGATGGGCTGCTGGCCGGCGTTATCGGCGATGCGGGCATCATCGACATTGATGGCCACGCGCTCGATCGACAAGGCCGTGCGGCCTCCAGCCAGGCCCAGCGCAATCACCAGGCTGGGCTGGTGCTGCTGCAAGGCGGCGTCCAGCGCCTCCAGCGCTTTGCCAAACACACAGGGCAGCTGCACGCCGACGATGCGCGCACCGCCGATTGCCTTGCCATCGAGCCTGCGGGTCACTTCCCACGCGGGGTTGAGGGGGGCTTTGTCAAAGGGCTCAAAGCCCAGCACCAGTACGGTTGCGTCAGTCATGCAGAAGTCCTGTGGTTGCGGCGATCAGTGGTTCATCAAAAAATACAACAAAAACACGTTGCAGACCAGGATGCCCAGTGCCGTGGGCACCTGCGCCTTGATCACCGCATTGCGGTCCGGCAGCTCCAGCAGCGCCGCCGGCACAATGTTGAAGTTCGCCGCCATCGGGGTCAGCAAGGTGCCGCAGTAGCCCGAGAGCATGCCCACCGCGGCCATGATGGCCGGGTCACCGTGGTACACATTGATCAGCACCGGCACGCCCACGCCGCCCGTCATCACCGGGAAGGCGGCAAAGCCATTGCCCATGATGACGGTGAACAGCGCCATGCCGACAACGTACACCACCACGGCCACAAAGCGCAGGTCCATGTTGATGTAGGTGGTGGTCACATGGGCCACGGCCTTGCCAACGCCGGCGTCCGAGAACACCAGGCCCAGCATGCCCAGCATCTGCGGCAGCACCATGGCCCAACCCATCGCATCGACCAGGCGGCGCGATTCGCGCAGCGATTGCACCGGCGATTCCTTCGTCATCTTGCAGGCCATCGCTGCACCGATGATGCAGCCCAGCGCCAGGCTCACCAAGGTGGCGTTCTTGGGGTCGATCAGGAAGTTGCCGCCGATCTTGAAGTCCTTGAGCAGCACGCTGCCGATCACGGTCACCACAGGGATGGCCAGCGCCGGCACAAACAGCTTGTTCTTCAGGCGCAGCGCGCTTTCCTTGTTCTCGGCATCGCTGCGCACTTGCGGCTTGCCGCCGCCTACGCCCTTGACCAGCACGATGAGCGCCAGCACGATGACGCCGGCACCGACCACTTCAGGCGGCATCTTGTCGCCCAGCAGGAACATGACCGCGTACAGGCCCCAGAACAGGCCGGTGGTCCAGCGTTTGGGGTTGCTGGCATCGAGCAGGTTGAAGACGGCCACGGCCGCCATGACCAGGCCGGCGAGCCAATAGACTTGGGTGATGCTGAAAATCATGCTGCACCTCCTTCACGGATGGTCGATGCTGCGGCAGGCGCGTTGGCCATTTCCTTGGCGATGTACTGGTCCAGACGACGCAGGCGGTAGGCATGGATCAGGAACGCGCAGATCGCCGTGGGGATGCCCCAGACGGCCACATGGATCGGCTCGACGTCGATGCCCGCTTCATGCAGGAAGGTGGTCATCAGCACAATCGCGCCGAAGGCCACAAAAATGTCTTCACCAAAGAACAGGCCGACGTTGTCGGTGGCGGCGCTGAAAGCGCGAAGGCGGTAGCGCAGCGCTTCGGGCAGCTTGCCGTAGCGGGTTTCGGTCGCACCTTCAGCCATGGGGGCCAGCAGTGGGCGCACCATCTGGGGGTGGCCACCCAAGCTGGTCAGGCCAATGGCAGCGGTCAGCTGGCGCGCGCCCAGGTAGACGATCAGCAGGCGGCCGGTGGTGGCCGACTTGATGTGGCCGATCCAGTTTTGCGCGTGTTGGCGCAGGCCATGGCGCTCCAGCAGGCCGATCACGGCCAGCGGCAACACCAGGATAAGCGGCAGGTTGCGGGTTTTGACAAAACCCGTGCCCAGCTCGGCCAGCACTTTTTGCAGGGGGAAACCCGCCAGCGCAGCGGTGACGAGCGCCGTCACGACCACCACCACAAAGGGATTGAAACGCAGGACGAATCCCACGATGATGACGGCCACCCCGAGGAGCGGCCAGAGGTTGACGATTGAGCTGTCCATGACAATACAAGGTTTGTTATAGGCACGGTTCCCAAGGACTGGGCACCGCATAGTTTTTGTTCAACAAATCATCAATTTGACCAATGGTAAATTTGAGTTTGTTGAACAATACAAAAGTTTAGCCAAACAAAACAAGCTTTCTTATCGGGAAAACCCGTACACATCTGCTTTCAAATAGCGATGTAGGCGAAATTCTCGTCTTTGTGGCGAAGAAAATCGCCACAGTGACCGATTCAGGGGCTGGGGCCAATGCGCTGGGCCGGGCCACAGGCCGCCGCTATCATGTGTATCAATCTCTGACTACCTGCGATCGCCATGAATGTTGCACTGCCTACTCTCTCGCTCAATGACCGCGTGGCCGAGCAGATTCGCGACCGCATCGTGCGTGGCGAATTCCAGCCCGGATCACGCCTCTCGGAAGTGGCGCTGAGCGAAAGCCTGGAGATCTCGCGCAACACCTTGCGCGAGGTGTTCCGCCTGCTGACCAAGGAAGGGCTGCTGCGCCATCTGCCCAACCGGGGCGTGTTTGTTGCCATCCCGTCGATGGCCTCGATCATGGACATTTACCGCGTGCGCCGCATGATCGAGTGCCAGGCGCTGCAGCAGGCCATCCCACAGCACCCGGCGCGCAAGGAAATGCGCGAGGCCGTCGCCGCCCAGAAGCAGCTGCGCGAGGCCGGCCGCTGGGTGGAGGTGGGCACCGGCAATATGCGCTTTCACAAAGGGGTGGTGGCGCTGGCCGATAGCGAGCGGCTCAATACCTTGTTCTCGCACCTGCTGGTGGAGCTGCGCCTGGCCTTTGGCATGCTGGGCGATGCCGAGTTCATGCATGCGCCCTATATCGACCTCAATGCCCACATCCTGGAGCGCTTTGAGGCCGGGGAGATGGAGCAGGCGGCCAAGCTGATGCATGACTACCTGACCCATTCCGAGCGTGTGCTGCTGAGCGTCTATGCCCGCCGCATGAGCGATGCGGGCATGGAGCTGTAAACGCCGCTGCGTTGAGGCCGCGCCGCCGTTCAGGCAGTTGCGGGGTAGAACAGCTTGCGCGCCGTGGCGCTTTGCACCGCCTGGGCGATGGCGCCAATGTGGTCGGGCGTGGTGCCGCAGCAGCCGCCCACGATGTTGACCAGGCCTTCGGCGGCAAACTCGTGCACCAGGCGGCTGGTGATCTCGGGCGTCTCGTCAAAGCCGGTATCGCTCAT
The DNA here is from genome assembly GCF_049601575.1 of Comamonas sp. 23. Taxonomy (NCBI): domain Bacteria; kingdom Pseudomonadati; phylum Pseudomonadota; class Betaproteobacteria; order Burkholderiales; family Comamonadaceae; genus Comamonas; species Comamonas sp. 23. Next base: position 280,703 of record NZ_CP187127.1, on the reverse strand, counting down.
CGGGTTGGGCAGGCCGGCATTGGGGTAGCAGCTGATGAAGGTGTCGGGTGCGGCCTTGGCCAGCTCCTGCACATAGGGGCGCATCAGGGTGGCGCCCAGCGCGCAGTTCAGCCCGATCGACAGCGGGTTGGCATGGCGCACGCTGTGCCAGAAGGCCGTCACCGTCTGGCCCGACAGAATGCGGCCCGAGGCATCGGTGACGGTGCCGCTGATCATGATCGGCAGCACCTCGCCGGTCTGCTCAAAGGCCTCGTCCACCGCAAACAGCGCTGCCTTGGCGTTGAGCGTGTCAAAAATCGTCTCGACCAGGATCACATCGGCGCCGCCCTCGATCAGCGCCAAGGTCTGCTCCAGGTAGGCCTGGCGCAGCGCCTCAAAGGTCACATTGCGCGCGCCCGGGTCGTTCACATCGGGGCTGATCGAGGCCGTCTTGGGCGTGGGGCCCAAGGCGCCAGCCACATAGCGCTTATGGTCCGGGGTGCTGTACTTGTCGCAGGCCGCACGTGCCAGCTGGGCGCTCTTGAGGTTCATCTCATAGGCCAGATCGGCCATGTGGTAGTCCTCCTGGGCAATCGTCGTCGCACCAAAGGTATTGGTCTCGATCAGATCGGCGCCAGCGGCCAGGTATTTCTCGTGGATGTCGCTGATCACATCGGGGCGGGTGAGCGACAGCAACTCGTTGTTGCCCTTGACGTCGTAGGCAAAGTCCTTGAAGCGCTCACCGACGCTGCCAGGGCCGCTATAGCCTTCACCCCGGTACTGGGCCTCGCCCAGCTTGAAACGTTGGATCATGGTGCCCATTGCGCCATCGAGAATGACGAGGCGCTTGGCCAGGGTGGCGGGCAGTTCTTGGGCTCGGGTATAGCGGGGCAGTGACATGGCGGCCATTGTAGGGCGGCCGCCCGCCAGGCGTGGCGCCCAGGCGTTATTTGCCATACCGGCGCTGGTTGTATGGCGCCCGGTTGCTGCAGGGCCTCTACAGCACATCTGCATCACATCCACAGCGCAATTGCAAGGCATCCGCGCCACAAAACCGCCCGTTACCGCCCCACAAACCCCGCCCTACCGTTGCCGCGCCCCAAAACGCGCACAATAGCGCTTTGCGCCTGCGCCCGGGCTCCGTGTCTGGGCGACTTCTTCTGGCCCGTTGACGATACCCCGCTTGCGCGGCCCTCCCAGGGGGCTGGCACAGCTGCCTTCTCTAGCAATTTGTGACTTCCCTCGCCCACACCGTCTTGCAAGATGCCTTTGGCTATGCGCATTTTCGCGGCTCGCAGCAAGCCATTGTTGACCATGTGATTGGCGGCGACGATGCGCTGGTGCTGATGCCCACCGGAGGTGGCAAAAGCCTGTGCTACCAGATCCCGGCCATCGTGCGCCAGCAGCAGGGCCATGGCACCACCATCGTCATCTCGCCGCTCATCGCACTGATGCACGACCAGGTCAGCGCCATGCACGAGATCGGTGTGGACGCGGCCTTCCTCAACTCCACGCTGGATTACGACCAGACCCGCGATGTGGAGCTGCAGCTGATGTCGGGCGGCATCACCTTGCTGTATGTGGCGCCCGAGCGGCTCAACACGCCGCGCTTTCTGGGCCTGCTCGATGAGCTGCATGCCATGGGCAAGCTGGCCCTGTTCGCGATTGACGAGGCCCATTGCGTCAGCCAGTGGGGACATGACTTTCGGCCTGAGTACCGCGAGCTGACCGTGCTGCACCAGCGCTATGCCGGCGTGCCGCGCATTGCGCTCACCGCCACGGCCGATGCGCTGACCCGCGCCGACATCGTCGAGCGCATGCAGCTCGAATCGGCGCGCGTCTTCATCAGCAGCTTTGACCGCGCCAACATCCGCTACACCATCGTTGAGAAAAAGGACGCCACCGCCCAGCTGCTGCGCTTCATCGAGCGCGAGCACGATGGCGACGCAGGCGTCGTGTACTGCCTCTCGCGCAAGAAGGTCGAAGAGGTCGCGCAATCGCTGTGCGATGCCGGCATCAACGCCCTGCCCTACCATGCCGGCCTGGGCGCCGAGCTGCGCCAAAAGAACCAAAGCCGCTTTCTGCGCGAAGAAGGCATTGTGATGGTCGCCACCATCGCGTTCGGCATGGGCATCAACAAGCCCGATGTGCGCTTTGTCGCCCATGTGGACATGCCCAAGAACATCGAGAGCTACTACCAAGAAACCGGCCGGGGCGGGCGCGACGGCCTGCCCGCCGACGCCTGGATGGCCTATGGCTACCGCGATGTGGTCAGCCAGCGCAGCATGATCGACGAGAGCCCGGCGGGCGATGCCTTCAAGCAGGTGATGCGCGGCAAGCTCGACGCGCTGCTGGGCCTGGCCGAGGCCACCGACTGCCGGCGCGTGCGCCTGCTGGCCTATTTTGACGAGGTCTACGGCCAGGGCGGCGACTACGACTCGGCCCACCCCGAGGCCTCTGCCGCATCTGCCGAGAAGGCGCCGCGCTACCAGTGCGGCAACTGCGACAACTGCCTGAGCCCGCCCAAGACCTGGGACGGCACCGATGCCGCGCGCAAGCTGCTGTCCACCATCTACCGCGCCCATTCGGCCAGCCAGATCACCTTTGGCGCCAGCCACATCCTCGACATCGTGCGCGGCAAGGAAACCGACAAGGTGCGCCAGTTCGGCCACCAGCAGCTGAGCACCTTTGGCCTGTGCCAGGACTACACCGAACCCCAGCTGCGCGGCGTGCTGCGCCAGCTGCTGGCCATTGGCGCGCTGGCCACCCACAAGGTGCAGACCGAAGCCGGCTACAGCTTTGAGACCCTCACCCTGTGCGACGGCTCACGCGCCGTGCTGCGCGGTGAGCAAACCGTGGAGCTGCGCGAAAGCACCGCCGAGCGCAGCCCCAGCAAGCGCCAGCGCAGCACCAAACCCGCCGTCGCCGCGCAAAACCTGGGCCCCGACGAGCAGGTCCGCTTCATCAACCTCAAGGCCTGGCGCACCGAGGTGGCCAAGGAACACAACGTGCCCGCCTACGTGGTCTTCGCCGACGCGACCTTGGCGGCCATCGCCCAGCGCAACCCGCAGAGCCTGGATGAGCTGCAGGGCGTGAGCGGGATTGGGGTGAAGAAGCTAGAGGCTTATGGGGAGGCGGTGTTGCGGGTGTGCAGGGATTGATGCCCGGAATGAGCGGGGCGATGCATTGGCTTGATGCCCTGAGCTACTCAGGGCCCAAGCAATTCCACGATTCTTCCGCGATCTTTAGGATGGAAGAAGACCGCCAAGGAATGACTGTCTGAATCTTTCCAGTCCAACACTGCATCACGCAAAACTTCCAAATATATTCTTAGTTCTTGTTCTGGGATACTTGGCAATTCTGCATGCATCAAAACAACTTGCCTTTCTGTTATCCAGGACAAATCTCTAAGGCAGTCGTACAAGGCATCCCAATTAAACCCAAAGTATCCAGGAAAATGAAATAGCTGATCAATCTCTCGCAACAGCTGTTCACCGTTATGAATACTGAGGCCAAGAGATGCATAAAAAGCCCCATCTTCCTCAGCGCAGTGTTCTTCGAAATGGAATGGCGGTATTTGGCTCATAGATCGCAAAAACTCATTGCTTGTCTATAATAAAGAACACAACTCGATATTAAAATGCATTTTTATAGCCCTCATAAAAAGCGCTCAAATTGAATACTTCACCTTGAGCCTCAAGACTCGAAACAGACTTTCCTTTGGTATGGACTTAAATCACACCCTCATGATCAAACCCATCAGGATTACTACTTTGAGTGCAACTGAAAGAAATGGTAGGTCGGTGTGGCATCTGTAGTCCAAGGGCAGACTCCAAAGATCGCTTCAAGACCTTCACCCAACATTTGTGCAGTGAGCCAATCTTCAGTGACCTCTTGATCTCCTAAGCGATAAACTCTTTCCCATTCTTCAGGTGGATTGTCCTCATCTTCTTCAAGATAAGACGTTGCTGACAGCCATGTAGACTCAAACTGTTGTGGTTCGCCACTTTCAATGAGTGGAAGAAGCTCCGGAATGTCGGTTGTCTGCAATCTGGTGCGAGTCCGGACGCCATTTTCCATCACCGCATAGCCAAAACTTCCGCCAGAGTCGTAGTGACAGAAAGCTAAGAGATAGGCTGGGTTGCCAAGCCGCTCGGAAAGCGGCTGCATATCTGCATTCGGGTCTGCGAGCAGTCCCCAAACAAGATCGCCATTGCATACAAAGCAAACATCGTCAAAGAACTGCACCATGACATCGCTTTGATTTCGGATGTCAAATTCGCCTCTGTTTGGATGAGGGATTTCAACAGCGTTCTGACCAAAGAGTTGAGAGATGAATGCTTGAACGTCTTGAATCGGATTTGTGGGCCGAAATGCCACCCCTGACTGGGCAATACCCATGGAACCTCCTAGTAAGTAAATGAAGTAGAAATCTGTTTGGATTCTTACTATCTTCTTTCGTCTGTATTTACCGGCAAAAGCGACAAGGACATGTCGGATTGTTTGCAGGGTACGTCATGCGGACACTCCACAGCGCCTGCGTCCACTTCAGGCGGCAACCGCCAGTCGTAATCCGGCAGCTTGGCTTCGTTCATCAATACTTCCAAGGGAACTGTTGGCTTCTTGGCATCAGGCCAAACGTCTACATGGCGCAGTAGATATCCTAAAACTTTCGAATCAATATTCCGGTCAAACACGCTAACTCGATCGCTAGTCTTAAGGTTTTCGGTTTCGTCCTCAGTCTTCTGCGCATCGCACCATGCCAGCTCCTCCACGAAAGCCTTGGCTGATGCGATATCGCCCACCTGCAGCCATTGATTACGAACTGCGAAGCTGCGTAGCTGCACGCAATAGGGCGGTAATGGGTAAGACCGAACAAAGCCAAAGGCTCGGCCATCGGACAAGTTCAGCAAAAGATCGTCGTACAACAGCACTGGAGGTCCCTCCTGGCGATGATCTCGCGCCGGAGCCAATACGTTGGCAATGCGCAATGCCTGCTCCCAGCCGCGGATATCTGCTTTCATAGGAAAGCCAGCGCTACCGGCGCACTGAAAATAATCACGAAGATCTTTTGCATGTAGGTCCTGCCAAGCGGATGAACGGAACAAGGCCAACTTCTGCAAACACGCCTGGTCCAACCCAGCTTCTTGCCTTCGTTGGTCACGCACAGAAATCCAGTGATACGCAAAAATTCCGCCCAAGATCAGCACGACAATAAAAGCCATCTGAGCCCAAAAAGAAAAGGCATCTTCCCCCGCTTGCTCGGGCGCCAAGCGGAAGCCTTCTTTCAACCGCTTCCATGCAGGTAAAGCTGCCCATACTGAAAACCAACGCTCCGCGTGTCCCTCGGGCAGCCACCACGCAAGCCAATTGGGCAACTGCTGCTCAAAAAATTCCAGGGTGATCGGGGTCACCATTTGCATTCGCGCAACCCAGGGGTCAGGCTCACCCAACAAGGCAATTACCAGCTCTCGCTGCTTGGGCTCCAACGCAGCAAATCCGTCCAGAATATATTCAAGCGACTCTCCTGGCACACCGTTTCGCCGCCAGTCAAACAGGTTGTCCGCCGCAATTAACAGCGCACTGCGTCGCGCACCTAGCGCTCCGCCTTCAATGCGCAGCGCCAACTCCATCTCAAAGGCCTCGCGGTTCTCAAAGCTCTCCAGCATCGGGCTGGCCATCAGCCTCTGCAGCTCTGCCTGCGCCGCTTCAATGTTATTTGGAGAAAACTCCCATTGCCACGCATCCAACAGCTGCTCTGCAACAGCCATAGGGCTCATCACCAACAGCTTTGGCTCTGGCTGTGGTTCTGGCTCAGAGTTCGGCTCCAAATCGGTTCCAGGGCTTGGGTCAGCACTGCTGTGCTCATGCTGCTCTGTATTCCCAACTGGTGACGCCACGTCTCGCAAGTCCAGCGATTGCAAAGATTGCAGCGGTTCCAAAGGCGGTTGCTGCGGCTCCGTCTTATCAGGCTCTGCATCAGGGTGATCCAATGCTGCATTGCTTCGCGCATAGGCCATGGCCTGCTCGTAAGCACTGCGCAGTGCGATAAATGCCTCGGGCTGCGCCAGTTGGTCAATGTCTTTGAGCTGTCGTGCATAAGCCCGGCGCACCGCCCGCTCATCGGCGTCTATGGGCAACCCTAATTGTGCAAACGCTTCCTGCAGATTCATGACTATTCCGTATCCACCAGGTAATGCTCTGCCTCAATGCGCGCCAGAAGCTCTTGCAGCTCCTTACGTGGCTGGGCAAACTTGCGATCATCCTGCGTATCCAACGCGGCCTCAAATTCCGTAATCGCATCTGCCAGTAGGCTGCGCCACATGCCCAATAGCTGTGTATGGTGGCGTTCAGCTCTTGCGATCAGTGCGCGCACTTCCAAGCGATCACGGGGATGGAGTTTGAGCGCTTTCATGCGATCCAGGCTTTTTGCCAGTTCCTCAGGCGAAAGGCGCTCCGCCGAAGCCTCAATCACCAACTGCCGGGCGATGCCTTGGGGCTGGCCATGCCGCAGTAATACAGCCTCCACCTCCAGCAGGCCATTGGCATCCAGCGTAAAGCGCACGTCGGTCGCAAAACCATCATCATCGCTACGGTCTGGCAAAGGCATTTCCAGTTTGCCCAGCGCAATGTTGTCCTGCACCCTGCGGGCCTCGCCTTGATAGATCTCCAGGTGCAAATGCCGCTGGTCTGGCGTGCTGGGATAGAAGCGCTCCACGCGGCTGGCTGGGATGATGGTGTTGCGCTCCAGCACGGGCGACATAAAGCCTTCCTGCCTGCGCCCATCTGCCAGTTGCTTAGATACATGCACACCCAGCGTATAAGGGCACACATCGGTCATCACCCGCTCGGCCAGTGCAGCATCGCGCCCCCGCAGTGCCGCTTGCACCGCTGCGCCCAGCGCCACTGCCTGGTCCGGGTCCAGAGCGGTTTGCGGAAAGCGCCCAAACAGGCGGGTCACCAATTGCCGCACGGCTACCAGGCGCGTGCTGCCGCCGGCCATCACCACGGCATCCAGCTCCTGTGGGCGGATTCTTGAATCGCGCAGTGCGCACTCTACCGGCTGGCGCATGCGCTCCATCAGGGGCTCCAGCACGGTTTCCAGATCCTGCGCTGTCCACGTCATTGCCAGCGGCTTGCCGTCCAGCTCAATGCGCATCAGGGCCTCTTCCTGCACGGCCAGGCTGCGCTTGGTTGCCTCGGCCGCGCGCTGCAGCCGCGCAGCGGTCATGGGCTGCTGCGCCTGCTCTTCCGTCAGGCCCAGGTGCTGCACAAAGCGCCGCACCATCAGCACATCCACATCCTCACCTCCCAGGCGGTTGTCGCCTGCGGTGGCGCGCACTTCCATCACGCCGTCAAACAGCTCCAGCACCGATACATCAAAGGTGCCGCCGCCCAGGTCAAACACCAAAAACCGCCCTTCGCTCTGGTGCAAGCCATAGGCCAGAGCAGCCGCTGTCGGCTCGTTCAGCAAGGTGATATCGGTAAAGCCCGCCAACAACCCCGCCGACCGGGTGGCATGGCGCTGCACATCCGAGAAATAGGCCGGCACTGTTATCACCACATCGGTAACGACCGCACCCAGCTCCGCCTCTGCATCGGCCTTGAGCGAGCGCAGCACCAAGGCCGACAGCTCTTCGGCGCGCATCGCATGCGCTCCCAGGCGAAACACCCGTGCCGTTCCCATATCGCGCTTGAACACCGCAGCACTCTGCTGCGGATGGCTTTGCAAGCGCTCGCGTGCGGGCTCACCCACCAGCAGGCTGCCGTCCTTGTCCACGCTCACCACCGAAGGCGTCAACACCTGCCCCAAGGCATTGGGCACCAGCCTGGCTTTGCCGTCATGCCACACCGCCACCAGACTATGGGTGGTGCCTAAATCAATACCTACGAACATATTTCCTCAGCAGTCGATAAATCGCCCAACGTGATGCAAGCAGGCGCGCTATGGTTGTTGGCTGGTGCGAGCTTTCGCGATAGCGATCATTGAACGTATCAACATCCGCTGCGCGCCCTTCACTGCCGACAGGCAGCAGGCGACGCAGCGGATGCGGTTGGCGGATGCCTTTTTCATGACATCACGCCAACCCCCTCACCATCACAGCCCCAGCACATTGCCCTTGCTGTCCTTGATCTTCATCACGCTGCCCGTCGCGGGCGAGTGGCCGTTGTAGAAAAAGGTGGTGCTGGCCATCTCTTGCGGTGCTGCACCGACGGTGTAGAAGCCGCAGGTGGCGCGCCGCTCGGCAACGGATACGAACTGGCAACGTACGCTGCCCGTGCTGTTGGTGGCGACGCCATCGGTGATGCGGTCCAGGGTGGCGCGGGTGTTGACGCGCAGGTTGCCCTTGCTCATCGACAACTGCCAGTAGCCCAGCAGCGATTCCACAGGGCTGCTGTGGCCGGTCAGGTCCATGCGGATGATCTTTTTGGGCGCCTCGCGGGGGAACTGGATGGTGCCCTCGACCAGCGAATCTGCCTGCTGCAGATCGATGTAGGCCGCGCCGGCATCTTGCACTTCGTGGCCGGTGCGGGCGGGGCCGCCAAAGTAGCGGCCGCCTGCGTACTGGAACAGGCCGATATCCATCGCAGATTGGCCATACGCGCCCGAGCCCATGTGGAAGGTAGATGCGCCGGTGGCCAGGTAGTCAAAAATCTGCAGCACGGCCACGCCGTTTTGCACATCCATGCTGATACCCCGGCCTGGCTTGCCATTGAGCTCATCGGCCACCACCCAGGTGCCGTTGACGGGAATGCGCGAGGCGTTGCAGCTGTTGCCCGGCACAAAGGTTTGCAGCGCCGGCTGGCATTCGGCCGCATTGGCGCTGGGCACCGTGCCATTGGCCAGCAGGTGGCCCACCAGCTTCAGCGCCTTGCCCGATGCCTCGCTAGCCACGGCGGTGCCCGTTACATCGGCAGCGGCATAGCGAAAGCTCAGCGTGGGCAGGTAGTCCAAATCCGCTTGCGAAGCGTCTTGCGTGCAGTCAAAACCAGCAGCGCCCTGGCTGGCACGCTGGCAGTCGTAGTTGAGCTCGCGGATAACGGTAAACGGTGGCGCGATGACCTGGCTGAACGGGCGCAAGGTGAGCCGGTAGCCGGCGCCCGCTTGCACCAGATTGCTTTGCCAGACCTCATGCAGGTTCGTGCCGTCGATAGTGGCCCACACCGCGTTTTGCCCGCCTTGCATCAAGGCAGCGTTCTGGGGCTTGAAGGCATCGGCAGAGTCGCCTGCCAAAAAGCGCTCAATGACCACCGGCGCCTCCCCGGGGAACTGCACCGTGCCCTTCAGGCCGTTCTCGAAAGTGATCGTCACATTGCCTGCCTGGCCGGCTTCATCGGCCGTTAGCGCCTCGCTACCAAAGTAGCGGCCGCCTGCGTAGTAGGTCAGCGGCGCCGTCACCGTATTGCCCTGCATCACACCGAGTGCCGTGTGGAAGGTTGCCTCGCCATTGGCCTGGTAGTTGTAGACCTGCATGAAGAACGTGTCCTCCTGCACATCAATGGCCAAGCCACGGCCCGGCTTGCCATTGACTTCGCTGGTCACCACCCAGGTGCCCGCCTGCGGCGTAAAACTGCGCTCGGCCGCTTGCGCGCCGCTCGCCATCAACAGAGACACGGCTACCGGTACAGGGGCCAACCAGGCCAAAGAATGCTTCTTCATCCAAATATCCTTTTCAACACTAACGCACTAAAAAAACCTGCCAGCGCGCTGGCAAGGCGAGGGATCCTCTTCAGGGTTCTCAGGGGTTTACTGCTCTAACAGGTTGGGCAGATCCGCCAGCACCTTGGCTTGGCAGTCGGCCAGCATGCGGTTCAGCTCTTGCTGCACGTTGCGGTAAGAGTCTTCGGCCCAATAGGCCAAAGGTTGCGCGGGCTCGGAGCGGCCGCTGCAGGCCACCAGCTTTGGAGGCAGCACCCAATTGGACTCGCGGCGCTTATACACATCGAGGCTCAGCAAGAGCTGGTAGTTCGGGACTTCAGCGCCCGTCAAGCTGTCGTACACCAGCTGCGCGGAGCCGCCACCCACCACCAACGGGTAACGAAAGCTCTGCGCCTGGGCCAGCTTGTCTTGCGCCATACGCGCATCCACAGCCGCTTGCAGCGATTGAACAAAACCGGTGGGGACTGGGTTTTGCAAATAGCGCCGGTCCGCTACATCCTCAATGGGCGCACCTTTGAGGTCATCCTTGCTAAAGCCACTGGCGGCCACGCCGCCGCCCAAGGCAAGCATCAGCACATTCAGCCCCACCTGCGCGGCCACCGCATTGCCCGTGTCCTCTCGCTTCACGATCTGCACCTCGGTCGGCACTTCCTTGAGCTTGGCGCCATTGATGAACGCACTGGAGTAGTCGACCTTGACGGCTCCAGGGGGCGTGTTGGTGGTTGTGGCACAGCCTGCCAGTAGGGCGGCGCTGGCGATGGCGCCAATAAAAGACTTGTTTGCTTTGATCATTTCCTAAAATCCATGTATTGAGTGAAGCTTTAATTTTTAAATAATTAATTTAAAATATCTATCAATAGGGCGGATAAATTCGTTATTTAAAATAATTATCTACAAAGCCGCTCTAAGCAACTTCAACGCTGAGACATGGTTGAACAACTTATGCCCAAACTTTAGCTACTAAAACTTAGAGGGTAATTAATTGAAAATAGATCTATTTGAATAAGCAATTATTTCATTTTTCGTCGGCAATGACCTGAACGATGCATTCAGAATCATCTTGGAAATCATAAAACCCATCAAATATATTTTCTGGCCACTTGTCATCCGTTAATGAAACGGCTTCCAGTCTATCAATCACCCCATCTTCTCCCAGCCAGACTAGAAAGCTGACCAACCCGTCCTCGGGATATCGACGCCTTGCATTTATTGCAGGTGGATAGCCACTCACTGGCAACCCACTATCTTCACGAGGGATAGCAAAAGATTCAGCCTTAGAAGAATGGTTGAAGGACGTGACAAATCCGCAATTGAAGTGTTCTCTTTTTGAGAATTTCAGATGTGGAATTTGACTTCGCATTTTCACAACCCAATCATCGCTCCCTCTCAAGGCAAGACGCATGACGTTAATTTCAAATTCATCTATATCCACAATGGCTATGCGTAGCTTAAGCTCGGCACCTAAGTCTTTTTGAATTTTCTCAACCGCACTGATCTCAACGTTATTGCAACCGGCAAGCGTTTGTCGGACTATTTTCCGACGAACTATTATTGACTATCATTCTCGCATCCCCCCTTCCATCTCCGCAAATAATATGAACCATCTTTCACTTAGAAGTCCACTTAAGAAAAATCATTCAACCAATCACCCAACGGATCTCTTAATCTGCAATATTCATAATTTCCATATTTTTTTACATACTCAGATACCACTTCGTTCCTTATATCAATCTCCATTAAACCTGGTCCATTGATTTTCTCCACATATAGTTCGACTGCACACACTTTGCCCTTAGCCTCAGAAAACCCCACAACCCTGGCCTTGTAAAACAATGAGGATTTACCGCCTCCCAAAGCAGGAACACAACTCAATATAGAATATATTATATTTTGATTTGATATTTTTATCCTATATTTGTAGTCATAATCTTCAGGATAATGATCACCCAAGAGAAACAGTCCCTCATTAGCATCGACTAAATAACCAGTCAAATCCACCTTTTCACCGATTATTTCAGTTCTATTCAAGTATTTTTTTACATCTTCCATCTCATTTCCCCACAATTACTGCGTTAGCACCGAATGACATAGCATTATTCAAAATAGTTGAAAGTACGCCGCGGGGCCCTGCGGACGGATCGCGAGTCAAATAGTACGCTGCCCCTTCGACCACTTGCACCCCATCAACAATAATAAAATGATTATTAACATTAACAATGACCGTATTTCCATTACTAAGCGCCTGATTCAATTGATTGGGAAATAATGCAGTCTCAACAGTATTTTTAACACCAGCAGCAGAAATCACATTGGATAGCTCAACAGCGTTAACCCCTGTCGGCCTTATACCATTCTGAAAGCTTCCAATGGTATTTTCTAGACTAACAGCAACTCCGGTCTCATCAGTTATGACCATCGTCGCGCATGCTGGGCCGCAAACTGGTGCATTTCCCTGCAAAACCACTGATCCGTTTGGCCTATAGGGAACTGTCTTTGCAGGATTAAGTGCTCCGCCCGCCCCCTCTACGATAGCAACATCAACTCTTTCTCCCATCGCCTTCACGGCTCGATAGGTACTTGTGGCCGCTGGTAAAAGAGCAATAACGCCGTTTAAGAAACGTTGTACGGTACTAAGGTCTTCACTTGTCACAGCACTTTGGCCAGTAAGGGCCTGATAAAGTGCAATAGGTGTTCCATAGACCGGTAACAATACGGATAACGTATCTGCAAGCGTCATGGCTTGGTCGGTAGTTAACTGACTATGGTTCGCTATCTCAACCAAAGTTGACGCAGTATCCAGTTTTGCAATTTGCTGATCGATGGCACGATATTGCGCCTCTGTGCAGGTTGCGCCACACTCGTCCACCAATCGTGCATTTGCTTTGTTCACTAAGCTACGAACATTTCTGTACGGGCTTTTACTCAAGTAGTTATTGACTGTTCCATTTACCGAGGTGATGACTCCTTCAGTGCCACCCGCTGTTGCTCCTACAGCCACTGCAACGCCTTGAACAATGGCATCAGCCACAGGCTTAGGCAAATTCAGATTAGCGACCTGCTCTCCAATGATTGGTATAACCGTAGCACTACTAGCTGCGCCCGCTGCCCCACTTGCCCCACCAGTAATACCCCCCAACGCGGTGTGCAAGGCCGTCCGATAGACTCCGCCTTCGGCCCATTGGTCAGCCTCCTGGTTCAGGCGCGCTTTTTCCGCCGGATCTGCTGCTAGATCAGCTTGCTGACGAAGTTCGCCTTCTTTTTTGTCGGCGTAGTGGCCTATGGTTGTACTACCCTCCTTGCCTAGAACTGTAGTAACAGTAATACCCGCATTGACGTTATCGCTGACCCTGTCTTTGTCAAAGATTGGCTTGAGGCCTGTTTCCTTGTCTCCCGTTCTCGTACTGGTGTTGCCAGCAATGCCCGAGATACCAGCCTGCGTTGTGCTGCTGGCACTGCCATTGTCGCGACCCACGCCTGCACTGCTGCTGCCCAGGCTTCCTCCCACACCCAGCGTTATTTGCGAGCCGCTAGCGTTGTATTCGGCCTGGTTCTGCAGGTCGCTCATTACCAGCTGACCACCCGTGTGGAAGCTATTCTTGCCCTCATCCACCGCCTTTTGCGTGCTGGTGATGGCGCCGCCCTTTAAGGTGGTGTCTCCAGCTACGTTGACTTGGAAGCCTCCGTCACCGGCTCGTATGCCGCTTTGGGTGCCCGTGCTTTGGTAGTTGCTGTCGATATTGGTGTTGCCATGGCTGACTGTGAGCCCTGGCATGCCCGCACCAATGGGGATGACCACTCCAAAGCCGCTATTGCTGCTGTGTTCATTGTAGTTGTCCTTGTTTTGCAGGCTTTCGATGGTGAGGTTACCGCCCACATCGGCCTTGACGCTGTTGCCCGCCACCGTTGCCCCGCGCAAGGTGGTATCTCCCGCGCTTTGCAAGCTGACATTGCCACCTGCTTTGACGGTGGTGTTGTTGTAGCTGACGCCAGAGCCGCTGCCTTGGCCACTACCCTGGTTGTAGCCAGCGTTGACGTTAAAGCCCACTCCACTGGAGCCAACATTGAAACCTACGCCGATGCTGGCCGAGCTGCTGCTGTGGCCGCTTTCAGTGGTGTAGGCATTTTGAGAGGCTTCCAGGACGATGTTGCCCTTGTCGGCCTTCAGGCTGATGTCTTTGCCCGCATCAATAGCACTGCCGCGCACCTTGAGGTCGCCTTCGGTGGCCGTGATGTGGACATTGCCATCGGCATGCACGGCCGAGCCTGCACCGGTGTTTTGCTGGTAGGTGCTGGTGGAACGGCTTTGGCTAGTACCCAGGCTGACGTTGATGCCGATGTTGGTCGGCATTTCTCCGTTCATGAGTTGCGTGGCATCCTGCTGCACGCTGCCTGCGTTGTTGTAGGCATACAAGCCTCCGGCGGCCAGGCCCAGCGCCTGGGTGCGCCCATCGCTCGTTTTGCCAATGGCGTTACCCAAGCTTTGTGCAGTCTGCACGGCGCTGATGATGGGGCTGCTTATGCTTACTGTCAGCCCACTTTGCTTGGCGCGCATTTCGAACTTTTCTTTTTCGATTTCGCGCGCTTCATCGATCGAGACTGTTTTGCCAACGACGTTGATGTCGCCCGCAGCCAGCACTGCCGAGCCGGTTTGCTGGTAGTGGCCGCCCGCCACGATGGTGACGTCGCCCTTTTTGTTCTCGCCTTCTTTGCCTCCCTGGGCCTGTACGCTGGATGCTGCAGCGCGCGTGCTGTCGTTGGTGTGTGTGGTAGATGTGGTGCTGCTGCCAATGGTAAAGCCCAGGCCCCCACTGCCAAAGATGCCGCTCTTCTTGGTTTCCTTGAAGCTTTCGGCACTGGCTACATCTTGCCCGGCCAGGATGCTGACGTTGCCCTCTGCAACCAGTGTGGCCGATTCCTGCCCCACCACGTGTGAGCCGCGCAGGTTGATATCTTGCCCGGCCTGCACATAAACTTTGTCACCGCTGACAACGGTGCCCTCGCTGAGGCTGGCGTGGCCCGTGTCAACGGTGGTGGTGCGCTTGCTGCTTAAAAAGCCGCTGCTCTTGCTGTAGCTTTCCTCGTAGCGGTCATGCTCGGTTTGCACGTCTAGCAAGTTGACATCACCGCTTGCAATGAGGGCTGTATTGCCCTTGGCAGTGACGGTGGCACCTTGCAGCGTGATGTTGCCAGGGCCCTTGCCCGAGCTTATTTCCGTAGGTTTTACCGCCTTGGGATCATCTGGGGTGCCTGTGCCACTGCGGGGATTGGTTGGCTTAGATACGGGAGTACCGTTGGCAATGAGCGTGATGCCACCATCCGCAGTGATTTCACCGCCCTTGAGGGTTTCGTTGCTTTGCGCCAGGCGGTGTTCTTTGCGGCCGCTCTTTTCGTAGTCGTTGGTATAGATGCTGTCCTTCGTAGCCTGTACGTTGACACTGGCGCCTTGAATGACGATGTCTTTGCCCGCGCTGACATTGGAGCCAAGCACATCCACAGTGCCCTTGGCACCGATCTGTACATCGCCTTCGCTGCTGGATACGGCCGCACCGTAGTTCTTTACCGAAGCACTTTGTCCTTCGGTACGGGTGCTGGTGTACGTGGTTTGCTGGCCATTGCTGGTGGTGGTGCTCTCCGCTTGCAGGGCTTGCAATGCCACGTTGCCCGTGGCCGAGATGCCAACACCTTGCTTGCCTTCAATCCGGCTACCCGCCAGCAGCACATTGCCACTGCCCTTGCTGGTATCGCCTTCGGCAGTATTGGCAATCACCGCCACCTTGCCGCCAGCCGTCACCGTGCCACCGCTGTAGCTTTCGCTGTGGGTGGTGCTGGTCTGGCTGTCCGTCACGCGGCCATCCACAGTGCGGCTTTGCGCCTGCTCGGTCACCGTGGTGTCGCGCGCGGCGCGCACGCTTACCTCGGCGCCTCGCAGCAACACATCCTGGCCGGCATTGATGCTGCCACCGGTGATGGCAAGCTTGCCGCCTGCGGCAATGGCAACGCTGCCGTCCGCACTGTCAATGGTGGTGCCCACGCTGGTGGTGGCGGTGCTGGTGCTGGTCTGGCGGCTGTCGATGACGGCGATGCCTTCTACAAAGGTATCGCTGCCAGTGGCGCTGTTGTTCCAAGCCTGGTATTCACGGCTGTTTTTATCGGCATGGGTGGTCTGGGTCGTCTGCTTGACGCCCAGGTTGACGTTGCCGCCAGCATTGATGCCCACGCCCTGTTGGCCCACCACCTTGCTGGCGATCAGGTCCACATCGCCACCGGCGTCCAGCACAAACTTGCCGGCGTCGCTGATGAACTGGCCTTCGGTCGCCGAGATATTGCCATCCGCCTTCAAGAAGCCGCCGTTGCTGGCAACGATGCGGCCCCGGTTGTTGCTGATGTCGCCCTTGATGTCGGTGACCAGGGTGCCGGCCTGGATCAGGCCGTTGTCGTTGTTCAGGTATTTACCGTTGAGGCTGGCGGTGCCGCCTGCGCTGATGCTGGCACCAAAGTTGTCGATACCCTGCGCGGCATTGATGATCAGCTGGTTGGTCACATCCAACCGGCCGTGGTTGATGAACTGGCCGCTCAGGTTGAGCTGCAGGTCATTGGCGCTGAGGCCGCCGGGCACTACGCGCAGCTGGCTCCAGTCGCTCCATTGGGGGCTGAAGCCCGCGCCCATCAGCACGGCAACCGCGCCTTCTGGGGTCTGGAAGATGGGGTCCTTGAGGTTCAGGCCGCGCTCTGGCGTGGTGGGCGCTGGGCCGTCGCCATTGCCCGCCACGGGCGTGCCGGCAGAGCCGGTATCGCCTGCGCCCGCGTTGTTGCCCGCGCCAGCGCCTGCACCGCTGGTGTCCGTGCCTTCGCCATCGCTGTACTTGATGGCCTGGGCGTTCTCTACGACCAGGGGCTTGATCGCGCCCGTGGTCGTGCCTGAGCCATCGCCCGCCTGGGCGTTGCCTGCATTCACCTGCGTGTTTTGCGCATCGGTGATCAGCGGCAAACCGGTCGACGGATCAATCGGTGGCTTGATGGTGATGTCACCGCCGTTGATGATGAGGCTGTCGCCCACGATGGTGCCGATGTTCGGGCCGGTCAGGGTCAGCTCGGTGGCGCCGGCGCTGGTATCCAGGCGGGGTTTGGAGACAGAGGTGCCCGTCATCTGCACGGTATCGCCATTGGCGTCCTTGCCCTCCCACACCACGGTCTGGTCGATGTCTTGCTGGTTGAGGGAGAAGGCACCGCTCACCTGCGCATCGGAGGCGATGTTGTCCAGATGGCCGGTAAAGGTGCCGCCAATGTAGAGCTGCGCGCGGTTGGCCACATCGGTGTAGCTGATGACCTGCGCACCCGTCAGGCCCGCTGGTGGTGCATCCACCGCATAGGCGCCCTGGCTGATGTCTGGCGCACCAGCGCGGTCGCGCGTGCCGGTGGCTTCGTTGCGGATGGTTCCATCGGCATTGCCGGCGATGGCCACCGTGCCTTGGTTGTGCAGGGTGCCGGTCCAGCGCACATCCTGGCTGGCCACGTTCCAGCTCTCGCCAGCGCCCACGGAGATACCGCCCACGTTCAGATCCAAGCTGCCCAGGGCCACCAGCGC
This sequence comes from Comamonas sp. 23, assembly GCF_049601575.1. Lineage (NCBI taxonomy): Bacteria > Pseudomonadati > Pseudomonadota > Betaproteobacteria > Burkholderiales > Comamonadaceae > Comamonas > Comamonas sp. 23. The sequence goes on along the minus strand of NZ_CP187127.1, from coordinate 263,478 downwards.
ATTGCCGGCGGGGGTGTAGGTGCCGGCCATCGTGAGGCTGGCATCTTGCAAGCTGCCCACGGTGCCGCCAGCGTTGCTGTAGCCGCCGGCCTGGATGTCGAGGGTTTCTCCGGCAATCACCACACCGGTGGCGGCATTGCTGAAGGCCCCGGTGGTCTCGATGCTGATGGTGCTGGGCGGGGCGTTTTGGCCGTAGACAATGCCAGCGTTGCTGAACGAATTGCCCTTGATGGCGATGTTCTCGGCCAGCAGTTTGCCGTCCTTGCCGTTGGAGACGGCGCCCGTTGCGGTCAAGGCCAGATCGCCACTGGCGACGATGCTGCCCTGGTTGGCAATGGCGCCGCTGGTGGCAGTGATCTGGGCATTGCCGGCCTGGGCCAGCACCATGCCGTCGTTGCTGACCGAGCCAGCGGTGATCTGCACGCTTTGGCCCAGCACCTGGCCTGCCACGTCCGCGCTGGGCGCGGTATTGGCAAAGGCGCCGGCGGTGGTGATCTGCACCGCATCGGCCGCTTGCAGCTGACCGCTGTTTTGCAGCGATGCGCCAGTCACTGTCAGGTTACCGCCCGCAGAGATGATGCCCGAGACGGCTGCGCCGCTGGCACCGCCCGAGGTATAGGGGTCGTTGGTGCTGCGTTCGTTGTTCAGCGCACTGTTGATGGTGATGTCAGAGCCTGCATGGATGACACCCTGGTTGTGGGCAGTGCTGGTGTTGATGCTGAGCGTGGTGCCGGCAGACACCGTGCCAGGCTTCTGGCTGTACTCATAGCTATCAGGGGTGCTGCAGCCACCGGGCAGCGCGCAGCTCTTGGTCTCTTGCAGGCGGTTCTCAAACGAGCCACCGGCAATTTGCATGGCACCCGATGACTGGATCTGGCCGCCATTGCTGATGCTGCCGCCCGAGATGGACACCGTGCCGCCGGTGATGCTGCCATCGTTGCTGGTATTGCCGCCGCCCACCGTGAGGCTGTCGCCTGCGCTGACAGCGCCGGTATTGCTCAGACCGCCGCTGATGTCGATGGTAGTGGCGGTGATTTCGCCAGCATTGCTGGTGCTGCCCAGCGACGCGCTTTGCGCACCGACCTTGCCGCTGTTGTCCAGAGCGGCCATGGTCAGCGTGTTGGCGGCAATCTCGCCGCTGTTGCTGCTGCTGCCGGTCACGCCCAGCTGGTTTTGGATGTAGACCTTGCCCTGGTTGGCGAGACCCGCATCGATGTCCGCGTTCTGCGCCACCACGGTGCCGCTGTTCGACAGGGTGCCGCCTGCGTAGTGCAGGTCTTGCCCGGCCTGGATGGTGCCCGCCGATTGCGTGCCCGATGCCGATTGCAGGCGGATGTCCTGCGCAGCGCTCAAGGTGCCGCTCTGGCCCAGGCGCGTGCCGCCCGAGGCCTGCAGATCCAAGGTGCCAGCGGTGGCGATGCCGCCCTGGCTGGCCAGGTTGCTGTCGATATTGCGGGCGCGGATGCTGATGTCGCCCTGCGATTGCAGCGTGCCTTCGTTGACCAGATCACCGCTGGTGTCGATGTTCACCGCCTGGCCAAAGGTCATGTTGCCCTGGTTCAGGATGCGGCCGGTATCGGCCTTCAGATCGACCTGGCCGAGCAGCAGGCTGTCGCCCAGAAAGTTCAGATCCTTGTGCGCATGGCCGCTGAAATCGCCCGCCACCTGCAGCTGGTCCTCAAAGCTGATGCTGCCTGCGGTGCTGCTGGCCTGCAGGTTGCCCATGATGGCCACAGGCCCGGCAATGGCGATGTCTTGCTGCGCCTGCAGCGTTGCATCACCCTGGGTGGCGAGCTGGCCGCCCAGCGCAATGGCGCCGGCGCTGCTGCGCACATCCACCGATTGGGCCAGCACATTGCCTGCCACCTGAATGCCTTGCTGCGCATCGACCAAGGCATGGCCCTGGGTGCCCAGCATGCCACCCACTTGCAGCGCGCCTGCCGAGCTGCTGACCTGCAGGCCGTTGTTGGCCACCAGATCGCCGCCCACCTGCAGGCCGCCTTGCGCATCGGCCACGAGCTGGTCGGTGACCTGCAGGTTGCCCGCCACGCGCTGCGCGCCTGCGCTTTGCAGTTGGGCGCTGCCGATGACCAGTGCATCGCCATCCACCACGATATCGCCACCGGCTTGCGCCTGCAGGCCCGCGCCTGCTGCCAGCGACCCGGCCAAGATGTTGCCGCCCGCCTGCACATCGGCATGGCCTTGCACGGCTATCTCGCCGCTGACCGCATGGTCCTGGCCTGCACGGCCCACATAGTCGCCGCCCGTTTGCAGGCTGGCCAGTTGCACGGTGCCATCCGCCTGGATGGATGTGGCTGCGCCGCCCGCCACGCCCGCCACCACTTGGCCAGCGGCGATGTTGCCGCCTGCGCGCATGTCCAATGCGCCAGCCGTGCCCACCTGGCCGCCCACGGTCGTGTTGCCCGCCACCGATTCGGTGGTAATGGCGCTGGCCATCAGGTTCTGGGCAATGCGAATGTCTTGCTGGGCTTGCAGCTGGGCTGCGCCGGTGACCTGCACATCTTGCACATCAATGCTGCCCGCAGCCAGGCTGGCATTGCCACCCGATGCCACGGTGTTGGCCACCAGGCTGCCACCCCCATTGCGTCCTACTTGGGCTTGCAGGCCTTGCTCGGCAATCAGGTCGCCGTTGATGCGGGTGTCGCCACCGCTTTGCAAGGCCACCTGGCCGGCAGATTGCACGGAGCCCGCCACCTGGGTCGCGCCTGCCGATTGGAGGCTGAGATCGCCGACGGAGGCAATGCCTGCACCGCTGGTGATGTCACCCGTGCTGGCCGTGATGGTGGCCGCTCCGCCAGATTGCAAACCCTGGCCCAAGGTGACGCTGCTGCCTTGCACGGTGGCGCCTTGCGCGCCATACACGGCGCCGCCTACATCGACCTTGCCGCCGGTGCTGGCCAAGCGGGCATGTCCGCCCGATGCCACCTCACCGGCAATGGCGATGTCGCCTGCGGCCTGGGTGTTGATATCGCCGTTGGCGAGCAGCGACTGGGCGCTGACACCGGCGTTCTGCGAGGTCAGCGTGGCGTTGCCGCCGGCACTGGCGCCACCGGCCACTTGCAGCGACTGCGCTGCGTGAAGGCTGAGGTTGCCACCCGCAGAGGCATTGGCCAGTTGCACATCTGCCTGGCTGGAGGTCACGGCCGCGTTCCGGCCCGCGCCCAGTTCGCCCGCGACGCGAATGCGGTCTTGGGCGTTGACCGACAGATCGCGCCCTGCCAACAGGGCCTCCGCCGTGACGGGGCCGGCCGTGGCGGTGATGGCGATATCGCCACCGGCCTGCACGTTCTGCACCTCGGTATGGGTCTGGCTTTGCAGGCTGACCGAGCCGTTGGAGAACACATCTTGCGCCCTGATGCTGCCTTGGCTGCTGGAGAGCGCCACATTGCCGTTGGCACGCACCTCGCTGCCCAGTTGCAACTGGTCAGTCGCGGCAATGTTGACGGCGCCTTGGCCCAGCACCGGGCCTGCCACGTTGACGTTGTGGCCCTGGATACTGACGTTGTTGCCTTGCAGCCCTTGCGTGGCGCTGAAATCGCCCTGCGCGCGCCAGTTTTGCGAGCCGGCCGAGTTGGCCTGACCGTTCAGCGCAATGTTGCCGCCAGCCGAGCCGTTGATGCCGCCACCGGCAGTCAAGGTATCGCCCACCTGCAGGTTGTTTCCCGCATTCAGGTTGATGCTGCCGCCACTGTTGACGGTGTTGTTGATGGCGATGTCGCCACCTGCGTTGACGCCAAAGCCCGAGCCCGTGGTGACCGCGCCATCAAAGCGCGCATCGCCCCCGGTGTTGAGGCCAAAGCTGCCCGAGACATTGACCTGGCCGGTGTTGTGGAAGGACTGGCTGACATTCAGGTTCAAGTCGCCGCGCGCATTGAGGTTGCCGTCCGAGCCACCCAGGTTCAGTTGTTGGGCGGTGACATCTGTCTGGCCGGCATCGATATCGCCACCCAGGGTGACTTCGCCGCCATCGACCTGCAGGCGCTGGCCCACGGTGGTGTTGCCTTGCAGATCCACGCTTTGGGCGCCGGACAGCTGCAGGTTCTGGCCCACGGTGAGTTCGCCAGAGCTGCGCACATTGGAGGCTGTGACCTGCGCATCGCGGTTGACCTGCACACGGCCAAACAGCGCAGCATCGCCACCGGTCTGCATCTGCAGGTTGCCGCCAATGGTGGCGTCGCCAGCGATGGACGCGCCATCGCGTGCCTGGATGCTGACATCGCCGCCGCCCTGGAAGGCGCCCGCCACGCTGACGGTATTACCGCGCAGTTGGGTGTTGCCCACAATCTGGCTGGCCCCGGTCCGAGACTCCAGGCGCACCGCCTGCGCGGCCTGCACGTTCAGATCGCCGGCGGTGACCAGCGGGCCTTGGGTGCTGACGCTGCCCTGGCTGCTGCTCAGCGCAATCTGCTGGTTGCCCCGGGCTGGCCCGGTCAGCAACACGCCGTCGTTGCCGCTGACTTGGAGCTGCTCATTGGCAGCCACATTGCCGCCTGCCACCACGAAGCCATCGGCATTGATGCGGATGTTGCGCGAGGCCGCCACATCGCCGGTGTTGACCCGGCCGGCACTGCGGATGTCGACATCTTCCTGGTAGGCCAACAGCGGGCCGCGCAGGTTCACGCCCATGCCGGCATCGGTGGAGACCACGGTGATGCGGCCAGCCGTCATCGCGCCCAGTGCGCTGGCATCAATGGCCACGGTGGTGCCTGGCACGGCAGCGGTGCCGGCGATCAATGCATTGGCATCGGCCGTCTGCGTGGCGGCGTTGGGCGATTTGCCCGCCGTCAGGTTGATGCTGGAGATGCCCGGGTTGAGATAGTGCGCACGCAAAGGCCCGTTGATGCGCAGCAGCTCGCCCACCAGATCGATCTGGCCGACCGTGCCTTCGACACCCCGGCCATCGATGCTGATTTGCCCGCCCTGGACGTTGTAGCCAATGCCCGATGCCAGATCAAAGTTGCTGGAGGCGCCATTCACATCCTGCAAGGTGATGCTGCCGGTGCTGAAGGACAGGCGCGGGGTATTGACGACCCCGCAGCCATTGCAGCTGATGCCGCTGGGGTTGGCAATGATCACTGCGGCGGGGTTGCCGAACACTTCGACGGTGCCGTTGATCTGGCTGGGGCTGCCCTGGACCGTGACCTCGTTGACGATGGTGTTGGCCGTGCCGCCCGCCAAGTTCGGGTTGGCCCCTGCCGTGCCACCCAGCAAGGGCCTGCCACCAATCTGGCTGTTGTTGAGCACCACACCGGCCTCTGGTACATCAAAACGCTGGTACTGGTTGAGTGACAGACCCGCCGCATTGGGCGTGGTGATGTTGATGAGCGATGCCCCGCTGGAGAGCGATTCGACACCGGGCTGGAATGCCATCGGCGCGCGCGGGTCTGCAATTGGCGCCATCGCGGGGAGGGCGGGCGCGGGGGGCAGCGGTGGTGTTTGCGCATACGCGGGCGGGAGCACGCCCAGGCTGGCTTGCGTCAGCACATGGGCCCACATCACCGTGGCAGCAATGCGCTTCTTGCCCCGGTCGCTGAAGACCCGGGTGGCCTGGGGCTTTTGCTGCTCGTTCTTGTTTCTCTCACTCATCACCACACTCCTGTCGCCAAAGGCGCTGCGGCACAGCCACTGCGCCTTCGTTCACATCTGTCGCTGCGTGCCCTCAGGCACCAACGTTAAAACTGGTAGGTCAGGCTGGCGTTCACACGCCAGCCTTGTTTTTCATAGCCATCGGGGGAGCGCAAGGCCCGCCCCAGCTGCAGGTCGGCAAAAGCGCCCTGGTAGGCAATGCGCGCACCCGCACCCAGGCCCGCAATGCATCTGGAGCGCTTGTCCGAGACGGTGCGCAAGATGGCGGCATCGGCAAACACATAGGGCTCGTAGCGGGCGCTGCCCCACAGCGGCTGGGTCTTGGCCAGCGCCAGCTCATTGCGCCAGACCAGGCCCTGGTCGCCACCCAGGAAAGACTCGGGGTAGGCGCGCACGCTGGAGACGCCACCGGCAAAAAGCTGCTCGGACGAGTACAGCGGCTGGTGGCTCCACAGCGCGCTCACCCGGCTGCGGTAGACCAGGCGCTCGGCCACGGGCCGGTCCAGCGATACCGCAGCGTCCAGCTTGGTGAACTGGTAGCGCGCGGCCTCCTTGGGCAGGTCATCCGGGTCCTTGTCCGCACCCAAAATGGGCAGGCCCCGCGAGAGGCCCACATCGACTGTCCACTGCCCGGCGCCCAGCGCAGTGTCAAAACGGGTCAGGCGGTTGACGCCCACGCGCAAACTGGTCTGCGCTTGCGGGGTCAGCGCAAAGTTGTTCACCTCGCGCGTTGACTCGCGTTTGGACAGCGAGATGTCGAGGGCCGTTTTGCTGTTCTGGTCGCGCGCCAGCAGGCGGTTGAGCGACAGCGAAAAGTTCTTGGAGCGGCCATACACCAGCGCGGTATCGCCAATGAGGTTCTGGTACTCCGAGATCGAGGCGACGGCCGAGATGGTGTTGTAGCCCCAAGGGACCGACACCAGGCCATAGATCGCATTGGTCTCTTTGCTGGAGGTGAGGCCCAGGGTGATGGACTCCATCAGGCCCAGCACATTGCCCAGGTCCACACCGGCCTGGATGCGCGCGCGGCCCGTGTTGCTGGAGCCCTGGTTGTCGATACCCAGGTTGTAGCGGGCAACGGGGCCCTCTTTGTTGACGAACTCGACGATGGAGCCACCGTTGGTTTGGCCCGGCTTGATGAGCACCTGCACGTTGTTGCGGCGCAGACGGTTGAACTGGTCAACGGCCTGCTCGATGTCGCGCAGGCGCAGGATATCGCCCTGTTGCATGGGCATGGCCAGCCAGGCACCGACCCCGGAGGCTGGCGCGCCGTTGAAGACGATGGCCTCGATGCGCCCCGCCACGATGGTGATGGACAGCACGCCCTCCTTGAGGTTCTGGCCACCCACATAGGCGCGGGAGGTGGTGTAGCCCGCCTGGATCAGCGCCTTGTTGATGCGGTCCAGCAGCACATTGATGTGCTCGACGGCCAGCGCATGGTTCACAAAGGGCTGGGTGATGCGGTCAAAGGCGCGTGCGCTCAGCAAGTTGCTGTCGCCTGTTGCCTGGATGTGCTGGATGTCGAAGCTGGGCCCCGTGGCCTGGATATCGGCAGGGAAGGCGTTGTCGTCAGCGGCGGGGGCTGCGGGCTGGCTGTCCTGCTGGATCTTGCCAGCAGAGTTCTGCTCCAGCAGCTCTTGGCGCAGCTTTTCCTGCTGCTCGCGCAGCAGCTGGTCATTGGGGTCGCGCACGGGGTTGTTCTGCGCCGCTGCCGACAGGCAGGCCAGGCCGAGCAAGGTACCCAGCAGCGCATGCTTGCCCAGCGCAGGCATAGGAAGGTTGTTGCGCATCATCACCACCAGAAGATGCCGAGGTGGTCTTCGATGCGGACCGGGTCGCGGTGCGGCTTGCGCAGCACTTCAATCTCGCCGTCAATGCCTTCCTGGGCCACAAAGCTGCCGCCATCCTGGCGGGCTGCGCCTTGCAGCAGCAGCCGCCCTTGCTGGGCGGTAAAGCTGCCGCCCTGGTCGGTCGCATAGATCTGCGCCCAGGTATCGCCAAACAGCGCCTTGAGGCCCCGGTCACGCAGGATGACGGTGTGCACGGGCTTGGCGCGTGCAATGATGGTGGGCGCCACCACCTGCATGCCCTGGCCGGCATACACCAGGCCGCCATGGTTGAGCACGGTGCCACCGGCCTCCATGGTCAGCCCCGTGGCCGCCATGATCTGGCCGCCCACCAGTTTTTCGGTGCTGCTGGCCCGCGTTTTGCAGATGAAGAGGAAGCAGCGCCGGCTGTAGTCGTAGCCGCCCACACTCAGCGCCTCGTTGTGGATGTCGGTCTCGGACTTGATCTTGACGCTGCCCGCATTGGAGAACACAAAGCCGCCGGTATTGCTGAACGACTGGGCCTGTACGCTGAGATCGCCCTGCGCCACCCAGTAGCCCTGGTGGTTCTCATCGGCCAGACGCCCCTGGTCGGCGCTGTAGCTGGTGCGGCGGCTCAGCCCACCGGAGGATTCCCATTGCGATGCCTCGCCCGCGATATGAGCGCTTTGGTTGGAGATGGCTCCGGTGCTGACCAGATCCAGATTCAGGTTGCTGATGATGCGCGCATTGGTGGAGCTAATGCCGCCTGCACCAGCGTCGAGCTTGACCGAATCGCCCTTGCCAAAAATGACCGTGGTTTTTTCGGCGCCGATGGGGCTGCGGTTTTCGATGGCGTCGCCCGCCTTCAGATAAACGGCATAGGGGGTATCGTCCGAGATGCGCTGGGTGCCAACAATCTCGCCATCGATATTGCGAATGGATTGCTCTGCCTCCAGCCGGGTTTGCAATCCGGCCGACACCAGGCTTTGGCGCTCGGCGGAGCCTTGCAGGTGGATATTGGCGGCGTGGATCTGGACGGAACCCTGCGCGCTGATCTGACCACCCATTTGCACCACATCGCCGGTGGATGACAAGGTAAATCCACCCGCTGAGGCGACCATTTCGCCCTCATTGCGTACGCCCGCCCCTTTATCCGTCACCAGGATTTGGATCTGGCCCGCCGTGACCTTGGAGCCGGCACCGACCTTAATGGCGACCTCGTTGCTCTGGGCCTGGCCGGGCTTGTAGTACACCCAGGGTGTCAGATTATCGACAGGCGACGCAGCCGTATCAAAGCTGGCTGTGGATTCACCTGCCACCAAGCGGATATGGGCGCTCGACGACGTGAATTCATTGGTCAGCGGGCCATCGACCTGGATGCTTTTGGCGATGAGCTCCAGCCGGATCAGGTTGCCGGCCATGCCCTCATCACCAATATGGATGCACCCTTGGTTAGTGCTCACATCCACATAGCGCTGCACCTGGCCTTCGCTTTGCTGCTGGTCGCGCAGGCTCAAGGCGCCAGTAGTGAGCGCCACACTGCCAAAGTTGGAGAAGTTGGCGCCGTTGACCGAGATGCCGTTCTGGTTGGCCAGGATCAGGTTGGCGCGGGGGCCCACCACATCCATATCGCCCTGAATGCGCGACGGCGCGGCCGAGAATACCTCTGCCACAATCGTGCGGGCATTGGCTTGCTCATTTTGAAACGACAAACCGGGCTTGCCCACATCGAACTGCTGAAAGCCGTTGTAAGACACCCCATTTTCTGAGGCATTGGGCGTGACATGCGCACGCCCTGCTGCATCGATATGAACTTGGGGGCCGCTGGTGGCGTGTGGAACCACTGACGTGGTAACCCCTTGGGCGTAGCAAGACTGAATGGCTGCCAGTAGCAAGCCCAGCTGCAGGCAATAACGCGAACGCATGACGATCCTGGAGGAAGTGAGATATTAGAAAATTCCGGTCATCTTAACGAGGGGTTATCGCTGAAATGTTAACAATTCGGGATTAGTCATTTGAGAGTTGATATTTCTTGTATTTCTGTGGCCTGAGAACATCAAATAATATTATTAGGAACAAAGATATATTAAATACGGTGCTTTGAAAGCATTGATTTTTTAATATATTCATTGGATTATCTAATAGCTAAGAGATGTGATTTACATTTTGCGAGCTTTAAAAACCAGGGCTTGGAATCAGCGATCTGCACGGCATTTCAGCGCACTTAAAACAGCGACTCGCCCTGCTGCAGCCCCGTTGGCAAAACGCTGCTTCATCCCAGCGCCTTGGTCTGGCGGCGCCCAGCGCTACACTCAGCCCCCATGCCCCCCACCACCCCTGCCCGCCTGTCCATCCGCGCCCTGCAAAGCCCCATCAGCGGGCCCTGCTCGCTGGAGCTGGCAGCCGGCGAATGCGTGGCGGTGATGGGCGCATCGGGGGCGGGCAAGTCAGTGTTGCTGCGGCTGATTGCCGATCTGGACCCGGGCAGTGGCGAGGTGCTGCTCAACGGCCAGGCACGCAGCGCCTTCAGCGGCCCGGCCTGGCGCCAGCAGGTGATGTACCTGGCGGCAGAGCCTGCCTGGTGGGGGGCGACGGTGATGGAGCATTTCCCGCCGGGCTCGCAGGCGGCGTTGCTGGAGATGGCTAGTGCGCTGGGGCTGCGCCAGGGCTTTGTCGATATTCCGCTGACCCAGCTGTCGACCGGCGAGCGCCAGCGCCTGGCCTTGCTGCGCGGGCTGTTGCGCAGGCCCCAGGTGCTGCTGCTCGATGAGCCCACGGCTGCCCTCGATGAAACATCGGTGGCTGCGGTAGAGCAGTTGCTGCAGCGCTGCCAGCAGCAGGGCCTGAGCCTGCTGTGGGTGACCCATTCGCAGGCGCAGGCCGCGCGCGTGGGCCAGCGCTGCATGCAATTGGTAGACCACCAGCTGGGGCCGATGGAGGCCGCGCAATGAACACGGCGATCCATCTGCAACCCAGCGATTTGCTGGTGGGCGCAGCGCTGGTGCTGGCCGCCGCTGCCGCCTCCTGGGCGATGCGCCTGCAGCTGCAGCGCCAGGTGCTGTGGGCATCGCTGCGCATGGTGGTGCAGCTCCTGCTGGTGGGCTATGTGCTGCGGCTGGTGTTCCAGCAGGCGCACCCGGGCACCACCTTGGTCGTGGTGCTGGTGATGATTGCCGCTGCCGCGCGCGAGGTGGCGGTGCGGCCGCACCAGCGGCTGGCCGGCGGGGGCAGCTACCGCATTGCGGGGCTGGTGGTGGCGCTGGCCAGCCTGTCGACCGTGGTGCTGGCGCTGATGACCGCCGTGCGGCCCGATCCCTGGTTTGATGCACGCTATGCGATACCGCTGATGGGCATTGTGCTGGGCAGCGTGCTCAATGCCGCGAGCCTGGGGCTGGACAGCTTTTTTGATGGCGTGCGCCAGGGGCGCGCTGCGATCGAGGCCCAGCTGGCGCTGGGGGTCTCTTTCCGCCGCGCCCTGGCACCGCACACCCGCGCCGCTATCCGCCGGGGGCTGATCCCCATCATCAACCAGATGTCGGCTGCGGGATTGATCACCTTGCCCGGCATCATGACCGGCCAGATCCTGGGCGGCATGGACCCGCTGGAAGCGGCCAAGTACCAGATCCTGTTGTTGCTGCTGCTGACGGGCGCGGGCGGCATGGCCGCCGCCGGCAGCGTGCTGCTGGCCGCCCGGGCGCTGGGTGACGAGCGCCAGCGCCTGCGGCTGGACCGGCTGAACGCCCATAGCTGATCTGTTTTGCTATCTCGCAGTGCTGTTCCTAGAATGGGCAAGCACATCTGGGAGAGCAGCCATGGCAGAGCGCGACAAGGACAACCTGGTGGATGAGCTGGTCGACTACGACCCGCTGGGCAGCGATCCGGCCTTGCAGGCCGCCCTGGCACGCGCGCAGGCCCAGGCCTGGCTGCCGGGCCTGCAGCAACACGCCCGCACCGTTGGCAGCAGCGCCTTTGCGCAATGGGCCGACCAGGCCAACCGCCACCCACCGCAGTTGCAGCAATGGGATGCACGGGGCCGGCGCATCGACCAGGTGGAGTTTCACCCCGCATGGCACCAGGTGCTGGCGCATTACCGCGCGCAGCAACTGATCGACATGCCATTTGCTGGCACACCACATACGCCCGCAGACGCACCACGCGGCCGCTGGACAGCCTGGGCCGCCGGTTTTTACTTGCATGGCCAGGCAGAAGCGGGCAGCCTCTGCCCCGCAACAATGACGACGGCGGCAATCCCGGTGCTGCGCAAGGAGCCAGCGCTGTGGGCGCAGATCGCGCGCGGCATTACCTGTGCCCACCATGACGCGCGCGATGCGCCGCTGGCAGACAAGACGGCCCTGTGGGTGGGCATGGGCATGACCGAAAAACAAGGCGGCTCGGACGTGCGCAGCAACACCACCGTGGCCTATCCGCAGGGTGCCACAGGCGGCGGGCGCGGCGCGGACTACCGGCTGCAAGGCCATAAATGGTTTTATTCGGTGCCGATGGCCGATGCGCACCTGGTGGTGGCGCGCATGGCCAGTAGCGCCGCCGACGGCCATGCACTGCAGGCACCGCTGGCCTGCTTTTGGGTGCCGCGCTGGCAACCCGATGGGACCCGCAACCATGTGCTGGTGCAGCGCCTCAAGGACAAGGTGGGCAACCGCAGCAATGCCAGCAGCGAGGTGCTGTTTGACGATGCCTATGGCGTGCTCGTGGGCGAGGAAGGCCGGGGCATTGCCACCATCATGGAGATGGCCACGGTCACGCGGCTGTGCTGCGTGCTGGGCAGCTGCGCGCTGCTGCGCCAGGCCACTGTGCAGGCGCTGTGGTCGGCCCGGCACCGCCAGGCCTTTGGCGCGGCGCTCATCGCGCAGCCGCTGATGCAATCGGTGCTGGCCGACCTGGCGCTGGAGAGCGAGGCAGCGCTGCTCTTGGCCATGCAGCTGGCGCAGGCCTTTGAGGGCAGCAGCGCCCCGGGCCAGACCACCGCGCAGGCCTGGCAGCGCGCCATGACGCCAGCGGCCAAGTTCTGGGTCTGCAAACGCGCCATTGCCTGCAGCGCCGAGGCCATGGAAGTGCTGGGCGGCAATGGCTATATCGACAGCTCGGCGCTGGCACGCATCTACCGCGAAGCGCCGGTCAATTCGATCTGGGAGGGCTCGGGCAATGTGATGTGCCTCGATGTGGTCAAGGCCCTGCAGCGCGAGCCTGACCTGCGCGACGCGCTGTGGCTGGACTTGCAGCGCATGGCAGCCGATGACACGCCCATCCAACAAGCGCTGGCGTGCCTGCAAGGCCAGTGGCAGGCGATGGCGCAAGACGCCTGGGTGCAGCAGGCGCAGGCGCGCCAATGGGTGCAGCAGCTGGTGCTGGTGGCGCAGGCGGGCCTGATGCGGCAGCACGCAGCGCCCGCCCATGCCGATGCCTTTGTCGCCAGCCGCCTGGGGCCACATGCCAGTTTGGGCGTGATGGGTGCTTATCCGCTTGCCAAGGCGCAGATCAGCGCTATCCTCAGCGCCAGTCTGCAGTTGCAAAAATGATCGGAAAGTAGCCATGGCCGTCAGCGTGTTTGATTTGTTCAAGATCGGTATCGGGCCCAGCAGCTCGCACACGGTCGGCCCGATGCGCGCCGCGCATGCCTTTGTGCAGCGCCTGCAACGCCAAGGCCAGCTTTCGCAGGTGGCACGCCTGCGCTGCCAGCTGTTCGGCTCCCTGGGCGCCACCGGCATCGGCCACGCCAGTGACCGTGCAGTGATCCTGGGCCTGGCCGGCCATGCGCCCGATACGGTGGATGTGAATGCCATCGATGCGCTGATTGCCGAAGTCCACAGCACCGGGCAGCTGCTGCTCAATGGCGAGCAGCGCATCGTGTTTGACCCGGCCACCGACCTGCTCTTGATTGGCGAGGTCAGCCTGCCTTTCCACCCCAATGGCATGCGCTTGGAGGCCTGGGATGCGCAGCATGGGCTGGTCGACGCGCAGGCCTACTACTCGGTGGGCGGGGGCTTTATCGTCAGCGAAGAGGCCGCCTACGATGCCGAGCGCCAGCAGGCGATTGCGCCCGATACCGAGGTGCTGCCCCTGCCCTTTCACAGCGCCGCGCAGCTGCTGCAGCTGGCGCAGGACCACCAGCAGCCGATTGCGCAGATCATGCGCACCAATGAACGCCACTGGCGCGCCGATGCCGACATCGACAGCGGCCTGCTCAAGATCTGGCAGGCCATGCAGGACTGCGTACAACGCGGCTGCCGCACCGAAGGGCGCCTGCCCGGCGGGCTCAACGTCAAACGCCGTGCGGCCGGCTTTTACCAAGGCCTGACCCAGCATGCCCACGGTGCCAGCACCGATCCGCTGGAGGTGATGGACTGGGTGAACCTGTTTGCACTGGCCGTGAACGAGGAAAACGCCGCCGGCGGCCGGGTGGTGACCGCCCCCACCAATGGCGCTGCCGGCATTGTGCCGGCCGTGCTGCACTACTACTGGCGCTTTGTGCCCGGCGCCAGCGAGGCCGGTGTGGTGGACTTTTTGCTGACCGCAGGCGCCATCGGCATGCTGTACAAGGAAAACGCCTCGATATCGGGCGCCGAAGTGGGCTGCCAGGGCGAGGTGGGCGTGGCCTGCTCGATGGCGGCAGCAGGCCTGTGCGCGGTGATGGGCGGCACACCAGCGCAGGTGGAGAACGCCGCCGAGATCGGCATGGAGCACCACCTGGGCCTGACCTGCGACCCGGTTGCCGGCCTGGTGCAGGTGCCCTGCATCGAGCGCAACGCGCTGGCCGCCGTCAAGGCCATCAATGCCGCACGCATGGCCTTGCGCGGCGATGGCTCGCATGTCGTGAGCCTGGACAACGTGATCGCCACGATGCGCGCCACCGGCGCCGACATGATGAGCAAGTACAAGGAGACCTCGCTGGGCGGGCTGGCCGTGCACATCGTCGAATGCTGATCTCAAGCGGCGGCCACCAACCTGGGTGACAAGCCGGGCCTTGCGCACGGGGGGTGGCCGACCCCAGCGCCTACAATCGCGCCATGGCAATGCATTTTGACTTGGTAGATCTGCGCCTCATGGTGCATGTGGCAGACGCGAACAGCATGACGCGGGGGGCCGAGCTGTCGTTCATCTCGCTGCCGGCGGCCAGCACCCGTATCAAGAACCTGGAAGAGAGCATGGGCGTCAAGCTCCTGTACCGCACCAGCCAGGGCGTGACCCTGACCCTGCCGGGCCAGGCCTTTGTGCAGCATGCGCGCACCGTGCTGGGCCAGATCGAGCATCTGCGCGGCGACATGCAGGAGTACGCGCGTGGCATCAAGGGCCATGTGCGCGTGTTTGCCAACACCACGGCGCTGGGCGAGTTCCTGCCCCCGGTGCTGCGCGCCTACCTGCGCAAGCACCCGGATGTGGATATCGACCTGCGCGAGCGCCTGTCCAACGACATCATCCGTGCCGTGGGTGAAGGCCAGACGGATATCGGCATCGTCGCCGGCCAGGTGCGCACCGAAAGCCTGGTCGCGATGCCCTACCGGCGCGACCGCCTGGTGCTCGTCGTCTATGCCGACCATGCGCTGGCCCGGCGCAAGGCCGTGGCCTTTGGCGACACCCTGGAGTACGACTACATCGGACTGCATGAATCGAGCGCCATCCACGCGTTCTTGCGCCAGCACAGCGACCTGCTGCACCGCCCGATCAAGCAACGCATCCAGGTGGGCAATTTCGAGGCCGCCTGCCGCATGATCGAAGCGGGCGTGGGCATCGGCATCCTGCCCGAATCCGCTGCCCGCCGCCACGCGCGCAGCATGGACATCCGCATCATCAGCATCTCGGACGAATGGTCCAACCGCGAGATGCAGATCGTGGTGCGCAACCTCGAATCGCTCCCCTCCTTTGCCCGCGAGCTGGTGGAGCTGCTGGTCGAAGACGGTGCCAGCGGTGACGAAGGCCAGGGCGATACGGACAGCGACAACGAACAGGTGCCGACCAGCAACTGAGCCGCCGGGCCCCGGCGAGCCCGCCACTGCGTCAAAAGCTGCCACAAAGCTCACGCCAGCGCCCTGGCAACCCCGGCCAGTCATGCAGGCGGTAGGCAGCGGGCCTGTGCAGCGCTATGCTGTGGCATCCCTTTTGTTGAGCCTGGACACCCCATGACTGCTATCTGGAAAAAGCCCATCTCGCTGGATGCGCTGCGCGACAAGGCGCGCAATACGGCGATTGAACACCTGGGCATCGAATACGTTGAAATCGGCGACGACTACCTGGTGGGCCGCGTGCCGGTGGACCACCGCACGCACCAGCCCTTTGGGCTGCTGCATGGCGGCATCAGCGTGGTGCTGGCGGAGACGCTGGGCTCTGTTGGCGCACTGTTCTCGTCGCCCGAAGGCTGGCGCTGCGTGGGGCTGGACATCAATGCCAACCACATCCGGGGTGTGAAGAGCGGCTGGGTCACCGGCACCGCCAAGCCCGTGCATATCGGCCGCATGACCCAGGTCTGGCAGATCGACATGGTCAACGATGACGGCAAGCTGACCTGCGTTTCACGCATCACGATGGCGATGCTGGAAGACGCCGCTTAAGGCCTTATTCAGTTGCCGTAGGCCACGCGCGCCAAGGCCCGCGCCAGCTCCCAGGCCGGGTCGACCAACGGCAGGCCTTGCACGCTGGCCGCGCCTGGCAGGGCCAGCGGTATTTCGGTGCAGCCCATGATCAGCGGCACATCGCCATGGCGGGCGCGCATGGCCTGGGCCACGGCGGCAAAATCGGCGCGCGCCTGGTCCATGCGGTCGGCCTTCACACCCTGGTAGATGCCGCGCATCAGCAACTCACGCTCAGCCTCTTGCGGCAGGTGCACGGTGATGCCGCAGGCGGCCAGCGCCTGGTCATACAGGCCAATGCGGTAGGTGCCTTGTGTGGCCAGCAGCATGCAGGCCTGGTGGCCTTGCTCTTGCAGGCCCTCGGCCACCACACGCGCAATGTGCAAGAGCTGCAGCTGCGGGTAGGCCTGCTGCAGGCGCCCATGCCAGGCGTGGGCGGTATTGCAGGCCACGGCCACCGCCTGGGCGCCCACTGCCTGGAGCTTGTCCAGGCCCTGGCACATCATCGCGAAGGGGTCCTCTGCGGTCTCGGGCGCCAGCAGCGCGGCGCTGCGGTCCGGTATCGGCAACTGGGCCAGCCAATGCGTGGGGTAGCCCTGGTCGGTAACAGCGGCGCCGCTGGCCCGCAAATGGTCTGCGCAGGCCTGTACAAACAGGCGCACAAAATCAGCGCCCGCTGCCGGGCCCATGCCGCCCAGAATGCCTACGGTGGAAAGCGTCATGCCGAACTCCAGAGAAAATGAAAAATGGCCCGTTGCCGGGCCATTGCAGTGCGTGCCGTGCACGACACGGGATTGTCCATCAGATCGCAGGCTTGTCGCTTTGCGCCGTCAGATTGTCCTTGAGTTCCTTGTTCATCGGCAGACCCAGCGCCTGGTTCTTCGGCGGGATGGGTTGCATGAACCACTTGTCGTACAGCTTGGTGAACTCACCGGACTTCATCATGCCGCCGATGACGCCATCGACGATCTTCTTGAAGGCAGGATCGTCCTTGGGCAGCATGCAGGCATAGGGCTCGACTTGCAGCGCATCGGCCACCACTTCGTAGGCAGCAGGGTCCTTGGAGTTGGCCTTCAAGCCGTACAGCAGGATGTCATCCATCGCAAAGCCGGCTGCGCGGTCGTTTTCCATCAGCAAGAAGCCGTCGGAATGGTCCTTGGCCAAGGTGATGTTGATGTCCAGCTTCTGGTCGGCGCTGTACTTGCGCACCACAGGCAGGTTGGTGGTGCCGGTGGTGATCGCCAGCGTCTTGCCCTTCAGATCGGCCCAGCTGTTGATGCCCGAGCTCTTCTTCACGGCCACGCGGGTGCCGGTGTAGAAGTAGTTGATCGCGAAATCCACGTCCTTGTTGCGGGCGCTGTTGTTGGTGGTGGAGCCGCATTCGAGCACGATGGTGCCGTTCTGGATCAGCGGAATGCGGTTGGCCGAGGTGACCGACTGCCACTTGACCTTCAGGTCGGGCTTGCCGATTTCCTTGCGCACGGCATCGGCCACGGCGTTGGAGATGTCCACCGAGAAGCCAATGGCGTTCTGGCCACCGGAGAGGTAGCTGAACGGCACCGAGGATTCGCGGTAGGCGAACGTGATTTCGCCCGAATCCTTGGCCTTGGCCAGCACATCGGCAAAGGCCGAGGGCAGGCAGGCAACGGCAGCGGCAGCACAGACCAGCGACTTAACAAACTTCATGGTGAGACCTCCTTGAATCAATCAATGCAAACAGTGTAGAAACCAGCGCTTTGTTCCAACAATGCCTTTTTGGGACAGGCCCATAACGCTTGGTTATGGTGCATGGCATACCGCAAAGGTGAAGAACCGCTGTACCTATAAGCAAACGGCATGCCTGTTGCCCATTTTGCTATGCGACAGCCTGAATTCAAGCGCCTATATTTAAGGGTTTTCAGGGGGTGTTCCATGCAGGTATGCATTCTGGGTGCGGGAATTGTGGGTTTGGCGGCCGCCTATGAGCTGCACCAGGCTGGGCACCAGGTTACGGTGGTTGACAAAGCCTCACATGCGGGCAGCGGCACCAGCATGGGCAATGGTGCGCAGCTGAGCTACAGCTATGTGCAACCCTTGGCCGACCCCGCCATCTGGAAGCAGTTGCCCAAGCTGCTGTTCAGCAGCGACTCGCCGCTCAAGTTCCGCCTGCAGGCCGATCCCCAGCAATGGAAATGGGGCCTGGCTTTCTTGGGTGCCTGCAATGCCGACCGGTCTGCGGCCAGCACCCGCACATTGCTGCAGTTGGCCGCCGTCAGCCGCCAGCGTTTTGAGGCCATGCAGACCCAGGTGGGCGGCGACTGGGACTACAGCAGCACCGGCAAGCTGGTGCTCTACCCCAGCGATGCAGCCGTGCAGTCGGCGCGCCACCAGCTCGAGGTGCAAAGCCAGTTGGGCAGCGCGCCCCAGCGCATCGTCAGCGCCGACGAAGCCGTCGCGCTGGAGCCTGCGCTCGCCGCCTACCGCAGCCAGTTTGCCGGCGCCGTGCACACGCCCAGCGAGTGCGCCGCCGATTGCTACCAGGTCTGCCGCCAGCTCGAAGACTGGCTGCGCCAAAAGGGGGTGAAGTTCATCATGGACACGCCCATCCACAGCCTGCGCCGCGAAGGCGGCAAGATCGTCGCGCTGCAGACGGCGCAGGGCGATATCGAGGCCGAGCACTTCATGGTGGCGCTGGGCGTGGACAGCGTGGCACTGTGCAAGCCACTGGGCGTGGACCTGCCGGTCTACCCGCTCAAGGGCTACAGCATCACCCTGGATGTGGCAGCAGCCGGCCACAAGGCGCCCACGGTGAGCATCACCGACAGCGCGCGCAAGGTGGTGTTTGCGCGCATTGGCGAGCGCCTGCGCGTAGCCGGCATGGTGGAGCTGGTGGGCCACGACCTGCGCATTCCGCAGGACAAGATCCAAAGCCTGTGTGCCTCCACCGAAGCGGTGTTTCCCGGCTGCAGCGATTTTGTGCAGGTCCAGCCCTGGGCCGGCCTGCGCCCTGCCACACCGACTGCTGTGCCGATTGCCAATTGCGCAGGCGCCAGCAATCTGTGGATCAACACCGGCCACGGCGCGCTGGGTTTTACGTTGGCGTTTGGCACGGGGGCACAGCTGGCCTACGAGATCGGCCAGGCTGCCTGAGCCGCGCAATCGCACAATCGCACGTTGACGCAGAGGCTTACAGCTGCGCCGCCAGCACCTTCTGCATCTCGCGCGTGATCGCCTTGACCAGCAGTGATTGCGGCTGCGAGACCGCGCGGATCGCATTGACCGGCACCTGCAGGCCGGGCGCCAGCGGCAGCACATCGACCTTGCTCGTGTCGGCCGACAAGGCGGTGCAGCCATCGACCATGGCCACGCCCAGGCCGTGGTGGGCCATGGCCAGCGCCGTGTGGTAGGTCTGCACGGTCACATAGTGGTTCAGGCCGGCGCTCGATTCCCGCGCCAGCTGGCTCAGCAGCATGCCCACGGGGTCCTGCGCATCGAGGCTGATGGTGGGCACGCCGGTCAGGTCATCGAGCGAGAGGCTGCCCGCGCGCAGCTTGAAGGGCGGCAGCATGCCCTTGGGCACCACGCAGACCATCGGCACGCGGGCCAGGTTCTCCTGCTGCAGGCTGGCCTGCTGCACATTGCTCAGCACAAAGCCGACATCGGCCTCCTGCATCATCAGCGCCGAGACGATCTGCGGCGAATGCAGCGACTGCAGGCTGACGCTGACATGCGGGTGCTTCTGCTTGAACTGCGCCAGCGCCCGGGGCAGCACCTCGTGGCCCAGCGCCAGCACGCTGGCAATGCGCAGCGAATCGCTGTCGCGGCCCTGGCGCAGGCTGTCAGCGAGGCGCTGCACCTCTTCGAGCTGGGCGAACAGCTTTTCCATGTGCGGCAGCAAGGCCAGCGCCTCACTGGTCGGCGTCAGCCGCCCCTTGCTGCGCTGGAACAGCGCAAAGCCCAGCTGCAGCTCGGCATGCTGCAAGGTGCGGCTGACGGCTGGCTGCGAGATGTTGATGAGGCGCGCCGCAGCGCTGACGCTGCCGGTGTGCATCACCGCGTTGAAGACTTCGATATGGCGCAGGCGCATGGGGGCCTCAGGGTTCAGCGGCCCGCGCCGATGTTGTTGTCGCCGGGGCCGCCGTGGCCATCTTCGGCCTGCATGCGCGCCAGCCGCGCGCTTTTCCAGTACACATCGTCACCGCCATCAACGCGGTTGAGCACGCGCGCCAGCACAAACAGCAGATCGGACAGGCGGTTGAGGTACTGGCGCGGTGCGGCGCGCATGGCCTCGCCCTGCTCCAGCGCCACCACCATGCGCTCGGCGCGGCGCGCGACGGTGCGGCAGACATGGGATTGCGCGGCCGCACGCGTGCCGGCGGGCAGGATGAATTCGGCCAGGCGCGGCAGCTGCGCGTTGTAGTGCGCCAGTGCGGTGTCGAGCTGCAGCAATGCATCGTCCTTGAGCAGCTCGTAGCCGGGCATCGACAGCTCGCCGCCCAGGTTGAACAGCTGGTGCTGGATATCGACCAGCAGCTCGCGCACATCGGCGGGCAGCGGCTCGCACAGCAGCAGGCCGATGTGGGAGTTGAGCTCGTCGACATCGCCCATCGCCTGGGGCCGGCCGCTGGCCTTGGAGACGCGGCTGTTGTCGCCCAGCCCGGTGCTGCCATCGTCACCGGTTCTGGTCGCAATTTGGGAGAGACGGTTGCCCATGGGTAATCCTTGTAAAGCAGCGGTGAACCAGCGCCTATTTTCTGTTACCGGCACAGGAAATATGTAGCCGAGGCAACACTAAGCAAAAATGATAGCAAAACCGGCCGATTCCGGGTTCAATAGAGCCATGTCTGAATGACGAAAGGATCTACAGATGTCTGGCAAGTTTTTCGCCCATCCCTTTGACGCCCGCAGCGTGATGCTGTTTGCATCGATTGCGGTCACATCGGCGATGGCGCATGCCCAGCCGCTCAATAGCAGCCAACAACGCATCGGTCAGGCCGCTAGCGGCAGCCGCATTATCCAGGTTGAGCGCCAACTGGGCACCCATGACCCGCGCCGCCATCAGGCGCGCCAACCGGTCAAAAAGGCGCTCTGACCCAGCAGCCACTGCCGGTTTTCCCGAACTCTCCCCCTCCCCGCTACGGCGGGGTTTTTTCATGCCCGGCTGCAGCGCAGCGGACAGCCATGAAAAGCCGGCGGTGCTATTCTTGGCTCCCGCCCTGGAGAACCCGATGAACGCGCCCACCTCCCCCCACATTCTGGCTGCTGCGCAGCGCCCCATTCCCGATGCCTTCATGGCAGCGCTCAGTGCCCGTTTTGGCAGCCAGTGCGTGACCTCGCAGGCCGTGCGCGAGCAGCATGGGCGCGACGAAGGCTCCATCACCGCGCCGCCGCCAGCGGCCGTGGTCTATGCCCAGTCGAGCCAGGATGTGCAGGATGCCGTGGCGCTGTGCCACCAGCACGAGGTGCCCGTCATTGCCTACGGCGCCGGCTCCTCGCTCGAAGGCCATCTGCTGGCCGTGCAAGGCGGCATCAGCATCGATGTGAGCCGCATGAACCAGGTGCTGTCGATCGACACCGAGGACCTGACCATCACCGTGCAGCCGGGCATCACCCGCAAGCAGCTCAACGAGGCGATCAAGGACACCGGCTTTTTCTTCCCGATCGACCCGGGCGCTGACGCCTCCATTGGCGGCATGGCATCGACCCGCGCCAGCGGCACCAATGCCGTGCGCTACGGCACCATGCGCGAGAACGTGCTGGCGCTGGAGGTGGTGACCGCCAGCGGCCAGGTGATTCGCACCGGCAACCGCGCCAAGAAAAGCGCGGCCGGCTACGACCTGACACGGCTGATGGTGGGCAGCGAAGGAACGCTGGGCATCTTTACCGAGATCAGCCTGCGCATCTACCCGCTGCCCGAAGCGGTGAGTGCCGCGATCTGCTCGTTCCCGACGATTGAAGCGGCCGTGCGCACCGTGATCGAGACCATCCAGATGGGCATTCCGATTGCGCGCGTGGAGCTCATTGATGTGAATGCAGTGCGCATGGTCAATGCCTACAGCAAGCTCGATCTGCGCGAGGAACCGATGCTGCTGATGGAGTTCCACGGCTCGCCCACCGGCGTCAAGGAGCAGGCCGAGATGGTGCAGGACCTGGCCCGCGAGCATGGCGGCAATGCCTTTGAATGGGCCGAGCGCCCGGAAGACCGCACGCGCCTCTTCACCGCCCGCCACAATGCCTACTTTGCCGCCGTCTCCAGCGTGCCCGGTTGCCGCTGCATCACCACCGATACCTGCGTGCCCATCAGCCGCCTGGCCGATGCGCTGCTGCAATGCGTGACCGAGGCCGATGCCAGCGGCATCCCCTACTTTCTGGTGGGCCACGTGGGTGACGGCAACTTCCACTTTGGCTACCTGATCGACCCGGACAACGATGCCCAGCGCGCGCAGGCCGAGCAGCTCAACCACCAGCTGGTGCAGCGCGCCATTGCGCTGGGCGGCACCTGCACCGGTGAGCACGGCATTGGCGTGCACAAGCAGGGCTTTTTGCTGGAAGAAGCCGGCGAAGGCGCCGTCGCCATGATGCGCGCCATCAAGCAGGCGCTGGACCCCAAGAACATCCTCAACCCGGGCAAGATCTTCCAGCTGGGCTGATCCATACCAGCGACCCAGTGAAAGGCCCGCGCAACCAAGCGGTTGCGCGGGCCTTTTTACGCCTTGTGGCGGGTTTTCTGCGGGTGCCCAGGGGGTAGGCAGCCTCTTGCTCAGGCAGGCACCACAGCGGCCTTTTCCTTTTGCTTGCGCGCGGCCACTCCGGCGCCGACAAAGCCGGCCGACACCACGCTCAGCACCATGCCCACGGCCGCGCCAAAGAACACACCGGCGTTCATGTGGTGGTCCAGCATGTAGCCAAACACCGGGGCGGCCAGGCAAAAGCCCAGGTCCAGCCCCGAGTAGACGGTGCCATAGACCCGGCCGGTGGCGCCCGGCGGCGCGGCGCGCTTGACCAGCATGTCGCGCGAGGGGCCGGCCAGGCCGGTGCCGATACCGGCGAGCGCGGCCACGCCCAGCGCCACATAGCCAGGCAGCCAGCCGGTGCCCACCAGCGCCAGCAAGATGCCGGAGAACAGCAGGCAGGCGGAGATGACCTTCTCCAGCCGCTCCACCCGGCCCACCAGAAAGCCGCCCAGCACCATGCCGGCCGCGCCAAACAGCATATAGCCGGTGACCACATAGGCGGTGATGCTGGCGGGCAGCCCGTAGAGCTGCTGCAGCGCCGGGCTGGAGAACGACTGGATGGCGCTCATCGCGCAGGTGGTCCAGAAAAAGAACGAGAAGCACAGCCAGACCGAAGGCAGCTTCAAAAAGGCCATCGGGTGCTCCTGCTTGCCGGCTACCGCCGCCTTGGCAGGGGCCGCGCCAGGCAGGCTGACGCGGTCATCGAGCGCATCGCGGTTGACCACCATGATGGCCAGGATGATGGCCGCCAGCGCGGCGCCGCACAGGCAGGCCATGCGCCAGGAGCCGGTGGCCGAGGTGATGCCGGCCATGAACACCGGCGCTGCCGCCCAGCCCAGGTTGCCCGAGAGGCCATGCACCGAAAACCCATGGCCCAGGCGCTGGGGCGAGAGGCGCTTGTTGAGGATGGTGAAATCCACCGGGTGGAAGGGTGCGTTGCCCAGGCCGGCAAAGATGGCGGCCAGCATCAGCTGCGCATAGCTGTTGGCCGTGCCGGCAATGACACCGGCCACCGCAAAGCTGCTGAGCGCGGCAAACATGATGGGGCGGGCGCCAAAGCGGTCGACCACAAAGCCGGCCAGCGCCTGGCCCACGCCCGAGACGATGAAAAAGGCCGACACGAGCACGCTGAGCTCGGAGTAGCTGAAGCCGAAATCTGCAATCAGCCAGGGGAAGAGCGGCGGCAGCAGCAGGTGGAAGAAGTGCGAGGAGCCATGGGCCAGGCCCACCAGGCCGATGGTGCGCGAATCTTGGCGCAGGCTGCCCAACGCGCTGGGCCCGGGCGCGCCCGGCGGTATTGTTGTGCTGGTTGTCATGGCAGCGATGTTAGCCAAAGCCCTGTCGGCATGTATGCGACAGAGAGACGATTACTATCGCCAATGTGCCAAGCTGCTGCACCTGGCCCTTCCCCATCACCACCACCCCCAACCGCCTTGCTGCCATGACTTCTGCCCGGACTGCCTCCCCGCCCCACGCGGCACGCGCTGCCGCCAGCGGCGAGGCTGCCAGCGCCCGCCGTGCCTGGCAGTATGTGGACTCGCTCACCCCGCACCTGTTTGTGCCCACCGCCGAGCGGCCGGTGCGTGCCAAGCTGCGTGAGCTGAGCGGAGACACCCGGGTGCTGCCCCACCAGCATGCCTGGGCGCAGTTGGCCATCTCGGTCACCGGCACCGTGCACCTGCGCGTGCCATCGGCCACCTTTGTGGTGCCGCCCCGGCGCGCGCTGTGGATTCCGCCCGGTGTCGAGCATGCGGTGACCCTCGTGGAGACGGCCGAGCTGCGCACCCTCTACATCTACCAGGCCGAAGGTCAGTGCGGCCCCGGCCCGGGTGACAGCGCTGCCAACCTCTGGCGGCGCTGCCGTGTGCTGGAGGTCTCCGAGCTGATGCGCGCGCTCGTGTGCGATCTGCCCACCCTGCCCGACGATGCACCCGCGCCCAGCGCCGCGCAGCTCGCGCGCGAGCGCCATGTCAGCGCGCTGCTGCTCGATGAGCTGCGCCAGGCGACCCAGCTCGATCTGCGGGTGGACATGCCGCGCGACAAGCGCCTGCACAGCCTGTGCCAGGCCGTCCTGGACGACCCGCTGGCCCATGACAGCCTGCAGGCCTTTGCCCACAACAGCGGCGCCAGCCCACGCACCATTGCGCGCCTGTTCCGCCAGGAGCTGGGCTGCACCTACCTGCAGTGGCGCCAGCAGGTCATTCTGGCCAAGGCGGTGGAGCTGGGTGCCAGCGGCCTGGCCATTGGCCAGATAGCTGCCGAGCTGGGCTATACGCCCAGCGCCTTCAGCGCCATGGTGCAGCGTGCCTGCGGCCTGTCACCGGTGCGTTTTCTGGGCATGCAGACCCGCTAGGAGGCCGTTCCAGGTCTGCCGCCGTTTCTTCCACTATCCAACCTCTGCCATTCCCCACCATGCCCCTGCACAGCTACGAACCCCGCCAAGGCCACCGCCTGCCCCATGACCCCTTCAACGCCATCGTCGGCCCGCGCCCGATTGGCTGGATCTCCAGCACCAGCAGCAGCGGCGTGCTGAACCTGGCGCCCTACAGCTTTTTCAACGCCTTCAACTATGTGCCGCCCATCGTCGGCTTTGCCAGCGTGGGGCGCAAGGACAGCCTGAACAACATCGAGGCGACGGGCGAGTTTGTCTGGAACCTGGCGAGCGAATCGCTGGCCGAGGCGATGAACCAGAGCTGCGCGGCCGTGGGCCCCGAGGTGAACGAATTCGAGCTGGCCGGGCTGGCCACCGAGCCCTCGACACTGGTGCGCCCGCCGCGCGTGCAGGCCAGCCTGGTGACGATGGAATGCCGCTGCACCCAGATCGTGCAGCTGCAGACCGCGCAAGGCACGCAGGTGCCCACCTGGCTGGTGCTGGGCGAGGTGGTGATGGTGCATATCGACGAGCAGCTGCTCCAAGGCGGCGTGTACCAGACGGCAGCGGGCAAGCCGCTGCTGCGCGGCGGCGGGCCGGGCGACTATTTCACGATCAGCGAGGCGGGCAAGTTCGTGATGCGCCGGCCCGCGTAATGCCGCGCGGCATCGTCAATCGCAGCGCATGCCGGTGGCTGCGGCAAAGCTGCCCAGCGACCAGCCCTGGCCGAGCAAAAACATGCGGGTGCTGAGCGGATCGAGCCGCTCGGGCGCCATGCGCTCGCCCAGGTAGTGCATTTTCTTGTTGCTGATATCGACATAGCCCAGGCGGTGGCTGGCAGCGAGCTTGTGCCACAGCGCATGCGCGCCCGGTGACTGGCGCGCGCCTGTGACCAGGCACAGGCCGGCATCGAGCGCCCAGCGGTAGATGCAAGAGGCCAGGCCCTTGCGCTGGTAGGCGGGGTCAAAGCGGCTGTGCGGGCCGCGTATGTAGCGGTCGGCGCGCTTGTCCAGCTCGATCAGGCGGTTGAAGACGGTAAAGCCCGCAATGCGGTGCTCCAGCTGGTCTTCGACATAGACATAGAACTCGCCATCGGCGCTGCGGTAGCGGATGGCAAAACGGGGGTCGGACAAAGGGATCTCGGGCAGGCCATGGAGCCGGTCGCCGGGCGTGTGGATGCGATCGTGGATGGAGGCGCATTCGCCTTCGAGTTGATGGGGTGGAATCGGGCTCACATCGATGCGCAACTCCACCGGCCGGTACAGCCAGGATGCCCAGAAGGGGGGTATCGCGAGGTTCATACCAAAACTCCTGCAGTGGAAAACCCGGCAGGTTAGCCCCGGCAGCATTTCGCACGCAAAGGGTGCGATATGCCCCGCTGCTGGCAGACACAAAAAAGCCCGCCTGGGGGGCCAGGCGGGCTGTCAAAGTGCAAGGCCTTACGGCTTATTGCACACCCAATGTCATCGACGAAGTGGCACGGTTGCCAATCGCCACGGCAGACGAGCGGTTGCCCGATACGTTGATGCCGCTGGTGCCCGGTACGCCGGAGGCGCTGTAGCTGCCGCTGACCACCGCCGACACGTTGCCGCTGTTGATCTGGGTGGAGGTCAGCTGCGCGCTGGCCATTTGCTGGCCAGGCAGGGCCGACACGTTCACGACGTTCTCCGCGTTGTTGCCCACGGCCGTGGCGCTGGCCGTGTTGCCGCTCAGGTTGAGCGAGCTGCCACGGCTGAAGCCATCGGCGTTCAGGGTTGCAGTGGCCAACACGTTGCCGCTATTGGCCTGCGAGTTGAGCAAGCCCACGCCCGAGCCGCTGTTGAGCGCCGTGCCGGCACCTACCTGCACGCTGTTGAGGGACGTATTGCCTGCCGCTACGGCCAGCGCCTGGTTGCCGGTGGTGGTGATGTTGCCATCAAGCCGGTTGGCGGCACTGCCACCGGCCAGCAAGCTGGTGGTCGAGGTGACGGCACCCACGTTGCCCTGGGTATTGGCCAGCAAGGCGAACTGGTCGCTCGCCTGCGTGCCGGCAGCCAGGGTCAGCTGGTTGTTGGCGACGTTGGCACGCGCCATGCTGCTGGCCTGGTTGCCCGTGATGGTGGTATTGCCGCTGGCATCGGTAGCCACACTGTTGCCGCTGAGGATGTCCATCCGCGTGGTCGCCGAGGTGTCGCCTGCCGAGGTCTGCACGCTGCCCAGCAGTGCCGGCTGCAGGCCGCCCGTTCCCAGCGTGCTGACGGCGTTCATCTCCAGGCTGTTGACGGCCTGGTTCTGGCTGGCATTGGCGCTGAACTGGTTGTTGCTCACCACCAGCTCATGGCCACCGGCACGCGTGGTGTCTGCCACGGTGTTGCCATCTACCCCCAGGTTGACCCAGGTGAGCGATTGTGCATTGCCCGACGACACGTTTTGTGCGTTGTAGAGAATGGCCGCGGAGCTGCCATCGATGCGGCTGCCGGCCATCGAGACCTGGTTGTTCGCCTGGTTGACGATGGCATCCGAGGCGCCCTGGTTGCCGGTGACGGTGAGGCTGGCGCCCGAGGCCGTGTCGGCACGCAGGCCGATCAGCATCGGGGCTGGCTGAGGCGAAGGGCTGACGTTGATGAAGTCTGCGACCGTGGCACCGACATTGCCGGCCTGGTGGTCCTGCACATTGACCACGATGGCGCCAGAATCAACCACACCATTGGTGGCATTGATGCGGGCCAGGTTGTCGGCCTTCTGGCTGGCAGCGCTGGCGCTGAACTGGTTGCCGCTGACCACCAGCGTGGCATTGGTGGCGCTGGCAGTCGCTGCGCCCACCAGGTTGGAGCTGGCGCTGGCCTCCACTGCGCCGGTGGCATGGCCCTGCGTGTTCATCACCACGGCGGCCGATTGCGTCACCGTATTGTCGGCACCGAGTTGGGCATCGTTGGTGGCGGAGGCGGCCGTGGCCTCTGCGCCCACCTGGTTGCCGCTCACCGTCAGGCTGCTGCCCGACAGGCTGGTCGAGCTGCTGCCGATGCGCGCTGCGCCTGCACCGGCCGAAACGGCACCGCCCGCATTCACCTGGGTATTGGCCGTGGTGGCCAGGCTGCCAGCAATGTTGCTGGCGCCTGCACGGGTCTGGTTGCTGGCGCTGGAGCCCTGGGCCTGGGCTTGTACCAGGTTGCCGCTGACGCTCATGGTGTCATTGCTGCTGTCCAGGGTCTGCACGCCCAGCGATAACACACTCGCACCAGCGGTGACGACGGGCGAGACCAGGGTCTGGGAATTCGTGGTCTCCAACACCGCACCGTCGATACTGCCTGCAGCAGCCACAGCCGTGCGGTTGCTGCCGCTGTTGCCATCGGCCTGGGCGCTGACGCTGTTGCCCGCGACGCTGTAGCTGTTGTTGGCCGAGCCAGGCTTCTGGTTGTCGATGCCCAGGGTGGTTGCCGAGCCTGAGGCGATGACAATGCCGCCATTGCCCTGGGTCGCCGTGGTGGCCAGAACCGTACCGGGCGCCTGCACCACATCACCCGATGCCGTGATCTGCAGGTTGCTGGTCTGCTGGTTGCCGCCAGCAGAGGCTTGCACCTGGTTGCTGCTCACGCCCAGGGTGCTGTCCGTCATGGGCTGGTTGGGGGTGCCCTGAACCCGGATACCCAGCAAACCACCGACCGAGGAGATGCCAAAAACAGGGCCCGTGGCCACTTGGTCAACGGTACTGCTGGCATCGGCCCCCACATTGACGCTGCCGCCCTGCACCTGGATACCCGCCTGGGTGGTGTTGGCCTGGGCACTGGCATCGACCTGGTTGCCCGAGACACTCAGCCCCAGGTTGTCCATGGCATTGGCGGGGTTGGCACCCCCGGTCTGGTTCAGGCGGATACCTACCTGGGTCAGGGAGGTGGTGCCAAACACCGCCCCGGTTGCCGTCTGGCTAACCGCCGCCGTCGCCGGGGCGCTCATGTCCACCGCTGTGCCGGTGATCTGCATGGTGCCTACCGCCGTGCTGCCGATCGCGGTGGAGGTGGCTTCGTTATTGCTCACGCTGGCGGTATCACCATCGTGGTTGCCCACCACATTGGCGGCATTGACGCCGATCAGTCCAGAGGTCGTGCTGCTGACGGTGCCGCTGACCTGCTGGGCAATGTCCACCGTGGGCAGCGTCGGCGGCTGGTTGTTGATGGTCAGGGCGGCAGCCGCACCGGTGGCAAGCCGGTGCTGGTTTCCGATGGCCAGCGCATCCACGCCATTGCCGTTCACCACGCCATTGCTGGGGAAGTTGGTGTACTGCGCATTGCTGCTGTTTTGGGCGTTCACCACCCCGTTGCTGGTCTGGTTGGCCGAGGGTCCGGCCACCGGAGCGGTTCCATTGCTCTGCGCCAGCGCCACACCGGAGGTCGCAGCGATCAATGCCGCCGCAGCGGCCAGCGGAGCCAGGCGTGCCCGGCGAAGAAAGGTTGGGTGCTTGTGGGACATGACTGTCTCCTAGGGGTACAGGGAGGAAAACTAGACGTGATTTGGGTGTTTTATGCTCTTAGTGCCCGTCTATAAAGCGCTATAAGCTATGAAATTGGTAGCTTTGAAATGTTGCCAGTCAAGGCTTGACCTGCAACCGCGCCAGCAGGCGGTAGCCCGCGCCGTAGCGGTGCACGGTGGTGTCGCCGGGCGTGGGGCGCCACAGCACCTGCACCTGGCCAGGCGGGATGCCATGCTGGGCCAGTTCAGCGCGCAGCGCCTGCAGGCGCTCGTCGGTCAGCGCATCGCGCCGGGCGGGGTTCTGGTCGTTCTCGTTCTCGCGTGCCAGCAGCGCCATGCGCACGCCCTGGCCGGCGCGCAGGCGGGTGGCCACGGTATCTGCAGCGGTGGCCGATTGCTGCGCAATGCGGGTGTTGTTTTCTTCAAAGACCACGTCCAGCGAGGTCATCGAGGCCTTGGTTTTTTCGGGCATCGGCTCGGTGGCTGCAGCGACAGGAGCGGCAGCCGGTACAGGCGCAGGGACCGGTGCTGCAGGTTCGGCGGGAACAGGCGTTGGCGGTACTGCAGCGGGCTCGCCTGCTGCCGTCTTGGCGCCTTCCATGCAAGGGCCGGCTGGGGTCTGCGTCACCGTGCTGATCAGCTCGAGCACGCCCTGCTCCAAGGTAGTACGCACGCCCAGTTGCACGGGCTCCAGGTCCTTGCTGCCGGCGTTGATGTCGAACAGGTTGCTGCCAAAGAAGCGGAAGATACCCGCACCAATCTCGCGGCCCACGATCTGCTTTTGCAGGCTGACGGCACGCACCACGCGCAAGGTCTTGGTCTCGACGATGCGCAGGTCGGCGCCCACGTTCATCGTGAAGACGCGGTAGCGCGGGCCGATCTGGTTGACCTGGGCTTCGATGCCGCCGGACTGGATGTTGTAGTTCACCTCGGTGAGGCCGCCGATGATGTAGTAGTCCGAGCGCAGGATGGAGCCGCCGTAGTACGGCAGCCAGGGCACCGCGCGCTGGCCTTTCTCATCGGCCAGTGCGTGCTGGTTGCCATCGCCCAGCTGGCGCCGGTCGGTGTAGGCCAGCTCCAGCTCGGCCACGCGGGTGTCAAAGCGCTCGCGCACATCGATGGCGCCGCCGAGCTTGCCCAGCGCCGAATAGACCATCAGCGATCCGCCCTGGGTGACGACATTGCCATCGCCCTGGGAGTACTTGCCGGTGTAGTCCTTGATGTCGCCCACGGCAATCGACAGCGGGGCGCGGCCGTTGCGCTGCTCGACGATGCGGTGCGACAGGCAGGCAAAGCTGTTGTCCAGCGGGGTGCCGTTGTGGCGCGGGCCAGGGCCTTGCATCACGGGCGCTTCGTCATCGGCCATGCGCACCTGCTGGTAGGTGGGCAGCGCGCAGCCGCTCAGCAGCAAGGTGGCGGCCAGGGCCGACAGGGTCATCGTGCGGCGGGGCAGCGGGCCGCGCGCGGACAGGGGGTAAAGGTTCAGGGCGTGCATGGTGTCCTCCGTCCGCGCTTTAGTTGATGGCACCGCTGGCGCCGAACTGGCAGGCTGAACTGCCGCTCACGTTGGTGCTTTGGTTGCCGCTGTTGTTCTGCGCGACCTGCATGTCCTGCTGGCCATGGGCGTTTTCGCTGTTGATCGGCGCCATCGTGGTCGTCGATGGGCTGCCCTGCACGCCACTGCTGATGGCGCCGCTGTTGCTCTGGTTGTTGTTGGCCACGCCACCACGGCCCAGGTTGTCGCTGCTGTCGCTGGCGCTGCCGGTGCTCGATGCGCTGTTGCCTGCCGATGCATTGGTCTGCGGAGAGGCGACCTGGTTGGCCTGGTCGGCCGAGCTGCTGTTGCCGGCGGCGGTGGGCTGGAAGTTGCAGTTCACCTGGCGCTCGATATTGGTGATGTAGGTGCTTTTGAAGGCGTCGTAGTAGCCGCCTTTTTTCTTCTCTATGAGGTCGTTGGTAAGGGCCCGGTTGGCCCGGTCGGCGCTGGTCTGGAACTGCCAGGGCACAGATTCGCCGAGCCAGCCCTGGGCATGGCTGGAAGCGGCTGCCGTCAGCAGGGCTGCGGCAAGGTAGATGGCGCTGTGTTTCATGTCGTCCTCACAGTTGGGTGTTGTGCTGTTCATGGGCAAAACAGATGGAGCGACGACAGGCATCCCATGGCGGCCAGCCATCGCATGGAAGGCATGTTCGGCTGGCAGTAAGCAATTGTAAATAGACCAGATGTACTAGCCTAAAGACCATTTAGCAGCGCAAGTGGGACAAAAATGCAGCCTTGCATTCTCAATAAATCCATAAAAATCATTGGACTTTTTTCAACACAAGCAGATACTCCGAAACTATCAAAGCGGCGGTGAGGCGCACTAGTTCATATGGACTATTGGTTGCTTCGGTAAATAGATGTAAGGTACGGGCCATGAAGAACTGCGCCCCCCATGCCGCAAGAAGGAGCCTGCGGATATGACACTGCCCCTGCCATCGGTCATGCTGGTGGATGACCATCCCCTCTTCCGCCAAGGCCTGCGCATGATGCTGCTGAGCAGCAACATGCTGCAGGCCGATATCCACGAAGCGGGCTCGGTCACCGATGCGGTGGCGCAGGAGCACTGGGTCAACCTGGTCATGCTCGACATCAGCATGCCCGGCTGTGATGGGCTCGAAGGCATTGGCCAGATCCGCAAACGCTGGCCCGGCGCCTATGTGGTGATGCTCTCGGGCCATGACCACCCCGAGCTGATGCGCGATGCGGTGCGCCAGGGCGCCTCGGGCTTCATCTCCAAGGCGCTGGAGCCCGAGGCCATCTGCGCGCAGGTGCAGCACTGGTTGCTGCGCAGCCTGGGCATGGAGCACAACATCCACAAGGCCAGCGGCCGCAGCCTGGAGCCCGCCGCCAAGCCCAGCGCCGAGGTGCTGCCGCTGCGCCAGTATGAAGTGCTCAAGATGCTGGCCAAGGGCTTTAGCAACAAGGCCATTGCCAAGCATTTCGGGCTGAGCGAACACACGATCCGCAACCAGGTGGCGTCCATCCTCAAGCACCTGGGAGCCGATACCCGTACCCAGGCGGTGCTGGTGGCGCAACGCAACGGTATCCTGCCCGCCACGGCCATCAAATAAAAAGCTGCTGCTGTCGCCGCCCAAGCGCCAGCGCCATGCCACTTGCCGGCCCGATGCCAGGCAGGTGCACAACGAGGAAGCGATGATGGATTCAGGCCCCCAAGACAAGCCCCAGTGGATGCGCTGGGCACTGGCCGTTTTGCTGCTCTGCTGCCTGGTGGGCCAGGCGCCCGCCAAGGCGGCATCTGACCGCTTGCGCATCGGTATACCGCTGGAGCCCGCGTCGTTCGACATCACCAGCACGTCAGCGGCCACCGCCAGCGAGATCACCTACGCCAATGTGTTCGAGGGCCTGACCATCATCGACGGGCAAGGCCAGATCAAGCCGCGTCTGGCGCAGAGCTGGACCGTGAGCCAGGACGGCAAGCAGGTCGATATGGTGCTGCGCCGCCAAGTGCGCTACCACGATGGCAAGCCCTTCAATGCCGCCACGGCCGCCTTCAGCCTGCAGCGCCTGCTGCAGATGAAGAACACCAATGCCTACCTCGAATGGTTCGACAAGCTCATCTCCGTCGAGGCCGTGGACGAGTACCTGCTGCGCATCCGCCTGAGCGAGCCCGACGCACTGCTCAGCTATGCGCTGGCCATGCCCGGCGCGGTGATGGTGCACCCCGACAGCGCCGCGAGCAATGCCGGCACGCCGGTGGGCACCGGCCCCTACCAGGTCGAAAAATGGACCAAGGGCAAATCGATCACCTTGCTGCGCAACGAGCAGTGGTGGGACAGCAAGAAGCCCGCCATCCGCATGGCCGATTTCCTCTTCATGTCGAGCGCAGCCGAGACCGAGAACATGCTGGCCGAAGGACGCATCGATGCGCTCAGCTCGGTCACGCGGCTGACGGCCTCGTTCATGGCGCGCACCGACTATGTGATGGGCCAGCGCGGGGTGGAAGGCAAGCTGCTGATCGCGATGAACAATGCGCGCGCGCCGCTGAACGATATCCGCGTGCGGCGGGCCATCAACCATGCCCTCGACCGCAGCCGCTACCAGAATATCTATGGCGGCTCCATCGAGGTGCTGCCCATTGGCAGCCACTTCTCGCCCCACCACCGGGCCTATGTCGATCTGGTGCAGCGCTACCCCTACGACCCGGCCCAGGCCAAGGCCCTGCTCGCCCAGGCCCAGGTGGCCCCGGGCACCAGCCTGCGCCTGGCCGTGCCGCCCACCGACTACGGGCGCTACGGCAGCCTGATCGTGGCCGCGCAGCTCGAAGCCATCGGCCTGCAGGTCGAGATCATCCGCATGGACTGGCCCACCTGGCTGGACCAGGTGATGAAGCGCAAGGACTATGACCTGAGCCTGATCATGCATGTGGAGCCAATGGACATCGGCATCTATGCGCGCGATGACTACTACTTCCAGTACAACAACCGTGTGTTCAAGAAGATCTGGGAAAAGCTGCGCGCATCCGCATCGCCCCAGGAGCTCGATGACTGGCTGGGCCAGGCGCAAAGGCAGCTGGCCGAAGATGCGGTCAACGCCTTCATCGTCGTGCGGCCCGAGCGCAACTTCATGCGCAAGGGCCTGGTGGGCATGTGGTCCCAATGCCCGATCCCGACCTTTGCGCTCGAAGACCTGCGCTGGCAGAACTGACAGCAATGGCAGCTTCCCCTATGCCAGACAGCCCATCACTACCACCACCAGCGCCTGCCGCGCAGGCCGCACCGGACAAGCGCAGTTTTCCGATGTCGGTGACCTCGCGCATCTTGCTGATGCTGGTGATTCTGGCCGTGGGTATTGCCGTGGTGTTTGCCTTGACCTTGCAGGGCCTGCGCCGCACCAACCAGGCCCTGCAGCAGCTGTCCAGCGTGGAGATGGAGCAGCTCATTGCCAGCACGCGCGTGATGCAGCAAAGCGAGATGATCGGCAGCTATGCGCGCCTGGTCGCCATCACCAACGACATCGGCGAGCGGCGGCTGAACATGGTGGAGCTGACCGACCGCATGGGCTGGCTCGACAAGCTGCTCGGCGAGATGACGCAGACACGGCTCGATGGCGCGATCGACCCGCTGATGCAGTCCAAGCGCAATGCGCTCAACGCCAATGTGCAGCAGCTGAGCCAGGCGATCTTTCAGCCCGCGCAGCATGGCCTCGATGACCGCGCCGTCTTCCACTTGGTGGCCGAGAACCAGATGCTGGCCACCGACATGTCCTTGCTGGCCAGCCGCGCTGCGGCCGACCTGCGGCGCCAGCTCAATGAGCGCAGCGTGCAGCTGTCCCGGGATGTGGCGGCCCAGCAGAGCAATCTGAACTGGCTGGTGGCCGTGCTGATCCTGTGCGTGGCGATGGCGGGCATCTACATGCATGCCTCGGTCTCGCGCCGCCTGGTGGCGCTGCGCCGCGAGGTCAGCAATGACGAGTTTGGCGGCATCTACGCGGTGCCCCAGCAGTGGGGCGACGAGATCGACCAGCTGGGCCGGGCCATTGCGTCGTACAAGAAGCACCTGAGCGACCATGCCCGCTCGGCCCAGAACGCGGTGCGCGCCAAGAACCGCTTTCTGGCCGGCGCCAGCCATGATCTGCGCCAGCCGGTGCAGGCGCTCAACCTGTTTTTGGAGACCTTGCGCGGCTCGGGCCTCAACAGCCAGCAGGCGGTGGTGCTCGAGCACGCGCGCGCTGCGCTGTCGGCCAGCCGCGAGATGCTCGACACCTTGATGGACTACTCGCGCATCGAGGCCGGCGTGCTGGACCCCAAGTTCCAGCCGGTGGCCATTGCCGGCTTCTTGCGCCGGCTGGAGAAGGAGTTCGGCCCACAGGCCGACGCCAAGAACCTGGTCTTCCGCGTGCGCGACAGCGAAGACTGGATCTACACCGACCAGTCGCTGCTCTTTATGCTGCTGCGCAACCTGGTGTCCAACGCGCTGCGCTACACCGACCACGGTGGCGTGCTGCTGGGGGTGCGCAAACGCGGCCTGCAGCGCGTGATCGAGGTCTGGGACACCGGTGTGGGCATCGATGACGAGCACCACGACCTAATCTTCCAGAAGTTCCGCCAGGTGGCCGAAGACCAGCACATGGGCACCAAGGGCTTGGGGCTGGGTCTGGCGATCGTGCGCGAGCTGGCCGATATCCTGAACGTGAAGGTCGCGCTGTCATCGATCCCAGGGCGCGGCAGCGTCTTCCGCGTCAGCCTGATGGCAGAGGCCGTGCCCGCCGGCGGCTATGGGCTGGTCGCCGGCCTGTGGGAGCAGCCCGACGATGGCGACTACTCGTCGCTGCATGGCCTCAAGGTGCTGGTGGTCGATGACGAGCCGCTGGTGCGCGTGGGTCTGGCCAGCATGCTCGAGCAATGGCATTGCCAGGTGATGAGCGCGGCCAATGTGGACCAGGTGCGGCGCCTGATCGGCCATATGCAGGAGAGCAACAGCAAGCCCTTTGATGTGGTGCTGACCGACCTGCGCCTGTCGGCTACCGAAGACGGCAGCATGGTCGTCATGGCCGTGCGCGATGCCACGGCCGAGCATGTGCCCTGGCAGCAGATGCTGCCCCACTACGTGATCCTGACCGGCGACACGGCCCCCAAACGGCTGCAGATGGCCAACAGCCTGGGGGCGACCTTGATGCACAAGCCCATCGATCCGCGCCAGCTGCACAAGCTGCTGGCCCGGGAGCTGCAGCTGCGCTGCGATATCGAGGAGTTCATGGAAACCCAGCCGCCTGCCGATATCGACGAGGTCATCGACAAGGAATGAAAAAACCCGCCGGGGTGAGTGGCGGGTTTGCTGGCCTGGCTAGGCAGTGCGGAAGGCTTATTCCGACAGCTGGCGCATCGTGGCCTGGTCCAGGCGTCCCGTCACCGACAGGCCCTGGTCTTGCTGGAAGGAGCGCAGCGCGTTCTGCGTGCGCGGGCCGGAGGCGCCATCGGGGGTGCCCACATCGTAGCCCAGCTCGTTGAGGCGCTGCTGCGCTTGCTTCATGCTCAGGCGCACATTGGTCTTGGCGCCGGGTGCCGAGGTCTGGCTGGGCGCTGCGGCGCCATCCACACCCAGACGACCGCCACCGCCCAGACCCTGGCCCTTGACGGATTGCGCACTGTAGTTGCGCAGCGCCTGCACCATCTGGTTGTAGGCATCGACGAAAGCGGCCGACACGACCTTGCCTTGCGAGGTGTTGGAGTAGCCACCCATGCTGGCACCAGCTGCGCCACCGAACAAGGTGCCAAAGCCACCCCAGTCGGTGTTGCTGGCATTGCCCGTCGACGAGGACACCTGCACGCCCGAGCGGTTGTCCACCAGGGTCAGCATGGCCGATGCTTCACGGGTCTTGCTGTTGGCAGCCACGCCAGCGAGCGCGCCGCCGCCACGGCCGCCCAGGATGCCGCCCAGCGCCGCGCCAAAGCCGCCGGCATTGTCTTCGCTGAAGGTCACCTCAGGCGTCAGGCCATAGTCCGATGCGACCACTTGGCCCTTGCCGAAATTGCTGCCCTTGCGCATTTCGCCGTTGTCCATCATCGCGCGCTCGCGGTTCATCGCGTTCATGCCGGCAGCGCTGCGTTCCACGACCACAAAGCAGTTCGATTGCTGGATCAGCACGCGCAGCAGATTGGCAGTCGGTGGCAGGCGGTATTCGTTGCGCAAGATGGTGTACCAGCCCGCTTGCTGGTTCTCGACCAGGGAGACGGTACCCACCGGCGAATCACATTTTTCGAGTTGGCTGTTTTCGCCCTGGCTGCTGCCCCCTGCTGCGCCACCGGTCACCATGTTGTTGGTGCCGCCGCCCAGCTTCATACCGGTGCTTTCGCAGCCTGCCAATGCCAAGACGGCCAGTGCCGCCAATGCTGCCTTTTTCATGTCGCTCTCCCGCAAATCATTCAGTTGTTCATTCAAAGCGAGCCCGGAATTCCTTCCAGGCTCGATTACTTCGATTTCGTATTTTTGCTTTGCGCTGCTGACACGGGAATCACCTGCTTCCAGGAACCTCGGTGGAGCGTTGTCCGCTCTTAAGCGAAGTTGTTAGTAAATGTCACCCAAATCACGACGTGCAGCACATGGCCGGTGCATTATCCACGTAATTTATCAATCAATCCATTCAGGGCATCCAGAGAGCCAAACTGGATTACCAATTCACCCATCTCTTCGAGTTTGCCGGCGCGCTTGACGCGCTTTTTCACGCGCACTTCCACTTCGGCCATCAACAGGTCCGACAGCTCTTCTTCGACGCGCTTCAAATCGCGCGATTTCGCCGGTTTGGCCTTGACCGGGGTTTCGCCCGAGAACTCGGCACTGACCTTTTTGACCAGGCTCTCGGCCTCACGCACGCTCATTTTTCGCGCATTGATCTGGTTGGCTGCGGTGATCTGCGCGGCGCGGTCCAGCACCAGCAAGGCACGCGCGTGGCCCATGTCCAGATCCCCTGCCATCAGCATGGTTTGCACGGGTTCGGCCAGGTTCAGCAGGCGCAGCAGGTTGGACGCAGCCGATCGCGAGCGGCCCACCGCCTGCGCAGCCTGCTCATGCGTCATCTGGAACTCGCCCACCAGGCGCGAGAGGCCCTGGGCTTCTTCCAGCGGGTTGAGGTCTTCGCGCTGGATGTTCTCGATCAGCGCCATCGCCGCGGCGGACTCGTCCGGCACATCACGCACCAGCACCGGCACCTCGGCCAGACCGGCGATGCGCGCGGCTCGAAAGCGCCGCTCACCGGCGATGATTTCGTACTTGCCGGCGTGGTCGCCCGAGGCCAGCTTGCGCACCAGGATGGGCTGCATGATGCCCTGGGCCTTGATGCTTTCGGCCAGCTCATAAAGAGCGCCCTCGTCCATGCGCGTACGCGGCTGGTAGACGCCGGGGACCATGTCATCGAGCCGCAATTGGTGGGGCAGCTGGCCCTTGTCGTCGCCGGCGGGCGCAGCGTCCTCGACCTTGGGGCCCAGCAGTGCTTCGAGGCCGCGTCCCAGACCCTTGGGTTTCTTGGTAACCATGTCTTAATTCACCTTTGTTGGTTCGGCCATCAGCTCGGCCAGCAGCGCCTGGCCCAGCGGCCAGTCGCCCAGCCCCGATTCGGCATTGATATGGCCGCAGGCGCCCTGGTCCACCCAGCGCGCGCCCCAGTGGCCAGCGAGCCACTGCGCGCGCTCGGCGCTGCAATAGGGGTCGTTTTGGCTGCCCACCAAGATGGCGGGAAAGGGCAGTTTTTGCAGCGCGATCGGCGACCAGCCAGGGATCTGTTCGGCCAAGTCGGCGCGCTCGACATCGCCCGGCGCCACCAGCAGCGCGCCGCGCACCTTGCTGGCCGCCTGGGGCGAATGCGCGGCCCACCAGGCCGTCAGAATGCAGCCCAGGCTGTGGGCGACCAGCACCACGGGCTGGGGCGCATCCAGCACCACATCCTGCAGGCGCGCCGTCCAGTCACCGCGTTTGGGGTGCAGCCAGTCGTGCTGCTGCACGCGCTCATACCCCAGTTGCTGCTCCCACACCGTTTGCCAATGGCCCGGCCCGCTGTTTTGCCACCCCGGCAGCAGCTTGATGGACGAGGATTCAATGCTCATTTTTTAATAGCAAAAAAGCGCCACCGTACTGCGCTGTTTCAAAGAAATGCAAACCCTTATTGTGCCCGAATGCTTGCCATACGCAACGCGGGTGCCTGCAGCGCGCAGGCCACCAAGAAAAAGACCTCCGCATGCCAGGCAGCGGAGGTCGGTCGGGCAGCGGCGGGGCCGGCTGTCACTTCATGCGTTTGATGCGCTTGACCATCTCTTTGGCGAACTCGACAAAGGCCTTGCTGCCCTTGGCCGCCGGGTCGAACACGACGCCGGGCAGGCCGTAGCTGGGGGCTTCGGCCAGGCGCACATTGCGGGGAATCACCGTGTCGAACACCTTGTCGCCGAAATGCTCGCGCAGCTGGTCGCTCACCTGCTGCTGCAAGGTGATGCGCGGGTCGAACATGACCCGCAGCAGCCCGATGATCTCCAGATCGCGGTTCAGGTTGGCATGCACCTGCTTGATGGTGTTGACCAGGTCGGTCAGGCCTTCGAGCGCAAAGTACTCGCACTGCATCGGTACGATCACGCCATGGGCCGAGCACAGGCCGTTCAAGGTGAGCATGGACAGGCTGGGCGGGCAGTCGATGAGCACAAAGTCAAAGTCGGCGTCGCTCGCCTCCAGCGCGGCCTTGAGGCGCTTTTCACGGCGCTCGAGCTCGACCAGCTCGACTTCGGCGCCAGACAGTTCGCGGTTGGCGCCCAGCACCCAGTAGCCGCAGCGCTCGGAATGGACAGCGGCCTCCTTGATGGTGCTCGATTCGAGCAGCACGTCATAGACCGAGGTCTCCAGCGCGCGCTTGTCGATGCCCGAGCCCATGGTGGCATTGCCTTGCGGATCCAGGTCAACCAGCAGCACACGCTGCTTGATCTTGGCCAGACCGGCCGCCAGGTTGACTGCGGTGGTGGTCTTGCCGACGCCGCCTTTTTGGTTGGCGATACAGAAAATTTTTGCCATGAGAACTCGCTTGTCCACTAACTTATTTGGTCAGGGCCAGCTTAAGGCCAAAACCAATCAAAAACACACCCGCCGTTTTCTCCAGCCATTTGACCAGCGCCGGATTGGCGCGCAGGCGCTCAGCCAGCATCCTGGTGAGCAGCACCACGACCGTGCAATAGGCCAGGCTGATCACCGCCACGGTCGCTGCCATCACCGCAAAAGTGGGCAAGCCCCGGTGGGTGGCCGGATCAACAAACAGCGGGAAAAACGCCATGTAGAACACGATGGCCTTGGGATTCATCATGGTGATGAGAAAGCCTTGCCTGAAATAATGCCGGGGCGCAATCTTGATGACCGGCTGGTCACCTGGTCGGGCCGTTATCAGCTTGTAGCCAATCCAGGCCAAGTAGGCAGCGCCCAGCCATTGCACCGCTTGAAAGGCGGCCGGGTATGCGCTCATCACGGCCGCCACGCCGGCAACGGCCAGCCACATCAGCAACTGGTCAGCGGCCATGCAGCCCGCGCATACGGCCAGACCGGCCTGGATGCCGCCCTTGCCCGTGGAGGTGATCAGCGCCAGGTTGCCGGGCCCGGGAATCATCAAGAACAGGAGCACGGCGAAGACAAATGCACCATAGTCAGAAATGCCAAACATGTGCCGCCTCTGCGATGGAAACTTTGAGTGTAAACGACGGCCCTGCTTGCAAGCCAGCAAAAGCGCGTTGTTACCGGCGCAAGCGTCAGCAAAAAGCCCCGAAAAATCGGGGCTGGTGGATGGTGCAGGTGGCGCGGCCTGCGATCCGCAACGCGGGGCTATGCCGCCTGCTGCCGCATCCAGACAATGCAGCGCTCGGCATCGAGCCCAGGCACCTGCAGCGGCTCGATGTTCAGCACCTGTACCGACGCGGGCAACAGCGCCAGCTCATCGTCAGGGCGCTTGGCCTTCATCGCCAGCCAGATGCCATCGGCCTTCAAGGTCTGGGCCGACCAGGCGGTGAAATCCTGCAAGGCGGCAAAGGCACGGCAGCTGACCACGTCGTACTGCTGGCTCAGCTGCTCGACGCGCGACTGGATGCCATGCAGGTTGCGCAGGCGCAGCGCGGCAGCCGCTTGCTGGATAAAGGCCACCTTCTTGCCCACGGTATCCACGCAGCTCACATCCAGCTGCGGCAGGCAGATGGCGAACACCACAGCGGGCAGACCGCCACCCGAGCCGACATCGAGCAGCTTGGGGGCTGGCAGGCCGGCCCCCTCCAGATGGCGCACCAGCGGCGGCACTGCAGCCAGGCTGTCGAGCAAATGGTGGGTCAGCATCTCCTGCGGGTCACGCACCGAGGTCAGGTTGTAGACCTTGTTCCACTTCTGCAGCAGATCCAGAAAAGCCATCAGCTGGGCAATTTGCTCATCGCTCAGCGACAGGCCCAGTTGTTGTACGCCGTCACGCAGTGGGATTTCCAATGGTGCGCTCATGCAGTCGTTACCTCTTGTGCAGTGCTGAAGCCTTTGAAGCCACCTTTTTTCAGGTGGACCATCAGCAAGGAAATGGCAGCGGGCGTGACACCGGAAATACGCGATGCCTGGCCCAGGGTTTCGGGGCGGTGGGTCTGCAGTTTCTGGCGCACCTCAAACGACAGCGCAGTCACCTGCATATAGTCCAGCTCGGCGGGCAGGCGCAGTTTCTCGTAATGGGCTGCGCGCTCCACTTCGTCCTTTTGGCGGTCAATATAGCCCGAGTACTTGGCACCGATCTCCACCTGCTCGACCACGGACTCGCTCAGTGCACCCAGTGTTTCACGTGAAACGTCGCTGGTCTGGTAGGCGCCTTCGTTCATGCTCATCAAGGTGGTGTAGTCCACACCAGGGCGGCGCAGCAGATCGAACAGGTTGTACTCCCGCTCCATGGCCTTGCCCAACACACGTTCGGCTTCTTGCGCAGCGACGATGCGTGGGTTTACCCAGGTAGCCTTGAGGCGTTCTGTTTCACGTGAAACAGCATCGCGCTTGCGGCTGAAGGCATCCCAGCGCGCATCGTCGACCAGGCCCATCTTGCGCCCCTCTTCGGTCAGGCGCATGTCGGCATTGTCTTCCCGCAGCTGCAGGCGGAACTCTGCCCGGCTGGTGAACATGCGGTAGGGCTCGGTCACCCCCTTGGTGATCAGGTCGTCGACCAGCACGCCCAGGTAGGCTTCATCACGGCGCGGCGTCCAGGGGCCTTCGCCCCGGCATTGCA
The DNA here is from genome assembly GCF_049601575.1 of Comamonas sp. 23. Classification (NCBI taxonomy): domain Bacteria; kingdom Pseudomonadati; phylum Pseudomonadota; class Betaproteobacteria; order Burkholderiales; family Comamonadaceae; genus Comamonas; species Comamonas sp. 23. Next base: position 221,194 of record NZ_CP187127.1, on the reverse strand, counting down.
GTGCGGCGTTCAGGCCGGCAAACAGGCCTTGGGCTGCCGCTTCTTCGTAGCCGGTCGTGCCATTGATCTGGCCGGCAAAGAACAGGCCCTGGACCTGCTTGGTCTCAAAGCTGTTCTTCAAGGAGCGTGGGTCGAAGTAGTCATACTCGATCGCATAGCCCGGGCGCAGGATGTGGGCGTTCTCCAGGCCCTTCATGCTGCGCACCAGTTCGTACTGCACGTCGAACGGCAGGCTGGTCGAGATGCCGTTGGGGTAGTACTCGTGGGTGGTCAGGCCTTCGGGCTCCAGAAAGATCTGGTGGCTTTCCTTGTCGGCAAAGCGGTTGATCTTGTCTTCCACACTCGGGCAGTAACGCGGCCCTACCCCTTCGATCTTGCCGGTGAACATCGGGCTGCGGTCAAAGCCGCTGCGGATGATCTCGTGCGTGCGCGCATTGGTGTGGGTGATGTAGCAAGGCATCTGCGCCGGGTGCATCTCTGCATTGCCCATGAAGCTGAACACTGGCAGCTGGCCTTCATTGACGCCGCCGGGCATGCCGTCGCCCGGCTGGGTTTCGCACTGGCTGAAGTCGATCGAGCGGCCATCGATGCGCGGCGGCGTGCCGGTCTTCAGGCGCCCCTGGGGCAGCTTCAGCTCTTTGAGACGCGCCGACAGGCTGACCGCTGGCGGATCGCCAGCACGGCCAGCGGCATAGTGGTTCAGGCCCACATGGATCTTGCCGTCCAGGAAAGTCCCGGCCGTCAGCACCACGGTGCGGCTGCGAAAACGGATACCCACCTGGGTGACGGCGCCCACCACGCGGTCGCCCTCGACCATCAGGTCATCGACCGCTTGCTGGAACAACCAGAGGTTGGGCTGGTTCTCCAAGGTCTCGCGGATCGCTGCCTTATACAGGATACGGTCGGCCTGCGCACGGGTGGCACGCACGGCCGGGCCCTTGGAGCTGTTGAGAATGCGGAACTGGATGCCACCCTTGTCGGTGGCCAGCGCCATGGCACCGCCCAGCGCATCCACTTCCTTGACGAGATGGCCTTTGCCAATGCCGCCAATGCTGGGGTTGCAGCTCATCTGGCCCAGGGTTTCGATGTTGTGGGTCAGCAGCAGCGTCTTGCTGCCCATGCGGGCTGCGGCCAGCGCTGCCTCGGTGCCGGCATGGCCGCCACCCACAACGATGACATCAAATTCTTGCGGATAGGTATAGGGGGTTTGGCTCATACGGCCTCGTTCCAGGGCTCGCAAGGCAGCTGCCTTGCATGCAGTCATGCCCTTCTGCAGCCCTTTGACAGAATGGCGAATAGTCGGTTTTGCCCGCTATTTTAATGACTTGGGGGTTTACACGCGGTCAGCCGTGTTATTGCGCCGCAGCCACCTGGCTGCAAAGCTTTGTCAAAAGCGATAGCATGGTTTGGCTTTCACCTTTCACTGGAGATTTGTCGATGAAGCTGTATTTCTCTCCCGGCGCCTGTTCGCTGTCGCCCCATATCGCTCTGCTGGAAGCCGGTCTGCCCTTCACCCTGGAGATGGCCAGCACCAAGACCCACCAGCTCAAGGACGGCACCGACTTCTACACGATCAACCCGCTGGGCTATGTGCCGGTGCTGGAGCTGGACAATGGCCAGCGCCTGCGTGAAGGCCCCGCCATCGTGCAGTACATTGCCGACCAGGCGCCCGCCTCCAAGCTGGCTCCCGCGAACGGCACCTTCGAGCGCTACCAGTTGCAAGAGTGGCTGGGCTTTATCGGCACCGAGATCCACAAGGGCTTCTCCCCGCTGTTCAACCCCAATATGCCCGACACCGTCAAGGACATGGCCCGTGGACAAGTGCTCAAGCGCCTGACCTGGGTGGATGCGCAGCTGACCGGCAAGGAATTCCTGATGGGCGCGGACTTCAGCGTGGCCGATGCCTACCTGTTCACCGTCTGCGGCTGGAGCAAGTTTGTCGGTGTCGACATCAGCGGCCTGGAAAACCTGGCAAGCTTCCTGCAGCGCGTGGGCGCCCGTCCTTCGGTGCAAAAGGCCATCGCGGACGAAAAGCAGTAATGCAGCCTGTCGGTCCATGGATGCTGTTTCACGTGAAACACATCCGAACCGAAGCAGTTCTGATGGCTTGTTCCAGGCGAAAGCCCCTGCTCTTGACCTTCACACCGTGTCAGCTTTCAAGATCAAGCCATCAACTACAGGAAAAGGAAACTCTGATGCAAAACACCTTCCAAGTCCAAGGCATGACCTGCGGCCACTGCGAGCGTGCCGTCACCCAGGCTGTGCAGCAGCTCGACGCCCAGGCCAAGGTAGCCATCGACCGCGCCCAAGGCAAGGTGGTGGTCGAGTCCAGCCAGCCCGCTGACAAGATCGCAGCGGCCATTGCGGCCGAAGGCTACCAGGTCCAGTAAGCATGGCCAGCCCGTCACGCAAGCCTGCCACTGAGCGGTCCATCGCCTGGCCGGTGTCCATCAGCCAGGCAGCCCAGCTGGCGGGTATTTCTGCGCGCATGGCGCGCCACTACGAATCGCTGAACCTGCTGCCCAATGTGCACCGCACCGACAGCGGCTACCGGCTGTATACCCAGTCCGATGTGCATACCCTCTCCTTCATCCGCCGCTGCCGCGATCTGGGCTTCTCGATGGAGGAGATCGAGAACCTGCTCAACCTCTGGCACGACAAGCAGCGCGCCAGCAGCTCGGTCAAGGAGATTGCGCAAAAGCATATCGGCGCCTTGCGCGAGCGCATTGCCGCGATGAAGACGATGGAGCGCTCGCTGCAGGCGCTGGTGCACAGCTGCCAGGGCGACCAGCGCCCGGACTGCCCTATTCTCGACAGCCTGTCCGACCCGCATGCCGACCCTGACGCAGCCAGCTGCTGCAAGCACTAAAGCCCTGTCCAAGCATTGCACAGGCATAAAAAACGCGCTCCTGGGAGCGCGTTATCGTTTCTGCGGTTGGCCCAGATCAGAAAGGGCTGGAATCCGGATCCTGGTCCACCGGTGCCGATTTGGGCCCGGTCTGCATGCCGCCAGGCTTGCCAGACGCCTGGAATGGCTTGGCAGCGCCTACCCCCTGGCTCATCGGCTTGGCGGGCGCTGCAGCCCCTTCCCGGGCCGCTGCGGCGGGTTTGTCGCCCCGGTCGGGCAGCTGGCCCAGCTCGGTGCGGCCTTCGCCGCCCAGCGCCTGGATCAGGTCGGGAATCAGCTGGCTGAACTCCCCGGTGGCAATGGCCACATCGGCGTCAAAACCGCCATCCTCACTGGCGCCTTCCATCACCACATCGAGCAAGGCCACCTTCTTGAGCTGCAGGCCCTCGGTCAGCACAAAGCTGACCCGGTCATCCCAGGTCAGCGCCAGCTTGGTGGGCAGCTTGCCCTGGTCGATATGCTCACGGATCTCGTCGATGCCCAGCGGGTGGCGGGCATAGCGCACGACCGCCTTGGATTCATCGGCGCTCTTGAGCTCGCACTCCTGGTCAATGCTGAAGCCCGCCGGCGCATCGTAGCTGTGCAGCCAGGCAGACATCGCCCCCTGGGGGCTGTTCTGGGTGTCGATCAGCGCCACCGCAAAACCGGGCGAGGCCTCCACCAGCATGGTGATCACTTCGTCGGCACGGCCCTGGCTGCTCGTGTCCAGCACCAGGAGGCGCGCCTGCGGATCGATCCAGATCCACAGCCCGCCCTGCTTGGTAAAGGCCATCGGCAGCAGATCGAGCTTGCACTCGTCCTTGAGCTCCTGCTTTTCCTTCTTGCCGGGCTTGCGGCCTTCCTGGGCTTCGATATGGGCGAGCTTTTCATCAACTTTGCGGTTGAGCACGCTGGCGGGCAGCATCTTGCTCTCGCTCATCAGCCGCAAGATCCACTGGCCCCCTACCGACTCGACCATCGCGCCGTGCTCCTCGCCGCGCGGAGGCACCCAACCGGTGGATTTTTCCTGGGTAGCGCCGCACTGCTCAAACTGCTGCTTGGCCAAGGCCGTATCCAGCGCGACCAAATCCGGCTGCCAGGTTTCGGAGATGCGGTAAAAAATCATGTTCTTGAACATGCCATTCCTTTGTTCTGGGGGGCTGCAGTCTTGCGCAGCAGCCCTTTAAAAAACACAAGCGGCCCTGGTGTGCCGCACTGATCTGCTGTCCATTGTGCCGCGAATCGGGCCCGTCCCAGCCCGATGCGCCAGGCAAAAAACCGGGTTTGCGATGGGTGGGCGCTGGTAGCAGCAGCGCTTGCCTCCCCCAAAGCCACACAACCAAAATTGCTAATTCTTTACACAGCCATACCGGCCAGTGACAGCGCTATTACATGGCAGGCGGACACTGCAGACATCGCATAAGACATCACAACCCGGAAAGGAACCACTATGTCTCTCTTACAACGCAGCGCCATCGTGACCGCCATGCTGGCCAGCCTGTCGGTTTCCAGCTTCGCCCAAACCCCGGCTGCCCCCGCAGTAGCCCCCACCACACAAAGCGCCCCCGCCCCTGCCAAAAAGGCCCATGGCCCCGAAGCACGCGAGGCACACATGGCCAAACGCATGCAGGCACTCAAGGCCTCGCTCAAGCTCAATGCCAGCCAGGAAGCCGCCTGGACCAGCTATATGACGGCCGTCAAGCCCCAGCGCCCGGCCCCCGGTGACCGCCCTGAGCGTCCAGACTTTGCCAAGATGACCACGCCAGAGCGTATTGACGCGATGCAGGCCATGCATGCCAAGCACCAGGCTGCGATGGACCAGCGCAACCAGGCGACCAAGGCTTTCTATGCCACCTTGACGCCTGAGCAGCAAAAGACTTTTGATGTGGAAACCTTGAAGATGCATGAGCGCCGCGGACGCGGCCCGGACGGAAAGGGCCCGCATGGCCAGCGCCATCAAGGCCCCAATCCGAAACAGACTGTTCCACCTATGGACAGTAAATAGGGCAACCGCCCGCCTCCTGGCATCTGTCTCCCTCTCCAACCCCTCCTGCGCAGCCCTGACCAGCTGCGCTTTTTTGTGCCTGTGTATATGCCCGTGACAGCGTCAGCGGTTGCATACAGACAACATCCTGCTTTTGCTGACAAAAGCTGCTGTGGTCCAGGTGTAACATTATTTAATGCAATACCGCCCTCTCCTCTCCGCTATCGGCTTGTGCGCGCTGACTGTCTGGAGTGCCTCTGCCCAAGCGCAGTTTGCCGACAAGCGCAACAGCCCCACCCTGTACCTGCAAGCAGGGGTTGCCGAACGTGACGCGCGTGCGCTCACCATTGGCTCGACCATCCCAATGGATTGGAAGACCTATTGGTGGGGCCATGCGGTCACCGCCCATTGGGACATGAGCCTGTCCGCCTGGAACTCCGACCGCATGGAGCAAGAAGGCAGCCGCACCATTGCTGTGGTTGGCCTCGTGCCCACGATGCGCTTTCACAGCAAGAGCCAGTACCCCTGGTTTGTTGAAGCGGGCCTCGGCGGTTATGTCTCCAGCAAGCTCTATGAAAGCCGCGACAAGCGCTTCTCGACCGCTTTCAATTTCGGCACCCACATCGGCGTGGGCTACTTTACCGGCATGCGCCGCGAGAATGAATGGTCGGTGCGTCTGGAGCATCTGTCCAACGCCTCGATCAAGCGTCCCAACCCTGGCGAGAACTTTGTGCAGCTGCGCTACGCGCGCCACTTCTGATCGCCCCATAACCCCCCCTCTTCCCCTTCATACCGCCATCTGGCGGTATTTTTTTGCCTGTCTGAGGGGTTATGGGCTGGAAACGCCGTTCGGGGCCTCTACGCAGCCATAGCGGCGCTTGAGAGGCTGGCGGTGTCGAATGGGCTACAGGTCAAACGGGCTGTGGCAAGAAGCCATACCGATGACTGTATAAAAATACAGTTATCGCAGATGAGGGTCCAGCTCCTTGATCCATTGCACGACCACCACCTGCCAAAAGATACCAAGGCTATAGAACACTCTCACGGCCATTCACGGCCGGCAGAGACGGTGTAAGCCATCCTTGGCCCCAACCACTCCCAACCCCGCTTGACCCCCTCTACCCAGCGCCAGGCAACGCCTGGGCAGGCTCCAGCGGCTTGGTGGACGGATCTGCAGGGCCTGCCGGGCGATCCGCTGCGATGCGTTCCCTGCTGCGCAACGACACCTAGGCGGCAGCCGCACCAATCAATGCCGCCTTCTCATCCCGCCATATGCCGCGCAAAGCGGCATCCGCACTCGCCAAGCATATCCAAAAGTATAGCTAACACCTATGCTGGGCTGTGCATTTGCGCACAGCGCCCCTCTCTGTGTGATCGAACTCTGGGTCAGTACGACAGTGCTGCGACCAAGCACCCCAAGTTATAGGATGCCCTCGTCCATAGGGGAGAGGGATGCTGAGGTGATGTGCTGCGTATTTTGAGAACTGCTCTGCCCCGCTCACTTCTGCCGAAGAGGCTTGACTTTTCACAGTCTGAAAATTTTCAAGATATGAAACTTTGCCGAGCTTGCCTTTGGTTTTTCTTTTATTTTCTTTAAAAGAATAGTAGATAGTAGTAGAAGGGCCCCACCTTCTGTGGATAAGTCCATTAAGCCCAATGCTGTCAACCGTTTGAAATTTTTCCAACCATGTTGATGGTACCCCTTCATCCTTGTCACTGCGAAGTGGATAAGTCCGGCATCTGGGATATTTCTGTGGATAAGCTGATACGACCATGCGCATTATCCACAGCCATTCTTCAATCTCAAATTCTCACCAAGTGATTGATAATTAATAGCTTATCCACAATCACTCAGTGATCAGCACAAAATGGTAGCACCCGCTGGACTGCTGTGCGCAGGAAACTCTGGGCCGCAAATATTGTCCACAATACCTAGGCGGCGATCGGCCACTTTGGATGCCGGAGAGTTTGGCCCATTAAATTGTGGATAAGTTTTTTATCGTTACAAAACAAATATCTACTGCACTATTGGTCTGTGGACACCGGACGCTATTTCCGGTGCATGGTAGTGGAGCAAGTTCGCGATCTGGCTTCTATCTGTGGATAACTAGGGGATTGTTAGGGGCTTGTACCGATTGTTATACACAGCTCTTTTGGGGCTCCTCCCATCGGTTCTGGAGGTGGCCGCTGAGGGTCCACCGTCTTTCCAAAAAGATACCCAATAAAAACAACAACTTACTGGCTAGCAACGGCCGCTTAGGGATACAAAGCCATCTGCCTGGGGCTGACTTTTGGGCAAAGAGACGTTCGCCAGGCCTCCAAAAACTGCATGTGCAAAACAGCGGACCAGCGCCATTCGCATAGGCAGTGGTGCGCCTCACACCCGCGATGAAGGCCGCTGCCCGCGATGCGCCACATCTGTGGACATCTCGCGCCTGATGGGATCGTGGCGTCGCGCCGGGACGGCAGTCCGGCGCCGACGGTTGGCGGAGCTCGCCGCTGGGGAGGATCGGCGCATTCCGGTATTTGCCCGCACCGGTCTTTTCTTCGTTTCTGCTGTGCCAGGCGATCAAGCGATGCAGTCAACAGCCATCGCCAGGCCCAACAAGCGCGCGGGTGGTCGTCGCGCCCTCAGCGCAACGAGGGGCGTCGCTGATTCGGGCGCTTTCGACGCAGTGTTTTGGTATTCACCGGCTATTGCGCACGTGTTTGGCATCGAACAAGCACGTTCGACCGGGACCTTCTGACGCAAGCGCAGATCGAGGGATGGCGCTAGGCTGATTTCTGCCAGCCCCCAGCGGCTGGCGCAGAGGGCGATGACGGTGATTGACGGCATCTCAGACCGGAGTGCGCTGGATCCTGGGCCCCTAACGACAAAGCCCAAATTTCAATTTGAATAATTCAAATAAACTGAAATCAAAAGCGATTCAATTCAAATCAATGACAGCACTACAAGGCGAGCATATACGAACGAATGCCTAATTTTTATGCAAAACTGTCGAAAAGGGAGCTTGCTTTTTCAACAAGTTATCCTTATCGTGCTTGTGCATAATATCTCACATCGTGGGATATTTCACCATATGAGAGTCTGGTGGTGGGGGGTTATGCACATAGGCATGGCAGGAGCCTCCCTCTACGATGGCGCAAATTTGTGGATAAGTAAAGGACTTATGCGATAAAACGACAAGCACTTTTCCCCGGATGACTTATCCACATGTTGACATGTGAAGGTGGCTGTAGCATGGATTGTGGATAAATTGATCCATAGAATTTCGAGTTACCCACAGGGTTCTGTAAATTTCCTGTTTAAAGCGAGTCACTTGTATTCTTATGCACAGTGCTTACGAAATAACTTTCCATCGTATAAATGCTTAATAAATAGGCGATAAAGATCAAAAAATGTGGAAAAGTATGTGTATAGATTGCATGCCATGCTCAAGTCCTACGGCTCAGCAATGCGGATATTTAAGTGAAAATTGCGGGCAGTTATGCGACATATGTGCGGCATATAGCTATTTTTATTTGATGAAGCCACTCCAAACATAGCTTCTCTCAAGTCACATCTATCTGTGGATATCTTTCCAGTCAGAAAATTTGACAGAGAAATTTTTCAAATGTGCATAAGCTGTGTGCAAATCAATAGACTGAGCGCATGAAGATATCCACTGGTTTTTCGGCGTCTGAACGCCTGGTCTGAACAGTGCATTCAGTGGATTTGAACGACCGTGATTCGGCGTTGCTGCGTTCGTGCCCCAAGCTTTTTCGAGCTCTGCGGATGGAGGGCAGCATTGAGGGCCGTTGGAGGAGGGCACAGCGCCAGAGCAGGCGCGCTCGCGCTGTCCTGTGTCCGCCTCTGTCTGCCGGTAGCTGCCTTGTGTTCTGCCATGGGCGCTGTACGCCGGCAGACATGCGCGCTGCAGCGTTATTCAGGTCCCTGCCAAGGCGGCCGGCGCTTGGCGCCTAGGGGCTGGGTGCGGATTGCCGAGTGCCGAGCGCGTGGGCCGGCGTAGGCGCAGCCAGTCTGGTGTTGGCGAAGTTTTTTTGCTTGGGTGGTGTTGCGAGCGCTTGCGCTGCACCGACCGACTGCGCGGCGCCCGAGCTGCAAACCACGCAGCTGGTGGGTGCCAGGGCCGCGAAAACAGCAAGCCTCAGAAGCAAAAAAGCACCGCCAGGCGGTGCTTTGCTCAGAAGGGTGGGCGGTGCTGGCCCGGTTCAGCCCTTAGGCTTCGACATCCTCATCGGTGCCGGTACGAATGGTTTCGCGGTTGCTCTTGTCGCGCATCTTGGCGATGTCGGTGTCCAAAGCACGGTGCAGTTTTTCCAGCGCTGCGTTGAAGGCTTCGGCGACCTTTTCGGCCTCGGCGTTGACAGCCAGGGGTTGGCGCCCGGTAGCCCGTGTTTCCATCACACAGCGCTTGCCTTTGCCGCCGTTTTTCAGGGCGTCCACATCGGTGAGGTAAACCTCCACCCGGGTCACATATTCGCGGAAGCGCGAAAGCTTGTTTTGTACCTCGGTTTGTGCCCATTGGGAGAGGGATTCTCCGCCTTGAACATTGTCACCAGCGTGCACTTGAACTTGCATGGATGTGCTCCTTTCTCGAACATGCTGGGCGGCAGCCCAGCTATAGCAACCGGATGCAGCGAAGGCCATCGCCTTGCGGCACCTTGTTGATCACATCCTAACTCGCAAAACTGCAACAAAGGCTGCGACATGGTCAATATGCGTAAAAGCCCTGAGAAAGATCAAGCGTCCTACAGCCTGCTGGGTGCGCGCTCGGACGGCGGGGCAGGGCGGCGGTTGGCTTGAAACGCGGCGAGCCATCCCCAGCAGCCGGTCATGGCGGCCGCGCAGTGCAAGGTTTAGGTTGCTGCGAATTTTGAAGCGGACAAGCGATACAGCACATGGGCTCGCAATGGGTGGTCCTCAGGCAAGGCAGGGTGCGCAAAATCGCCTGCCAGGTCGCGCTCCATGCCCAGGCGCTCCATCAGTGCTTGCGATGGCAGGTTGCTGGTGGTCGTGAAGGCCACGATGTCAGCCAGCTTTACATGGTCAAATCCGACGGCCAGTGCCGCCCGCGCGGCCTCAGTGGCCAGGCCCTGGTGCCAGGCATGGCGCGCCAGGCGCCACATGATTTCGACGCAGGGAGAAAAAGGCAGCTCGGCCTGGGGCACATGCAGGCCGACGATGCCGATAAATTGCTGGTCCTCCAGCCGCTCCACCGCCCAGACGCCCCAGCCGCGCTCGGCCATCAGCGCCTCGCAGCGGTCTGCCATCGCGTCGCTCTGCGCCCGCGTCAGCGGCGCGGGGAAGTAGCGCATTACCTCGGGGTCCGCCGTCATCGCGGCAAAGGCCTCCCTGTCCTGCGGCTGCCATTGGCGCAGCTGCAGGCGGGCGGTTCGGGGCTCGATCAGGGTGGTCATGGGGTCGCTGCTCCAATGAAAAAGCGGCCTGCACGCAAGGCCTTTGCGTGAGCCGCTGGGGTGATCAACAACGCCAAGAGGGCCGTGCACTGCACCGGCCCGCTACGCGGCAGTATCAATGGTGGTGGCCGTGCGCGCCATGCACATGGCGGTGGGCAATCTCTTCTTCGCTGGCTGCGCGCACATCGACGACCTTGCCGCTAAAGCGCAGCGCCAGGCCGGCGAGCGGGTGGTTGCCATCCAGGTGCACTTCCGGGCCCTTGATCTTCTTGACATAGAAGGCCTGGGGCTCGCCGCGGTCATTGGCGCCGCGCAGCTGGCCGCCCACCTTCACGCCCGGTGGGAACTCGCTCTTGGGGATCACGCGCACGAGGCTCTCGTCGCGCACGCCAAAGGCATCTTCCACTGCCAGATCCACGCTGGTGCTAAAGCCCACGGCCTGGCCCTCAAACGCAGCTTCCACCTTGGGGAAGATGTTTTCATAGCCGCCATGCAGGTAGGCGAGGTTGCCGCTGTCCAGCGGTTTGCCTTGCGCATCGGTCACCTTGTATTGGATGGTGACGGCGCAGTCTTTGGTGATGTTCATGGTCTTGTTCGAAGAGTCTGGCAAAAACGCAAGTGTAGGGGCTGAGGCGGGGTGGGCGCAGCGCCTTGCCGGATGGCAGGGGCAGCGCCAAGGGTTTGGTGATTGTCATGCAAACGGCTTGCTCTCCTACGGCAGCATGCTGCAGCGCAGCGCGAGACTGGCTATTTGTGACCGCTTTTCCGGTCGAAAGGATGAAGAAATGGTTCAGCAACTCGCAGGCAAGGTGGCCTATGTGACGGGCGCCGCCAGTGGCATTGGCAAGGCCATCGCCGATCTGTATGCGCAGCAGGGCGCCAAGGTGGTGATCGCCGATCTGAAGCAGGAAGCAGCCGAGGCGGCGGCCCAGGATATTGCCAGCAAGGGCGGCACCGCCATGGGCCTGGCGGTCGATGTGACGCAGGAAGACCAGGTCGACGCCTCTGTCGAAGCCGCAGTGAAAGCCTATGGCGGCATCGATATCCTGGTGAGCAATGCCGGCATCCAGATCGTCAAGCCGGTGCAGGACTTTACGTTGCAGGAGTGGCAGAAGATGCTGGCCATCCAGCTCGATGGCGCCTTCCTCACCACCCGCGCCTGCATCAAGCACATGTATGCGCAGGGCCGTGGCGGCAGCATTATCTATACCGGCTCAGTGCATTCCAAGGAGGCCTCCAAGCTCAAGGCGCCCTATGTGACGGCCAAGCATGGCCTCGAAGGCCTGGCCAAGGTCGTCGCCAAAGAGGGCGGCCCGCAAGGCGTACGCGCCAATGTGATCTGCCCGGGTTATGTGCGCACGCCGCTTGTGGACAAGCAGATCCCCGAGCAGGCCAAGGAGCTGGGCATCAGCGAGGCCGATGTGATCAAGAACGTGATGCTCAAGGACACCGTCGACGGCGAGTTCACCACCGTGGACGATGTGGCACGCGTGGCACTGTTCTTTGCGGCGTTCCCCACCAATGCGCTGACGGGGCAGTCAATGATCGTGAGCCACGGCTGGTTCATGGAGTGATGCTGGCCTGCCCCGCGCTGGCCTGCGGGGGCGGTATTGCTGGGGTGGCAAGACCTGCAGGCAATATTCTTCTGCAACGTGCCGTTTAATGCTGCCAAAACGCTCGAAATTCGGTCTTGTCCCATTTCTATAGCTTATGCCCGCCCCCTACATTTGTTACATGGTTTGCAGTCTGCTTTGCACAGCCGACAGGTGGGGAAACCGTGCCTGCCCGACAATGGCGCCTTGGCCAAGGCAGCGGTGCGGACAGCGCGCTGCCGGCCCAGGCTTTGCAGACTTCTTCCATGGCGATCCCCCTTCTCTCCGGTTTGATGAACACCTTGCGCCGCGCAGCGGGCGCCTTGCCCGGGCTGGCCCGGCGCCTGCGCCCTTGGCTGGCCGCACGCAGCAAAAAGCAATGGTTGCTGGCGGTGGCAGCCTTGCCGGTGCTGCTGCTGCTCTATGTGCTGCTGCTGATTCCGCTCACCCCGTCGATCGGCGATATCCAGAAAAACAAGGTCGAGGCCCCCACCCAGCTGTTGTCGGCCGATGGCAAGGTGCTGGCCCAGTACAAGCGCGCCAACCGCGAATGGGTGGCGCTGAAGGACATTTCACCGAACGTCATCAACGCGCTGATCGCCACCGAAGACCACCGTTTTTATGAGCATGGCGCGCTCGATTGGCGCCGCACCTTTGGCTCTGTGCTGCACACGGCGATGGGCCGGCCCCAGGGCGGCTCCACCATCACCCAGCAGTTGGCGCGCAATATGTTCCCCGAGGAAATCGGCCGCGCCCGCTCGCTCAACCGCAAGCTCAAGGAGGCCGTGACCGCCTACAAGATCGAATCGGCCTACACCAAGGACGAGATCCTGGAGACCTACCTCAACACCGTGCCCTTTCTCTACAACGCCTTTGGCATCGAGATGGCCGCACGCACCTATTTTGACAAGCCCGCCCAGAAGCTGAGCGTGCTCGAAGCGGCGACCCTGGTGGGCATGCTCAAGGGCACCAGCTACTACAACCCCGTGCAAAACCCGGAGCGGGCCCAGCAGCGCCGCAACACCGTGCTGGCGCAGATGAACAAGCACGGCAAGCTCAGCGACCAGGATTTTGAGACCCTCAAAAAACGCGGCATCAAGCTGGATTTTGAGCGCCAGGACGAGGCCGTGGGCATGGCACCGCATTTTGCGCAGGCGCTGCGCAAGTGGCTGATCGAATGGGCCGACGCCAACGACTACAACATCTATGCCGATGGCCTGGTGGTGCAGACCACCATCGACTCGCGCGTGCAGCAATGGGCCAACCAGGCCGTGGTGCGCCAGGGCCGGCAGTTGCAGGTGACAGCCAATGGCCTGTGGAGCAACCGCAACCAGTGGACCGCCAAGAACCCGCTGGTGCAAAGCTTTGTGCGCGAAAGCGCAGTCTACCGCCAGGCGGTGGCCGATGACCAGGACAAGGACGAAGCGCTGCAGCGCCTGCTGGCTGATGCCGACTTTATGGCCAACCTGCGCCAGGACAAGGTGCGCGTGCAGGTGGGCTTTATGGCCATGGACCCACGCAACGCCCATGTGCTGGCCTGGGTGGGCAGCCGCGACTTTGCCATCGACCCCTTTGACCATGTCTCGCAAGCGCGCCGCCAGCCCGGCTCCACCTTCAAGCCCTTTGTCTATGGCGCAGCGCTGCAGGATGGCGCGTTGCCCACCGACCAGCTGATGGATGAGGCCGTGCGCATTCCGCTGGGCGGCGGGCAGTTCTGGCGCCCCACCGATGGCGGCCCGCCTTCTGACCAACCGATGACCCTGGCCGACGGCCTGGCCTACTCCAAGAACACCATCACCGCCCAGGTGATGGCCAAGGTGGGGCCCGCCAAGGTGGCCAAGCTGGCGCGGGCGCTGGGTGTGCGCGACAGCAAGCTTGAAGATGTGCTGTCGCTGGCGCTGGGTACCAGCCCGGTCACCTTGCAGGAGATGGTGACCGCCTATTCCACCCTGGCCAACGGCGGCGGCTACCGCGCGCCCGTCATGGTCACCCGCATTACTGACCGCGAGGGCAAGGTGCTGGCCGAGTTTGAGCCACCCGCGCCGGAGGTGGCACTGGACAGCGGCGTGACCTACGCCTTGATCGACATGATGCGCGGCGTCATCACCAAGGGCACGGGCCGGGGTGTGGCGCGCTATGGCGTCAGCGGCGACTGGGTGGGCAAGACCGGCACCACGCAAGACAATGCCGACGGCTGGTTCATGCTGGCGCACCCCGACTGGGTGGGCGGCGCCTGGGTCGGCTTCAACGACAGCCGTGTGCAGCTGAACGACTACTGGGGCCAGGGCGCCCACAGTGCACTGCCTGTGGTGGCCGAGGTGGCCGCCGCATCGCAGCGCGCCAAGCTGGTGCAGGCACAGGCCCGCTTTGAGATGCCGGCCGAGAACAACACCTTTGTGCAGCGCCTGCGCAGCTGGATGCTGGGCTTTGGCGACAACAAGCAACCGGTCGATCCGTTTGAGCAGCCGCCTGCGATGCAGGAGCTGCCCGATCGCGGCAACCCCGGTGATGCGCCCATCATCGACGACCCCGAGGCCCGGCCGATAGGCCAGGGCGGCGCGGGCCCGCGCGGCCCCAGCGGTGAGGGCGACTACCCCGTCTTCCAGAACAACCCATCTCCAGCGCAGCAGCCGCAGATGCCTGCGCAGCGCCCGGCCGATCCGAGCCAGCCGCAACCCGGTGTCGTGGTGCCTGGCGCGTCGTCCAACCCTGCGCCTTCCAACCCGGCACCGGCCAGCGTCTCTCCTGCCCCGGCCTTCCCCGGCAGCGCCAGTGCGCCCCAGGGCCAGCCCGCGGGCAACCCACCGCCGATTGAGCGCGGTGTGGTCGTCTCGCCGGTGTCGTCCGGTACCGTGGGCCAACCCGTACCCACGGCCGATGGCGGCATGGTCTGGCGCCGCGCCACCCCGTCTGGCACGGCGGCGCCGCAGTCCGGCAATGCAGGTATTGCGGCCAGCGAGGTCAATTGATCCCGCTGCCCATTTTTTAAGCACTCATCAGGAGGATGTTCATGGTCTTCAACCACCGCCGCCAGCCCCGCAGGCTATGGATGCGCGCCGCTTGCCTGGGCGCTGCCATATTGGTATCAACAGCCGCGAAGGCCGTGGACAACCCCGATGCCCCCGACCGCCTGGCCGCGTTTGAGCAGCGCATACAGCCGCTGGAAGCGGCCATCGGCAACCAGAACACGACGGCAGACATGCTGCGCGCCAGCAGCGCCTATGCCAAGCAGCTCGATGTAGAGCTGAACCAGACCTACCGTGCGCTGATGGCCAAGGTGGGCGCCACCGGCGCGCAAAAGCTGCGCGCCGCGCAGCGCAACTGGCTGAGCTTTATGACCACCGAGGCCGCCTTTATCGACGGCACCTGGAACGCCCAGGACTTTGGCAGCTCCTCAGCGCTGTCGCGCAGCGAGTACCGCAACAGCCTGACCAAGGCGCGCATCGTCCAACTGCTGGGCTATCTGCGCGCCTATCCTGAATAATGGATGTGTGCGGTCACTCTTCAATGACTTCATGCACGCCGGAGCTGCCACGCTTCCAGTAGGCCGCTGCCTTGGTCCATTTGGGGTGGGCGCCATGCTCGGCAATCAGCGCTGCACGCAGCGCCTTGGCGGCCGTCGATTCCAGCGCTACCCAGTTGTAGTAATCGCCGGCTGGCGCATCGATCTGGCGCAAAGCCGCTAGCAGCCGCTGCGCATCGCCAGCTGGCTGGCCCTGGCGGTGCGCCCAGTGCACCTGCAGGTCGGCAGCACTGTCCAGCTTTTGCTCGTCGGCTGCGTCATTCACCTCCACCACCACCACCGCCTGGGTGCCGGCAGGCAGCTCGCGCAGGCGGCGCGTGATCGCTGGCAGCGCCGCATCATCACCAATCAGCAGGTGCCCATCAAACGCCGTGGGCACGATGAAGGAGCCACGCGGCCCCGCAATACCCAGTGCATGCCCAGCGGCCGCCTGCAGCGCCCAGGCAGTGGCAGGGCCGGCCTCATGCACCGCAAAGTCAATCGCCAAGGTCTGCGCCTGCGCATCGTAAGAGTGGGGCGTGTAGTCCCGCATCGCCTCGCGCATCGCGGGCGGCAGGCCTTCGCTGCCGGGTGGCGGCAGCTGCAGCTCGCCATTGGCATCCGGAAACAGCAGCTTCACATGGTCATCAAAGCCCAGGCTGCTAAAACCCGCCAGGTCAGCACCCTGCAAACGGATGCGCAGCATATGCGGCGTCAGCTGCTCCACCGATGCAACGGTGGTGCGGCGCAGCTTGATCTCATGGCGCGCCCGCTCAGGCGCACGCGCAGCCAACAGCTCGGGGGAAGGGGAAGTGGGAAGGCTCAGTTGCAAGGGCATGGTGTGTTCATTCCGTGTGTAAGATATATCTTTTATCTTAAATGAGAACCATTTCTGTGGCTAGGGCGGGGTGGCAATCCCTGGTTGGGGTGTGGCTTTGGCGGGGGTGGGGTTGCGAAAGGGTGGGGGGTGTGCGCCAAGATCAGAAGGAGCCGGCAGTGAAGGGATGGTTCACAGAGGGGCATGCACGCGTGGTCTGGGTGTTCCCCTGAGTCCTACCGCAAGGCTTGGCAGCACTAAAACCTGGTGGCAAGTTGCGATTGGTAGAAATCGTGGAAGACGTCTACCGGGGCGGAAGTGGCCAGTGGTAGTAGCGGAAAGCATTGTGCGGGATTGTCTGCGCTGGCTTGACTGTCGACCCGCTGAAGGAACGCTGCCGCAGCGCTCTTTCGGACGCCGCCGTGGCGGTTCAAAAACTGGCCCCACAGTGGCATGTTGCGAAATCGGTTGCTGGCCACCATTGCGTGCGCGGTGTAAGGCGGAGGAAACAGCCGCTTGTAGGTTGGCAAGTGGTAGAGCCAGGAGACACCCGCTATCTGCCTGGCTGATGGTTGCTCGGCGCGAACATGGGCCACGAGTGCAGCGAGCTCCGATAAGCGCAACCCCATGCGTTCGTCGCTCAAGGGTCCCTGCAAACTGTGGTCGTCGTTGTGGAAGTGAAGCCTGATCTGACCCGGCTCCCCCAAAGCATACGAAAAACAGCCGAATGTTGCGATCACCGAGTCGGGACGGTCAAGGTGCGGACGCTGGGTGTAGACATGGTAGGTCCATGCACCAAGGTCCGGATGGTCTTTCAGCCCCGCAATGTAGGCCATCCATCTGGGGTGGTGGGGGTCGAAATCTCGACCGCCCACTAGTCGGACGTAGAAATTCGTGTAGTCGAGCAGGGCCGTCTCCAGCTTCAGGTTCGCCAGTACCGCGATCTTTCTGGCGAAGTAGATCTGGAGATCAAAAAATTCCTTGGCGTAAGCCATCGCAGTAGCACTCCATGAGATTGCCGTTACGTTCGGATTTTGGGGCCTTGAACCGGGAATCGAGCCAGCCGTATCGATGAACCGTTTGCTAGGCCCTCCGTCCTGGCGATGATTCAGACAAATGGAGTCCCACACACTGCGTGCGATCAGCCGTCCACCGGCTCGGTAGCCGCCACGGATGGGCGCTGTTGCATCTTCGCAAACCATGCCGCCAGCTGCGGTGCCTGTTCGCGCCATCCCAGCGTCTCGAAACGGTAATCGATGTAGCCCAGCGCGCAGACGAGGGTCAGATGACCGATGCCAAAGGCGCGCGCCTCCAGCGCCGGGACCTCGCCCTCCAGCAGATCCAGGCTGGCGCGGGTCTTGTGCTCGAACGCGGCCAATAGGGCCGCCAGCGGCACGGCGCGCTCGCGCTCGTTGCGCCACAGAATCAGCGCATCGAGCAGGCCGTCACCCAGCGCATGCCAGCGCAGCGCCGCCCAGCGGGCGTCGCCTTCCCGAGGGAACAGCGAGCCGCTGGCCAGATCGTCCAGGTACTCGCAGATGACGACCGAGTCAAACAGCGTCCGGCCGTCGTCCAGGATCAGTGTCGGGATCTTGGACAGCGGATTGTCCTGCATCAGGGCTGCATTGGGCTTGAGCATCGCGGCCACGGAGCGGACCAGCTGGAGCTGCTGCGTCAGCTGCAGCTCATGGGCGCAGATCATGACTTTTCGGACATACGGCGATTTGGGGGACCAGTGCAGTTGCATAGAAAACCTGGAAGTGACGACAGAAGAGCGCACCGGCGCTGGCGCGCATGGGGCATTGGCCGGTTCAGAGGCTACACCACACCACTGGCCAGCAGCTGGTCGATGCGCTCGGCCGAATAGCCCAGCTCCTCCAGCACCTGGCGCGAATGCTGCCCCAGCAGCGGTGGGGCCATTTGCTCCTGCAATGGTGTCTCGGAGAAGCGCATCGGGCTTACCACCTGCGGCACCTGCACGCCGCTGGGATGCGGCACATAGTGGAGCATGCCGCGGGCTTTGACCTGCGGGTCTTCGAACACGTCGGGCACCGAGTTGATGGCGCCGCAGGGCACGCCCGCGCCGTCGAGCGCCGCTATCAGCTCGGCGCGCGGGCGCTGGGCCAATTCATGGCGCAGCATCGCCGACAGGGCGGTGATGTTGCGCACGCGCTGTGCGTTGGTGGCAAAGCGTTCGTCCTGGGCCCACTCGGCGTGGCCGAGCACATCGCACAACTTGGCAAACTGGCCGTCGTTGCCGACCACCAGGATGGCGTCGCCATCGGCGCAGGCGTAGACATCCTGCGGCTGTATATTGGGATGCGCATTGCCGTTGCGCTGAGGCGTCTTGCCGGACACCAGGTAGTTCATGGCCTGGTTGGCCAGCATCGCCACCTGTACATCGAGCATGGCGATGTCGATCGATTCGCCAACGCCGCTTTCATCGCGGCGCGCCACGGCCGCGAGCACTGCCACTGCGGTATACATGCCGGTCATCAGGTCGACGATGGGCACACCGACCTTCTGCGGGCCGCCGCCCGGTTGGCCGTCGCGCTCCCCGGTAACGCTCATCAGGCCACCCATGGCCTGGATCAGGAAGTCATAGGCGGGCTGGTCGCGGCGCGGACCGGTCTGTCCAAATCCAGTGACCGAGCAATAGATGAGCCGTGGATTGATCTTGCGCAGGCTGGCTTCGTCCAGGCCATAGCGCGCGAGCGTGCCGGCCTTGTAGTTCTCCAGCACGATGTCCGACTGCAGGGCCAGGTCGCGCACGATCTGTTGTCCTTCTGCGGTGTCCAGGCTCACGGTGATCGAGCGCTTGCCGCGGTTCACCGCCAGGTAGTAGCCGGCCTCCTTGGTGTCCTTGCCCTCGGCATCCTTGAGAAAGGGTGGGCCCCAGGAGCGCGTGTCGTCGCCGGCGCCCGGGCGCTCCACCTTGGTGACCGTAGCTCCCAGATCGGCCAGGATCTGCCCAGCCCAGGGCGCCGCAAGAATACGGCTCAGGTCGAGCACCCGCAGGTGCGACAACGGGCCAGAAGCCACTTTGGCATTGGTCATCAGAAAGACTCCAGTCAGCTATGCAATGCCTGGACTTTAGGGCGGCATTGGCAGTGCGCCTAGCCGGTGCGCGCGCAAGGCTGAGATGCTTCAAGGCACATAGCAGGCTTGCGATGCAAGGGTCTTACTTGGGCGCAAGGCTCTGCATAGACTGGTGCAAAAGGAGACAACGACCATGCATAGACGTACTTTTGCCAGCCTCTTGGCGGCTATCGGCCCCTTGCTCGCAAGCGGCCACGCGTGGGCCGACAACTGGCCCACCAAGCCGCTCAAGCTCATCGTTCCCTATGCGGCTGGCGGCCCGACCGACGCCATCGCGCGCATGATCGGAACCAAGATGGCAGCTTCCCTGGGGCAGCCGGTGGTAGTTGATAACCGGGCGGGCGCGGGCGGCACCATTGGCGTCGATGCCACCGCCAAGTCGCCAGCGGACGGCCACCAATTTGCGCTGGTCGCGCCGGGCCCGCTGGCCGGCATGCCCAACCTGACGAAAGTACCTTACTCGCTCGACGACCTGGAGTTTCTCACGCTGGCGGCGCGCATACCCAGCGTGATCGTGGTGAACCGCAAGTCCGGTATCACCTCGCTGGAGCAGTTGATTGCCAAGGCCAAGGCCGCGCCCAATACCCTGAACTACAGCTCCGCAGGTGCGGGCACCACGCCGCATATCGGCTTTGAGCTGTTCAAGCAGGAGACGGGCGCAGCCATCGTGCATGTGCCCTACAAGGGCGCGGCGCCTGCCATCAGCGCGGTACTGTCGGGCGAGGTGCAGATGACCATGGTGGATCTGCTTCCTATCTTGCCCTTTGCCGCCAATGGCAACCTGGTGGTGCTGGCGGTCGCGGGCAAGACGCGCGCACCGCAGCTGCCCGATGTTCCCACCACGGTGGAGCTGGGGCTGCCGAATGTGCTGATGGAGACCACCTATGGTCTGATTGCGCCCAAGGGCCTTCCTGCCGGCGTGCAGACCAAGCTGCGCGAAGCAGCCGTAGCGGCCATCAACTCGCCGGAGATGAAGGAGCGGTTTCTCAAGCAAGGCGCGATCGCTGCCACCTCGACGCCAGCGGAGTACCGCAGCCTGATGCAGGCCGAGTCTGATAAATGGCGCGGTGTGATCACCAGTGCGAAGATCACGCTGGACTGAACGCGATGAAGATTACCCACGCTTTGGTCAAGCCCTGCATCCAGGGGCTGGCTGATCCGCAATGGAAGTTTGCACGCGCGCAGGTGCCGCGCCTTGAAGGGGCGGTGCTGCAGCTGCAGGACGAGGACGGTCACATCGGCCTTGGCTATGTGCATGCGATACCCGCGATCTCCACACATGGCGCCGGCGCGCTGGCGGCGTTGGAGTTCCTCGCGCCACGGCTGATCGGTCGGCGTGCCGACGACATCGCCTCCATCATGGAAGAGGTGGATGCCACACTGGCCTTCAACCCCACCGTGAAGGCCGGCATCGATATGGCCCTGCATGACCTGCTGGCACGCCGCCTGGGCGTGCCGGTGCATGTGCTGCTGGGTGGCAAGATGCGCGATGGCGTCGCGCTGTCGCGCATTCTTCCAATCAAGTCGCCTGACGAAATGGCGGCCATCGCGGCAAGGCTGGCGGGCGAAGGCTATTCGCAGCTCAAGCTCAAGCTGGCGGGCGATACGGTGACCGACATCCAGCGCATTGCCGCCGTGCGCGCGGCAGTGGGGCCGCATGTGGCGCTGACGCTCGACCCCAACCAGTCGTACCACGCCAAGCAGCTGATCAGCGCGTTCTCCAAAATGGAGCGTTATGACATCGCGCTGATCGAGCAGCCCGTGCCTGCGGCCGATATCGCCGGGTTGGCCCTGCTGACGCGGACGCTGCCGGTGGCCATCGAGGCTGACGAGAGCGCGCAGAGCGTGCGCGATGTGTTCAGGCTGGTATCCGAACGCGTGGTGGATGTGATCAACCTCAAGGTCACCAACCTTGGCGGGCTGCGCCACTTCCTCGAAGCCGTGCGTATCTGCGAGGGCGGCCAGGTGGCCTGCCGCATCGGTGCGGCGTTCGGGCCGGCGCTGATGCAGGCCATGGCACTGCAGGCGGCATGCATTCCAAAGGCGCTTCCCTATGCCTGCGAGCTGTCTGAGCATCTGCATCTGCAAGACGACCCGTTCACGCCGCTGCCAGTGCAAGACGGCATCCTGACACTGCCCAAGGGGCAGGGCTGCGGCGTGGGCTGGCGTAGCTGAGACTGCGCGAAAGACCACCCCAGACGGTAGAACCCAGATTGCCCGGTGGCAGGGTTTCAATAACGAGGAGACAGCCGGCATGACATTTCCGCAAAACTTGGCTGCGCCTGCGAGCGCTGCCGCAGGCATAGGCCGACGCCCGTTGCTGCTGGCGCTGGCGGCAGCAGCGCTGTACGCCGCTGTGCCGTCCCTGGCAAGGGCTGAAGGCTTTCCCGACAAGCCACTGCGGCTGGTGGTGCCCTTCCCCGCCGGTGGCGCCGCTGACATGATGGCGCGCGGCATGGCGCAGCGCTTGGGATCCGAGCTGGGACAGCAGGTGGTCGTTGAAAACCGTGGAGGCGCTGGCGGCGTGACTGCTGCGGAGCTGGTAGCTCGTGCGCCTGCCGATGGCTATACGCTGTTTTTTGCCACCATGGGCACACAGGCCATCAACCCGGCGCTGTATGCCAAGCTGCGCTACGACCCGGTCAAGGACTTCGCGCCGGTGGCGTTGACGCACACCACCCCGCGGGTGCTGGTGGTGGGCGCGGCGGTGCCGGCGCGCAGCGTCAAGGAGCTGATTGCGCTGGCAAAAAGCAAGCCTGGCGTGCTGACCTACGGCTCGGCTGGCAACGGCAGCTCCAGCCATCTGTCGGGTGCGCTGTTCGATGACCTTGCCGGGGTGAAGATGGTGCATGTTCCGTACAAGGGCAGTGCGCCGCTGCTCACCGATGTGCTGGCTGGCCGGGTCGACATGACCTTTGACTCCTACACCGTTTACGAAGAGCAGATCCGCAGCGGACGGGCCCGCGCGCTGGCCGTGACATCACGTACCCGGCTCAGTTCGCTGCCGGACATTCCCACGCTGGCCGAGTCGGGGCTGGCCGGTTACGACGTCTCGAACTGGCTGGGCGTCATGGCGCCAGCCGGCACACCCAAAGGCGTGATCGACAGACTGAATGCCGCGTTGGTGCGTGCCATGGCCACGCCCGAGCTGCGCAAACAGCTCACCCAACTGGGTATTGAGCCGACCTCCAGCAGCCCCGAAGAGTTTGCCCAGCTGGTGCGCAGCGAGATTCCCAAGTGGCGCAGCATTGTCAAGCAGTCCGGCGCGACGGTGGATTGATGCCATGAACGCGACGATCCCCCCAGCGGTGCTGCACTGCCGTGAGATGGTCTGCACCGGTGATGGCGAGATCGATGTAGTGATCGATGCTCCGCAGAACGGCGTGGGCCCGGCCATCGTGCTGCTACCGTCGTCGCAGCGCGATTCGCTGGATTTCGACCCCCTGGCGCGGCAGCTGGCGCTGCTCGGTCACCGCGTGCTGCGGCCCCAGCCACGCGGCATGGGGCGCACCACGCTGCCCGTCAGGCAGCTCACACTTCACGCGCTAGCGCAGGACGTGATCGACACCGTAGAGGCGCTGGGCGGCGGCAGCGCAGTGCTGGTCGGCCATGCGTTTGGCCATTTCATCGCGCGCGTGGCCGATATGGACCACCCGCAATGCGTGCGCGGCGTGGTCGTAGCGGGGGCCGCAGCGCGGGTGTTTCCGGCAGGCATGGCGGAATCGCTGGACATCGCCTCCGACCCCAGCCAGCCCGATGCCCTGCGCATCGCCCATCTGCAGCGCGCCTTCTTCGCCGCGGGCAACGACCCCAGGGCCTGGCTCGAAGGCTGGCATCCCGAGTTGCGTGCGGTCTACCGCGTGGCGGGCACGGTGCCGGCCAAGGACCGCTGGTGGACGGTGGCCAATGCGCCGCTGCTGGACCTGCAAGGCGCTCAGGATCCCTGGCGCCCGCTTGAAAGCCGCGGCGAGCTGCAGAACCTGCTGGGCGCGCAGCGGGTGACGGTGCAGGTGATCGACCAGGCCAGCCATGCGCTGGTGGTGGAGCAACCCGTCGCGGTGGCTGGCGCAATCGCGCGCTGGATGGCCCTGCTGCCGGAGGGGGGCGCAAGCAGCGCGGGCGCAGCACATGGGGTTTAATCAGCCATTGTCCTGATGCCTCTTTCCGATTCCATGTGCAGCGCTAAAGCCACCACACTCCAGCTCGACATCGCCTCCAACCTGCAAAAATGGCGCACGTTTTTGGCCATTGCCGAGCTTGGCAGCTTGACGCGGGCCGCGCTTTTTCTCGACAGCAATCAATCCCTGCTGAGCCGCCAACTGAATGCGCTGGAGCGCGACTGCGGCGCGCGGCTGTTCAACCGCACCGGGCGCGGCGTGACACTGTCCGATGTGGGCGAGCGCATCTTTCCCCATGTGAAGAACCTGCTGGCGGATGCCGAGCAGCTCGAAGTCGAGATCCGCGGCGAGGCGCGCGAGCCCGCCGGGCGTGTCACGGTGGGCTCCCTGCCCTCCATCTCCGGACCTATCGTCGGGCGGCTGTTCCAGCAGATCAGGGCGCAGTTTCCTGGCATCCACCTGAAGATCCTCGAAGGCTCGAGCGGCCAGGTCGAGGAATGGCTGGCCGATGCGCGCGTGGACATCGCCATTCTCTATCGATACAGCCATGCGGTGCCCGAGCAGGAGCAGGCGCTGGCCAGCGTGGAGAGCTTTCTGATCGGTCCGGCAGGCGATGCGCTGACTTCGGCACCAGAGGTGAACTTTTCTGCGCTGCACGATCTGCCCTTCATCTTGCCCGGTGCTCCCAATGGCCTGCGTACGACCTTGGATGCGCTGGCGCGCCAGGAGCACATGAATCTGGTCCCTGTCATCGAAGCCGATTCGCTGCCGCTGATGCGCTCTCTGGTCGCCCAGGAGGGGCTCTACACCGTGCTACCGATCCATGCCGTCTGGAGCGAGGTGCAAGACGGCAGCCTCAGCGCCGCGCGCATCGTCAATCCTCCCCTGCAGCGCATCGTCTCCATGGTCTTTGCCCGCAACAAGGGCCCGGGCCGCGCGGCGTCAGCCGTGGCGCGGCAGATCGCGCAGATCGTCGATGAACAGGCGCACGCCGGCATGTGGCGATCCACGCTGCAGGCATAACAGCTTTGCCGGCTGCAGGGGGGTGAGACGGCCGGGATGCATGGTGAAATCCATGACCTGCATACGAAGGAGACCCATGCCCCGCATTTCCCTACCCGCCCCAGAGAGCATGTCACCCGCTCAGCGCCAGGTCTACGACAAGGTCGTGTCCGGCCCGCGCGGCAAGATCGAGGGCCCGCTGCGCGCGGCGCTGCACAACGCCGAGTTGGCCGACTGCTGGCAAGCCCTCGGTGCGCTGCTGCGCTACCGCACCAGCCTGACGCAGCGGCAGTCGGAGATCGCCATCTTGGTGACGGGTCGCGCCTGCCAGTCTCCCTTCGAGTGGTATGCGCACCGGCGCGAATCGGAGAAGATCGGCATCGAGGTCGATATCCTCGAAGCCTTGCTGGCCCAGACGCCGCCGCCCTTTCGCGCGCCGGAGGAGCAGCTGGTGTACCAGTTCGCGCTGGAGCTCAACCAGCAGCGCTCGGTTTCGGATGCCACCTACGCGGCGACGCTGGAGGTGTTTGGCGAGCGCGCTGTGGTGGAGCTGACGGCGCTGGTCGGCTACTACACCATGGTGGCGATGACGCTCAATGCCCACGAGATTCCGTTGCCCGAAGGCCAGCAGCCGGCATTCCCCTTGCCCCAACACCAAGGAAATAGGCCATGAGCGATGCGATCACCCGGGGCTGGGACTGCCACGCCCACTTGTTCGGCCCCTACGCGCGCTATCCGCTGAACGAGGACCGCAGCTATACGCCACCCGAAGCCCTGCAGGCCGACTATCTGGCGCTGCTGGGGCGCCTGGACCTGACCCACGGCGTGCTCGTGCAGCCCAGCGCCTATGGGGAAGACCACCGCTTGCTGCTGGACACGCTCGCCGCCTTGCCGCAGCTGCGCGGCGTTGCCGTGCTGCGCCCCCATGCCGCGGAGCGCCTGCGCGGGCTGCGCGCGCGTGGCGTGCGTGCGGCGCGCTTCAGCCAACGCAGCGCCAGCGGCAACTTCGCCGGTAGTGCGTCGTTGCAGGATCTGGAAGACATGGCTGCTACCTTGGCCAGCGAAGGACTGCATGCCGAGCTGTGGACCGACTGCCAAGTGCTGCCCGATATCGCGCCGCGCCTGCGCCAGCTGCCGGTGCCGGTGGTCATCGATCACATGGGCGGTTTCGATGCCACCGCGGGCGTGGATGCGCCCGGCTTTCGCCAACTGCTGTCTTTGCTGGAGGAGGGCACGGTGTGGGTCAAGTTGTGCGCCTACCGCAACGTCTTAGGCGATGCCGACCTGGAGCGTGCCCGGCCGTTTCACGACCTGCTGCTGGAGGCCAACCCCGAGCAGCTGGTATGGGGCAGCGATTGGCCGCACCTGCGTGTGACGCCTGAGCCCGATGCCGGGCAGCTGCTGGAAACCTTCAAGCAATGGTCCGGGAGCGACACAGCGGTGCGCCAGGTGCTCCAGGACAACCCGACGCGACTCTACGACTGACGAGGTGGGGGGGGCGCGCCATGCGCGCCGCCTGCGCTCAACGCCCGGTGAAAACCGGGGCGCGCTTTTCCTTGAACGCGAGCTGCGCTTCCTTGGCATCGTCGGTCTTGGCAATCTGCGCTGTCATGTCCTGTTCATAGCGGTAGCCATCGCGCAGGCTCATGTCCTCGACCACATTCATGGTGTGCTTGCCCATGCGTGTCGACACCGGGCTTTTGGAGGCGACGACGGCCGCCAGCTTCATCGCGGTGGGCATCAGCTCTTCGGGAGTGGTGCAGGCCAGAACGATGCCAAGGCGGTACAGCTCGGCGCCGGGCATACGGTAGCCCGTGAGCATCATGTGGCGCAGCTGGGTATGGTTGAACAGCCGCATCGCATGGCGGCTGCCGCCGAGCAAACCCACATCCACCTCGGGCAGGCCCAGCGATGCCTTGTCCGAGCACAGCAGCAGGTCGGACGATGCAGCCATCGCCAGGCCTGAGCCAAGCGCCACGCCATTGATCGCACAGATCACCGGCTTGGCGCATTCGCGGATCGCATGGAAGCACTCGCGCGTGCGCCGCGAGTGCGCCAGCAGGTCCCCGGGGCCTTTGATGACATCGGCCCGGCCCTTGAGATCCGCGCCGGCGCAGAACACTTTGCCAGCCCCCGTGAGCACCACGACGCGGACCTCGTCCATTTCCGAGACCCGATCCAACGCCCAGGTCAGCTCGTCATTGAGCGTGCGCGTCAGGGCGTTCACCGGGGGGCTGTCGAGCGTCATCACGGCAATATGGTCGCTCACCTCCACGCTCAACTGCGTCAATTCTTTCCAGTCGCTCATGTCTCTTCTCTTGGTGATGGCAAAGGATCAGTCTATCCAATGCCCCCCTGTGCCAGCCAGCTCTGCAGCATCACTTCTGCTATGCGCATTGGAGCGATGCAGGCACCGCCGCTATGTCTCGGGATGCATGCCAGCCTTGCCGCAGCTTGGCTGGTATTGGGCTGTGCTGTGCCTACACTCGGAGCAGTGCTGGTCCGCCGTGGCAATACAGCGCATAAGAAATGGAGAGACATCAAATGCAATGCAAGAAATTCATCGCCGGATTCGCTTTGGCCGCTGTGGCAGTGACTGGAGTGCAGGCGGATGAGGGCCCGGGTGGCTACCCGAATAAGCCCATCCGCCTCGTTGTGCCTTTCCTGGCAGGCGGCGCCACCGACCAGATGGCGCGCGGTATGGCGCAGAAGCTGGCAGAGGCGCTGGGGCAGCCGGTGATCGTGGATAACAAGGCTGGCGCAGGCGGGAGTATCGGTGCCGAGGCTGTTGCCAATGCCCCCAAGGATGGCTACACGCTGCTGTACTCGACGATGGGGGTGTTGACCATCAATCCCAGCCTCTATCCCAACCTCAAATACGATCCGGCCACCAGCTTTGCGCCGGTGGGCCTGACGCATGTCACTGCCAACCTGCTGGTGGTGAATCCGCAGGTGCCCGCAAAATCGGTGGCCGAGCTGGTGGCGCTGGCGCGCAAGAAACCGGGTAGTCTGAGTTTCAGCTCTGCGGGCAACGGCACCAGCAGCCACCTGTCGGGCGAGCTGTTCAAATCGATCGCCGGGGTGGACATGCAGCATGTTCCCTACAAGGGCAGCTCAGCCGGGCTTCCCGACCTGATTGCTGGGCGCATCGACATGACTTTCGATACCGCGTCGCTCTTTGGCGAGTACACCAGGAGCGGCAAGCTGCGCCCGCTGGCGGTGACGTCACGTGAGCGCATGCCGGCCATGCCGGAGGTGCCGCCCATGGCTGAGACTGCAGGCTTCAAAGACTATGACGTCTCGCTGTGGCTGGGCGTTTTGGCGCCGGCCGGGACCTCTCCGGAGATCGTGTCCTACCTCAACCGTCAGTTGGTGAAGGTGATGCGCGAGCCGTCGATGGAAAATTCACTCAAACCCTACGGCATCCAGCCGCTGTACAGCAGCCCGCAGGAGTTTGCCAAGACCATCGCCCAAGACCGCAAGAAATGGGAGGCGGTGGTCAAGTCGGCAAAAGTCCAGGCAGATTGATCGGGACGCCTCGCGTCCGGTAGAAGAACCCCTGCTTTTTTTGTGAGCAAAGGAGCTTACCAGCGCCTGCTGCATCTCAGCCATGCGCTTCACTTGCCGGCGTGAGGCATGGCTCCCAATGTGCATGCGCAGCTGCCTCCATCACCCCCGTACCGCTGCCGCCCCCGCATACAACCCCCGCGTAAACGCCTCCTCAAACACCGAATACCCCGACCAGTCGCTGTGCGCAAAATGCAGGCGGCCGGTGCTCGGGGTGGGTAGGGCTTGGAGGCGTTCGCCGTTGATCCGCGCTGGGCGCTTGGCGCTGGTGGCGGGCTGGCCGATGCGGCTCAGCACGGTTTGGGTGCCGGGGCGGGGAATGGCCATCGCGTGGCCGTAGCGCATGACCTCGACATGGGTGGTTTTTTCGTAGATGTCGGCGTGCGCGCGGGCAAGCGTCGCCAGGGTTTGGTCGCGGGCGGCTTCCCAAGTTTGGGCCAGCAGTTGCTGGCGGGCGCTGCGGGCGCTGGCGCCAGGCGCGTTGCCGCCCAAGGCGCGGTAGCAGGTCAGCACCGTGGGCAGCTGCTGCATGGCATTGAGGCGCTGGTGACCTGCGTTGACGTAGCCCAGGCCGCCGTGGGCCACATCGTCGTACAGCACATTGTCCCAGGCCAGTTCGGCGCCGGGGCGGTCGCGCAGTGGGGCGCGGATATGCACATTGGTCACCTGCCAGGGTGCCCAATCCAATGCCTGCACGGCGGCGCGCAGAAAGTCGGGCGGGTCCTGCACCACATGGGCCGCGATAAAGGTCGGCAGCGCCACGATACAGTGCGCAGCCTGCCAGCGCTCCATGCTTTGGCTCGCGTGGTTGAAGCTGTCGATCTCCACGCCCTGGCGCGTCTCGGCGATCCGCATCACCGTGTGGCCGCTGTGCAGCCAGCCGGCGGCCTGCACCGGGGCGCTCAGCTGCTCGCTGAGCCAGCCATTGCCCTGCGGCCAGGTCAGCACGCTGTCGTGCGCGTCGTCTGGCATGCCCGGGGCCTGAAAGCCGTGGCGGCTGGCAAAGTAGTGCAGGCCCGCCCAGGCCGATACCTGGACGCAGCCGGCGCCAAAGTCGTCCTGGCAGGCATAGTCCAGATACCAGCGCAGGAGCGGGTCGTCCAGCTGGTGCTGGGCCAGCCAGGTGTCAAAAGGGATCGCATCCAGCGCCTGGTGGGCGGGGGCCAGGCCGCCTTGGGCCTGCCAGCTGCGCATCACCGGCATGCTGAAGGGCTGCGCGCGCATGGCGCTGTCCACCAGCTGGGCAAAGCGCTGGTACTGGGGGATGGTGCTGGCGGCCACGTCCTGCGTGGGCAGCAGGCCTTCCTGCCATTCGCCATGGATAAAAAGGCGCTCCTGCGGGCTAAAGCACAGGTACTCGTCCTTGTACTGCCAGCGGCCAGCTACGCGCTGGCGCACACCCAGTTCTTCCAGCAGATCCTGCACCTCGGGCGCGCTGTCGCCAGGTACCGGCACGTAGTGGGCGCCCAAGGGGCAGCGCAGGCCCTGCACCGTGCCGCCACGGCTGTTGCCGCCGGCCTGGTCTTCCAGCTCCAGCAGGGCCACATCGCTGGCGCCTGCCAGGCGCAAGGCGCGGGCGGCCGATAGCGCGGCAATGCCGCCGCCGGCAATCAGCACCTGCACGCGGTGGGTACGGCTGGGCGCGGGCAGCGGCAGGCCTTGTGCCAGGCGGTCGCGCATCGCATGGCCGCGCTCCCAGGCCTGGCCCACAAAGCCGCCTTGGATATGGGCTGTGCTGGTGCTGGGTGGCGCGGGCTTGCAGCCGGCCAGCGCGCTGCTGCCAGCCAGCGCCGCGGCGCCTTTCAGGACGGAGCGGCGCTGCATCACTGGGCGGTCCGCAGTGGGCAAGGGTGGCAGGCCATCATGTCAGTGCGCCACCTTGCCCCATTCGCGCTCATAGGTGTGCACCAGCACCTGGTTGGACAGGCGGTTCACCTCGGTCGGCACCCGCGCCATGTCGGGCGGAAAGTCAAACAACAGCGGCAGGCTGGGCAGGCTCAAAAAGCGCATGCCTTCGGGCAAGGTGGTCGGCAGGCTCCAGGGGCGGCGGCTGGCAATCACAAAGCCCCATTCGCCAAAGCTGGGCACATGGGCGTGGTAGGGCGTGGCCTGCATGCCCACCGATTCGACGGTGGTCACCACGGTCCAGAAACTCTCGCGCGCAATCAGCGGCGAGGTGGTCTGGATCACCGCAAAACCGCTGGCCGCCAAATGCTGGCTCAGCATTGCGTAGAAGCTGTTGGTGAACAGCTTGCCCACTGCAAAATTGGTCGGGTCGGGGAAGTCCACGATGATCACATCGAACACCTCGTCGGCCTTCTGCAGCCACTGGAAGGCATCGGCATTGATGATGCGCACCTTGGGGTCGTTCAAGGCATTGCTGTTGAGCGCCTGCATGCTCGGCACGTTCTGGAACAGGTCGGTCATCTGCGGGTCCAGCTCGACCAGGGTCACCGATTCGACCGAGGGGTACTTGAGCACTTCGCGCACGGCCATGCCGTCGCCACCGCCAAACACCGCCACCTTGCGCGGCGCGCCAAAGCGGCTCATCACCGGGTGCACCAGGGCCTCGTGGTAGCGGTATTCATCGCTCTGGGCAAACTGCAGGTTGCCGTTCAGGTACAGGCGCGCGCCGCGCTTGCCCTGGGTCACCACAATGCGCTGGTAGGGCGTCGTGCGGGTCAGCACAATGGGCTCCTGGTAGAAGTGGTCCTCGGTCAGCGACGTCAGCCGCTCGGCGCCCACCAGGCCGCCCAGCAAGGCGGCAATCACCAGGCCGCAGGCCAGCACATGGCTGCCAAAGCGGCGCAGCTCTTCCTTGAAGAGAAACAGCGCCCATACTGCTACCAGCGCATTGAGCAGGCCAAACACCAGTCCGGTGCGGATGAGGCCCAGGTGCGGCACCAGCAGAAGCGGGAAGGCCAGCGACACCGCCAGCGCGCCCAGGTAGTCAAAGGTCAGCACTTTCGATACCAGATCGCGCAGCACCACATTGCGCTTGAGGATGCGCATGACCAGCGGTATCTCCAGCCCCACCAGGGTGCCCACCACCAGCACCGTGCCATACAGCATCCAGTGGAAGGCGCTGGGCACATAGGCGTTGATGATGGACAGCACGGCAGGCAAGGCCCCGCCCACCAGCGCCACCATCAGCTCGATGCGCAGAAAATGCGCCGGCAGCTCGCGCACCAGGTAGCGCGACAGCCAGGAGCCGATGCCCATCGCAAACAGATAGGTGCCGATGATGGTGGAGAACTGCAGCACCGAATCACCCAGCAGGTAGGACGCGAGCGCCGCTGCGGCCAGCTCGTACA
Source organism: Comamonas sp. 23 (assembly GCF_049601575.1). Classification (NCBI taxonomy): domain Bacteria; kingdom Pseudomonadati; phylum Pseudomonadota; class Betaproteobacteria; order Burkholderiales; family Comamonadaceae; genus Comamonas; species Comamonas sp. 23. The sequence continues at coordinate 189,891 of NZ_CP187127.1, read as the reverse complement.
AGAGGCCACAGGCCGCCACCACAAAGACGCTGAACAGCATCGCCACTTCCAGCGGGCTGGCGCGCCGCACGCCGCTTTCCGGCAGGGCGGCGTGGCCAAACTCCAGCGCGTGATCGCTGCCTAAAGCGCCATCGGGGCGCGGGCTGGGCGATGCTGGGGGGGAAGCGTTGGCAGAGGGGTTGTCAGGGCTGGAGGTCGACACGGGCGAACAGTGCAGGGACGGTGCCAGGCGCGCGGGCACCAGCAGCGTGGGCTAACAGGAAAAAAGGGCCAATCGCCCGCGCAGATGCCAGGCGCTGCAGCAGCGGCCATCCGTGGCCAACAGCGATCATCAACGGGCGACGGCGGTAGTGGCCATGCCAGCCGCAGCAGCTGGCGTGGCACGAACAGGCGCTAGCCGATGGCCGCTGCCACGATGATGCTGATGCCCAGGCTCATCGCCGCCACCACCACGCCCAGCGCGAGGTTCTGCTTTTCCACAATCTCGGCCCACATGTCCACGGGGGTGATCTTGTCGATGATCAGAAAGCACAGCCAGAAGACCACCACGCCCACCATGGCGAACAGGATGGAGCCAAAAAACGCCGCAGGGCGGAACCATTCCAAATCCATCACAACTCTCTCCTTCGTCAAATGCGCGCCCGGGTTGGGCTCTGCGCAGTGCTGTTGCCAGCCATTGTTTATTTGTGGCTGCCGCCGGAGCTGTAGCCACCCCAGGAACCGCTCGACGACCGGCCGCTGCCCGTGCTGGTGCTGCACTTGCTCACATAGGTCGGGTCGGCGGCCAGTTTGCGCCGCTCCAGCGCAGTATCGCAGCCCTTGGGCCACAACCAGATCAGCAAAAAGAACAGCAGGAACAGCCCAATGATGATGGGCATGCAGCCCAGCTTGGGCACCGTAAAGCTGCTGGTCTCGGGCTTGAACAGCGCCAGCTGGTCGCTCATGCCAAAGGCGGCTGCGACCGACTCGGGCGTCATCTTGCGGCCCAGCGACCAGCTCAGCTCGCGCGCGCTTTGCTCCAGGTTCAGCAGCTGCGCGCCATCCTTGCCACGGGCAAAGTCCACATTGTCGGTCTTGTCGCCCCGGGCCACCGGCCAGTAGAACTCGCCCAGCACATAGGTGGTCTCGGCGCGGTAGCGCGATTGCAGCTGGTAGGTCTGCTGCTTCCAGGTCGCCGTGCTGCGCCCTGCGCGGTAGTCGGGCGCGCCGGTCAGCGTCTTGACCAGGCTCCAGCCTTCGCTGCTGTTGACCAGAAACTGGAAGCCCTGCTGGCTGTGGTAGAGCAGGTACTCATCCCAGCCAAAGTACTCGTCGTCATCGGGTTCGATCCCCATGCGGTGCTGAAAGCCCACCAACTGCCATTTGCTGCCGGCCAGCGTTGCTATCTTGCCCAGCGGCACCAGGGGCTTGACCGGGTCTTTCTGCATCGCCGCGCGCAGCTCGCCGCCAATGCCTTGCGAGACATCGATGAGCGAGCCGCAGCTCGGGCAGGTGAGGGCCTGGGTCGTGTCCAGCTTGATGTCGACACGCGCCGCGCAGCGCGGGCAGTTGAAGTGCCGGCCCTGGTCCTTTTTGGTGGACGTGGGCCGCAGCCCTGCAATCTTGAGCGAGCCCAGCAGCACCGGCGCGCCCAGGTAGACGGCAGGGGGCTGCTCGCTGTAGTCGATGGACAGCACCTTGTCGTCTTCGGTGCGCAGCTCCACCACGGTAAAGGGCTTGCCCAGCTCGGGCTGGTGCGGCATCTCGCCCTCGGCCGCCATCAGCTGGGCCAGCACCACGCTGGTCACGCTGTACTGCACGCCGCTGATCGCAATGCGCTGGCCCGGCTGCCAGCGGTCGGCGGGGGGCAGGTTCTTGGTGGGGGCCTGGCTCGCGCGGCTCAGCACAAACTGGCCGTTGTCCTCGCTGATGACGGCGGTCTCGCCGCTGTCGCCCAGTGCCAGCCATTCGTTCCAGCTGCCGGTCTCCCCCTTGTACTGCAGCCGGCCCACCAGGCGAAAGCCCTCCGGCTTGCCCTGGCTGCCCTTGGCAAACTGGCCGGTCTGGTTCAGCTTGAGCGGGCTGTAGTCGTTGAAGACCTCGGCCATCTTGCCGATGCGCTTCAAGATATCGCCATTGCGCACGATGGAGCTGTGGCAATACGGGCAGACGGCGAAGGCGGACTGGGCGCTGGCAAATTCCACAGGCGCACCGCAACCCGGGCAGGGTGCCGTATAGCTGCGTTGCTGGTCCGTCGTCATAGGTCGTCTGGCTTGTTATGGAGGTGTTATTACGTCGCCCGGTCGGCAACCGCACCGCATCATAGCGCAGGCCTTGGCGCGCGGGCCGCCTGCCCGTGACGGCAGGTATTGCGCTGACCTATGCTGTTTTTAGCGAGGATTCATTGGCCTTTGCCATTGCTAATAAATATCATTTACAGCACTGTCATTGATTTAGGGCCGCTAACACGACCCAGCAAACCAAAGGTTTGCGGTTGAGACTAGGCGCCAAGCCGCAGACAGTACAGTAGTACGGCAAGGCTTGGCGCGGCCGGCCAGGCAACGACGTATCAAGGGTTGTGTTAGTGGCCCTCATTGCAAGAAAGAGCCCGCCATGTCCTCCCTCCGCCGCAGCCTGCAGAACAACCGCCAAACCCTCAAAAAGACCGCCAGCTACTACCTGATCCACATCACGGTGGCCGCGATGGTGGCCTATGCCGTCACCGGCAACCTGATTGCCTCGCTCACGTTGAGCTTGCTCGAGCCCACGGTGCAGGCCTTTGCCTTTTTCTTCCATGAAAAGGCCTGGCAGCGCTGGAATGCGCGCTCGGCTGCCGTGCCTGCCGAAGCGCAAGCAGCCTGGCGCACCACCTCCTGACAGGACCGACGGGATGTGAGACAGTAGCGCATTGCCGCTACCTACAGGATGCCTCCATGACCCCCTCCATCTTGCGCAAGTCTTTGCCCCTGGCCGCCTGGCCCGCCCTGTGCGTGGCCGTGCTGGCCTTGCAGGGCTGCGATGTGGTGGCGCCCATTGGCAGCAATGCGGTGCTGTCGGACCAGGTGATCGCCGAGAAAACCGCCAACTACTTCAGCAGCACCGAGGCCCATGTGCAGGTCTTTGGCTTTGACCGCCAGCGCGAATCGACGCGCTACCAGGCGAGCTTTCAGGGCAACAAGTACAACTGCTCGATCTATATGAACCAGGTGCGCTGCGACCCAGCCGCACAGTAATTAGCTGCGCAGCGCCTCATCATCGGCGCGCAGCAGCGGCGCCGGGTTGGGGAAGATGTCCTGCCAGACCGGCGCAAAGGCCTGCTCGCCGACACCGGGCGCGTCGCTAAAGTCGGGCAGGCGCAACAGGCACAGCTGCAAGTGCAGATGGGGCAGCCACCAGCCGTTCTCTGCAAAGTCGCCCAGGCGGGCAAACTCGGTACCTGCGGCAATCTGATCGCCCGGCTGCCAGCGCCGGGCCGATGCATGGCTCAGATGTCCCCAGATGCTGAAAAACTGAGGGTGTGCAGGGCCCTGGTGGCGCAGCACCAGCATGCCGCCATAGTCCAGCCGGATATCACGCACCTCCGCAACCACCACCTCTGCGGCCAGCGGCAGCCGCAGCGCGGTGCCTGCGGGCGCAAACAGGTCCAGGCCCAGGTGGCAGTCGCGCATCGCGCCCGCCAGGCGGGTGGATGCGTAGTTGCTGCTTTGGTAGACGCAGCGCTGCTCCATCCAGTGGCCCACACCCATCTCAAACCCCTGGCGCTGCTGCAGGTCCTCATAGGCGCGGATGGCGCTCTCGCGGTCCATGCTGGCGCTGGCGGCGGCCACGGCCGAATCCGGGCTGCGGAAATCGATATGGCCCATGCGCGCCTGTGCCAGGCCGGGCAGCAGCCCACTCCAGCTGCCGCGCTGCTGCGCCACCCAGGCATGGAAGGCGGCGGCCTCCGGCACGGCGCTGAGGCCGCTGTGGTGGCGCGCAATGGCATCGGCGATGGGGTCGGTCTGTTTGTCTGGGGTGGTCATGGTTGTTGGAGTTGGCAGTGCTGCTCTATGGTATCGGCCAGCGCATGCTGGTTCTGCTCGCGCAGGCGCTCGACCGCGCCGCGCATGTCGGCCGGGCGTTCGTCCTGGCCGAGCTTGAACTTGGCTTCACAGCGCGCCACCGGCATCTCATAGCCCACAATGCCGGGCAGGCGCCGCTCCATGCCGCCGGGGCCCAGCTCGCTGCTGTCCCAGGGGCAGCGGCGGCCACGCTCCATATGGCCCACCAGGTCCTGCAGGTGGGCGACGAGTTCATCTTCTTCCAGCATGCGCGGGGTGCCATGCAGGTGCACCACCTGGAATCCCCATGTCGGCGCGCTGTCGCGATGCGGGTAGTTGGGGTACCAGGACGGCGAGATATAGCTGCCCGGGTCCATCAGGATGGCGATGCTCGGCAGGCCCTGGCGCAGAAAGCGCACATGGTCGCTGGCCGATGCCACATGGGACTCCAGGGTGCCCAGCGCGCCGCGCGTGGGGTCGAGCCGGAACACCGGGTGGGACAGCGCCACGCCTTCGCTGTGCGGCGTGACCAGGGTGCCCAGCACCACGCGGTCGACCAGCTCCTTGATCTGCGCGGGCTGCTGGGGTTGGTAATAGGGTTTGGTGTAGAGCATAGGGGTCTGGAATCAAGCGTGGACGGGGGGCAGGCGCGGGTCCCAGGGCAGGGCCTGCTCCAGCTGCGTGGCCAGCTGCAGCAGCCGGCTTTCTGCGCCATAGGGGGCGATGAACTGCATGCCCATGGGCAGGCCGCTGGCGCTTTGCCACAGCGGCACGCTCATCGCGGGCACGCCGGCGGCATTGGCCGGGCGGGTGAACACGGTCGCATCCATGAACTCCCGCATGAAGTGCTGCGCATCGGCCTGGCGCACATCCAGCGCCTGCAGGCCCTGGGGCAGGGTCGGCATTACCGGGCAGAGCAGCAGGTCATAGCGGCCAAACATCTCGCCCAGGCGCCGGGCGATGCTGTTGCAGGTATTGCGCGCGGCCAATAGCTCGACAGCGCCCAGGCGCCGGCCCTGCTCGGCCAGGCCCAGGTTCACCGGTTCAAAGAACTCCGCCGTCGCTGGCCTGCCGGTGCTGCGCACCAGGTCATCCACTTCCAGCGCGGTGTAGGCGGCAATGATGCGGCTAAAAGCAGCGGCCAGATCACTGTGCGAAAAGTTCCAGTGCGCCTCTTCGGTCGCATGGCCCAGCTCCTGCAGCAGGCGGCGCGTGTCCTGCAGGCGCTGCAGGATGTCGCCATCCAGCGCCTGGGCCGGGTCCGCATCCTGCAGCACGCCAATGCGCAGCCGCCCGGGCGGGCGCAGCAGCGCCTGGCTAAAGGCTTCGGCCTTGGCGGGCGCGGCATAGAGCGAGCCGGGCTCCAGCGCATCAGTGAGGTCCAGCATCAGGGCCGAATCGCGCACGCTGCGCGTGAGCACATGGTGGCTCACCAGACCGCCCCAGTTCTCGCTGGAGACGGGGCCGCAGGCCACGCGGCCGCGCGAGGGGCGCAGGCCAAACAGCCCCGTGCAGGCTGCCGGAATGCGGATCGAGCCCGCGCCGTCATTGCCATAGGCCAGCGGCACCATGCGCGCGGCCACCGCGGCGGCCGAGCCCCCCGAGGAGCCGCCCACATTGTGCGCCGCGCTCCAGGGGTTCAGGGTGCGGCCATGCAGGCTGGGCGCGGTCGCCACATTGGCCGAGAACTCGGGCAGATTGGTCTTGCCGACGATGACCATGCCCGCCTGTTGGTAGCGCCTTACCAGGGTGTGGGCAGTGGTCGAGACATGGCCCAGCGCCGCGCGCGAGCCAAAGGACATCGCCGCGCCGGCATAGCTGGGGCAGTCGTCCTTGAGCAGCACCGGCACGCCGCGCAGCGGCGCGTCGGCCGGCAGCTGGCGCAGTTGCTCCTCGGCCTGCGCGCGCATCGTCAGGATCACGGCATTGAGCTGGGGGTTGCAGCGCTCGATGGCGGCAAAGGCATGGTCCACGGCTGCCTGGGGTGTGAGCGCACCAGCGCGGATGGCCTGGGCCAGTGCCGTGGCGTCGGCCAGGCGGTAGTCGGTTGCAGAAAAAGACATACAGGGTGTGAAACGCAGAGAGCGGAATGCGGGGAAAGAGGCGGGCGCGTGGCAGAACCAGGCAGTTCTGGCCACGCGCAGAGGCGGCTTTAGGGCGCGGCGCGGGTCACGCCCCAGAAGCGATGCGTGCCGGCGGGCCAGCCCTTGTAGCCCTTGATGCTGGGCGCCATCGCGGTGACGACGGGCAGGTTGTACAGGCCGATGATCGGCACCTCCTTGGCCATCAGCGCATGGAGCTGGTTGAACAGGTCCTTGCGGCGGGCCGGGTCGCGCTCCATCGCCACCTGCTTGAGCAAGGCCGAGGCCTGCGCATCGTCCCACTGGCGGGTGGGTTCGGCCTTTTTGTCGCCGATCAGCGATTCATACATCAGCAAGGGATCGAGCCGCGCCGAGTAGGCAAAGATGGCCAGCTCGTACTGGCCCTTGCCGTACAGATCGAGCTGGGAGGCCCAGTCACGCACCTTGATGTCGATGTTGATGCCGGCCGAGCCCAGCAGCGCCTGCAAGATGGTGGCCAGCTGCACGCGCTCCTGGCGGTTGGCCACCAGCAGCGTGATGGGCTGGCCCTTGTAGCCCGCCTGCTTGGCCAGTGCGCTGGCGCCCACCGGGTCATAGCCGGGCCAGGCCTTGCTGCGCTGGTCGTAGTAGGGGCTGAGCGGCGATATCACCGAGGGGTTGGGCGTGAACAGGCCCTTGCCAGCGGCTTCGGCCACATCGGGCAGGCTCAGCGCCTTGGCAATCGCCTGGCGCATGCGCACATCCTTGAGCGCCGGCGCCTCGGTCTGCAGCTGCAGCACCACCCAGCTCGGGGTGGGTTGCACCTCCACCTGCACGCCCTTGTCCTTGAGCACCTTGATGGTGTCGGGGTCCACATCGTCGATGACATCCAGATCGCGCGAGAGCACGCCGTTGGAGCGGGTGCTGGCATCGGGCACGGTGACAAAGCGCAGGGTGGCAATGCTGGCCTGCTTGTTGCCGGCATAGCCATCGCGCGCGCCGGGCAGCGCGCTGTAGTCGGCAAAGCGCTTGAGCTCGGTGTAGCGGCCGGTCTGCTTCTCGGCAAAGCTATAGGGGCCGGTGCCGATCACCTGGCTGACGCTGCCGTTGGCGGCTACCGAGTCAGGATGGATGATCCAGGGCGTGCACTGGATGGTGGCCAGGGTCATCAAGAAGTTGGGCGCAGGCGCCGAGAAGCTGAAGCGCACGGTCTGCGTGTCGACCGCCTTCACCTCCTGCAGCGCCGGCCCGATCTTGCCGTTGTAGCGGTTGATGCACTGGAAGTTGGTCTTGGGATCGAGGTAGCGCTTGAAGTTCCACACCACATCGGCGGCCGACAAGGTCTTGCCATTGTGAAAACGCACATTCGGGCGCAGCTTGAAGTCGTAGCTGGTGCTGTCGTCATTGGCCTTCCAGCTGCTGGCCAGCATGGGCTTGATGGTCAGGTCCTCGCCATAGGCCACCAGGCCCTCGACCACATGGGCCATCACCATGTCGGAGTTGGCGTCGCGGTTGACACCGGGGTTGACGCTGGCGATATCGGCATGCAGCGCCACGCGCAGCATATCGGGGACGCCGGCGGCCTGGCTGTGGGCACTGAGCGCGCAGGCTGCGGCAAGCAGCGCGGGCGACCAAAGAGAGCGGCTGGTGGGCATGGTCTTCCTTGTGGTGGTGGGGACGGTGGCGTGGGGGCTTGGAACAGGTTCTTACACCGAGGCAGCTTGCGGCGTGCGCAGGCACTGCTGCAAGAAGGCCTCGACCGGCTCGATGACCTTGAAGGGCTCGTGCGCAATGCCGGGCACGGTGTCGCGCTGCACGCGGATGCCATGCGCGGCAAAGCTGTCGGCCAGCGCGGTGATGCGCTCGATGCGGTTGTCGCCCTGCAGCTGGGCGCCATCCATCCACAGCGCGCTGTCGCGCGGAATGGTGATCTCCCAGGTGGCGGTGTCGGCCGTGCCGATGATGGTCTGCACGGCTACCTCGCGCATCGCGGCCAGGTTGAGCGTGCGGCCAAAGCGCTGCTCGATATCGCGCACGCCCACCCACCAGTCGTAGTCGGTGTTGAGCAGGGTGACCACGCCCGGCGCGCCAATCGAGACGGCCTGCAGGCGCTCGGGGTGCAGCAGAAAAAAGCGCTGGCAGAACTGGCCGCCGCCCGAGAAGCCATACATCAAAAAGCGCTGGCTGCGCACGCGGTACTTGGCCGCCACCTCATCGACCATGGACAGCAGCACCTGGTCATAGCGGATGCCATGGAAAAGAATGCGCTTGTAGTTGGCCAGATCGCCCGCCACGCCAATGCCGGCGGGGAAAAGCGGCGCCAGCACGATGCAGTCATTGCGGTCGGCAAAGTCGGCAAAGCGGTCGCGGTACTGGCTGGCGGTGCGGCCCGTGCCGTGCACGATCACCGCCAGGTTATAGAGCTTGTCCTCGCTTTCGCTGTAGTTCTTGGGCACGTAGAGGCAGTAGCTGAAGCGCTGGTCGAACTGGCTGGCAAAAAAGGTGGTGGCGCCAAAGTCGTAAAAGCTCAGTTGGATGCCGTGACCCTGGCGGGCGGGAGGGGATGACATAGAGGACTCCTGAAAGTTTGCTGAATTTTTAGGCAGGGTAGGCGGCGTTGTCCGCATGGGCGTTGGCATGGCGCCAGCGCAGGTGCACGCCGCCATCGGGCGTCGCCTGCAGCATCGGGATGGCATCGAGCAGCTGGCGCGTATAGGGGTTCTGCGGCTCGTCAAACACGGCGTCGCGTGTGCCCTGCTCGGCAATCACCCCGCCTTGCACGACGATGACCCGGTCGGCAATCTGCTCGACCACGCCCAGGTCGTGGCTGATGAACAGGCACGAGAAGCCATAGCGCTGCTGCAGCTCGGCCAGCAGGTCCAGCACCTGGGCGCGCACCGTCACATCGAGCGCAGAGACCGCCTCGTCGGCAATCATCAGCGCGGGGCGCCGCACCAGCACCCGGGCAATGGCCACGCGCTGGCGTTGGCCGCCCGAGAGCTCATGCGGGTAGCGTGTCGCAAAATCGCCGCCCAGCCCCACATCGGCCAGCGCCTGCTGGACGCGCTCGCGCTTGTCGCTGGCGCTCAGGCCCTCGGCCATGCGCAGCGCCTCGGCCACCAGGGCCTGCACCGTCATGCGCGGGTCGAGCGATGAGTAGGGGTCCTGGAAGACCATCTGGCAGTTGTAGCGGTAGTCCTTGAAGCCCGGGCTGCCCGGCAGCAAGGGCTGGCCCTTGTAGCGCAGGCTGCCGCTGGTGGGCTGCAGCAGGCCCGACAGGATCATGCCCAGCGTCGTCTTGCCCGAGCCCGATTCGCCGACCACGGCCACCACCTCGCCGGGGAAGATATCCAGGCTGATGCCCTTGAGCACGCGCGCCGGTGCCCCCTTGCGGAACCAGCGCTGGCGGCCGCCAAACTCCAGCACCAGGTCGCGGGCCGACATCAGCGGGGCCGTGCGGTCGATCTGGCGCGGTGCGCGGCGCTGGGGCAGGGTGCGCAGCAGCTGGCGCGTGTAGTCATGCGCAGGGGCGGCCAGCACCTGGGCGGTGGGGCCGGTCTCCACAATGTCGCCCTGCTTCATCACCACCATGCGGTCCGCGTAGCGGGCCACCATCGGCAGGTCATGGCTGATCAGCAGCACGGCGGTGCCGTTCTCGCGCGTCAGCTCCAGCATCATCTCCATCACCTCGCGCTGCACCACGGCGTCCAGCGCCGTGGTGGGCTCGTCGGCAATCAGCAGCGCCGGGCGCAGCAGCATGGCCGAGGCGATCATGATGCGCTGGCGCATGCCGCCCGAGAACTCATGCGGAAACGCGCTCAGGATGCGCTGGGTATCGCGCAGGCCCACGCGCTCGAGCATTGCATGGATGCGCGGCATGTGCTCTTCGCGCGCCTGGGGCAGGTGCATGCGCAGGCCTTCGAGCAGCTGCTCGCCAATGCTCAGGGTGGGCGTGAGCGAGGTCATCGGCTCCTGGAACACCATGGCCACGCGCGGGCCGCGCACAGCGCGCAGCTGGCGCTCGTTCATCGCATAGAGCGACTGGCCGTCCAGCAGGATGTCGCCCGCGCTGCGGCTGATGGCATGGGGCGTGAGCCGCATCACGGCGCGGCTGAGCATGGTCTTGCCCGAGCCCGATTCACCGACAATTCCGACAATCTCGCCAGCGGCCAGCTGCAAGGATGCATTGCGCACCACCAGTTTGCCGGCGCCGGCCGAGAGGCTCAGATTCTGGATCTGCAGCAGGGTAGGGGATGGGGTCATACGCGCCTCCGCATGCGTGGGTCGAGCCGGTCGCGCAGGGCGTCGCCGAGCAGGTTGATGCCCAGCAGTGCCAGCGAGATCGCCAGCCCTGGGAAAATCGCCAGCCAGGCCGCCTGGCTGACATAGGAGCGGCTGCCCGCCAGCATGTTGCCCCAGGTGGGTGCCGGTGGCGCCACGCCCAGGCCCAGAAAGCTCAGCGAGCTCTCGGCCAGGATGATCCAGCCGCACATCGAGGTGGCCATGACGATCACCGGTGCAATGCAGTTGGGTAGCACATGGCGCAGCAAGGTGTAGGTCTCGGAGTTGCCCATGACGCGCGAGGCACGCACAAAATCACGCTCGCGCAGGCCCAGCACCGTGCCGCGCACCACCCGCAACACCGATGACGCATAGGCCAGTGCCAGCGCGATGATGATGCCGCTGGTGCTGGCGCCAAACACCGCCAGCAGGCCCAGCGCCATCAACAGGCCGGGGAAGGCCAGCAGCGCATCGTTGATGGCCATCAGGATGCGGTCGGGCCAGCCGCGCAGGTAGCCGCTGAGCGCGCCAATCAGCACACCAAAGAAGGTGGCCAGAAACACGGTGCTGAGGCTGATGCGGATGCTGGTGGCCGTGCCGCGCATCAGGCGGCTGAGCACATCGCGGCCCAGCTCGTCGGTGCCCATCCAGTGCTGCCAGCCGGGCGCTGCCAGGCGGGTCTTGAAGTCGAGCTTGAGCGGGTCATACGGCGTCCAGAACGTGGCCAGCAAGGCCACGACGACCACCACGGAGACCAGGCCAGCGCCCAGCCAGAAGGAGAGGGAGCGGCGGTTCATGATGCGGCCACCCTGGGGTCAAAGATGGGGTAGAGCAGGTCCACAAAGAGATTCACCAGGACATAGATGCTGGCGATGAAGAGCAGGCAGCCCTGGATCAGCGGGTAGTCGCGGGCAAAAATCGCATCGACCAGCAGACGGCCCAGACCGGGAATGGTGAACACGGTCTCGATCACCGCCACGCCGGCGAGCAGGTTGCCCAGGATCAGGCCCAGCAGGGTCCAGGTGGGGCCAAAGGCGCTTTTGAAGGCATGGCGCAGCATCACCGTCATCTCGCTCAGGCCCTTGGCGCGGGCATGGGTGATGTAGTCCAGGTGCAGCACCTCCAAGGTGGAAGCGCGGGTCATGCGCAGGATCACGCCGATCTCATGGAGCAGCAAGGTGGTGATCGGCAGCACCAGGTAGAGCAGCGCCTGCTGCGGGTTCTCGCCAAAGGCGACAAAGCCGACCACCGGAAACCAGCCCAGCTTGAGCGCGAAGAACATCAAGAGCAGCAGCCCCATCCAGAACGCGGGCAGCGACAGCAGCAAGGTGGCGGTGGCGACCAGCGCCAGGTCGGTGATGCGGCCCTGCCGCCAGGCCGCCAGCATGCCCAGCGGCACGGCGACCAGCGTGGCCAGCAGCACGGCAGGCAGCACGATCTGGGCGCTGACGGCAAAGCGCTGCCAGATCAGCGCGGCGACGGGTTGGCGGTTGGAGATGGACTGGCCCAGGTCGCCCTGCAACACATGGCCGGCCCAGACCAGGAACTGCGTGGGCAGGCTGGCGTTGAGGCCCAGCTGCTCGCGCAGGGCTGCCAGCGATGCGGCATCGGCCGAGTCACCCAGCATCAGCGCTGCCGGGTCACCGGGGATCAGGCGCACCAGAATGAAGACGGCCAGCGCCACGATCACCAAGGTCGGAATCGCCATGCCGATGCGGGTGGCAGCGAATTTCCACATGGCGCTCAGTGCTCCAGCGCCGCAGCGGCGGCTGCAGACGGTTCAGCCGCGCCATCGCCATGCAGGCGGTAGGTGGTGAACTGGCGGTTGATGGCGGGCAGCGGTGCAATCTCCATGATGCCCAGCGCTGGCTCCATCACGATCATCGCGACGGTGGCAGTCAGGTTGCCGCCATCGGCGGGGCGCGGTGGGCGGCATACCGCATACGGCGAGAGGAAGTCGTCAAACAGTGCCTTCTTCAGCGATTCGCGCGTCAGCAGGCGGCCTTGCTCCTGCAGGATCTTGCGCACCCGCCAGTCGCGGTAAAAGCTCTCGGGCACATGGGGGATGCCGGTGTCCCGCAGCTTGGCCAGCGCCACCGGGCTGACCCAGTGGTTGGCGTGCACGATCATGCCGTCCTCGGGGTAGAGCGGGAAGGCCTCGTCGGGCGCGCATTCAAAGTCAATGCCAAAGCCGGCGGCCGATGCCACCATGATGTTGTTGGAGCAGGACTTGGGCGTGGTGGCCACGGCCTTGGCGGCCAGCGCAAAGTGCTCCTGCTCCAGCACCTTGCGGCGGATCAGGCCCAGCGGAATGCCCAGTTGGGTGTAGTCGCGCTCGCATTCCAGGTAGTTGGCGGTGATCGAGATGCCTGCGGCGTTGAGGCCGCTGCGGGCCAGGCCGCCGGCTTCGACAAAGGTCAGGTAGTCGGGGCCATGGTCCTGGCGCACGCGCAGCACCACACCGGTCTCGGCGCATTCGGCGCGCCAGTCCCAGTTCTGGCCATGGATCAGGTTGCCCGAGGCGCTGCGCTCGGGCAGCAGCATGGCGCCGGTGCAGCCGTCGTCCAGCTCGTCATCGACCGGCTTGCTGGACTGGGCGCGCGCCAGGGCCACCACCTCGGTGCGGGCATTGATCATCACGATGTCGTCGAGCGCAACGCCCGAGCCCTCGGCAATGCCGCGCATTTCTTCGAGGTAGTTCTCGTCAAAGGCGGCGATCTTCTGGGCGTACTCGGCGATCAGCGCGGCCTTGTGTGCGGCACTGATGCCGTACTTCTCCAGCGCGCCGCCGTAGAGGGCTGCGCTGCGGGCAATGCGGTCTTTGAGCGCCGCGCCATACTGGCGCCCACGGGCTTGGGGGGCGCCAGACAGCGTGACGAGTGGAAACGGCGACATCTTTTTCCTTTTGTGTTTTGTGAACTTTTAATACATTAATTTCCAGGTCTTTGACTGTCAATTTGTTTTTTATAGAATCAAACAAAACTTAGGGAAACTACGATGAAGGATGCTGCCAAGACGGGAAGCCTGGCGCGTATGCTCGGGGCTGGCCGGCAAAAACAAGATGCTGTGCGCCGCCGCCACTGCCGCCGCATTGCGCAGGCGCGGGCCGCAGCAGCACTACCCAGGGGAGAATCGGTTTGAAGCAATCGCTGAGTTCTTTGCAGATCGACGTCGCGCGCAAGCTGACGGCGCTGATGCATGGCGGCCGCTGGCGCGTGGGCGACCGCATCTCCGACCTGCACCTGGCCGATGAGCTCAAGGTCTCGCGCACGCCGGTGCGCCAGGCGCTGATGCTGCTGACCGCCCAGGGTCTGGTGGCCTACCACCCGGGCCGGGGCTTTCGGGTCGAGCGCGTGCCCGATGGCGACGATGCCTTGGAGCAGCTGGTGCCCCCGTCTGAGGCCGAGGCGCTGTACAGCCAGATCATGGACCACCGCGCCAGTGGCCAGCTGGCCGGCGAAGTCTCCGAGGCGCAGCTGGTGGAGCTGTTTGGCGTGACCCGGGGCGCCGTGCGCCGCGTGCTGATGCGCTTTGCGGCAGAAGGCCTGACCGAGCGCCTGCCCGGCCACGGCTGGCGCTTTACCGAGAGCCTGGACAACCCCCAGGCCGTGCACGAGAGCTATGACTTTCGGCTCATCGTCGAGTGCGGCGCGCTGAAGATGGCGGACTTTGCGCCCGATCCCGAGCAGCTGCAGCAGCTGTTCCGCGAGCAGTCAGACATCTTGCAGATGCCCGTTGAGCAGCTGCGCCAGGATGTGTGGTTCAAGGCCAATGCGAATTTTCATGAAACGCTGGTGTCCTGGTCACGCAACCGCTTTTTGATCGAGTCGGTGCGCCGGCAGAACTCGCTGCGCAAGATCTCGGAGTTTGCGCATTTCAGCCATTTGAGCGAGCAGCACATCCGCCAGGCCTGCACTGACCACCTGGGCATTCTCAAGGCGCTCAAGGAAGGCGATGCCGACTATGCCGCGGCGCTGCTGCGCCGGCATATTTCGCGCTCGGCAGAAATCTAAAAAACAGGGCCTAGGCTTTTTCCAGCTCGGGCTTGGGCGCGCGCAGCTCGTTCTCGCTCATGCCCCGGCGCCAGTAGGCCACGATCAGCTGCTCCTGCTTGCCCAGCCCCAGGCTGTCCACGGCCCATGCGCGCAGCGCCTGCGCGGTGGCAAATTCGGCGCCTACCCATAAAAAGCGGCTGGCGCCTTCGGTGGTGTGTGCGGCGCTCCAATCCAACGCTTGTACCGCCCGCTGCAGCTGCTCGCCGCTGCCGGCTGCTGCGCCTTCGCTGTAAAGCCAATGCCACTGCATGCCGGCTGGCAGGCGGATGTCGATCGCATCCTGCGGGTCCGCTATTTCGCAAACCACATGGCCGCGTGTGCTGGCGGGCAGCTGCTCTGCAATGCGGGCCAGTGCGGGCAATGCACTGTCGTCACCGGCCAGAACCATCCAGTCGGCAATGCGGGCCGTGCGGCCGCCGGGCTTGAGAATTTCGACCCGGTCGCCCACCTGCGCCTGCTGGGCCCAGTCCGCACCCGGGCCGGCATCGGCATGCAGCAAAAAATCAATCTCCAGCCATTGCGCATCGGCATCGAAGGCGCGCACCGTGTAGACGCGTGTGCTGCTGGCGCTGCTGCCTTGCGCATCCTGCGCCGACGGAAACACCAGGCGGCAGTGGATGTTGTCGTGCTGGCAAAAGGGCGCCAGCTGCGCGCCGGCAAAGCGGATGCGGCGGTAGCCGGCAGAGGGGGAGGCGAGGGAGAGAACCTGGAGCGTGGAGGGCATGCCGCAGTCAAGAGACGGTACGAGATCGTACGAAAGAGGTGGCCGCTGGCCACAAGCAGGAGGCCAACATCGGAAGGTCTGGCGGCCATTATGCGGGCGCGCGTTCCCTCACCCAGTCTCGCGCGGCGCAGCCCATGGCGCCGCTGGGGGCTCAGGCCTGGCTCAGGTCGAATCTGCCCGCAGGTTGCTCGCCGGCCAGCACCTGCAGCAGGTTGCTGGTCGCCATCTCGGCCATCGCGTGGCGGGTCTCGTGCGTGGCCGATCCGATATGCGGCAGTGCCACCACCTTGGCATGGGTGCGCAGGGGCGATTCGACTGGCAGCGGCTCGGTGGCAAACACATCCAGGCCGGCGGCGCGGATCTGGTCGGTATCGAGCGCATGCAGCAAGGCGGCCTCATCGACAATCGCGCCGCGCGAGCCATTGATGACGATGGCGCTGGGCTTCATCATTGCAAAGGCGTCAGCCCCCAGCAGGTGCTTGGTCTCGGGGGTCGATGGCACGACGGAGACGACAAAGTCCGCCTCGCGCAGCAGCGCATCGCGCGCCACATAGTGCACCTGGCCGGCCAGCGCGCCGAGCTCGCTCTCGGGCACGACGCTGCGGTTGTTGTAGAGCACGCGCATGCCAAAGCCCAGCGCCGCGCGGCGCGCCAGCGCCATGCCGATGCGGCCCATGCCCAGAATGCCCAGCGTCTTGCCATGCACATCCCAGCCAAACAGCTCTTCGCCAATATTGCGCTGCCACTGGCCCGAGCGCACATACATCGCCAGCTCCGGAATGCGGCGGCTGGTGGCCATCAGCAGCGCAAAGATGGTGTCGGCCGTCGTCTCCGTCAGCACGCCAGGCGTGTGGCACAGCGCAATGCCGCGCTCGCGCAGCGCTGCCAGCGGGTAGTTGTCCACGCCCACCGAGATGCTGGAGATCACCCGCAACTGCGGTGCCTCGTCCAGCAGCGCATCGGTGATCGGGTAGCTCGACCCGATCAGCGCCTGGGCCTGGGGCAGCGCTGCAAAAAAGGCATCGCGCTGCGCGGCGACGCGCGGGTTGGCCACGGTCACGTCATGCGCGGCTTGCAGGCGGGCCAGTTGGTCCTCGGGCAGTTCACGAAAAACCAGAATCTGGTGGCGGTTGCTGCTCATGGCTGCTCCTGGATGCGTTGAAATCAATAGCCGGCGGCGGTCAAGGCTTCGCGGGTCGGCAAGCCTTCGGAGTCGCCCAGCACCTGTACCTGCAGCGCGCCAATCCAGCAGCCGCGCTTGACCGCATCGGCCACCGAGCGGCCATCGAGCAGGCCGCTGATGACGCCTACGGCAAAGGCATCACCAGCGCCCACGGTGTCCACCACCTTCTCGACCGGGCAGCCGGCCACATAGCCGGTGCCGGCCTGCGCGTCATCGTAATAAGCACCTGCTTCGCCAAGCTTGACGACCACCAGGCTTGCGCCCTGGTCGCGGTAGAACTTGGCCACCGCTTCGGGCGTCTTGTGGCCGGTCAGCAGCTCGCCCTCGGCCAGGCCAGGGAAGACCCAGTCCGCGCCAGCAGCCAGCGCATTGATCTCGCGGCGCATCGTGGCCTCGTCTTGCCATAGCGTGGGGCGCAGATTGGGATCGAAGGAGATGGTGCTGCCCGCAGCGCGGGCAATTTGCAGGGTGCGCTGGGCAGTGGCCAGGCTGGTCTGCGAGATCGCGGCAAACACGCCGGTGGCGTGCAGGTGGCGGGCCGAGGCCAGCCAGGGCTCGTCGATGTCGGCGGGGGTCATCAGGCTGGCGGCCGAGCCCTTGCGGTGGTATTCCACCTGCGGGTCGCTGCCATCATCGCTGCGGCCCTTGATCTGGAAGCCGGTCTTTTGCGCCGGGTCCAGCACCACATGTTCGCAGTGCACGCCTTCGCTCTTCATCTGGTTGATGAGGTAGCGCGCCATCGAATCGGCACCCAGGCGGCTGGCCCAGTGGGTGTTGAAGCCCAGGCGTGCCATGCCGGTGGCCACATTGATCTCGGCGCCTGCAATGCGCTTGGTAAAGAACTCGGCGTTCTCCAGCGGGCCGGCGCGGTCGGCAATCAGCAGCATCATCGCTTCGCCAAAGGTGGCGATGTCAAAGGTCTTGGTGGTCATGGCCGTGTCTCTCTTGGGTGCTGGTAGCTGTGGGTTTGTTGGGAGCTGATCAAGAGGCCTTGGCCTGCAGTGCCGTGGCATCGCGCAGCACGGCCAGCTCCTGCTGGGTGACGGCGACCAGGTCGTCGCCGATCAGCGGGTACTCGATGGCGCGGGGTGCATCGCTGTGCAGCGCGCGCAAAATGGCGCGCCAGGCCGCTGCCGATTCGGCCAGCGGCACGGCCACCCATTTGGCGGGCAGGCGTTGCACGCCCTTGGCATGCACATAGGCCACGCGGCTGCCAAACAGCTGCGCCGCTTGCAGTGCGCATTCGCCCAGGTAGTGCCAGTTGCCCATGTCAAAGGTCATCGGCAAGTTCAAGCCGGCGGCATCGGCAGCGGCAAAAAAGCGCTGCAGCGCTTGCACGGTGCCGGCGGCCGTGGTCTGGTCGTTCTCGATCAGCAAGGTGAGGCCCGCGCCATCGATGGCGCTCTTGAGCGCCGCAAAGCCCTGGGCCGAATGTGCGACCGATTGGCTGGCAAAGCCGCCGATCGACATCTTGAGCCAGGGTGCGCCCAAGGTGTGGCTGGCGGCAATCGCGTGTTGCACGGCGGCGGTGTTCAGGCTGCCGTCCATCGCAAACAGCGGCTGGGGGCAGGAGTAGACCAGGTCCAGCTGGTGCGCGCGGCCATAGGCGGCCAGCGCGGGCAGTTCCTCAGCGGGGTTCAGCAGCAGCTCTTCGCGCACTTCATAGCCGTTGGCACCTGCGCGGTGCGAGAGCTGGGCAAAGTAGAGCTGGCCGTGGCGGCGCACTTCGGCATTGCCAAACGAGGTGAGGGAGATCAGCGCGGGCGAGCCCGCGTTTTGCAAAGACAAGGCCATGGTTTTCGTATTTTTTGGCCGCTTACGCCCGTATACCAAGCGTTGACAGCTATTGATAAGTGAGCAAACAGTCTGCAGAAACTTCGCACGTTCTCAAAAACTGGCGCGGCCCATCGGCGCACATCGAGCAAGGGCCTCGCCGGCCGCACCGCCCCGCAGTTCAGGGACGGCGCGAAGCGCCACAGGGGGTGTCTCAGTGATTACTCAGGATCTGGCCCAGGAACTGCTGGGTCTTGGGGTGTTGGGGGTTGTCAAAGAACGCGGCCGGTGGGCCTTGCTCGATGATCTTGCCGTCGGCCATGAAGATCACGCGGTCGGCCACGCTGCGGGCAAAGCCCATTTCATGGGTCACGCAGAGCATGGTCATGCCGTCTTCGGCCAGGCCGATCATGGTGTCCAGCACTTCCTTGACCATCTCGGGGTCGAGGGCCGAGGTGGGCTCGTCAAACAGCATGATCTTGGGGGCCATGCACAGCGCGCGGGCAATGGCTACGCGCTGCTGCTGGCCGCCCGACAACTGGCTGGGGTACTTGTCCGCCTGGTCCGGAATGCGCACCCGCGTCAGGTAGTGCATCGCGCGCTCCTGCGCCTCGGCCTTGCTCAGGCCGCGCGAGCGCATCGGCGCCAGCATGCAGTTCTCCACAATCGTCAGGTGCGGAAACAGGTTGAACTGCTGGAACACCATGCCCACTTCCTTGCGGATGGTGTCGATCGCCTTGCTGTCACCCGTCAGGTCCGTGCCGTCCACGGTGATCTGGCCCTTCTGGATGGCTTCAAGCCGGTTGATGCAGCGGATCATCGTGGACTTGCCCGAGCCCGAAGGCCCGCAGATGACGATACGCTCGCCAGCACGCACGTCGAGGTTGATATCGGTCAGCACCTGGAAGTTGCCATACCATTTCTCGACGCCTTGGAGGCGAATGATGGGTGCTTGCGAGGGGGTCGTCATAAAGCAGTCGTGTTCTTGAAGGTGATCGTGTGGCGCTGCCCGGGCCGCTGTTCCACCAGATGGAGAACAGCGGCTTGCGCCTCAGTTTTAGTCCAGCTTGGGCAGGTCGGCGCCCAACCACTTTTGGTACAGCTTGTTCAGCTCACCATTGGCGGTGTTCTTGGCGATAAAGGCGTTCACGGCTTCTGCCACTTCGTCCTGGCCGGGGCGCAGCGCGACGGCCATGTTCTGCTGCAGCAGCTGGAACTTGTTCTCGAACTGGCCGGCAGGCGCGCGCTTGGCGATCTGGGCAGCCACGGTCACCGAGCAGCCGATGGCATCGACCTGGCCCGACAGCAGCGCCTGCATGGCCGATGCGTCGTCGTCAAAGCGGCGGATTTGCGTGCCTTCGGGTGCAGCCTTGGTGACGGCCACGTCCTGGGTGGAGGCACGGGCCACGCCCACGCGCAGGCCCTTGAGATTTTCCGGGCCCTTGATGGCGGTCTTGGTCGCGCCGTACAGCACGATCGAAGCGGCCGAGTAAGGCTTGGAGAACAGCACCTGCTTGGCGCGCTCGGGCGTGATGGCCAGCGAGGCGATCAGCATGTCGACCTTGTTGGTCAGCAGGAAGGGGATGCGGTTGGGGCCGGTCACTGGCACGATGTCGGCGGTCACGCCCCATTCTTTGGCCAGCAGCTTGGCTACATCGGCATCGTAGCCGTCAGGCTGGTTGCTGCCGTTCAGGATGCCGTAGGGCGGGAAGTCCACCAGCATGCCGATCGTAATCTTGCCCTTTTTCTTCAGATCCGCCAGCGACTGGGCCGATGCGGTCAGGGGCAACAGGGCGCTGGCAGCCAGGGCGGCAGCAGCGGAGGTGAAAGTGCGGCGGGAAATCTGCATGCTCATGTCTCCTAAGGGTTTATTAACGCAGCAAGAAGGGAAAGGGATTAAACAGGCCAAACGTAAGAAGCACCCGCGTCGTTGCAGCAGGGCCCATCGGCGGGATGCCGAGCAAGGGCCGCCCCGCAGCGAGGGCGTCGTCCCCCTGGGGGAAGGCGCGTAAGCGACTCAGGGGGGTGTTCATCTGGCTTGGCGCTTCTCAAGGCGGCCCGCCCAGAGGGACAGCGGCCAGCACAGGATGAAGTAAACGGCACCGACGACACCGAACACCAGCATCGGCTGGAAGGTAGCGTTGTTGATGATCTGGCCGGCGCGCGTGATCTCGGTAAAACCGATGATGGCGGCCAGCGACGTGCCCTTGATGATCTGCACCAGGTAGCCCACGGTGGGGGCCACGGCAATCTTCATCGCCTGGGGCAGCACAACGGCGCGCATGCGCCAGAAGTAGGACAGCGACAAGGCCTCGGCCGCTTCCCACTGGCCGCGTGGCACCGCCTGGATACAGCCGCGCCAGATCTCGCCGAGGAACGCGCCGCTGTTCAGAATCAGCGCAGCGGCAGCCGCCACCCAGGGGTTGATCTCAAAGCCCAGAATGGGCGCGCCAAAGAACACCAGGAACAGCTGCAGCAGCAGCGGCGTGCCCTGAAAAATCTGGGTAAAGGCGGTGGCAATGCCGCGCGCCAGGCCGTTCTCTGACGTGCGCGACAGCGCAATCACCAGGCCCACCAGGGCGCCGCCAATAAAGGCGATCAGGGACAGGGCCACGGTCCACTTGGCCGCTTCCACGATGAACCACAACTCGGGCCAACCAAAAGTACGCATTTCTTGTTCTCCGAGTTCAGCGACGGTCTGGGTAGTTCAAGGCCATCTGGTAGATGAGCTTGAACAGCAGGTTGAAGGCCAGCGACAGCAGCAGGTAGATGGCAGCCACCACGATGTAGACCTCAAAGCTGCGGAAGGTCTCGGACTGGATGTTGGCGGCCACCGAGGTCAGGTCGTCGGCCGAGATCACCGACACCACGGCCGAGCTCAGCATCAGCAGGATGAACTGGCTGGTCAGCGCCGGGTAGATGGTCTTGAGCGCGGGCTTGAGGATCACAAAGCGGAAGATCTCCCAGCGCTTCAGATCCAGCGCCAGGCCGGCTTCGATCTGGCCCTTGGGGATGGATTCGATGCCGGCGCGGATGATCTCAGTCGCATAGGCGCCCAGATTGACCACCATGGCCACCAGCGCGGCGGTTTGCGGCGACCAGCGCAGGCCGATGGCCGGCAGCGCAAAGAAGAAGAAAAACAACTGCACCAAAAAGGGCGTGTTGCGGATCAGCTCGATGTAGGCATTGATGACAAAGCGCAGCGGTGCCGGGCCCGAGGTCTTGCCCCAGGCGCAGACGATGGCGACGGCCAGGCCGATGACCATGGCGAGAAAAGACAGCTGGATGGTCACCCAGGTGCCCTGCAATAGCTGCGGCCAGGCTGCCAGGACCTGGTCGAATTGGAACGTGTAGTTCATGGCGATGCGGCGCTTTTGAAACCGGTTTCAGTAGCGCCGCAGTTTAGCGCAAGGTTACGGAACGATTACTAGGGTTTGCCCTAGTTTGGTGCGTAACGCTGTTTTTAGTGGTTGTGAATCAATGGTTTGGAGATTTTGTCGAGCCGCGCACAATGATGGTGCCTGGTAACTCCACGGTGCGGGCGGGGCTTTGCAGGCCCTGGATGCGCTCGATGAGACAGGTGGCCGCTGCCTGGCCCAGCGCATCGGTGGGCTGGGCCACGGTGCTCAGGCCCGGGCCCACCAGCGCGGCCCAGTCGGTCTCGTCCACGCCGATGATGCCCAGCTCCCGCCCGGGCACCCAGCCCAGTGCATGCACGGCGGTGGCCACGCGCAGGCTGGCCACGGCATTGCCGGCCAGCACGGCGGGGTGGCGGCCCGCTTGCTGTGCCTGATCGCGCCATTGCTGCAGGTGCTGCTGCAAGGCGCTGGCGTTGTGCGGTGTGCTCTCCCACACATTGCCCTGCATGGCGGCGGGCTGGCCGCGCCGCGTGCCGGCCTGGCCTTGCAGGTCTTGCAGGTAGTAGGCAAAGGCCTGCTGGCGCGCGGTGCGCGAGCTGACATCGGCAATCGGCTCGGTCACCAGCAGCACTTCGTCAAAGCCTTGCTGCTGCAGGTGGTCCATCGCGATCTGGATCACACCGGGGTTGTCCACGGTCACAAAATCGGCGTCCATCCCTTCCTGGAAGCGGTCCACCAGCACGATGGGCTTGCCGTGCAGCTGTGCGTCCTGCCAGAGCTGGGCGCTGGTGTCCACACGGTTGAGGATCATGCCGTCGAGCTGGTAGGCCGACAGCGCATGCATGGCATCGCGCTCGCGCCCGGCCTCATTGCCCAGGTTGAACAGCACCAGCAGGTAGCCAGCGGCCTGGCAGGCTTTTTCTGCACCCTGCAGCACTGCGACCGAGAAGGGGTTGGTCACATCGGCCACCGCCAGGCCGATGAGGCGCGTGCGGCCATGCTTGAGCGCCTGCGCCATCGGGCTGGGCCGGTACTGCAGGCTGGCAATGGCCTCCTGCACGCGCTTGGCCATGTCGGGGGTGAGGATGTCGGTGCGGCCATTGAGGTAGCGCGAGACCGTGGCCTTGGAGACCTGGGCCGCCAGCGCCACATCGGCAATTGTGGCCCGGGCCTTGGCGGCGACAGGCTTGGCTGCGCCGGGCGGGCTGAGGCGCTGGGGAGTGGCAGGGGGCGCAGGCTTGGGCACGGGGCGGTCCAGGGTGGTCGTTACGGTAGCGATGGTAGCGCCGAACCGCCCAGGCCCGGCGCTGGCATGCCCGTGGTGCGGCAGGGGCAGTCGCGCAGGCGCGGTGGCGGGCGCAGGATGCGGGTGCGTTGTCCGGGCCCGCTACATCGGCCGGTCGGATCGCCGCACTTGTCAGGATTCTCCGACTTGGCGCCTGTGGATAATTTTGTGCAATGTTGCCGTCGTTGCGCGAGAAACTCCCTGCAATCTCCCTCTAGAGAAGAAATGCACACCGGGAAGCCGGTTTCTGTGGATAAGTTAATTTCATAGCAACTTAGTCAAGTGCTGTGTGGGCGTTGAGGAGGCAGTCGATGAAGGCCTGCGCCACACGGCTCGGAGCGGGCGATAAGCGCCACATGGCCACGAATTGGCAGCGGTATTGGAAGCGTTCTGGCCGCACAGCCCGCATCAAACCTTGGTTTTCAAAACTGGCGGCATAGTGGTCCGGCAGAAAGCCCAAAAAACACCCGGACAAAATCAAGGTGGCAATCGACTCCTGGTCAAACCCGGTGGCCGCGCGCGGCAGCCGCACGCTGTGGCTCAGCTCCATATTGGGCGAGTGGTAGCCCAGGCCGGCAAAGGGGTAGCTGCGCAGCTGCTCCCAGTCCAGGTCTTCATGCGCCTGCTCCCACAGGTCATGGCCGGCGGCGCAGTACAGCTGCATGTTCTCGGCAAACAGATCGCGGTAGACCAGGCTGGCCGAGCTGCGGTGCGCCGGGATGATGCCCACATGAAAACGCCCATCCATCAGGCCGCGCTCGATCGCGTTGATCGAGCTGACATGCAGCTGCAGGTTCACATCTGGCGCCTGGCCGTGGAACTGCGCAATCGCGCGGTGGATCTGGGCCTGCGGGTTGCTCACCGTCTTGTCGAAGATGGCGATCTCCAGATTGCCGCCCATGCGGGCGTGGATATCGTCAATGCGGCTGCGGAACAGATCGACGCCGCCCAGCAGCTGCAAGGTGGCCTCGTAGACCTGGTGGCCCTCCGGCGTCAGCGCAAAGCCCGCGCGCCCGCGCCGGCACAGCACCATGCCCAGGCGGGTCTCCAGATCCTTCATGTGGCGGCTCAAGGTCGACGTGCCGATATTGAGCTCCAGCTCAGCGGCTGACATGCCCCCACATTCCACCACGCTCTTGAAGACCTGCAGCAGCCGCAAATCCATATCGCTGAGCTGGCCCAGCACCGCGCGGGCACGGCGGGCAGCAGCAGGGGGGTGGGGTGGGGAGGCAAACACGGGAGGGCGGGCAGGCATCCGCATAGCTTAGCGGCTTTGGCGGCCGCCGCCCTCGGTGTTTACAGAACGTGTTTGGAGCCGCTTACACGGCCCAGCAAACCGAAGGTTTGCGGTTGAGACTAGGCGCCAAGCCGCAGGCAGTACAGAAGTACGACAAGGGTTGGCGCGGCCGGCGAGGCAACGACGTATCAAGGGTTGTGTGAGTGGCTCTTAGCGCACGCCTACCGCTGCGCCACGGAACAGTTTGCTGTACTCCCGCGGCTGGCTGCGCCAGTACTGGCGCGGTGCATCCACCTGCGCGCCCAGGCTGGCGGCCGCATGCCAGGGCCAGCGCGGGTCGTACAAGGCGGCGCGGCCAATGGCCACGGCATCGGCCTGGCCCGAGGCCACAATGTGCTCGGCCTGCGCAGGCTCGGTCACCAAACCGACGGCAATCGTGGTCAGGCCCGTGGCCTGTTTGATCGCCTCGGCAAAGCCCACCTGGTAGCCCGGCTGCACGGGGATTTGCTGGGCGGTCGACAGCCCGCCCGAGGACACATGGATAGCGCTGCAACCCAGCGCCTTCAGCCCCTGGGCCAGCGCCATCGAGCCATCGATATCCCAGCCGCCCGGCGTCCAATCCGATGCCGAGATGCGCACCCACACCGGCTTGGCCGCAGGCACGGCCGCGCGCACGGCGGCAAACACTTCCAGCGGGTAGCGCAGGCGGTTCTCCAGGCTGCCGCCATAGGCGTCGCTGCGGGTGTTGGAAAGGGGCGAGAGGAACTCATGCAGCAAATAGCCATGGGCCATGTGGATCTCGATGCCATCGATGCCCAGCGCATCGGCCGCCTTGGCCGCTGCCACAAACGCGTTCTTCACCTCTGCCAGCTCGGCGGGTGTCATCTCCGCCGGGGGCACCTCGCCCGCCGCATGGGCAATGGCCGAAGGCGCCTGCGCCACCCAGCCCCGGGGCGCATCGGGCGCAATCTGCGCAGCACCTTCCCAAGGCAAATGGCTGGACGCCTTGCGGCCCGCATGGGCCAGCTGAATGGCCACCGGAATGGCCGAGAGTTTGCGCAGCGACCCCATCAGCCGCCCCAGCGCCTGCTGGTTGTCAACGGAATAAATGCCCAGATCCGCATCGGTAATGCGCCCCACCGCCGACACCGCCGTGGCCTCCAGCACCAGCATGCCCGCGCCCGATACCGCGAGGCTGCCGTAGTGCATCAAATGCCAGTCATTGGCATTGCCCTCTTGCGCCGAGTACTGGCACATGGGGGCGATGACGATGCGGTTGGGGAGCTGGAGCTGGGACAGGGTGAGGGGCTGGAACAGCTGCGATGGTGGGGTGGCGTTGCTGGCGGGGGTGAGGGACGGGTCGGTGGTTCTTTGCATGGGTGGGTGTCCGGTTGGTTGTGCGCTGTGGAGGGCGATGGTTCCGGCGGCAGGCGAGCCGCAGGGTGGCTCCATCGGCAGCTTGCTGAAACGGAGTACAGCGTATTCCTATATTCCGACCTGGGTGCTGTGGGGGATAGCTAAGGGTTGACCCGTTGGGGACACGGGCAGGACGGCAATGCGGGAGGGCGATGAGCTTTTGAAGACAGTGTCTGGTTATAGCGATGAGTTTGTGCGCATCGGGGGCTGAGCGAGTCCGAGCTGGTGGCTATCGCACTGTGCAGCATTCTCTGCTCTGCAGACCTGCCCCCTACCTGCTGAGCGAACTGGCCCAGCACCAGTGCATCACCACAACCGAGCAGCAATCCTGATCTTGCAAACAGGCAACGAGGAGAGCCGGGTGCGCGTAGCCTGGCGCCGCACCATCAACAGCGTTGAAGGTATTCACGACGCCTGCATGGCCGGCGCGCGCGTTGCGCTGCTGTCGAGCTAGATATGAACTTACATGCAATCGGGGGCTTAGTGGCGATTGCGCTCAAGGAGTTGGCCTTGCAGGCGGTGCATCAGACGCTGAGGCGGTCACTGCCGAAGGTGCGAACGCGATATAGAAATCATCCCAGTATCAGGAGCAGTGATGGCTCAAAGGCCGATTTCAGGTATCTGCTGCCCGCGAAACTTAGAGGGCGATCAGAGATCCGTGTGATTTTTTTGGTGTAAATCAACTCTGGGATCTTTGGTATCAGTAATTGAATTTATTGTAAATTAACGTATCTTTTGGGTTGAGTGCATGAAATGCTGCGTCGTCGGTGTTTGATAGCCGAATCGCTGACCTTAGCGGGAGAGGCGGTTACGCGGGAGCGTGATGTTCGAGGTATGTAGCTAAACGCGCCTGCAACCAAATTACTGGTCGTTTGGGATTGATGACATGAGTACGAGAGGGAATGCAATGGCACGGATGTGGATGGTGCGCGGCGATGGAGGAAGCCTGTATGACGCTTTTCGTGAACGCGGTGTAGCTGCATTAGGTTGGAATCAGTTGGCCGCTCATGCCAAACCTGGTGTTGGGCGCAAGCAGCTCATTGACCTGTATCAGTCTGCTGAGCCTCAAACGAAACAAGGGACTGTGGTGTCGGGCGCCTCTCAGGTTTGGCGTTTTGTCAACGATATCCAGGATGGCGATTGGATCGTCACCTATTCGCCGATTAATCGCCTCTACTCAATTGGCAACGTCACAGGGCCGGCTGAACATTGCCCTGAGTGGGACGAACAAGGCATGTCGCTCACACGCAAGGTTCAGTGGCAAGCTCAGGAACTACCACGGGACAGCCTGAGCAACAGCACCAAGAACAGTTTGGGCTCGACCTTGACGTTGTTTGAGGTGCCATCCAACGCAGCAACTGAGGTGCTGAATGCGTTGAAGGGCAAGCCAGTGCCTGTAATAGAAGATGAAGCCATAGAAATCACTGCTGATCCCTTGGCCAACATCGAATCCCAGGCTCTGGAGCGGATCAAGGATCAGGTGAACAAACTTGAATGGTATGACATGCAGGAGCTGGTTGCCGGCATTCTGAGAGCTATGGGCTACAAGACGCAAGTCTCACCGCCAGGAGCTGACAGAGGCAAAGACATCGTTGCCTCGCCGGATGGCTTTGGCTTCGAACATCCGCGCATCGTCGTGGAGGTCAAGCACCGCAAGGGACAAATGGGTAGTCAGGAAATCCGCAGCTTCCTCGGTGGCCGCCACAAAGACGATCGCGGATTGTATGTTAGTACTGGCAGTTTCACCAAAGATGCTCATTACGAAGCAGAGCGCGCTGCCATTCCGCTTGCGATGTGGACTCTGGACCATGTTGTTCGTGCACTGATCGAGCATTACGACGCCACCGACGCCGAAACCAAACGCATCGTGCCGCTTAAACGGCTGTACTGGCCTGCTTAAGGCTTAGGAGCAGCAAGTGAGCCCCACAGAAGAGCAGATCGAACAATTTATCAGCACTTTGGCTTCCCTTGGCCGTAGCGCTGGCAATCAGCGCTTACTTGCTGCGTTGGCTTGGAACGATAGCGCCTATCAACGCGTGAAGCAGCAGTTGATTGACACCGGCCGCATTCGCGTTGGGAGGGGACGCGGCGGCTCGGTGGCCGTAGCCGAGAGCGTTTTTCCCTTGTCCACCCTCAGCCACGAACCATCAGTTGCCATCAGGCGGCAAACCTACGACGACCACAAGAGAGTCGAGACGGTTACCACACAGGAAAAAGACATGAGACCTATAGAACAACAGTTCTTCAACGACCTGGAAAAGAAACTCTGGACCGCCGCCGACAAGCTGCGCTCCAACCTCGACGCCGCCGTGTACAAGCACGTCGTGCTCGGGCTGATCTTCCTCAAATACGTTTCCGATGCTTTCGAAGAACGGCAGCGCGAACTGCGCGAACAGTTCACCAATCCGAGTCATGACTACTACATGGACCCGGACGAGTACGGCGGGGCAGGTACCCAGGAGTACGAAGACAACATCGCCGCCGAGCTTGAAGTCCGCGACTACTACACCGAGAAGAACGTGTTCTGGGTGCCTGTGGAAGCGCGCTGGCAAACCCTGCGTGACTGTGCGCAACTGCCGCCCAAAGCGGCATTGCCCTGGAACAAGCCCGGCAAGGACGAGCCCGAGGAAATGCGCTCGGTCGGCTGGCTGATCGACAACGCCATGGAAGCCGTCGAGCGTGAGAACGCCCGCCTGAAGAACGTGCTCAACAAAGACTTCGCCCGCGTGCAGCTCGAGTCCAGCAAGCTGGCCGGGCTGATCAGCCACTTCTCGGATACCGACTTTGCTGCCCGCGAGTACAAAAGCCAGCCGTTGGACCTGAAATCCAAAGACATCCTCGGCCACGTCTACGAATACTTCCTCGGCCAGTTCGCCCTTGCCGAAGGCAAGAAGGGCGGCCAGTACTACACGCCCAAGAGCATCGTCACCCTGATCGTGGAAATGCTCCAGCCGTTCAAGGGCCGCGTCTACGACCCGGCCATGGGCTCCGGCGGCTTCTTCGTGCAGAGCGAGGAGTTCATCGAGCAGCACGGCGGCAAGGCAGCCAACGGCAAGAGCGGGCAGATCAGCGTCTACGGGCAGGAGAGCAATCCCACCACCTGGCGATTGGCCGCGATGAACATGGCCATTCGCGGTATCGACTTCAACTTCGGCCCCGGCCCGGCCGATACGCTGTTGAACGACCTGCACCCGGACCTGCGCGCCGATTTTGTGATGGCCAACCCGCCCTTCAACATGAAGGAATGGTGGAACGAAAAGCTAGCCGCCGACCCGCGCTGGATTGCCGGCACGCCGCCGCAGGGCAACGCCAACTTTGCCTGGCTGCAACACATGCTCTGGCACCTGGCGCCCACCGGCAGCATGGCGCTGCTGCTGGCCAACGGCTCGATGAGTTCCAACACCAACAACGAGGGTGAAATCCGCAAGCGGCTAATCGAGGACGACTACGTGGAGTGCATGGTCGCGCTGCCAGGCCAGTTGTTCACCAACACCCAAATTCCGGCCTGCATCTGGTTTCTGACCTGCGACAAGCAGAACGGCTTTGCGTTGGAAAAGAAGAAGCGCGACCGGCGCGGTGAGTTCCTGTTTATCGACGCCCGCCAGATGGGCTACATGAAAGACCGAGTACTGAGAGACTTCACTGCCGAAGACATTCAGAAAATTGCCGACACCTTCCATGCTTGGCAGCAGGGCGAGGAGTACGAGGATGCATCGGGCTTTTGCTACTCCGCCAAGCTGAAGGACGTGCGCAAGCATGAGCATGTGCTGACGCCAGGGCGCTATGTGGGCGCGGTGGAGCAGGAAGATGACGGCGAGCCCTTTGCCGAGAAGATGCAGCGTCTAACGACACAACTGGCGGACCAGTTCGTGGAAAGTGCGAAGCTGGAGAAAGAGATCAAGAAGAATCTGGCGGGGTTGGGTTATGGCTTCTAGATGGGTAGAAGTGCCACTAGAGCAGCTCAAAGCTCAG
Source organism: Comamonas sp. 23 (assembly GCF_049601575.1). NCBI lineage: Bacteria > Pseudomonadati > Pseudomonadota > Betaproteobacteria > Burkholderiales > Comamonadaceae > Comamonas > Comamonas sp. 23. Next base: position 160,527 of record NZ_CP187127.1, on the reverse strand, counting down.
ACCAAGAGTGCCTTCGCCATGGGGCCTTTTGGCTCAAAGATTAAGGCAGAGAACTTCACGACTGCGGGCGTTCCTGTAATCAAAGGAGGTAATCTCAATGCGACCTATCTAGATGAGTCGGACTTCGATTTCTTGACGCAAGAGAAAGCTGACGAACTGGAATCCGCTAAGGCTCGTAGACTGGACATTGTAATTACACATCGAGGGACTCTCGGTCAAGTTGGTTTAATACCAGAAGACTCAAAATATAAAGAGTATGTCGTATCTCAGAGTCAGCTCAAAATGTCCTTTGACATCAAACGAGTTGATCCTTATTTTGTCTACTACTTCTTGAAATCACCGCTCGGACAATCGCGACTCCTATCTAATGCCTCTCAGGTGGGTGTCCCTGCCATAGCACAGGCTCTAACGTCTTTGCGAGCTATTAAAATTCCGATTCCAGAAAATCGTTCGGAACAAGTGCACATTTCGAGAGTTTTACGGAGCCTAGACGACAAGATCGACATCAACCGCCGTATCAACCAAACCCTTGAAGCCATGGCGCAAGCCATTTTCAAATCCTGGTTTGTCGATTTCGACCCGGTCAAGGCCAAGATTGCCGCCATTGGGGAAGGCCAAGACCCGCTACGCGCCGCCATGCGGACCATCAGTGGCAAAACCGACGCTGAACTCGACCAGATGTCCCACGAGCGCCTCGATCAAGTCGCCGCCACCGCCGCACTGTTTCCCGATGCCATGGGAGAGTTGGGGTTAGGGGACATTCCATTGGGATGGGAATTTAAGCGCGTTGGTGAACTGATTGAATTGGCATACGGCAAGGCTCTCAAATCAGCTGATCGTAAAGAAGGTTCTGTTCCTGTTTACGGTTCTGGCGGCATTACCGGTTACCACAATGAAGCACTGGTGCCACACGGAGCAATCATTGTTGGCCGCAAAGGAACCGTGGGTAGCCTCTACTGGGAAGATAAGTCATTTTTCCCAATCGACACTACTTTTTACGTCAAACCTAAAGCGGTTCCAATGATTTACTGCTTCTATGCCATGCAAACGCTCGGGTTGGAAAAAATGAATACCGATGCGGCGGTTCCTGGATTAAATCGCGAGAACGTTTACCGACTTGAGTTGGTTAAGCCAACCCCAGAGATTTTAAATGCTTTCGATGGCTTGATTGGTCAAATGAGGAGGGTAATGCGATCAAATAAAATTGCAAGTCAATCGTTGGCCGAACTTCGCAACACTCTTCTCCCCAAGCTCCTTTCTAGAGAGATTTCTGTAGAGACATTGATGAATGAGGTCGCGCAATGACCCAGTCTGAAGTCGCTCTTGAAGAGCAAAGCACGGACTATTTTGAGAAGATTCCAGTCTGGAATGATGGCCAGAAATGCTTTGAGGTCATGGCAGATAAACTCAGTGGCCGCATCCCGGTCACGAAATTGGAATCTTGGCGTGATTACACTGAACTTCTAGAGAGCCCATTCTTCAATCGTCTGGGCATACAGCTTATTTTTCGTGGCCAGCGTCGCTCCGACTGGAGTCTTATGCCGACTCTGGGCCGTCTATCCGATAATGGAATCGTCACCGAAGAATTGGCGGCATCTCAGCTTGAGCGATTTAAACGTGCGATCCGAGGCCGGCTTAGTGACAATAGTCTCTTGGATGAAGATGAGGAACTTTGGTCTATTGGTCAGCATCACGGACTGATGACTCCTTTACTTGATTGGACTTATTCTCCGTATGTCGCCTTGTTTTTTGCATTTTCCAAGCCTGACAGCAAGGATGAAGAAGAAAATCCGTATCGAGTTGTCTACGTGCTTAACAAAAGTTTTATTCTGGAACACCAGGGTGAGACAGGCATTCGACTATGGGAGCCACGCAAAGACAGCTATGGGAGGTTGGTGAATCAAGCAGGACTTTTCACCTTTTCTCCATATGACGCCACGATAGAAAATAAGCTGGTGAATGTCTTAGCCGACGATGAGGCTTTTGAAGATGAGGAGTTTCGTTCCGCATCGGAAGAAGATCAGCCCGACCTATTGGCTCGATACATCTGCAAGATTTATATTCGTAACGACGGGCGCGATGCTTGCTTGCGCCATCTTAGGCGCATGAACGTGCATCATGCCAGTCTCTTTCCTGATCTAATCGGCGCATCTGATTATTGCAATATCACAACCGCCGAAGCGGAGGAGGAGGCCAGCCTTGCACGAGCCGCAGAACTTGAACGCTCGGCTACCACTCAAGTTGTTCAAGTACCTTCTGTTCCATCTGTGGGCGTTGTGGAGGCTCCCATCATTGATTCGGAGCAAACGTCTTTCAGCATTGAGGCCATCTTGCGTGCTCATCCTGACGCGCAGCAAGTGGAACCAGGGCGTATCACCTTGATCGCCAGCGAGCTGTCCCGAGATATTTCCAAACATCAGGTTGTAGATTGGGACAAGCGCGAAGACGCTCAGGCTCGTATGCGCAACGTTATCCGAGTCACGTTGCGAAAGAACGGCTATCCATCGCAACTACGTGATGACGTGGTCGAGCAAATCATGGATGCGGTGAAGCAGCAGACAGCGGAGGGGAAGTGATTACTGAACAACAGCTTGAAGACATCTGCATTGAGTGGTTCGGGGCTCTCGGTTGGACGTACACACAGCAGCCGGATATTGCACCCGATGGAGACCAACCTGCCCGCTTCGACTATCGTCAAACTGTATTGCGCGAACGCTTGTTGGTCGCGCTCACCCGCATCAACCCGCACATCCCCGCTGCGGCGCTGGAGCAGGCGGCACACGAGCTTCTTACGGTGAGCGAGCCGCTGCTGATCGCCCGCAACCGCCGCGTGCATAGGCTGTTGTTGTCGGGCATCTCCGTCGATTTTTCCTTGGGCGACGAGAAGCGCAGCGATCTAGTCAACCTGATCGACTTCGCCAACCCACGCAACAATGACTTCCTGTTGGTCAGCCAGTTCACCGTGGCCGGCACCAAGCAGCCGCGCCGTCCCGATCTGGTGGCCTTCGTCAACGGTCTGCCGCTAGCTGTGATCGAGCTGAAGAACCCGGCCAACGAGCAGACCGACATCTGGGATGCGTTTAACCAGATCCAGACCTACAAGGAAGAGATCAGCGACCTGTTCAACACCAATGTGGCGGTGGTGGTCAGCGACGGTTTCACGGCGCGGTTGGGGTCGCTCACGGCCAATCAGGAGCGCATGCAGCCCTGGCGGGCAATCGCTAATGAAGACGACCGACCGCTGCTGGAGTTCGAACTGGAGACGCTGGTGCGCGGGTTCTTCGCACCTGCGCTGTTTCTCGATTACGTGCGCCACTTCGTGCTGTTCGAACAGGATGCCGACCACATCGTCAAGAAGATCGCGGGCTACCACCAGTTCCATGCGGTGCGCGAGGCGGTGAAGGCCACGGTGATCGCCGCCAGCAGTCCGAACAAAGGCGTGCTGGAAGTGCAGGAGCCGCGTGCCACCTATGGCAAGGAAGTGCGGCCCGGCAGCCGCAAGGCCGGCGTGGTGTGGCATACGCAAGGCTCGGGCAAGAGCATCACCATGGCCTGCTACGCGGGCAAGCTGTTGCAGCAGCCGGAGATGAAAAACCCCACGCTGGTGGTGGTGACCGACCGCAACGATCTGGACGGGCAGTTGTTCGGCACCTTCTGCGCCGCCGAAGACCTGCTGCGGCAGACGCCGGTGCAGGCTGGCAGCCGCGAGGAACTGCGCGAGATGCTGGCTTCGCGCGAGGCTGGCGGCATCATCTTCACCACGGTGCAGAAGTTTGCCCTGTTGGACGATGAGGAACAGCACCCGCTGCTGTCGGATCGCAGCAATATCGTGGTGATTTCCGACGAGGCGCACCGCAGCCAGTACGGCATGAAAGGGCGACTGGATACGAAGACCGGCAAGTACGTATTTGGCTACGCCAAGCACATGCGCGACGCGCTGGCCAACGCCACCTTCATCGGCTTCACCGGCACCCCCATCGCCCTGGAAGACAAAGACACGAGGGCGGTGTTCGGCGATTACGTCAGCATCTACGACATTCAGGACGCGGTGGACGATGGCGCCACGGTACCTATCTTCTACGAAAGCCGCCTGGCCAAGCTGGACGTGAACCAGGCCGAGATTGACGCACTCAATGCCCAGGTAGATGAGGTCATCGAGGACGAGGAAGACATCACCGCTCGCGAAAAGACCAAGAGCGATTGGGCTGCGCTGACCAAGCTGGTCGGCGCGCAGCCGCGTCTGGAACAGGTGGCTGCCGACTTGGTGCAGCACTTCGAGACGCGCACGGCCACGCTGGAAGGCAAGGCGATGATCGTCTGCATGAGCCGTGACATTTGCGCCGAGCTGTACAACGCCATCGTCGCCCTGCGCCCGGACTGGCACGATGCCGACCCGGAGAAGGGCGCAATCAAGGTAGTGATGACCGGCTCGGCAGCGGACAAGCCCTTGCTGCAGCCGCACCTGTACAGCCAGCAGGTGAAGAAACGCCTGGAAAAGCGCTTCAAAGACCCGGCAGACCCGTTGAAGCTGGTGATCGTGCGCGACATGTGGCTGACTGGCTTCGACGCGCCCTGCTGCCACACCATGTATGTAGACAAGCCCATGAAGGGCCACAACCTGATGCAGGCCATTGCCCGCGTCAACCGGGTGTTCCGCAACAAGCCCGGTGGATTGGTGGTGGATTACATCGGCATTGCCAACGAACTGAAAGCGGCGCTCAAGACCTATACCGAATCCAAGGGCAAGGGCGACCCGGCGCACAACGCAGCCGAGGCCCTAGCGGTACTACTGGAAAAGCTCGACATCGTGCGCGGGCTGATGCATGGCTTCGACTACAGCGGCTTCGAGACCGATGCAATGAAACTGCTGGTGCCGGTAGCCAACCATATCCTGGGCCTGAAGGACGGCAAGCAGCGTTTCCTTGATGCCATGCTGGCCGTGAGCAAGGCGTTTTCCCTGTGCAGCACGTTGGACGAGGCCGCCGCCTTGCGCACGGAGATTGCCTTCTTCGCCGCCATCAAGGCCGCCATCGTCAAGTTCACCACGGTGGACCGCAAGCGTTCCGACGCGGACAAGAACAGCGCGCTCAAGCAGATCTTGGACAATGCCATCGTGGCAGACGGGGTAGCGGATATCTTCGCTCTGGCGGGCTTGGACAAGCCCAACATCGGCCTGCTATCGGACGAGTTCCTGGAGGATGTGCGACAGATGAGGAGCCGCAACCTTGCGGTGGAACTGCTGGAAAAACTGTTGCGCGACGAGATCAAGGCGCGGGCGCGCAACAACGTGGTGCAGGAGAAGAAGTACGGCGACCGCCTGCTGGAAACCTTGCGCAAGTACCACAACCGAGCAGTGGAGACGGCGCAGGTCATCGAGGAACTGATTCAGATGGCCAAGGACTTCCAGGCAGCCTTGGAACGAGAGGCTGCATTGGGTCTGAGTCAGGATGAGATCGCCTTCTATGATGCCTTGGCCAACAACGAAGGTGCGGTACGGCAGTTGGGTGACGACACTCTGAAGAACATTGCCATCGAGATCACGGAGAAACTGCGCAATAGCACCACGGTAGATTGGCAGGTGCGGGAGAGCGTGCGGGCGAAGCTGCGAATTTTGGTGCGACGTACGCTGAAGAAGTGGAAGTATCCGCCAGTGGGAGAGGATGCGGCCATCGAACTGGTACTGAAGCAGGCGGAGTCACTTTCTAACGCTTGGTCTAAATGATGGCAGATGTAGGTTGAAGGGCAATGATGAGCCACCGCTGTCGAATAACAGTCGGATCACATTTGATGCAAATCGCCGAAATACAACTTCATCACTCCTAAAACTGATCTGGCGATAAGGTAGGTCGCTTAACACGCCATTGAGCAGGCGTTTTAGAGCGCTGTGCAGCGTTTAACGGGTCGTACAAACAACTGTTGTCACTTCCGCAAGTGGTGTGAGTGACTCAGATGTTTGGGCATCGAGTACTTATTAATAGTAGCTCCGGCAATCACCGTCATACCCGCACTAATTCAACCCGAAATTCCGCCTTGTCGCCTGTCTATCCAGCGAAACTACGATGCACACAGCCCTCCTCCTAATAGACATCCAACAATCCCTCTGCACCGACCCCAACGCCGCATGGGATTGCCCCACCCTGATCGCCCGCATCAACCAGATCACCGCCGCCGCACGCCAGGCCAATACCCCCATCATTTGGGTGCGCCACGCCGAGCCTGGCCTGGAAGCGGGCACGCCGGGATGGCAACTGGCCGATGGCCTGCAGGTGGAGAGCGCTGACCTGACCCTGGACAAGACCACCGGCGACGCGTTCTGGAAAACCGACCTGCTGCCCATGCTGCAAAACCTGGGCGTGCAGGAGCTGGTGATTGGGGGCATGCACACGGAGTACTGCGTGGATGTGACCACGCGCGCGGCGCTGCGCCATGGCTACTCGGTGGTGCTGTTGGAGGATGCGCACACTACCTGCGGCAATGCCGCCGTCACGCCGCAGCAGGTGATTGCGCACCACAACATCACCCTCAGCAGCACCAGCAGCTTTGGCCCGCGTGCGCGGCTGCAGACGGCGCAGCAGTGGGCGGACTCGGTCAGCCAGGCTTGAGAAACCCGGCTTGGCTGGGGTTAGCCCAAGGCACTAGGGAGGCGTTCTAGCTCCCAAAGTAGAAGCAGCCCAGACCGGTGCATGCTGGCGCTGCAACGATGTCGTTCATGCTTGGCCCCTGTCAAGCGCGCAGATCACATATGCATCTGCGCATTCCTCAGTTGGAGTAGCTGCTTGCAACATGCACAGTGCAAGCAGGCCCTGCCGTGATGGCAGCCTTTTCTCCCATGTATTGAAGGACGACACAGCATGACTATCCGCACAGCAGCGCCTTGGCGCGTTTTGATTGCCGGCACCATCGCGGCAACCGTTTGGGGCGCAAGCCCTGCTTTTGCCAACACGCCGCAAGCGGTGCCTGCGGGCGCGCTGGTCAGCACCGAATGGCTGGCGGCCAACCTGCAGCGGCCCGATGTGCGGGTGATCGAGGTCAGCGTGAACCCGGGGCTGTACGAGCGGGCGCATATTCCGGGGGCGGTCAACTTCTCCTGGCACAACGACCTGAATGACAAGGTGCGCCGCGACATTGTCAGCAAGGAGGCGTTTGAGCAATTGCTCTCCAAGGGCGGGGTGAGCGACAACACCACCGTGGTGCTCTACGGCGACACCAACAACTGGTTTGCGGCCTGGGGCGCCTGGGTGTTTGATGTGTATGGCGTCAAGAACGTGAAGCTGCTCGATGGCGGCCGCAAGAAGTGGGAGGCGGAGAACCGTGCGCTGAACAACCGCGCACCGGACTACGCCGCCACCACCTACCGTGTAGGCCAGGTCAACACCGATTTGCGCGCCCGCCTGGGCGATGCGCTGGCGGCGGTAGAGGGCAAGGGCGCCACGCAGCTGGTGGATATCCGCTCGGCCGACGAATACCAGGGCAAGGTGTTTGCACCGGCTGGAGTGCCTGAGCTGGCCGTGCGTGCCGGCCATATCCCTGGCGCGGTGAATGTGCCCTGGGGCAAGGCGGTCAATGAGGACGGCACCTTCAAATCGCGGGCCGATCTGCAAAAGCTCTATGCCGATGCCGGCATCGACGGCAGCAAGCCCATCATCACCTACTGCCGCATTGGCGAGCGCAGCAGCCACACCTGGTTTGCGCTCAGCAAGATCCTGGGCTACCAGGTGAAGAACTATGACGGCTCCTGGACCGAATACGGCAACAGCGTCGGCGTGCCGATCAGCAACCCGGCCGGCACGATCTGGGCTGCCAAGTAAGCCCAATCCTGAATGTATTGAATGTCTCCGCATGGGCCTTGGTCCTGTGTTCACTGCCCGCCTAGCGCGGGCATTTTTTTGGATGGATGGCCATGACTGATTCCAGCTTGGGTTTGGGTGGCGCGGGCACTGCGGCCGGGCAGCGCGCGGCCGGGGCTGCCAGCGCTGCGAGCGCTTATTGGCAGCCGGTGGCGGCGGCGGTATTGTTGCTCGCGCTGTGGCCCTTGCAGCAGGCCTTGCTGCAGCGCGATGGCGGGCGCACCCTCGTGTTTGCGTTGGCGATTGGGCTGGCGCTGGGTGTGGTGTTGCAACGCTCGCGCTTTTGCTTTTACTGCCATGCGCGCGATTGGCTGCAGCGCGATGACCCGCGCGGGATTTTGGCGATCATCCTGGCGCTGGCCGTGGGGCTTGTGGGCATGACGGTGGTGCAGAGCAGCTGGGTGCCCAACCCGCAGGCGGGGCAGTTGCCGCCCGATATGCATATTGGGCCCGTGAGCTGGGTGCTGGTGCTGGCGGGCCTGGCCTTTGGTGCGGGCATGCTGGTGTCGGGCTCCTGCATCAGCGCGCACTGGTACCGGTTGGCGGAGGGATCGGCCGCATCGCCATTTGCGCTGCTGGGCACGGCGCTGGGCTTTGCCTTGGGCTTTCAGACCTGGAACCCGCTCTACAGCCTGGCGGTGGCTGATGCGCCCGTCGTCTGGCTGCCGCAGCACCTGGGCTATGGCGGCGCGCTGCTGCTGCAGCTGGGCGTGCTGGCGGCTTGGGCCGCCTGGGTGTGGCAGCGCCATGTGCAGCAGCGCCAGCGCAGCTTGCCGCTGCCTGCAGTACCCGCAACGGCTGCGCCGCGCAGCGTGACTGCGCTGTGGTGCAGCCTGTGGCAAGGGCGCTGGAACTATGCCCTGGGCGGCCTGCTGGTCGGCCTGATTGCCACTGCCGCGATTGTGCGCATGCGGCCGCTGGGCGTGACGGCCTTGCTCGGCAGCCAGGTGCGCGGCGCGTTGCAAGGCCAGGGCTGGGTGCCTGAGCGGCTCAATGGCCTCGATGGCTTTGCCGGCTGCGCCACCTTGCCGGCAGCGACCTGGGCCACGCCCAATGCGCTGGTGCTGCTGGGCTTGCTGGCCGGCGCCTTTATTGCCGCGTTTGCCAGCGGCCAGTTCCGCCCGCGCCTGCCCACCGGGCGTGATGCGGGCCGGGGTTTGCTCGGCGGCGTGCTGCTGGGCTGGGGGGCCATGACCGGTATTGGCTGCACCGTGGGCACCTTGTTGTCCGGCGGCATGGCGGGTGCGCTGAGCGGCTGGGTGTTTGGCGCGGCCATGCTGCTGGTGCTGTGGCTGGGGTTTCGGTGGCAGACCTGGTGGGCGAGCCGGGCTTGATGGGGCAGGGTGCTCATGCCGGGTTAAAGCCGGTTGCTTGGCTGTGATCCGGTGGCTTGATGCTATGAATTTGATAGTGCATTGGGCCCCTGCGCCAGTCGGCTGTCATACTCAAAGTGTGGTTTTGGCGCTATATTTCCAGTCGCTTGCCACACCCACGGGATTGACCATGCTTTTAGGCCTTGCCGCCAACCGTTTGCACCACCAGAACGAGGATGCTGCACTGTTCAGCTTTTTGCGCGCCTGCGAGCAGGGGATTCGGGAGCTGAACATCGGGTTCCATGCGGTGGGCCGCACCTATGACGCGATTGCAGCGGCAGAAATGCTCAAAGGCTACAAGGGCATGGTGCGCTACCCCTATGGCCGCGAAGGCGGCCTGATGAAGCTGGTGGCCGAGGTCGTGGGCATGCCCGGTGACAACCGCGTGCTCGATGGCGCGATCTACCTGATTGACCCGGTGGACCCGTCATCGATCTTCCCTGAAGCACTGGCCTTGAAGCGCCAGTGCGTGATCCACGGCAAACCCTTTATCTCCACCGCAGCCAGCGCGCGCGATTGGGTGGAGATGGAGCGCATCCACGCCGGGCTCGCGCCCGACCGCCATGCCGACCGCCTGCACGACTATGGCAACCAGACCCTGGCGCTGATCGCCCACGATGCGATGAAGCCGGCGATGCTGGAATTTTGCGAGCGCAATTTTGCGCTGCTCTCGCGCTACCGCCGCCGCGTGGGCACCGGCACCACCGGCCAAAAGCTCAACGAGCTGGCCTGGAGCAAGGGCTGGCCGGCGGACAAGCCCTGGGTGGACCGCTTCAACAGCGGCCCGCTGGGGGGTGATGCGCAAATTGCCGACCTGGTGCTGGAGCGCCGCTGCCAGCGCGCGATCTTCTTTGAAGACCCGCATGTGGCCCGCCAGCATGAGGCCGATATCCAGCTGCTGGAGCGGGCGGTGACGACCGTGACGCAAGAGGTGGTGTGCATGACCTCGCCGGCAGTGGCGCAGCGCTGGTGCGATGCGGCGGTCAAACGCTAAGCCCTACCTCGTCAGAAATCAGCCTGCCTGCACCTCGTTGGCCACCTCGATCAGGTTCTCATCGGGGTCGTAGAAATACAGCGATTGCAGCGTGGCCTGCGCACCCGTCGCCCGCACCGGCCCCTGCACGATGGCGACCTGCTCGCGCTGTAGGTGGGCGATGACCTCGGCCAAGGGCATGCGGGTCAGAAAGCAGATATCGGCAGAGCCAGGGGTTGCATGTTTGACGTTCGGGTCGACGACATGGCCGACCTCATGCAGGTTGATCTTTTGCCGGCCAAAGTGCAGCGCATAACGGCCAGGCTTGAACTCTTTGGCCTCCATGCCCAGCACCCGCTCGTAAAAGGCAAGGCTGCGCGGGATGCTGTGCACGGTGAGCACCAGGTGGTCCAGGGCATCGACCAGTGGGGTGGTGGTGGGCATAGGCGGTACTCCGGAAATAGGCGCAATGGCGCAGTATGCGCCCAAGCTGGGCGGTGCTCTGTGCTGGGCGTTGCAAGCGGTGCCCATGTCAAAAAGCCGCAGCGCCCCATGGCGTCTGCGGCTGGCCGTAATGGCGCGTGGCCCGCTGCTCAGGCCGGCTGCGGCGCCAGTGTCTTGGTGTAGAGCGCGGCGCCGTTGAGGTCCTTGAGCACCACGGTCAGCGCGCGGCTTTGGTGGTCAATATCGAGCTGGCCAAAGAACTGGTAGCCCTCGCTGGGGGCGGAGTTGGCCTTGGGCGGCGCCTTGTGGAAGACGACATCGAGGCCAAAGGTCTGGTCGGCCTCGTTGGGTCCAAAGCCGCCGGCATTGAGGGGGCCGGAGACGAATTCCCAGAACGGTGCGAAATCCTTGAACTGCGCGCGCTCGGGGCTGTAGTGGTGGGCGGCGGTGTAGTGCACATCGGCGGTGAGCCAGACCACGTTGTGGATGCCCGCGTCCTTGATGCCCTTCAACAGGCGCGCCATCTCCAGCTCGCGCCCCTTGGGCACGCCGTGCTCGCCATTGGCAATGGCCTCCCATTGGTCGCGGCCTTGTGCGTCCTTGCCGTCGGGCACAAACAGGCCGATCGGCATGTCGGCGGCAATCAGCTTCCAGGTGGCGGTGCTGGCCTTCAGGCCCGCCAGCAGCCAGTCGAGCTGGGGGCGGCCCAGAAAGTCGGTCTCGGCGCTTTCGGCGGCCTGCAGGTTGTGGCTGTTGGGGCCACGGTAGCTGCGCATATCCAGCACAAAGATATCGGCCAGCGGGCCTTGCGGCAGGTGGCGGTAGACGCGCTGCTGCTCGGCCGCGCCAAAGGGGCGCATGGGCGCGTATTCCATAAAGGCGCGGCGGCCCCGGGCGGTGAGCAGCTGCACATTCTTTTCGGTATAGCGCTTGTCGTTGGCCACGCTCTTGCTGTCCGAGTAGTTGTTGGTCACCTCATGGTCGTCCCACTGCCAGATCTGTGCGACTTCGCTGCCCAGCGCGCGCACGTTGCGGTCCATCAGGTTGTAGCGGTAGCGGCCCCGGTATTCGTCCAGCGTCTCGGCCACCTTGGCGACCTGGGGCGTGACCAGGTTCTTCCAGGTGCTGCCATCGGGCAGCGCGACGGTCTCGGCGATGGGGCCATCGGCATAGATGGTGTCGCCGCTGTGCAAAAACACATCGGGGTTGGCCTTGCGCATCTCGTCATAGATGCGCATGCCGCCGATGCCCTCGTTGATGCCAAAGCCCTGGCCCACGGTATCGCCGCTCCACACCAGGCGAAAAGGGCGGCTGGCAGGGCCCTGGCTGGCCAGCGGGGTGCGAAAGTGTCCCAGCACCGCCGGGCTGCGGGTGTTGCTGCTGGCCAGGTCATCGAGCAGCACGCGGTAGAAGATGTCCTGCCCGGCGGGCAGGCCCTGCAGATCGACGCGGCCGGTGCCATCGCTATCGGGCAGCAGATCGGGCCCGCGCACCAGCGTGCTTTGGGCAAAGCTACTGGTGGTGGACCATTCCACGCGCATGCGCGCCTCGCGGCTGGCCCGCGCCCAGACGATGGCGCTGTGGGCCAGCACATCACCGCTTTGCAGGCCCGACAGCAGCATCGGCCGCGCGGCATCCTGGGTGATGGCCGCGGGGGCCGTTTGCGCGCGCAGGATGCCGGGCAGCAGGCCCGTGCCGGCAATGGCGCTGGAAGAGAGCAGAAAGCGGCGGCGGGCGGAAGGGTCGTGGGAGGTCATGGTAGCGGTACCGGTGGCAGCAAAAAACGCCACGATAGCCAGGGCCTGTGACACCGGGATGAAGCATGAAACAGCGTGTTAACGCTTTCTGCTTCAGCGATAAAAGCTATAGTATTAGTAGCATTTTCTATGCTGGAAAGCTGCAGATGCAGCAACGGCTGGCTGCGTTTTGCGGGCTTGTGTGAACGGTATTACTTGCGCAATTCAGCAAGTGAGCTTTGATATCTCATTCTTTGAATAAGCATCCGCGCGCCCCACAATGGCGTATCAACACCGGTAGCCGCGACGCGGATTCAAGGAGCAGACATGAGCTTTGTGCAGATTGACGATACGACGGGCAGCACGCAGCTGCGCACCGATGCGGCCTGGCTGGACGCACACTGGATGCCCTTTACCGGCAACCGCAACTTCAAGGCCAAGCCGCGCATGATCGTCAGCGGCCAGGGCGCCTACTACACCGATGCCGATGGCCGCAAGATTTTTGACGGCCTCTCGGGTCTGTGGTGCTCGGGCATTGGCCATGGCCGCAAGGAAGTGGCCGAGGCGATTGGCAAGGCGGCGCTGCAGCTCGATTACGCACCGGCTTTCCAGTTTGGCCACCCGGCCTCATTTGCGCTGGCCAACAAGATCAAGGAACACACGCCAGCGGGCCTGGACCATGTGTTCTTCACCGGCTCCGGCTCGGAAGCGGCCGACACCTCGCTCAAGATGGTGCGCGCCTACTGGCGCTTGAAGGGCCAGGCCGGCAAGACGGTGCTGGTGGGCCGCGAGAAAGGCTACCACGGCGTGAACTACGGCGGCATCTCGGTGGGCGGCATTGCCGGCAACCGCAAGATGTTTGGCCAGGGCATTGTGGCCGACCACCTGCCCCATACCCAGCCACCGGCCGGCACCTTCCAAAAGGGCATGTCCGATGAAGGCGGCCGCGCACTGGCCGACAAGCTGCTCGATGTGATCGCGCTGCATGACGCGAGCAATATCGCAGCGGTGATCGTCGAGCCGTTCTCGGGCTCGGCCGGTGTGGTGATCCCGCCCAAGGGCTACCTGGAGCGCATCCGCGAGATCTGCACGCAAAACGGCATTCTGCTGATTTTTGATGAAGTCATCACCGGCTTTGGCCGCTGCGGTGCCTGGACGGGCGCAGAAGCCTTTGGCGTGGTGCCCGACATCATGAACTTTGCCAAGCAGGTGACCAATGGCGCCCAGCCGCTGGGCGGCTGCGTGGTCACGAAAGAGATCTACGACACCTTCATGGCCGCAGGCGGCCCCGAGTACATGCTGGAGTTTGCCCACGGCTACACCTACTCGGCCCATCCGGTGGCCTGCGCGGCCGGTGTGGCGGTTATGGACATTCTGGAAAAAGAAGACATGCCCGGCCGGGTCAAGGCGCTGGCGCCGTACTTTGAAAACGCTGTGCACAGCTTGAAGGGCGCCAAGCACATCGCCGACATCCGCAACTACGGCCTGGCTGCGGGCTTTACGATTGCCGCGCTGCCCGGCGAGCCTGCCAAGCGCCCTTATGAGATCGCGATGAAGTGCTGGGAAAAAGGCTTCTACGTGCGCTATGGTGGCGACACCATCCAGCTGGCGCCGCCCTTTATCAGCGAAAAGGCCGAGATCGACCGTTTGATCAATGCGCTGGGTGACGCGCTGGCTGAAACCAACTGACGGTGCGCCCCTGGCTGCTGGCGACGGTGACGCACCGGCCAGCAGCATTTTGCGTTCAGATCCGCGCTATGTCGCCCCCCATTTCGAGACATTTCCAAGAGAGACTTTGATGAACCACGACAAGAATGTGACGGCCACCGTAGGCCATTTGATCGACGGCAAGATCGTGCACGATGGCGGCCGCACGCAGCCGGTGTTCAACCCGGCAACGGGCCAATCGACGGTGAGCGTGGAGCTGGCCAGCAAGGCGACGGTGGAGGCCGCGATTGCCTCTGGCGAAAAGGCCTTCCCCGCCTGGCGCAATACGCCGCCGCTCAAGCGCGCGCGCATCATGGGCCAGCTCAAGGTGCTGCTGGAGCAGAACGCCGACAAGATCGCCGCGATGATCACCGCCGAGCACGGCAAGGTGCTGGCCGATGCGCATGGCGAGCTGCAACGCGGTATCGAAAACGTGGAGTTCGCCAGCTACGCGCCCGAGCTGCTCAAGGGCGAGCACAGCCGCAATGTGGGCCCCAATATCGACAGCTGGAGCGAGTTCCAGGCGCTGGGTGTGACGGCGGGCATCACGCCCTTCAACTTCCCCGCGATGGTGCCTTTGTGGATGTGGCCCATGGCCGTGGCCTGCGGCAATACCTTTGTGCTCAAGCCCTCCGAGCGCGACCCGACCAGCGCGCTCTTCATTGCCCAGCTGGCGCAAGAGGCCGGCCTGCCACCGGGCGTGCTCAATGTCGTCAATGGCGACAAGGAAGCGGTCGATACCTTGCTGAAGGACCCGCGCGTCAAGGCAGTGAGCTTTGTCGGATCGACGCCGATTGCCGAGTACATCTATGGCGAAGGCTGCAAGAGCGGCAAGCGCGTGCAGGCGCTGGGTGGTGCCAAGAACCATGCGGTGGTGATGCCCGATGCCGACATCAGCAACGCCGTAACCGCGATGATGGGCGCCGCCTACGGCAGCTGCGGCGAGCGCTGCATGGCCGTGCCGCTGGTGGTGGCCGTGGGCGACGAGGTGGCCGAGCAGATGATTGCAGGCCTGAGCGCCGAGATCGCCAAGATGAAGGTGGGCCCGGGCACCGACAACGGCAATGACATGGGTCCGCTGATCACCAAGCCGCATTTCGAGAAGGTCAAGGCCTATGTGGACAGCGGTGTGCAAGAGGGCGCCAAGCTGCTGATCGACGGCCGCAGCCTGCAGGTGGCAGGTCACGAGGAAGGCTACTTCATGGGCCCCTGCCTCTTCGACAACGTGCGCCCCGGCATGAAGATCTACCAGGAAGAGATCTTTGGTCCGGTGCTGGGCATTGTGCGGGTCAAGACCTTGCAAGAGGCGATGGACCTGATCAACGCGCACGAGTACGGCAACGGCACCTGCATCTTCACCCGCGATGGCGAAGCAGCCCGCTATTTCAGCGACCATATTCTGGTGGGCATGGTTGGCATCAATGTGCCGCTGCCCGTGCCTGTCGCCTACCACTCGTTTGGCGGCTGGAAGCGCAGCCTGTTTGGGGACCTGCACGCCTATGGGCCGGATGCCGTGCGCTTCTACACCAAGCGCAAGACCATCACCCAGCGCTGGCCCAGCGCCGGTGTGCGCGACGGCGCGGTGTTCAGCTTCCCGAGCAGCCGCTAAACCCTGGATGCAGCCGCCCCGCGAAGGGCCAGGCTGCAAGTTGGTGCGTTTCTTGCGAAGGCTGAGGCCTTTGCCCCCAGCCTTTGCACCATGCGCACCAGCACCGCCCACCGCCGATCGTCGGACACCGCCGCTTCAGCTGAAGCCGCAGCCCGCAGTACCTCCCCCAGCACGCCACCGGCATACTCACCGGTGGCGGCTTTGTCTGCGGCTGTGCCCGCACCGAATCCCACGCCGGTGCCCGCGTCCGATCTCCCATCCGACAGCCTGTTCAACCTCTCGCTGGCCAAGGGCCTGCAGGTGCTGTGTGCCTTCAACGCCGCGCACCGCAGCATGACCCTGGCCGAGATTGCGCAGGCCGCAGGCATGACCAAGGCTTCGGCGCAGCGCTCGGTGCATACCTTGCAGGCGCTGGGCTATATCGGCAAGCACCCGAGCACGCGGCGCTTTGTGCTGCTGCCGCGCGTGGTGGAGCTGGGCTTCAACTACCTGGAGGCGCACCCGATGATCAGCGCCGCCCACACCTATCTGGCGCAGCTGGCGCGGCAAAGCGGCGAGACGGCGACCCTGTCCGAGCCGGCGGGCACGCACATGGTCTACCTGGCCCAGGTGCTGACGACGCAGCACATCCCCGTGCTGACACCGGTGGGCACCCAGGTGCCGCTGTATGCCAGCAGCTGCGGGCGCGCCTACCTGAGCCAGCTGCCTGCGCCAGAGGCGCGCGCACTGCTGCAGCAGGCCCCGATGCCCGCGCGCACCCGCGCCACCTTGACGACGGTGGATGCCGTCATGGAGCGCCTGGCGCTGTGCCAGCAAACGGGCTATGCCACCAACTGCGAAGAGCTGTTTCTGGGCGACATGGGCATTGCCGCGCCGGTCTTCAATGCACGCGGCGTGGTCGTGGGTGCCATCCACCTGGCGCCGCCCACCAGCCGCTGGAACATGGCCGATGCCCAGCAGGCGCTGGCGCCGCTGGTGATTGAATGCGCGCGGGCGGTGTCGCAGCTATTGCCGGCTGACTAAAAACGCGGAGCCCGAGCGCTCCACGTTCTTCTACCGCTTTGATGGCCTTTCAGCGCCGCATCAAGCCACGCCGGCATGCGCCAGCATCGCATGCAGCAGCACATTGCAGCCAGCGGCCAGGTGCTCGGACTTGGCGTCCTCGATCTCGTTGTGGCTGATGCCATCCTTGCAGGGCACAAAGATCATCGCGGTGGGCGCGACGCTGTGCACATAGACGGCGTCATGGCCGGCGCCGCTGACGACCTCCATGTGGTCATAGCCCAAGGTGTCGGCCGCGCCACGCACGCTGGCCACGCAGTCGGGGTGGAAGATGCAGGGCGCAAAGCGCACCACCTGATCGATGGCCACCTCGCACTGGCACTGGGCAGCGAGGCGCGCAAACTCGGTGCGCATGGCGGCGTCCATCGCATCCAGCCCGGTCTGCGAGAGGTTGCGAAAATCGACGCTGAACTTGACCTGGCCGGGGATCACATTGCGGGAGTTGGGCAGCACCTGCAGATGGCCGACGGTGCCGCGCCCGTGCGGCGCCTGGTCCAGCGCAATGCGGTTGACGGCATCGACCATGCGGGCTGCGGCCAGCATCGCGTCATGGCGCAGGTCCATCGGCGTGGGGCCGGCATGGGCGTCCATGCCAGTGACGGTCACGTCATACCACTGCTGGCCCAGCGCGCCGCTGACGATGCCAATCGGCTTGTCATAGGCTTCCAGCACCGGGCCTTGCTCGATATGCGCTTCAAAGTAAGCGGCAAACGCGCCACCGGGCACATCACCGCAGGCCACATCGCCCAGGTAGCCGATGCGGGCGAGCTCAGCGCCGACGGTAATGCCTGCACCATCTTGTTGCGAGCGGATGTGGTCTGCACCAAAAATTCCCGCAAATGCACCAGAGCCCATCATCACCGGCGTGAAGCGCGTGCCCTCCTCGTTCATCCAGAAGGCCACTTCCAGCGGCGCAACGGTCTGGATGCCATGGCTGTTGAGCGTGCGCATCACCTCCAGCCCGGCGAGCACGCCGTAGTTGCCATCGAACTTGCCTCCGGTGGGCTGGGTGTCGATATGGCTGCCGGTGGCCACGGCGCGTGCCTGCGGATCGGTGCCGGGGCGGCGGCCAAACACATTGCCCACTTCGTCCACACGCACCTGCAGGCCTGCGTCGCGGAACCACTGCACCACCTGGTCGCGGCCGGCCTTGTCCTCGTCGGTCAAGGCGATGCGGCAGACACCGCCCTTGGGCGTGGCCCCTATCTGGGCGAGGTCCATCAGCGATTGCCAGAGGCGGTTTTCATCAATGCGCAGGTGGTCTATTGGGGTCATGCGGGTACTCCTGGGTTGAGGCGAACAATGCGCAGAGCGTTCGCATAAAGCATGCCAAAAATATCGATGAATCAAACACTTGTATCGATTATCGATATGTGTGATGTGGCACGCAGCTTGCTTTGGACTTGTCATCCCCCCACTCCTTGGAAAGGTCCTGTGATGCAAGCGTCTTCCGGTTTCTCCGTCTTCCGTCCCGCGCTCAAAAGCCTGGCTCTGGCTGTCACCCTGGCGCTGGGCGCGGGAGCTGCCATGGCCCAGGAAAAGGTGCTGCGCATTGCGATGACTGCGGGCGATATCCCGCGCACCTCGGGCCAGCCCGACCAGGGTTTTGAGGGCAACCGTTTTACCGGCATCCCGATGTATGACGCGCTGACCCAGTGGGACCTGAGCAAGGCCGACAAGCCCAGCGAGCTGGTGCCGGGCCTGGCGCTGTCCTGGGAGGTCGATGCCAAGGACAAGACCAAGTGGCTGTTCAAGCTGCGCCCCGGCGTCAAGTTCCACGATGGCAGCGCCTTCACGGCCGATGCCGTGGTCTGGAACGTGAACAAGGTGCTGGACAAGGAGGCCGAGCAGTTTGACCCGGCCCAGGTGGGCGTGACTGCCTCGCGCATGCCCACGCTCAAGTCGGCCAAGAAGATCGATGACCTGACCGTCGAGCTGACCACCAGCGAGCCCGATTCCTTCTTGCCGATCAACCTGAGCAATCTGTTCATGGCCTCGCCCGCGCACTGGGCCAAGAAGCTGGCTGCAGTGCCGGCCTCCGTCAGCGGCAAGGCCGAGCGCAGCAAGGCCGCCTGGACGGCGTTTGCCGCCGACCCCTCGGGCACCGGCCCCTTCAAGGGCGCACGCCTGGTGCCGCGCGAGCGCTTTGAGATGGTGAAGAATGCCAGCTACTGGGACCCCAAGCGTACGCCGACCATCGACAAGGTGGTGCTGCTGCCGCTGCCCGAGGCCAACTCACGCACTGCCGCGCTGATGAGCGGCCAGGTGGACTGGATTGAGGCGCCGGCGCCCGATGCGCTCGACGCGATCAAGGCGCGCGGCTTCAAGGTGTACTCCAACCTGCAGCCCCACATCTGGCCTTGGCAGTTTTCGTTTGTCGAGGGCTCACCCTGGCTGGACAAGCGCGTGCGCCATGCCGCCAATCTGTGTGTGGACCGCGCCAGCATGAAGCAGCTCTTGAATGGCCAGATGGAGCCGGCCACCGGCATCTTTGAGCCCGGCCACCCCTGGCGCGGCAGCCCCAGCTTCCAGATCAAGTACGACGTGAAGGCCGCCCAGGCGCTGATGACGCAGGCCGGTTTCAGCGCCAGCAAGCCGATCAAGGTGAAGATCCAGACCTCCGCGTCGGGCTCGGGCCAGATGCAGCCGTTGCCGATGAACGAGTTCATCCAGCAGAACCTCAAGGAATGCTTCTTTGATGTGGAGTTCGACGTGGTGGAGTGGAACACGCTGTTCTCCGGCTGGCGCCTGGGCGCCAAGGACCCGGGCGCCAACAAGGCCAGTGCGACCAATGTGACGGCCGCCACCATGGACCCCTTCTTTGCGATGGTGCGCTTTGTCAGCACCAAGTCCTTCCCGCCGCTGTCCAACAACTGGGGCTTCTACAGCAACAAGCAGGTGGACGCGGTGGTGGACAAGGCCCGCACCACCTTTGATGCCAAGGAGCGCGACAAGGCCCTGGCCGAGCTGCACACCCTGGTGGTCGATGAGTCGCCCTTCCTGTTTGTGGCCCACGATGTAGGCCCGCGCGCCATGTCGGCCAAGGTTGGCCATGTGGTGCAGCCGCAAAGCTGGTTCATCGATATCGCAACGATGACGATGAAGTAAGCCGGGCGTCCCCGGGCATGCAGACCGGTGCTGAGACATCGCTGCATGCCGGGCGCAGGCCGATGGCCCAACCCGCCAGTGCGACCCCGCATGGTCCGCTTCTCCCCCACGAACCTCTGATCCGCCATGCTTGCCTACCTGTTCAGACGCATTGTCTACACCCTGCCCATCATGCTGGGCGTGGCCCTGCTGTGCTTTGCCCTGGTGCATATCGCGCCCGGCGACCCTCTGGTGTCGGTCTTGCCCGCCGATGCATCGGCCGAGCTGCAGGCCCAGATGCGCGAGCTCTATGGCTTTAACCGGCCGCTGCCCGAGCAGTTTCTGCGCTGGGTCTGGCGCGCGCTGCAGGGCGATCTGGGCCAGTCGATTGCCACCAGCCGGCCGGTGACCACCGAGGTGATGGCCGCCGTGGTCAACACCTTGCGCCTGGCCGTGGTGGCGACCTTGATCGGCTTTGTGCTGGGCAGCCTGTTTGGCTTTGTGGCGGGCTATTTCCGCAACTCCTGGGTGGACCGCAGCTGCTCGATGCTGTCGATGCTGGGCGTCAGCGTGCCGCACTACTGGCTGGGCATGGTGATGGTGATCGTCTTCTCATCGCAGCTGATGTGGCTGCCCGCGACGGGCGCGGGGCCGGGTGGCTCGGGCGACTGGGCCTGGGACTGGGCGCATGTGCAGTTCATGATCCTGCCGGCCATCACCATGTCGGTGATCCCCATGGGCATCATTGCGCGCACGGTGCGGGCGCTGGTGGCTGAGCTGCTGGACCAGGAGTTCATCCTCGGCCTCAAGGCCAAGGGCCTGGGCCATCTGGGCATCTTCCGCCATGTGCTCAAAAATGCAGCGCCCACGGCGCTGGCGGTGATGGGCCTGCAGCTGGGCTACCTGCTGGGCGGCTCCATCCTGATCGAGACCGTGTTCTCCTGGCCGGGCACCGGCTTTTTGCTCAACCAGGCCATCTTCCAGCGCGATCTGCCGCTGCTGCAGGGCTCCATCCTGGTGCTGGCCGTTTTCTTTGTGCTGCTCAACCTCATCATCGACGTGGTGCAGACCTTGCTCGATCCCCGCATCGCCCGCTGAGCGCAGATTTCTGGAGGTTCCGTCCCCATGACCAGTCTTTCCCTTCCCGATGCAGCAGCGGCCCAGGTGCAGCCGCTGCCGGCCCAGCGCTCACGCGGCTATTGGTCCTCGGTGCTGCAGCGCCTGCTGCGCGACCCGGTGGCCATGGGCGCGGCCGCCGTCATTGTGCTGCTGATTGTGGTGGCGGCGCTGGCGCCCTGGATCACGCCGTCCGACCCCTACCTGGCCTCCATGCTCAAGCGGCTCAAGCCCATCGGCACCGCGGGCCTGCCACTGGGCAGCGATGAGCTGGGCCGCGACATGCTCTCGCGCCTGATGATGGGTGCACGCCTGTCGCTGTTCATGGGCATCACCCCGGTGCTGTTGGCCTTTGTGATTGGCACGGGTATCGGCATTGTGGCCGGCTACGCGGGGGGGCGCACCAACACGGTGATCATGCGCACCATCGATGTGTTCTATGCCTTCCCCTCGGTGCTGCTGGCCATTGCGCTGTCGGGTGCGCTGGGCGCGGGCATCTTCAACTCGCTGGTGTCGCTGACGATTGTCTTTATCCCGCAGATCGCCCGCGTGGCCGAGAGCGTGACGGCCCAGGCCCGCAACCGCGACTATGTGGAGGCCGCGCGCGCCACCGGGGCCAGCGCCTTCACCATCGTGCGCGTGCATGTGCTGGGCAATGTGCTGGGCCCCATCTTTGTCTACGCCACCAGCCTGATTGCGGTGTCGATGATCCTGGCCTCGGGCCTGTCGTTTCTGGGCCTGGGTGTGAAGCCGCCCGAGCCCGAATGGGGCCTGATGCTCAACACCTTGCGCACGGCGATCTACACCCAGCCCTGGGTGGCGGCCTTGCCGGGGCTGATGATCTTCATCACCTCCATCTCCTTCAATCTGCTCTCCGATGGCCTGCGCACGGCCATGGACAACAAGGGGTAAGCCATGCTCCAGCCTTCTTCTCTGAACCCGGCTGCCACCCTGGCCGCCGATGTGGGTGGCCCGGCCCAGCCGCTGCTGACGGTGCGCGGGTTGACCAAGCATTTCCCGCTCAAGCAAGGCAAGCTGGTGCGCGCGGTCGATGGTGTCGATTTCGAGGTGCTCAAGGGCGAGACCCTGGGCGTGGTGGGCGAGTCCGGTTGCGGCAAGTCGACCACGGCGCGCCTGTTGATGCACCTGATGGACCCGACCGCCGGCGAGCTGGTGTTCGATGGCCGCACGGTGGGCTCGCGGGATTTGAGCCTCAAGGAGTTTCGCCGCCAGGTGCAGATGGTTTTCCAGGACAGCTATGCCTCGCTCAACCCGCGCCTGACCATCGAGGACTCGATCGCCTTTGGCCCGCAGGTGCATGGCGTCTCGCGCAAGGAGGCGGTCGCCCGCGCGCACCATTTGATGGACCGGGTGGGCCTGGCGCCGGCCCGCTTTGCGGAGCGCTACCCGCATGAGCTCTCGGGCGGCCAGCGCCAGCGCATCAACATTGCGCGCGCGCTGGCCTTGCAGCCGCGCATGGTGATCCTGGACGAGGCGGTCTCGGCGCTCGACAAATCGGTGGAGGCCCAGGTGCTGAACCTGCTGGCTGATCTGAAGCGCGAGTTTGGCCTGACCTATGTCTTCATCAGCCATGACCTGGGCGTCGTGCACTACATCAGCGACCGGGTGATGGTGATGTACCTCGGCCAGGTGGCCGAGATCGGCCCGTCGGATGCGCTATTTGCCGCGCCGGCCCACCCCTACACCAAGGCCTTGCTGTCGTCGGTGCCGTCGATGGACCCGAGCCACCGCACCCTGGTGGCCCCGCTGGCTGGTGACCCGCCCAACCCCATCAACCCGCCCACGGGTTGCCGCTTTCACCCGCGCTGCCCCCTGGCGGCGCCGGTCTGCGCCCAGGCCGCGCCGGCCGTCACCCCGGTGCAGCTGCACCATGCCGCGCGCTGCCTGGTGCATGAGCCTGGCAGTGGCCACCCCCTGGCCGCCGCTGCTGCGCTGGCCGCCTGAACCCGGAGCACCACGATGAACACAGCCTCTCCTCCCCTGGTCCAGATCCAGGACCTGAATGTGCAGTTTGCCAGCGGCAAGAAAGTGGTCCAGGCCGTCAGCGGCGTGAGCCTGTCGGTCGCCAAGGGCGAAGCGGTGGCGCTGATTGGCGAATCGGGATCGGGCAAGAGCGTGACCCTGCGCAGCCTGCTGCGCCTGCACCCCGAGCGCAAGACCACGATGAAGGGCCAGATCCGGGTCGCCGGCCAGGATGTGCTGGCGCTGCGCGGCGGTGCGCTCAACGACTTTCGCGGCAAGACCTGCGCGATGATTTTTCAGGACCCCTTGCTGGCGCTGGACCCGGTCTACCCGGTGGGCGCGCAGATTGTCGAAGCCATACGCCGGCACGAGCGCGTGAGCCAGAGCGAGGCGCAGCAGCGCGCGCTGGCGCTGTTCGAGCGGGTGCGCATTCCCAGCCCGGAGCAGCGCCTCAAGGCCTATCCGCATGAGATGTCGGGCGGCATGCGCCAGCGGGCGATGATTGCGCTGGCCCTGGCCTGCAACCCGCAGGTGCTGCTGGCCGACGAGCCCACCACCGCCCTCGATGCCACCGTGCAGATCCAGATCCTGTTGCTGCTGCGCGAGCTGCAGCGTGAGCTGGGCCTGGGCATTGTGTTTGTGACCCACGACATTGGCGCGGCGGTGGAAGTGGCCGACCGCATTGCGGTGATGTACGCGGGCCGCATCGTCGAAGAGGGCACAGCCGAGCAGCTGATCCGCAGCCCGCGCCACCCCTACACCATGGCCTTGCTGCAAAGCCGATCCCATGGCGCTATGGAGCGCGGCCAGCCGCTGCAGACCATTGCTGGCGCGCCGCCCGATCTGACCGCCATCCCGCCGGGCTGCGCCTTTGCACCGCGCTGCAAGCTGGCCACGGCCGCCTGCCTGCAAGCGGTGCCGGAGCCGGTCACGCTGGCGCCTGGCCATATGGCGCGCTGCGTGCACACTGCAACGGCGGCAGCCTTTGCGCCCAACGTGCTGGCCGCTGCTTAGGCCCCTGCATTTCTATTTTTTTGCCCAGGACTGACCCCACCATGCCCTTGCACGACCCTGCCCATGCCTTTGTTCCCTACCCCGATGTGCCGGTGCGCCATGCCGCCACCGGCCCGCTCAGCGGCCTGTACTTTGGGGTGAAGGACCTGTTCGACATTGCCGGCTATCCCACGGGGGGCGGCAACCCGCTGCTGCTGGCCCTGTCCGGCATCAAGACGCAGACGGCGCCCACGGTGCAAAAGCTGCTCGATGCCGGCGCGGCGTTGGCGGGCAAGACGGTGACCGATGAGCTGGCGTTCTCGATGAATGGCAACAACGCCCACTTTGGCGCGCCGATCAATGGCAACGCGCCCGCGCGCATCACCGGCGGTTCGTCATCGGGCTCAGCCTCGGCGGTATCGAGCCGGCTGTGCGACTTTGCGCTGGGCACGGACACGGGCGGCTCGGTGCGTGCGCCGGCCAGCCACTGCGGCCTGTACGGCATACGGCCCACGCATGGCCGGGTGAGCCTGGAGTCAGCCCTGGCGCTGTGCCACAGCCTGGATACCTGCGGCTGGTTGGCCCGCGATGCCCACACCTTTGCCCGCGTGGCCGATGTGCTGCTGGCGCCCGACACGACGCTGCTGCCGGCCCGCCCACGCCTGCTGATGCCCAGCGACGTCTGGGGCCTGGTGGACAGCGCCGTGCGCCCGGCCTGGGATGGCGCGCTGCAGCAGATCACACAGCTGCTGGGCAGCGCGCAGGATTGCAATGCGGTGCTCGATTCTTTCGACGCGATGTACTGGAGCTTTCGCTATATCCAGGGGCGCGAAGCCTGGATGACCGATGGCGCCTTTATCAGCCGCTATGCGCCGGTGCTGGGCCCGGGCGTGAAGGAGCGCTTTGACTGGTCGAGCAATGTGAGCGATGCCCAGGTGCAGGAGGCCGAGCAGTTCCGTGCGCGCTTCCGCCAGCATCTGGCCGATCTGCTGGGCAGCGATGGCGTGCTGGTGATGCCGACCATGCCCGATATTGCGCCACTGCGCAGCGCCGATGAGGTATCGCTGGAGGCCTACCGCAACCAGGCGGTGCAGATGCTGTGCCTGGCGGGCTTGGCGGGTTTTCCGCAGATCTCGCTGCCGCTGGCCAGCCGCGACGGCGCGCCCTTGGGGATCTCGCTGCTGGGCCCGGCAGGCACGGACCGCAGCTTGATCGCGATTGCGCAGCAGCTGGCGGCTGCGGTGTAAGTGATTAAGCGAGATCGGCGGGCAGGCGGACCTGCAGCGGCGCGCTGATTGCTTCGCAGCGGCAGTCCAGCGCATCGGCGCGCCGCTCGATGACGGCGAAATCACCGCCCTCGACGGCGAGCAAGGCATGGTGCCAGGTGCCGGGTGCCAGCACGATGCCCTGGCGGCCATCGGTGACAAAGGCCTGCATGTCGTCAGCCTTGGGGGCGGGGCCGGCAGCGGCCACCACCACGACAAAGCGCTGGGTGCCCAGTGGCACAAAGCTCTGGCTGCCCAGTGCATGGCATTCGACCTCGGTCACCGCCAGCGGAAACTGCCGCGCCTGCGCGCGAAACAGCGCCAGCATCGGCCAGCCGCCTTGCGCCGTCAGCTGCAGATCGGGCAGCAGGTCATAGCGCAGCGCATTGCCCTGGTTGATGGACTGGCTGGGCAGGCTGGGGTCGGCCAGGCCAATCACGGTGCCAAAGGCCGAGAAGTTGTGCGCGGTCAGAGGCCGCGCCTCCAGAACCAGCGCAGCGGGGTGGGTGTTGGAGGTCGTCATGGCCAGCTAGCTAGCAAGGACGGTGCCTGATTGGCGATGCGGCACCCGCGCCGCAGACCGGTCAAGGCTTGCCATCGGCTTCGTGCTGCGCGCCCTTGCTGTCGGTGATGACGGCGCCCATGCCGGCCGAGGGGTTCACGCTGCCGCCTTCTGCCGTGGTGCCGCCGTTGGAGGTCTTGGGGTCATCGGCAGAAGCCAGTGGCACCGCAGGGGGGAGCGGATCGTGTTTGTCGGCCTTGGCGGGGGGCAGCACCGAGTGGCTGTCGGTGATGGGCGCGTTGAACAGCGGCTTGTCGGGCAAGGGCTGGCGCGAAGCCGCTACCGTGCCGGAGATAGGCTGCATGGGCCCGGGGCGTTCGTCACAGGCGCTCAGCAGGCTGGCAGTGGCAACGACGGCTGCCAGGGCGGCAAGTCGGGTTGGAATGGCTGGCATGGGCTTTTCCCTGTAGTGGTACTGGTAACACCGACATTGTCGCCGCAGGCCGGGCGCCCAGGTGTCAGCCAATCACGGCAATCAGCGCTCGCCCAGCAGCGCCAGATAGGCATTGCGCGTCTCGGGCGAGACGCTCTGTATAACCTGCTCATAGGTGGTCTGGTTGCGCAGCTGCATGCGCGCCGAGGCCACGGCCTTGGATTTGCAGTACCAGTGGCAGGTGTGCTGCATCAGATACATCTCGGCCAGCAGCGTAAAGGCGCGGTCCTTGGGGCTGCGGCCGGCGGTGTTGGCCACTACGCGTGCAATGCCATCGGCATGCAGGCGGATGGCGGTGCGCAGGTCAAAGGACCTGCTGCCGCCCTGGAGCTTGTCGATCAGCTGCGAGAAGGGGAAGTAAAAGCTTTGGGTGCTGATCTTGAACGTGGCACCATTGGCCGGCTCGGGCGCCTTGGCCAAGGTGTCGGCAAAGCTGCTGAACTGGCTGGCCAGGCTGTTTTCCACCGATGCCTGCAGCTCCCAGATTTGCTGCTGGCGGTTGCTGTCTTTCTCGTCCAGCGCCCGCATGTAGCTGCTGACCAGGCGCTCCATCAGCTTTTCGATGTCGTAATTACGCAAATATTGGGCCAGCAAGGCGATGCGCTGCTTTTGGGCCTTGGCGCGCAGCACATAGCTCACGCCCAGGATGAGAACGACCAGCAGCATTAAATCCATGACAAATGAGGCCTTGCAGGGCCTATATAGCGCAAACGTGAGCCATTGTAGACCTTGGCTTCCGCCGAGATGGGCGGGCTTTACGCAATGTATGCCTAAACTGGAAAAAGCTATACATCTTTTTCATAGTTCTAGACGGCGACTGGAATACTTGATTTTTAGCCTGCGCCTAGAATGGTGAGTGCCTTGTATACGATCCACAGCATTTGGCCGTGGGAAAATCGTTCTGGGCCCTTGGACATACTGTTGAGACATGCATGCAGATGGCAGCATGTTCCAGCTGTTTTTCGTAGTGAATGCTGCGTGATGCCGGAGACCGCCATGACTGAGAAGAATTCAACCCCCACTGCGGTGGACAAGCGTGCGCTGCTGCGCCAGTCCGCACTGGAGTACCACCAGTTTCCCCGCCCCGGCAAGGTGGCGATTGCCGCGACCAAGCCCATGGCCAACCAGCATGACCTGGCGCTGGCCTATTCGCCCGGCGTGGCTGCACCTTGCGAAGAAATCGTCAAGGATCCGGCAGCTGCCTTCAAGTACACCAGCCGTGGCAACCTGGTGGCCGTGATCTCCAACGGCACGGCTGTGCTGGGTCTGGGCGACATCGGCGCGCTGGCCTCCAAGCCGGTGATGGAAGGCAAGGGTGTTCTGTTCAAGAAATTTGCAGGTGTCGATGTTTTTGACATCGAAATCAACGAAAAAGACCCCCAGAAGCTGGTGGAAGTGATCGCCGCGCTGGAGCCCACCTTTGGCGCCGTAAATCTGGAAGACATCAAGGCGCCCGAGTGCTTCTATGTGGAGCGTGAACTGCGCAAGCGCATGAAGATCCCGGTCTTCCACGACGACCAGCACGGCACCGCGATCACTGTGGCAGCGGCCATGGTCAATGCGCTCAAGGTCGCAGGCAAGAAGATTGAAGAAGTGAAGCTGGTGGCCTCGGGGGCGGGCGCTGCAGCGCTTGCCTGCCTGAACCTGCTGCTGGAGATCGGCCTCAAGCGCGAAAACGTGATTGTCACCGACATCGTTGGCGTGGTCTACAAAGGCCGTACCGAGCTGATGGACGAAGATAAGGAGCTTTTCGCGCAAGAAACCGACAAGCGCACGTTGTCGCAGGTGATTGACGGCGCCGATGTGTTCCTGGGCCTGTCGGCGGGCGGCGTGCTCAAGCCCGACATGGTGCAGCGCATGGCTGCGCGCCCCATCATTTTTGCGCTGGCCAACCCCAATCCCGAGATCTCGCCCGAAGACGCCAAGGCGGTGCGCGACGACATCATCATGGCGACCGGCCGTTCGGACTACCCGAACCAGGTCAACAACGTGCTGTGCTTCCCCTATATCTTCCGGGGCGCGCTCGATTGCGGCGCGACGACGATCACCACCGAGATGGAAATCGCCACGGTGCACGCGATTGCCGACCTGGCCCAGGCCGAGCAGACCGAAGAGGTCGCCAATGC
Organism: Comamonas sp. 23; assembly: GCF_049601575.1. NCBI lineage: Bacteria > Pseudomonadati > Pseudomonadota > Betaproteobacteria > Burkholderiales > Comamonadaceae > Comamonas > Comamonas sp. 23. The sequence goes on along the minus strand of NZ_CP187127.1, from coordinate 132,211 downwards.
CTATGCCGGCCAGGACCTGTCCTTTGGCCCCGAGTACCTGATCCCCAAGCCGTTTGACCCGCGCCTGATGATGAAGATTGCGCCCGCTGTGGCGCAGGCGGCAGCGGAATGCGGCGTGGCCGAGCGTCCGATCCAGGACATGGATGCTTACCGCGAGCACCTGCAGACTTTTGTCTACGCCTCCGGCACCGCGATGAAGCCCATCTTCATGGCGGCCAAGCGCGCTGCGAAAAAGCGCATTGCCTACGCCGAAGGCGAGGAAGAGCGTATCCTGCGTGCGGCCCAGATCGTCGTGGACGAGCGTGTGGCGCGCCCCACCTTGATCGGCCGCCCGGCGATCATTGCCCAGCGCATCGAGAAGTTCGGCCTGCGCCTCAAGGAAGGCACGGACTACGATGTGGTCAACGTCGAGCATGACGACCGCTACCGCGATTTCTGGCAGTCCTACCACCGCATGGCCGAGCGCAAGGGCGTGACGGTGCCGATCGCCAAGATCGAAATGCGCCGCCGCCTGACCCTGATTGGCTGCATGCTGCTGCACAAGGGCGAGGTCGATGGCCTGATCTGCGGCACCTGGAACAACACCGCCATCCACCTGCACTACATCGACCAGGTGATTGGCAAGCGCGCCGGCACGGCGACCTACGCCTGCATGAACGGCCTGCTGCTGCCCGAGCGCCAGGTCTTCCTGGTCGACACCCATGTGAACTACGACCCGACGGCCGAGCAGCTCGCCGAGATCACGATCATGGCGGCCGAGGAGATGATGCGCTTTGGTATCAAGCCCAAGGCCGCGCTGCTGTCGCACTCGAACTTTGGCTCCAGCAACCAGCCCAGCGCCATCAAGATGCGCCAGACGCTGGAGCTGCTGCGCATCCAGGCGCCCTGGCTGGAAGTGGATGGCGAGATGCACGGCGATGTGGCGCTGGACCAGAAGCAACGCGCCAGCATCATGCCCGAGAGCCCGCTGGTAGGTAACGCCAATCTGCTGGTGCTGCCCAACATTGATGCGGCCAATATCAGCTACAACCTGCTCAAAACGGCCGCTGGCGGCAATATCGCCATTGGCCCGATTCTGCTGGGCGCCGCGCAACCGGTGCATATTTTGACCCCCAGCGCCACGGTGCGCCGCATTGTCAACATGACGGCTGTTGCGGTAGCGGACGCGAATTTTGCGCGCTGATAAAGATATTTACAGCGCATTTGGCTTGAGTCTGCCACGCTTGCAGCTGTAAAATACTGAGAAGCCTGCTCAAATTTTGGGCAGGCTTCTTGCATTTTGGGGGGCAATCCGTCACACTGACCGGCTGAACTTTCGGTGCGCCCGCAGTTCTGAAAGGTGTTGTCGATGCTCAAAGCATGGGGTTTTCTGGCCCGCTCGTCTGTGAAGGCTGGTGTGCTCGCTGCGGTCATGGCTGCGCTGCCGCCTGGGGTTCAGGCCCGAGGCAGCGGGCTTTCCGCATTCGATGGGCCGGTCGTGGCTGTGGCCGAATTGCCGCCACAAGGCCGCAAAACCTATGCATTGATCTTCGAGGGCGGCCCTTTTCCTTATGACAAGGACGGCTCGGTATTTGGTAACCGTGAACGCAACCTGCCCAGGCACCCGCGTGGTTACTACCGGGAATACACCGTCAAGACACCCGGCTCCCGTGATCGGGGGGCGCGTCGCATTATTTGTGGCGGTCAGGTCGCCACAATGCCCGATACTTGCTACTACACCCAGGATCACTACAGCAGCTTTCGGCGTATTGTGAATTAGCCAGTCAGATTCCTCCTATGTCGCTTTTCCGCAAGAGATGTCTTGCGCAGAGTGATGTGCTAAGTCAACAATGCCCAATGAGCCCCAGGGATGGGGTGTGGTTTTTAAAAAATGCTAATGGAAAGAGCAACGGAGATGGACACTCCACTTCGTCAGGTACAAGATACATCGCTGCGTTTTGTGCGTCCCAACATCGTGCAGGCCATTCGTGCCTACCGGTTGGAAGACCTGCGCGACGCAGCCCAGAACCTGGGGCAGCACTTTTTGTACGCCAATCTGGCGCACGCCCTGTCCAAGGCCGATGTGCTCGAGTTGATTGGCATGCAGTTTTATTTTCCGTCGCACTACGGCAAGAACTTCGACGCGCTGTTCGACTGCCTGACCGACCCTTTGCACAAGAGTGGCCCCCAGCCCGGCTTTGTCGTGGTGCTGGACCAGATCCCGACTGCGATGAAGTTTGACCGCGAAGCGCGCGAGCAGCTGCTCGATGTGTTTCGCGATGCGGCCGAGTACTGGGCCGAGCGCAAGGTGCCTTTTCGCTGCTTTTACTCTTTCCTCTGATCGGCTTGCTGATGACCCAGAAAAAACGCCCGGCTTGCGCCGGGCGTTTTGCTTATGGGCGGGGCCCCAACGCTCAGGCCACCTTGGAAGCTGCTGAGAGGCTGGCAGCGGCCTGTTCGTATTCGGCCACCGGCACCTCTTCGGCGCGGCGCTGCAGGTCGAAGTTGCCGCTGTAGCCCTTTTCCTCCAGCCATTTGCCCAAGGTGTTGCGCAAGATCTTGCGGCGCTGGCTGAAGGCCACGCGCACCAGGTCTTCGAGCAGCTTGGCATCGAGCTGGGCGGGCTCGGCGCGCGGGACCATGCGCACGACGGCGCTGTCCACCTTGGGGGGCGGGTCAAAGCTCTCGGGCGGCACAAAGAGCACGTTCTCCATCGCATAGCGCCACTGCAGCATGACCGTCAGGCGCCCGTAGTCGGAGGTGGCGGGTGCAGCCACCATGCGGTCGATCACCTCTTTTTGCAGCATGAAGTGCTGGTCTTCGACCACATCGACCTGGTCGAGCAGGTGAAACAGGATGGGGCTGGAGATGTTGTAGGGCAGGTTGCCGGCCACGCGCAGCTTGTCCACGCCCAGGCGCTGGGCGAGGGCGCGGAAATCGACCTTCAGCACATCGGACTCGACCACATCGAGCTGCGGGTGCGTGCGCAGGCGCACGGCCAGATCGCGGTCGAGCTCAATGACGCTGAGCTTGCCCAGGCGCTCGACCAGCGGCTGGGTCAGCGCCATCAGGCCCGGGCCGATCTCCACCACCGTCTGGCCGGGCAGCGGGTGGATGGCGTCGACAATCGCGTCGATGACGGCGCGATCGGTCAGAAAGTTCTGGCCAAAGCGCTTGCGGGGAATGTGTTTCATGCAATGACAAAGCGGTGCGAAAGCACCGCTCTTGGAGTGGGCAGACCTGGGCCGATGATGACACCGCCGCAGCGCCACAGCGCCGGGCAGGGTCATCGCGCCCCAGGCCGCTGGATGGGTTACTGGGGCGGCTCGCGGTATTCCACGTAGGCCCGCGCACGGGCTTCCTGCGCCCAGGTGCTGAAGGCCTGCTCGAGCTTGTTCTCGCGCACGATGGAGCGCACCATGTCGCGCTGCTCGCGCTGGTTGAGCTTGGCTTCGCGGCGCTCGAGCAGCTGGATCAGGTGGATACCAAAGCGGCTGGCAATGGGCTGGCTGATCTCGCCGGGCTGCAGTGCGTTGAGCGCTTCTTCGAACTCCGGCACGAACTTGCGTGGGCTGGCCCAGCCCAGGTCGCCGCCTTCCTTGGCGCTGCCGTCTTCCGAGTAGCGCTTGGCCAGGTCTTCGAACGTGTCCTGCTTGGCCAGTACACGGCGGCGGTAGTCTTCGAGGCGCTCCACGGCCTGGGCTTCGCTCAGCTGGGGGCCGGGGCGCAGCAGGATGTGGCGGGCATGGCTTTGGGTGACGATGGCGGGCACCTCACCGCTGGTCTTCTCCAGCACCTTCAGGATGTGGAAGCCCGCAGGCGAGCGCACCGGGCCGGCAATGGCGCCCAGCGGGGTGGACTGTGTGGCCTTGACGAACAGCTCGGGGTAGCGGTCGGCCGGGCGCAGGCCCATGGCGCCGCCGCCCTTGCCGTCGGGCACATCGGAGAACTCGGCCACGGCGGCACCAAAGTCTTCGCCAGCGCGGATCTTGTCGGCCGCCTGCTGGGCCTTGGCCTGCAGCTGCTTGACCTGGTCGTCGCTGGCGTTTTCTGGCACGGTGATCAGGATGTGGCCCAGGTTGAGCTGGGTGGCGGCACTGGCCATGCCGGCCTTGGCCTTTTGCTCACGCAGGTACTGGTCGATGTCGAGGTCGCTCACGCGCACCTTGGAGTCCACCTCGGCCTCGCGCAGCTTCTGGATCACCAGCTGCTTTTTCAGATCGGCGCGGAACTGCGCTTCCGGAATGCCTTCGCTGGCCAGGCGGCGGCGCAGCTCGGGCATGGTCATGCTGTTTTGGCGCGCGACGGACTCTTCGGCCTGTTGCACGGCGAAGTTGTCCACCGTGATGTTGCGCTCGGCAGCCATCTGCAGCTGGATCTTCTGGCCGATCAGCATCTCCAGCGCCTGGCGGCGAGCGGTCTCGGCGGGCATGTTGTTGGCCTCGGCCTGGGCGCGCAGGCGTTCGTACTGCTGCTGCACTTCGACGTTGGTGACCGGCTCGGAATTGACGACCGCGACGATGAAGTCCGCAGAGCGCGGGGCATTGCTGCTGCGCTGGGCAACAGCGGCCGCCGGGATGGCCACCGAAGGAACGGCCGTCGGCGTGGCCAGGCCTGCGCCAGGGGCCCGCATGCGAGCCGATGCGCTGTCGCCGCTGGCCTTCATGCCTTGCGCTGCGCTGGCACCGGCCAGCAAAGCCAGGCTGCAGGCCACGCTCAAAGAGAGAATGCGTTGTTTCATGGTCAGGGAATGCTTCAATCGTAATTGCTGAAACGGCTGGGTACTGCAGCGCCGTTGCCGCTGGGCAGAGACTGGTAGCCGGGCACGTTTTCGCGCATGCTGGCCAGCGGGTCAGCGCCCAGGGTGAGTTTGGTCAGGCCGGTAAATTCCATCTGGAACAGCAGCTTGGTGTTGGACTGCACCAGCGAGTTCTGCAAGCGCTGCAGCACAATGCGGCTGCTCCAGCAGCATCCGGCGTATTCCACACCGACCACAGAGTCCACCAGTTTCTTGTCGCGCATGCTGTAGTTCAGGCGGCCCACAGTGTACCAGCGGCCTTCGCCCTTGGCTTTTTTGCCCCCGGAGCCAAAGATTTCATTGACTGGCCATTGCCAGCCCAGGTCCATCTGCTCGCTGTTCTGCGCCTGGTAGCGGTAGGCCAGTGCCAGCGTCTTGTAGTCGCCGGGCTTGTAGCGCGCCTGCATGGTCGAGCGCACCGAGCGGCCGCTGTCCGGGTTGAACTGCACCGTGGTGTCAAAGCCCCACTTGGGTGTCCAGTTGATGCCCGCGCCCAGCATGATGTCCGACCAGCGCTCTTCGACCGAGCTGGCATTGGGCATGACCACGCGCTGGTCCGAGAAGCGCAGGCGCTGGGCGATGCCAAAGCGCGCGGCCTCGGCGCCGGTCTCGGCATCGAGAAAGCGCGTGGTGGCGCCCACGGTCAGCATATTGTTGTCGGCAATGCGGTCATAGCCGCTGAACGAGTTCGAGCTGAAGATGGTCGCAAAGCTGAAGTCGTACGGCGCCGTGTCGTAGACCGGGATCATGCTCTGGTCGCGGTAGGGCGTGTAGGTGTAGAAGGCGCGCGGCTCCAGCGTCTGGATCAGGTTGCGGCCAAACAGGCGTGTGCTGCGCTCAAAGGTCAGGCCGCTGTCGAGGCTGACGGTGGGCACGGTGATGCTGGCGCTGCTGACGGTGGCCAGGCCCGAGTTGTCAAAGTTGTAGTGCCGGGTGTTGAGCATCAGCTTGGGCGTGATGTAGCCCTGCGGCGCAATGAAGGGGCGGCTCAGCTCGGCCTGGATATAGCCCCGGTCGGCATTGGGCTGGTTGAGCAGGCTGGTGTCGGCACGGAAGCGCGTGGCATCGGCCTCGATCGAGCCTTCCAGGCCCAGCGGCAGGTTCTGCGGCGTGTAGCGGTACTGCAGCTGGGGCATGCGGTCATACGGCGGCACGATCGGCGAGAGCGGGTCCTGCAGGGTCTGCCACTTCTGCGCGCGCAGCAGCAGGCTGTGGTCATCGCGCGACCAGCTGGCCGAGGCTTCGCTGTTGAGCAGGCGCTCGTTGAGCTTGTAGCTGTTGCCCTGGAAGTCGCGCCAGTAGTCCGAGTCGCTCACGCGCTTGGCGTTGATGTTTAGCCCCAGGCCGCCAATGGGCGTATCCAGGCTGCCATTGTGCATCCACAGCCAGGACCAGCGGTCGCGGTCGCGCAGGCGGTCGCCGGGCATGTAGAGGCCCGCCAGGGTGCCGCTGTAGGTCGGCTCCAGGTAGCGGAACTCGCCGCCCAGCGCCAGGCCGCGCTTGACCATGGCCGTCGGCGTGATCGTCGCATCGCGGTTGGGCGCAATGTTCCAGTAATAGGGCTGGGCGTAGGTGAAGCCGCTGTCACTGTCGAGCGACATCGTGGGCGGCAGCAGGCCCGATTTGCGCTTTTCCGACAGCGGAAAGCTCATCTTGGGGATGGGGATGATCGGCACGCCCTTGAATTCGAGCACGCCATTCTCGGCCACACCGACCTCTTCGAGGTTGTCGATGCTGATTTTTTCAGCACGGATGATCCAGTCGGGCTGCCAGCTGGCCTCGTCGTCGCGCTGGCAGGTGGTGTAGGTGCCATCATGCACGACCGAGCGCTCGCGGTCGATGAAATCCACGCGCGAGGCCACGCCATAGCCGTTGTTGGGCAGCAGGCGGTAGTTGGCGTCCTTGAAGAATCCCTCGTTCGAATCGAGCTGCATCTGCAGCTCGGTGCCGTCAAACACGCTGCCGGCGCGGTTGATGTGCACATTGCCATCGGCATAGGCGGTGTTGCTGGGCTCGTAAAAGCGCAGGCGGTCGGCGCGGATCATCGTGTCGGCGCGGCGCAGGCTGGCATTGCCGGTGACGGTGGTCATGTCCGCCGTCTGGCCGGTGAGCTCGTCGCCCTCGAGGTAGACCGGCATCTTGCCGCGCTGCTCGGAGCTCAGGCTCTCTTGCAGGCGGGGGCTGGCGCGCAGCACCAGGCCGGCGTCATCGCTGCCAGCGGGCGCCTGGGCCAGTACCAGCGCGGGCGATGCCCAGAGCATGGCCATGCACAGCCGGGCGATGGTGGTGGGGGAGAAGCTAAGGGGGGTGCGGGACAAGGTGCGGGGCGATGTGTTGGTGTTTGCGCGCGCGCGCAGCCCTGCGGCGGCGCCTGCAGGGCGGGGCGAGGCTGGCGCCACATCGGTTAAAGCGTGAATATCCATGGGAAATAGCCACTGGCCTGTGCATCTGCGGTGCATACATGCACACGGATCTGGATCTGGGGCCCAGCCGGGCGGCAGGGCTTTGTAGAATCTGCATTATCCATGAGCCAATCTATTTCCCCCATGTCTGACCCTATTGCTGCATCTTCTGTAGCACCCCAGCCTGACAGCGCCAAGCAATCTTTACAGGGCGTTACCCCAGTTGTGTGGGCAGATGCCACTCGCGCCGCGCAGTTTGCCCCCTGGCTGGCAGCGGTAGCGGCCCGCCATGGTCTGCGGCCCGAGAGCGTTCGCCTGGCGTCTGCCGATGCGAGCTTTCGCCGCTATTTGCGGGTGGACGACCTGCAGGGCGGCACGCGTATCATCATGGATGCGCCGCCGGACAAGGAAAACAGCGAACCCTTTGTGAAGGTGCAAGCGCTGCTGGCCGAGGCTGGCCTGAATGCCCCCCAGGTGCTGGACTGGGATGCCGCTCACGGCTTCATGCTGCTGTCCGATCTGGGCACGCAGACGGTGATCGAAAAGCTCCAGCCGCCCGATTCCCAGGCCGCCTACCAGTGGTACATGCAGGCGGTCGATATCTTGGTGGACTGGCAAAAGGCATCGCGCGAAGGCGTGCTGCCCGTTTATGACGAGGCCGTGCTGCGCCGCGAGCTGCAGCTGTTCCCTGACTGGTACATCGCCCAGCACCGCCAGGTGCAACTGAGCGACAAACAGCAGGCCGTGCTGCAAAACGCCTTTGACGCCATCGTGGCGCAGAACCTGTCGGTGCCACGCGTGTTTGTGCACCGTGACTTCATGATGCGCAACCTGATGGTGCCCCCCAGCGCCGGTGCGCCGCTGGGCGTGCTGGATTTCCAGGATGCGCTCTACGGCCCGATCACCTATGACATTGCCAGCCTGATGCGCGATGCCTTCATCAGCTGGGAAGAAGACTTTGTCGTGGACATCACCATCCGCTACTGGGAGAAGGCGCGCAAGGCTGGCCTGCTGGGCGCTGACAGCCCCTCGGGCTTTGGTGCCGATTTTGGTGACTTCTACCGCGCAGTCGAATGGATGGGCATCCAGCGCCACCTGAAAGTGGCTGGCATCTTTGCCCGCCTGACCTTGCGCGACGGCAAGCCGCGCTACCTGGCCGATGCACCGCGCTTTTTGCACTACATCCGCGCGACGGCCTCGCGCTACCGCGAGCTGGTGCCGCTGATGCGCCTGATCCATGAGGTCGAGGGCATCGAGGAGCAAGGCGGCTGGATGATGGGCCGGGGCTGAACCTCGTTGCTTCAATCTCTGCCCTTTCCTGCCATCCACTTTGACCCAGCACCATGCCCCGTTTTTACTGCCCCGTTGAGTTGCGCGTAGGCGCTGCACTGGATCTGCCGCCCGAGGCTGCACGCCATGTGCAGGTGTTTCGCATGCAGCCGGGCGAACACATCACCTTGTTCAATGGCGTAGCCGGCAGCCCCGCAGGTGAATACGACGCCACCATCGTGCAGATGGGCCGCAGCCATGTGACCGTGCAGATTGAGGGCCACACAGCGATCGAGCGCGAAGCGGCCCGCGCCGTGCACCTGCTGGCCGGCATTACCGCTGGCGAGCGCATGGAATGGCTGGTGGAGAAGGCGACCGAGCTGGGCGTCGCCAGCATCACCCCGCTGGAGGCCGAGCGCTCGGTCACCCGCCTCAAGGGCGACCGCGCCACCAAGCGCCAGGAGCGCTGGCAAGCGATTGCCGCGAGCGCCTGCGAGCAGTGCGGCCGCAACCAGGTGCCACGCATCCATGCGCCGGTGGACCTGGCGCAATGGGTCAAGGCCGGCGGCCTGGCCGATGCACAGCGCTTGGTGCTGTCGCTGGCAGACGGCACGCAGCCGCTGGCCCAGGTGGTACAGCAGGCGGGCGCCCAGCCCCTCGTCTTCCTCTCTGGCCCCGAAGGCGGCCTGTCGCCCGCCGAAGAAGCGCTGGCGCGCGGCAACGGCTTTGCACCGGTGACCTTGGGCCCGCGTGTTTTGCGCGCCGAGACGGCGCCGCTCGCGGCTTTGGGCTATCTGGCAGCACTTTGACCGCAGCCTGTGCGCTGACGAAGCGTTGACTCAACGCTGATGGAGCGGCGCCCCCACCACGGGCCCGCCCAAACACTCCCCTCTCTCTCTCCCGTCCACCCCGCCCTGCACGGGTGCGGCGGCGCTGGCCTGCGCGCCAAGCGCCGCACCACGCCGGTGTTTTTTACATTTCAAATTCCCAATAAGTGGGAATTGAATGGGCCATTCAATTCCGACCTAGGGTTTGCGCTAGGGTGCAATACAGAGAGCAAATCGACAATTCTGGCATTGATCTTGCAAGATCCTTGTTGTCATTAGTCCCGAAGAATGGGAATTGCGAATGGATGCTACAGAGTTGTTGGTCAGCGAGCGCACGGCAGCGGATACCCCGGGTTCCGAGGTGTCGGCGGCCGACCGGGTGCTGCAGGTGCTGGCGGTATTGGCCTGCGCCGGGCGGCCGCTGTCGGCCAGCGAGCTGATGCAGGGCACCGGCTTGCCCCGCAGCAGCCTGTACCGGCAGCTCGCGCGCCTCAAGCGCTTTGGCTTTGTGGCCGACAGTGGCGCGCTGTATGCGCCCGGGCCGCTTGGCCTGCAGCTGGCGCGTGGCTTTGACGATGGCTCCCATTTGGTGCATGTGGCCCGCCCTGTGCTGGTGCAGCTGTCGCAGCAGACCCAGGAGAGCGCAGGCCTCTTGGTAGCGGCCAATGGCCAGGCCGTCTGCCTGGACATGGTGGAAAGCCCGCTGTCGCTGCGCTGCTCGTTCGACAAGGGCAGCAGCGTGCCGCTGAAGGTGGGGGCTTCTGCCAAGTGCGTGCTGGCCTACCTGCCCGCCGTGCAACGCGAAGCGCTGCTCAACCAGCACTACGGCGAAGGCACCCCCGCTCGCGCCGAGGCCGCTGCCGAGCTGCAGGAGCTGCGCACACAGGGCTACATCACCACGGTGGGCCAGGTCGACGCCGGTGTCTGGGGTTGCAGCGTGCCGGTGTTTGCCAGCGGCCGCCGCGCGGTCGCTGCGCTCAGCCTGATGGCCCCGCAGCAGCGCGTGCAGCACCAGCAAGCCCAGCTGGTGCAGGCAACCTTGGCAGCAGCGGCCCGCATCTCCCGCAGTCTGGCTGGATGACATTGCGATTTTGCTTGGTACTTGAATTGAAAAAGGACTCTCCCATGAACTTCCGTCGCCTGGTCTTGAAGACCTCTTTGATCGCCCTGGCCTGTGGTGCAGGCGCTGCCTTTGCCCAGAACAATGTGCTGCGCGTGGCCACCGATGCCACTTTCCCGCCGATGGAATTTGTCGAAAACGGCAAGAAGACCGGTTTTGATGTCGAACTCGTCGAGGCCGTGGCGGCCAAGCTGGGCAAGAAGGTCGAATGGGTCGATATCGACTTCAAGGGCCTGGTGCCGGGTCTGATCGCCAAGCGCTACGACATGGCCGTCTCTGCCATCTACATCACCGATGAGCGCAAGAAGGTGGTGGACTTCACCCAGCCTTACTACGCCGGTGGCCTGGTGGCCATGGTCAAGGAAGGCAGCCCCATCACCAAGCTGAGCGATCTGGACGGCAAGAAGGTCTCGGTGCAGGTGGGCACCAAGTCGGTGGGTTACCTCACCGAGCACTTCCCCAAGGTGCAGCGCGTTGAGGTCGAAAAGAACCAGGAAATGTTCAACCTGGTCGATATCGGCCGCGCCGATGCCGCCGTGACCGGCAAGCCCGCTGCGTTCCAGTACAACCGCACGCGCGGCGGCATGAAGGTGCTGGCCGAGCAGATCACCACCGAGGAATACGGCATGGCCATCCGCAAGGACACGCCTGAGTTGACCACCGCCGTGAACAAGGCGCTCGAGCAGCTCAAGGCCGACGGTGGCTACAAGGCCATCGTGGACAAGTGGTTCCCCAGCAGCAAGTAATTGGCAAGGGTGCCGCAGCGCGCTGCCCAGGCAGTGCGCTGATCTGAGACGACAGGATTGACTATGGATTTGGATTTTTCGCCCGTCTGGGCAGGGTGGCCCGATCTGCTGCGCGGTGCAGCGGTGACGGTGGAGATCACGGCCGCTGCGCTGGTGCTGGGCTGCGTGATGGGTCTGCTGATCGGCATTGGCCGGCTCAACCCCAAGAACAGGATCATCTACGGCATCTGCACGGCCTATGTGGCCGCCATCCGCGGCACGCCGCTTCTGGTGCAGCTGTTCATTCTGTTCTTTGGCCTGCCGCAGTTTGGCATCATGCTGCCGGCCTTTGCCTGCGGCGTGCTGGGCCTGGGCATCTACTCGGGCGCCTATGTGTCCGAAGTGGTGCGCGGCGCCATCCAGTCCATCGACCGCGGCCAGATGGAGGCGGCGCGCTCCATCGGCATGTCGTCGGGCCAGGCCATGCTCTCGGTGATCCTGCCCCAGGCCATCGTGCGCATGATTCCGCCACTGGGCAATGAGTTCATCGCGCTGATCAAGAACTCGGCGCTGGTCTCGCTGCTGACCATCCATGATGTGATGCACCAGGGCCAGAAGATCATCAGCGTCTCCTACCGCTCGCTGGAAGTGTATTTGGCGATTGCCGTGATTTATTTTGTATTGACCGGCGTGACCACCCTGGCCCTGCGCCATTTTGAAAAGCGCCTGCGCGCTGGAGGCATGGTGCAATGACCGCAGCTCCCCAACTTTCCGAATCCATGATCCGCATCCGTGGCCTGCGCAAGGCCTTTGGCACTCATGTGGTGCTCGATGGCATCGACTTCGATGTGCAGCCCCAGCAGGTGGTGGTCGTCATCGGCCCCAGCGGCTCGGGCAAGAGCACGTTCCTGCGCTGCTGCAATGGGCTCGAAGCCCCGCAGGGCGGCCGCATCGACATCTGTGGCCGCACCCTGGTGCAGGACGGCCAGATGCTGCCCGAAAAAGCCCTCAATGCGCTGCGCGAAGAGGTGGGCATGGTGTTCCAGTCCTTCAACCTGTTTCCGCACCTGTCGGTGCTGGACAACGTGACGCTGGGCCCGCGCAAGCTCCACGGCCTGAGCCGCAAGGATGCCGATGCGCTGGCGCATGACCTGCTGAAAAAAGTGGGCCTGGGCCACAAGGCCGATGCGATGCCCGGCAGCCTCTCGGGCGGGCAGAAGCAGCGCGTGGCGATTGCGCGCGCGCTGGCCATGCGGCCCAAAGTGATGCTGTTTGACGAGCCGACCTCGGCGCTCGACCCCGAGCTGGTGGGCGAGGTGCTGCAGGTGATGAAGATGCTGGCCGCCGAAGGCATGACCATGATGGTGGTCACCCATGAAATGGGCTTTGCCAAGGAAGTGGCCGATGTGGTCGTCGTCATGGATGGCGGCGGCATCATCGAAGCCGGTGACCCGCAGACCATCTTCAGCAACCCGACCAAGGAGCGCACGCGCAGCTTTTTGCAGGCCGTGTTGACAAAGCAATAAACGGGCAGGGATGAGCATGCAATTTTTCAGCAGCAGCGCGCTGCCCGCCGCGCCATGGAAGAACGGCGGCGGCACGACGCAAGAGGTGCTGTGCTGGCCGCCTGGCGCCAGCATCGACAGTTTTGCCTGGCGCATCAGCATTGCGCAGATCGCCAGCAGTGGGCCGTTCTCGGCCTTTGCCGGGGTGGACCGCATCATCACCTTGCTGGGTGGTGATGGCGTGCATTTGCAGGCTGCCGATGGCAGCGTGGACCATTTGTTGCAGCACTGCCTGCAGCCCTTTGCGTTCTCGGGCGATGTGGCGCTGGACTGCCAGCTGCTGGGTGGCGCCTCGCAGGATCTGAATGTGATGACCCGGCGCGGCCGCGTGCAGGCGCAGGTGACGATCCACCGGGGTGGCAGCCTGCAGCTGGGCAGTGCCCAGGGCCTGCTGCTGGCGCGGGCTGGCAGCTGGCGCCTGCCTGCGCAAGCCGCTGCGCTGGTGGCCGGTGGCGAAGATGGCCTGTACTGGACCGCTGCGCCCGGCCAGCCGCTGCAGCTGGAAGCGAGCAGCGACGACGCCCTGTTGATCGCTGTCGCGCTGCAGGAGGTAGCAGCCGGTGTCTGATGCGATGAATACCCATAACCAACTGTTTGCCGCCCAGGCCTTGCTGCCCACGGGCTGGGCGCAGAACGTGCTGCTGCGCTGGGATGCGCAAGGCCTCTTCAGCTCCATCGAAACGGGAGTGGATGCGGCCCGCTGCGCGGGTGTGGCGCAGGCCGGCGGACCGGTGCTGCCGGGCATGCCCAACCTGCATTCGCATGCGTTCCAGCGCGGCTTTGCCGGGCTCTCGGAGTTCCGCGGCCAGGCGCAGGACAGCTTTTGGAGCTGGCGCAACCTGATGTACCGCTTTGCCGCGCGCCTGGGGCCCCAGCACCTGGAGGCGATTGCCACCTGGCTCTACATCGAGATGCTCGAAGCGGGCTACACCAGCGTCTGCGAGTTCCACTACCTGCACCACCAGCCCGATGGCCAGGCCTACGCCCCCGATGGCGAGCTGAGCCTGGCGCTGCTGCGTGCCGCGCAGACAGCGGGCATCGGCATCACCTTGCTGCCGGTGCTCTACCAGAACAGCGGCTTTGGCGGCCAGGCACCCAATGACGGGCAAAAGCGTTTTATCCGCAGCACCGACAACATGCTGCGCCTGCTGGAGACCTTGGCCCCCGCCTGCGCCGCCCAAGGCGCGGCGCTGGGCCTGGCGCCGCACTCGCTGCGCGCGGTGGCGCCCGAGGCCTTGCAAGAGGCCGTGCAGGGCCTGCATGCGCTGAGCGCCCAGGCGCCCGTACACATCCACATTGCCGAGCAGATGGCTGAGGTCAACGCCTGCGTCGCCTGGAGCGGCCAGCGCCCGGTGGCCTGGCTGCTGGACCATATGCCGGTGGACGCGCGCTGGTGCCTGGTGCATGCCACGCACATGGATGAGGCCGAATACGCAGCCGCAGCCGCCTCGCAGGCGGTGGCGGGCCTGTGCCCGCTGACGGAAGCCAACCTGGGCGACGGCATCTTTGACCTGCCGCGCTGGCAGGCCGGTGCCGGCCGCTGGGGCATTGGCTCGGACAGCCACATCGGCGTGAACGCCGCCGAAGAGCTGATGATGCTGGAGTACAGCCAGCGCCTGCAATCGCAGCAGCGCAATGTGGCGGCCAGTGCCCAGCAGCCCCATGTGGGCAGCCATATGCTGTTGGCAGCGGTGCAGGGCGGCGCGCAGGCCAGTGGCCGCGCAGTGGCCGGCCTGGCCGTGGGCCAGCAGGCCGATTTTGTGGTGCTCGATGGCCAGCACCTGGCGCTGGCCGGGCTGCCCGCTGCCGAGCAGCTCGATGCCCATGTGTTTGCCAGCAGCCGCAGCAGTGCGGTGGCCAGTGTCTGGGTGGGCGGCCAGTGCCGCGTGGCCGACGGCCGCCACCGGCTGCACCACAGCGCGCAGCGCGGCTTTGTCGCCGCGCGCAGCGAACTTCTTCAGGAGACGTGATCCATGCATTTTGAAACCGACCGCGCAGCGTTTGAATTCCGCCAAGGCACGGCGCCGCTGCTGATCTCCTTCCCCCATGTGGGCACCTATGTGCCGCCCGCGCTGGCCGAGCGCTTCACGCCCGAGGCGCGCGAGGTGCATGACACCGACTGGCACCTGCCGCTGCTCTATGCGTTTGCGCAGGAGATCGGGGCCTCGACCCTGGTGGCCACGCATTCGCGCCTGGTGGTGGACATGAACCGCCCCCCCGATGGCGCCAGCCTCTACCCCGGCCAGAGCGTGACGGGCCTGTGCCCGGTCGACACCTTTGCCGACACCCCCGTCTACCAAAGCGCCGCGCTGCAGCCCGATGACGCCGAGATTGCCCAGCGCCGCGACCAGGTCTGGAAGCCCTACCACGACCAGCTGGCCGCCGAGCTGGCCCGCATCAAGGCCCAGCATGGCGCAGCTGGCCTGTGGGATGCGCACTCGATCCAGTCGGTGCTGCCGCGCTTTTTTGACGGCAAGCTGCCCGATCTGAACCTGGGCACCAACAAGGGTGCGAGCTGCGGCGAAGGCCTGGGCGAGGCGCTGCTGGCCGAGGCCCGCAAGGGTGAGGCTGACGGTTTTACCAGCGTGCTCAATGGCCGCTTCCAGGGCGGCTACATCACGCGCCACTATGGCCAGCCGGCGCTGAACGTGCATGCCATCCAGCTGGAGATGACGCAGAGCAGCTATATGCAGGAGCACATGCCCTTTGACTACCTGCCGGCCGTGGCCGCCAAGGTGCAGCCCCATGTGCGCCGCATGGTGGAGACCTTGCTGGCTTACGTGCAGCAATCGGCACGCTGATTCCAACGCCTCCGCAAACGGTATCCAGGGCTTGCACGGCAGGCCTGGGATGCCGTTTTTTGCTGTAGTGGCCCAGCAGGTTTTGCTGCTGGCGGGCCGCGCCTGTCAGGCAAACCGCCCGACAATAGCGGTCTATGACTACCTCTCGCACCGACAACGCGGCAGCCGCTCCTGCGGCGGCTTTTTGGACCGATCTTGAGCAAGCGCTGGGCCCCAACGGCTTTTCGCGCGGCGCGGGCGCCATCCCCGAGAAGTACTGGACCGACTGGAGCGGAACGCCGCCGGTGCCGCCGCTGGCGCTGCTGCGCCCGCGCAGCACCGAAGAGGTCAGCGCCCTGCTGCGCATCTGCCATGCCCACCGGGTGCCCGTGGTGCCCCAGGGCGGGCTGACCGGCCTGGCCGGCGCGGCCGTGCCAGTGGCCCAGGGCGTGGCGGTGGCTTTCGACCGCATGCAGCAGATCGAGGACGTGAATGCACGCACCGGCCTGATGACGGTGCAGGCCGGCGTCACCCTGCAGGCGGTGCAGGAAGCGGCCGTGGCGGCGGGCTGGGTGTTTGGCGTGGACCTGGGCGCGCGCGGCAGCTGCCAGATTGGCGGCAATGTCTCGACCAATGCGGGCGGCAACGGCGTGCTGCAAAACGGCATGATGCGCGAGCAGGTGCTGGGGCTGGAGGTGGTGCTGGCCGATGGCACGGTGCTGCCGATGCTGCGGCCCATGCTGAAGAACAACACCGGCTATGACCTCAAGCAGTTCTTTATCGGTGCCGAAGGCACCTTGGGCATCATCACCCGCGTGCTGCTGCGCCTGCGGCCCGCCCCCCAGGCCAAGGCCACCTGCATGGTGGCGCTGCCTGGCTTTGACGAAGCGCTGGCGGTGCTGGCGCGCATGCAGGCCCGCTTTGGCAACAGCGTGGCCGCGTTCGAGCTGATGTGGAGCGACTTTGTGCAGACCTCCATCCAGTGGCAAAAGCTGCAGCCGGCGTTTGCCCAGCAGCACCCGCTGCAGGCGCTGATCGATGTGGATGGCAAGGACGAGGCTGCGCTGCGCGCTGCGGTGGAAGAGGCCCTGGGCGAGGCCATGGAGGCCGGTGAGGTGGTGGATGCAGTGATTGCGCAGTCGAGCGAGCAGGCCAAAAGCCTGTGGAAGCTGCGCGAGGCACCGGCCGAGATGACCGCGCACATGCACCCGCCGGTGAACTTTGACGTCAGCCTGCCCCAGGTGGATATTGGCCGCTTTGCTGCGGCCTGCCGCGCCGCCTTTGATGCGCGCTGGCCTGGCCACCACAGCCTGTTCTTTGGCCATGTGGGCGACGGCAACCTGCATGTCACGACCGACAGCAAAACCATTGGCGGTGAGGACGAGGCGCTGGAGGCCGTGCTGTACGGCCTGGTGCAGCAGTTCCAGGGCAGCGTATCGGCCGAGCATGGCATTGGCCTGCACAAGATGCCCTACCTGGGCTTTAGCCGCACGCCGCAGGAGCTGGCCGCCATGCGGGCGATCAAGCAGGCGCTCGATCCGCTGGGGCTGATGAACCCGGGCAAGGTGTTGGCTGCGGACTGAATTCCGTTGTAGTCCCCTCAGACAGAACCGGCGCCTGCAGCGATGCATGCGCCGGTTTTCCGTTGGTGGCTGCTCCAAGGCCCATGGCACCGATGTGGTGCGATCGGGCATAGGCCGGCGGCCTGGCCACCCCTGCGCATGCCCGCAGACCGCGTATCCAGGCGCTTTCCCGCTCCATGGCATAGAAACTGCTACCTTTTGAAACAAACCCGCAATGGATGACAACGTAAAAAGGGGATGGCATGCAAATGGTGCAGATGGCTGCGATTGACAAGGCCGATACGGCCTGGCTCTTGGTCTCTACGGTGCTGGTGTTGCTGATGACACTGCCGGGCATTGCGCTCTTCTATGCCGGGTTGGTGCGGCGCAAGAATGTGGTCAACACGGTGGTGGCCGTGTTTGCGGTGGCGGCGGTGGTGTCACTCACCTGGTTTGCGCTGGGCTACTCGCTGGCCTTCAGCAAGTCCACGGCCTGGCTGGGCGGGCTGGACCGGGCCTGGTTCTCATCGATGCGCCTGGATGCGGCAGCGGGCACCGTGTCGGTCAGCCACCTGGCGCCCCATCTGCCCGAGTCGCTCTATGCGCTGTTCCAGATGGCCTTTGCCGTCATCACCACCACCTTGATCATTGGCGCCGTGGTCGAGCGCATGCGCTTTTCGGCGCTGCTGCTGTTCTCGGCGCTGTGGAGCGTGCTGGTCTATGCGCCGGTCGCCCACTGGGTCTGGGAGAGCGATGGCTGGCTCAACAAGCTGGGCGCGCTGGACTTTGCCGGTGGCGCGGTGGTGCACGTCAATGCGGGCGTCTCGGCCCTCGTCTGCGCGGCCATGCTGGGCCGGCGCCAGGGCTATGGCCGCCAGGCCTTTGAGCCGCACAGCCTGGGCTGGACGGCGATGGGTGCCGCGCTGCTGCTGATTGGCTGGTTTGGCTTTAACGCGGGCTCTGCCCTGTCGGCCGATGGCCGTGCGGCGCTGGCGATGCTGGTGACCATGGTGGCCGCTGCTGCCGGCGCGCTGTCCTGGATGCTGGTCGAGTGGTGGGTGCGCGGCGCGCCCACCTTGCTGGGCGTGCTCTCGGGCCTGATTGGCGGTCTAGTGGCCATCACACCGGCGGCCGGTTTTGTACAGGTGGGCGGCGCAGTCGCCATCGGCCTGATGGCTGGCGTAGCCTGCTTTTGGGGCGCCACCTGGCTCAAGCGCCGCCTGGGTGTGGACGACTCGCTCGATGTGTTTGGCGTGCACGGCGTGGGCGGCATTGCCGGCTCGCTGCTCACCGCCTTGTTTGCCGACCGCGCCATTGCCGGCGTGGATGCCACGGTTCTCAACCAGCTGGTGGCCGTGGCGGCCGTGGCTATTTACAGCGCGGCGGGCACTGCCATTTTGCTGACCGTTATCCGCGTGGTTCTGCCTTTGCGGGTGACGGCGCAGCAGGAGATCGATGGGCTGGATATCAGCCTGCACCAGGAAAGCCAAAACTAGCGTGATAGGCCCGGCGCCACCGGGTGCCGCCGGGCCACCAGGCAGCAGCGCTCTGTGCCTGCCGCCTGCCCCTCAGGTTCTGCCATGGAGGAGCTTGTATGAACGACAGTGAACGCCTGGCCATCGCCGCGCATTTGCATGTGGCGCTGCGCCGCAAGACGGGCCGGGTGACCGATACCGAGTGGATGGCCAGCGATACCGCCTACGGCCAGGCGATGGCGCGCTTTGCGCTGAGCCATGCGCTGGCCAACCAGGATGCGGAGCTGGAGCGCCTGGCGCAGCGCTTTGCGGCCAGCCTGCCGGGCGCACCCGCCCC
Source organism: Comamonas sp. 23 (assembly GCF_049601575.1). Classification (NCBI taxonomy): domain Bacteria; kingdom Pseudomonadati; phylum Pseudomonadota; class Betaproteobacteria; order Burkholderiales; family Comamonadaceae; genus Comamonas; species Comamonas sp. 23. Next base: position 113,372 of record NZ_CP187127.1, on the reverse strand, counting down.
AGCGGCGCCGGCCCCTGCCAGCGATCCGGCTGCACCGCAGGGGCTGGTGGCCTCGGCCAAGCGCTATGTAGGCGGCTTGCGTTGAACGGATAGCGACAGGGAGGGAAGGGGAAGCCTGGGAACAGAAATAGGTGGAAATGGAGCAAATGATCCATTAATCTATTGAAAAATTACAAATGATCCTTATACTGTGCGTATCGCTGCCGGCGCAGGGCTGGTGACGCATTGTCAAGGAGTGCTCGCATGAGCCATGTCATCCATCGTTCTCTGGCCCAGGTTCCTCTTGTTGCGGTCGGCGGCAAAGGCGTGGAATTGTTTGACCAGGCCGGTAAGGCCTACCTGGATGCCAGTGGCGGGGCAGCCGTGTCGTGCCTGGGCCATGCCCACCCGGATGTGCTGGCAGCGATGCACCGCCAGCTCGACCAGCTGGCCTATGCCCACACCAGCTTTTTCACCACCGAGGTGCAAGAGGCGCTGGCCGACCACCTGGTCGCGCATGCGCCCGCGGGCATGACCGATGTCTACTTTGTCTCCGGCGGCTCCGAGGCGGTCGAGGCCGCGCTGAAAATGGCGCGCCAGTATTTTGTCGAGATCGGCCAGCCCGAGCGCACGCACTTTGTCGCGCGCCGCCAAAGCTACCACGGCAACACCTTGGGTGCCTTGGCCGTGGGCGGCAATGAATGGCGCCGCAAGCAGTTTGCCCCCATCCTGATGGACGTGGGGCGCGTGGCCCCCGCCTATGAATACCGCGACCGCCTGGACGGCGAGAGCCAGCCCGCCTATGTGGCGCGTTTGCTGGCCGAGATCGATGCCAAGTTCCAAGAGCTGGGCCCGGACAAGGTGATCGCCTTTGTCGCCGAGCCCGTGGTGGGTGCGACCCTGGGCGCGGTGGCCGCCCCTGCCGGCTACTGGCAGGGCCTGCGCGCGCTGTGCGACCGCTATGGCATCTTGCTGATTGCCGACGAGGTGATGTGCGGCATGGGCCGCACCGGCAGCTTGCATGCGGTCGAGCAAGAGGGCATCAGCCCCGATCTGATGACCATTGCCAAAGGCCTGGGCGGCGGCTACCAGCCGATTGGCGCGGTGCTGGCCCAGCGCAAGATTGTGGAGGCCATGCGGCGCGGCAGTGGCCTGTTCCAGCATGGCCATACCTACATCGGCCATGCGATGGCGGCGGCCGCCGCGCTGGCGGTGCAGCAGGTGATACAGCGCGACCAGTTGCTGCCCCAGGTGCTGGCACGCGGCGCCTATCTGCAAAAGCAGCTGCATGCGCGTTTTGACGAGCACCCGCATGTCGGTGATATCCGGGGCCGGGGCCTGTTCTGGGGCGTGGAGCTGGTGCAGGACCGCAGCAGCAAGGCGACGTTTGACCCGGCGTTCAAGCTGCATGCCAAGGTCAAGGCGCAGGCGATGGAGCAGGGCTTGCTGTGCTACCCGATGGGTGGCACGATCGACGGCCTGCATGGCGACCATGTGCTGCTGGCGCCGCCCTTTATCAGCGGCGAGGCCGAGCTGGACCAGGTGGTCGAGCGCCTGGGCGATGCCATCGACAAAGTGCTGGCCCAGCAACCGGTAGCCGCCTGAACACGCCCCCGAAACGATCTGAAAGAACCTGCCCGATGACGCCCTTCCAGGACCGCATGCCGCCCTTGCCCCCCGAGACCTGGAGCGAAGAGCAGCGCCGCTATGCCCAGCCCATCATCGATGGCCCGCGCGGCGCGCTGATATCGCCCTTTGTGCCTTTGCTGCGCAGCCCCGAGCTGATGGACCACACCCAGCGCCTGGGCGAGTACCTGCGCTACCGCAGCGCCATCGGCCTGCGCCTGACCGAGCTGGCCATCCTGGTCACGGCCCGCCAGTGGACGCAGCAGGTGGAATGGGCCATCCATGCGCCCATTGCGCTGCGCGAAGGCCTGAGCCAGGCCACTGTGGACGCCGTGGCCCAAGGCCGCCGCCCCGATGCGATGCCTGAGGATGAGGCCGTTGTGCATGACTTCTGCATCGAGCTGCACCAGCAGCGCCAGGTGAGCGATGCCACCTGGACCCGGGCCCAGCAGCTGTTGGGCGACCAGGGCGTGATGGACCTGATCGGCATCAATGGCTATTACAGCCTGCTGTCGATGGTGATGAACGCGGCGTGCACGGCGGTGCCAGCATCGACCGCCCAGCCACTGGCGCCCTTGGCCTGATGTGATGGCTGCCGCATCGCCGACAATGGGCCGATGCGTTTTCATTCCAACGACCAGCCCCTTTGGTCCCTTGAACCCCTGACCGCGCAGCACCTCGATGGCCTGATGCAGGTGCAGCTGGCCTGCTATGGCGCGGACTTTATGGAGAGTGCCGCGCTGTATGCAGCGCGGCTGGCCAGCCCTGTGCAGTGCTCGCTGGTGGCCGTGCAGCAAGGCCAGGTGCTGGCCTATCTGGCGGCCTACCGCTCCGTGTTGGGCAAGGTAACACCGCTGCATGGCGGCTTTGCCTGTGCATCGGCAGCCGACACGCTGTACCTGCATGACATGGCCGTCGCGCCCGAGCGGGCCGGCGAGGGCCTGGCCTCCGCGCTGCTGCAGGCGATGCTGCAACAAGCGCAGGCCGATGGGCTGCGTTACTCGGCGCTGGTGTCGGTGATGGGCTCGCAGCCGTATTGGCAGCGCAAAGGCTATGCAGCGCTGCTGCCCTGGTCGGCACAGGAGCGTGAGGCCTTGCTGAGCTATGGCGAGGATGCGCAGTACATGGCGCAAGCTTTGGTCTGAGTCCAAACCCCGGACGCAAAAAAGGCCAGCATGGGGCTGGCCTTGGTATCTTGCTTTTAAAGCCGCTTACTGGTGGATATTGCCTTCAACGGCGTTGACGCGCACTTCCACCTCGGTATTGGCCGCGTTGAGGATCTTGACGTCATAGGTCAGCACGCCCAGGTGGTCGTCCAGGTCCACGTCAATGGCCTTGCCGGGGGTGTGCTTCAAGGCGGTGGCAATGGCGTCGTTGATGCCGATCTTGGCGGCAGCCAGGCGGTCGGTGTCCTTTTTCTCGGCGGCGCCATCGTCCTTGTTTTCCATGACCTTGGCGGCGTCCAGCGCGCTGAACTTGAGCTTGATTTCACGGCCCTGGGCGTTGATGCCGCTGACTTCGTAGATGGGCTGCTTTTTCTTGGTATCGATCTCGGCCTTGAGCACCTTGAGGCCATGCTGGCTCTGCGCGCTCTGGATGGCTTGGGCCAGGTCGAAGCGGGCCGCTTGCACGGCAGCGATCTTGTCGGCGGTGCTGGCCAGGGCGCTGCCACTCAGCGATGCCAGGGCGAGCGTCAAGGCCAGAGCGGTGGTGGAGAGGGTGCGTTGCATGGTCAATCCTTTCAAGCGGTAGCTGACAAACGATAGTCGGTATAAATTATATTAATAGAATTTTATTGGCGATAGCTTGCGTATTGTCAGTGTTTGCCCAAGCCCTTGGGGTAGGCGGTGGCCCTGCGCCGCCGTAGGCCAAGACTGCCATGCCGGACGCGTGAGACGGCAGCCCGCTAAAATGCGGCCTTTGTCGCTTTTTTCTTCCTCCACTCCCATGGTCAACAATCAGAATATGGCGAATGCGATCCGCGCACTCGCAATGGATGCCGTTCAACAAGCCAATTCCGGCCACCCCGGTGCGCCAATGGGCATGGCCGATATGGCAGTGGCCTTGTGGAGCAAGCACCTCAAGCACAACCCGCTCAATCCTCAGTGGATCAACCGCGACCGTTTCATCCTGTCGAACGGCCACGGCTCGATGCTGATTTACGCGTTGCTGCACCTGACCGGCTACGACCTGCCGATCAGCGAGCTGAAAAACTTCCGCCAGCTGCACAGCAAGACCCCGGGCCACCCCGAAGTGGACATCACCCCCGGTGTGGAGACGACCACCGGCCCGCTGGGCCAGGGCGTGACCAATGCCGTGGGCTTTGCGCTGGCAGAAAAGCTGCTGGCCGCTGAGTTCAACCGCCCCGGCCACGATGTGGTGGACCACCACACCTATGTGTTCCTGGGCGATGGCTGCCTGATGGAAGGCATCAGCCACGAAGCCTGCGCGCTGGCTGGCGCCTGGAAGCTCAACAAGCTGATCGCGCTGTACGACGACAACGGCATCTCGATCGACGGCAAGGTGCAGCCCTGGTTTGTGGACAACAGCGCCCAGCGTTTTGAAGCCTACGGCTGGAACGTCATCGGCCCGATCGACGGCCACGACCCCAAGGCCGTGAGCGACGCGATTGCCAAGGCCAAGAAGGTGGCAGACAAGCCCACGTTCATCATCTGCAAGACCTCCATCGGCAAGGGCAGCCCCAACCGCCAGGACACCAGCAAGGCCCACGGCGAGCCATTGGGCGCTGAAGAAATCGGCCTGACCCGCGCCGCGCTGGGCTGGAGCTCGGCCCCGTTCGAGATCCCGGCCGATGTCTACGAAGCCTGGGACCACAAGACCTTTGGCGCCAAGGCCGAATCCACCTGGGATGCGCAGTTTGCCGAATATGCCAAGGCCTTCCCTGAGCTGGCCGCAGAACTGAAGCGCCGCATGGCCGGCGACCTGCCCAAGCAGTTTGCCCAAGTGGCCGTGGAAGCCGTGGCCCAGGCCCACACCCAGGGCGAGACCGTGGCCAGCCGCAAGGCCAGCCAGCTGGCGCTGGAAGCCTTCACCGCTGCCATGCCTGAGCTGCTGGGCGGCTCGGCCGACCTGACCGGCTCCAACCTGACCAACACCAAGTCGACACCCGCTTTCCGCGTGGACGACAGCGGCGCCGTGGTCAAGACCGAAGACGGCAAGATCGGCCGACACATCAACTACGGTGTGCGCGAGTTCGGCATGGCCGCCATCATGAATGGCGTGGCGCTGCATGGCGGCTTCATCCCCTACGGTGGCACCTTCCTGACCTTCAGCGACTACAGCCGCAATGCCATCCGCATGGCTGCGCTGATGAAGCGCCGCGTGGTGCATGTGTTTACCCATGACTCCATCGGTCTGGGCGAAGACGGCCCCACCCACCAGTCGATCGAGCACGCCGCCAGCCTGCGCCTGATCCCCAACCTGGATGTGTGGCGCCCGGCCGATACGGCTGAGACCACCGTGGCCTGGAGCGTGGCGCTGACCAACCGCAACAAGCCCACCGCGCTGCTGCTGTCGCGCCAGAACCTGCCTTATGCGCCCAAGAATGGCGACGCGATCGGCAACATCAGCCGCGGCGCCTATGTGCTGTCCGAGCCTTCGGACATCGGCCTGAACAAGAAGGCGCAAGCCGTGATCATCGCCACCGGCTCGGAAGTGCAGCTGGCCTTGAAGGCCCAGCGCCTTCTGGCCGAGCGCAAGATTGCTGTGCGCGTGGTCTCGATGCCCAGCACGACCACCTTCGACCGCGAAGACGTGGCCTACAAGCGCAGCGTGTTGCCCGCTGGCCTGCCACGCGTGGCCGTCGAGATGGGTGTGACCGACTTCTGGTGGAAGTACGGCTGCGCGGCCGTAGTGGGTATTGACTCCTATGGCGAATCGGCCCCCGCTGGCGTGCTGTTCGAGCACTTTGGCTTTACCGCCGACAACGTGGCCAACACGGTGCAAGTGGCGCTGCAAAAGCGTTAAACGCGCACCGCCTCAGCAACCAATAACGCAGGGATGCGGGCCGCAGGGCCTGCACCCTGCGTTTTTTATGCCTGTTGCTGGGTGATCGCCGTGGCAGGCAGGGCAGTGCTTATCGGCCCAGGCCTTCGCCGTCGTGGCGGTGCGATTGCGTGGGCTCGGACGCCACATCGAACGCGATAAAGGCCAGCACCAGTTGCACGCCCAGGATGATGGGCAGCGCGCTGACCATGACGGTGCCCGCGGTGGTGGCGACATTGGAGACGATGGACTGGACCCAGTGGAACAGGCCAAACACGGTGCCCCAGGTGATGAGCAGCAGGCCCAGCGGCAGCTCCAGCGAAGCCACGGACATGCCGCGCAGGTAGTAGTTGTAGAAAATGCGCTTGCAGAAGTTGCGCAGATGGCCGCTCATGAACTCGGTCAGCACCTTGTGGATCTTGAGGTTGCTGACCTCGTCCTCGTAGCGCGAATCGATGGGGATGTCCAGAACCACCGCGCGCACCGTGTTCAGCCGGAACAGCATGTCGGTCTCGAAAAAATAGCGCTGGCTGATCTTGTGCAGCGGCAGCTGCGCGGCCGTACTGGCGGCAATGGCGGTAAAGCCATTGGTGGGGTCAAAGCTGCTCCAGTAGCCCGACGAGAACTTGGTCATGAACGACAGCACCGCATTGCCAAAGATGCGGATGCGCGGCATGCGGGCGATCTTCTCCAGGTTGAAAAACCGGTTGCCCTTGGTGTAATCGGCGCGGCCGCTGGCAATGGGGGCTACAAAGCGGGGCACCAGGGTCGGGTCCATCTGCCCGTCGCCATCGATCTTGACCAGCACGCCATAGCCGTCTGCAATCGCTGCGCGGTAGCCCGCCATCACGGCGCCGCCCACGCCCAGGTTGAGCTCGTTGAACAGCACCCGCACGCGCGCGTCGGGGCAGTGTTCCTGCACAAAGCGGCCACTGCCATCGGGGCAGCAGTCGTCGACGATGTAGATGCCATCGACCTCGGGGCCGATCTCGGCAATCACCGCCAGGATATGGCGCGTCACCTTGTAGCAGGGAATGACGACTGCCGTGCGCAGGCTGGAAGGCGAAGAGGGGAGCGACAGACTCATGGCGTTTGTGAGGCGGCCCACCATCTGGGGCAGTGTTGCTGCAGGCTGTTGAAAGGATGCCGGGAGGGCCCCCGTGCTGGCAAGGATTGTTGCACAGCCTGGGGGCCAGGGCCGCCAACGGCCGTTGCGTGCCGGTAGTCACGCCGGCGATAGCTGGCTGGGGGCTGGCAATGGCCCACTATTCCAGGGCCCAGCCAGTGTTCTCTACAATACGCGGCAAAATCAGACCGCCCCTCCTCGCACCTTCCCGGCCCGCTCTCTGTAGCTTGCCCATGGCTGCGGTTTGGCAGGTCTGGCCTATCCGGCAAGTGGCGCCAGCGGCAGCGAGCGTGGCCCAGGCCGGCGGGCATGCGGCATTTCATTACTTGGAGATCACTATGGCAATCAAGGTAGGCATCAACGGCTTTGGCCGTATCGGCCGCAATGTGCTGCGCTCTGCAGTGCAGAATTTTTCCGATATCGAAATCGTTGCGATCAACGACCTGCTCGAGCCTGACTACCTGGCCTACATGCTGCAGTACGACAGCGTGCACGGCCGTTTCCAGGGCACGATTGCCGTCGAAGGCAACACCCTGATCGTCAACGGCAAGAAGATCCGCCTGACGCAAGAGCGCGACCCTGCCAACCTGAAGTGGGACGAAGTCGGCGCCGATGTGGTGATCGAATCGACCGGCCTGTTCCTGACCAAGGAAACGGCACAAAAGCACATCGATGCGGGCGCCAAGAAGGTGATTCTGTCGGCCCCCTCGAAGGACGACACCCCCATGTTCGTGTTTGGCGTGAACTGCAAGACCTATGCCGGTCAAGCGATCATCTCCAACGCATCGTGCACCACCAACTGCCTGGCCCCTGTGGCCAAGGTGCTCAACGACAAGTGGGGCATCAAGCGCGGCCTGATGACCACCGTGCACGCAGCCACTGCCACGCAAAAGACCGTGGACGGCCCCTCGAACAAGGACTGGCGCGGCGGCCGTGGCATTCTGGAAAACATCATCCCATCGAGCACGGGCGCTGCCAAGGCCGTGGGCGTGGTGATTCCTGAGCTGAACAAGAAGCTGACCGGCATGTCCTTCCGCGTGCCTACGTCGGACGTGTCCGTGGTCGACCTGACCGTGGAGCTGAACAGCGAAGCGACCTACGAAGAGATCTGCGCCGAGATGAAGGCCCAGTCGCAAGGCGCGCTCAAGGGCGTGCTGGGCTACACCGAAGACAAGGTCGTGGCCACTGACTTCCGTGGCGAGACCTGCACCTCGGTGTTCGATGCCGAAGCCGGTATTGCCCTGGACAAGACCTTTGTGAAGGTCGTCTCCTGGTACGACAACGAGTGGGGTTACTCGAACAAGTGCCTGGAGATGGTGCGCGTCGTCACCGCCAAGTAAGCGCGGTGGGCGGCCCGGGCGCAGGCCCGGCGCACGGCACACCCTACCCAGAAAACCAGCACCGGCAACCGTGCTGGTTTTTTTGTGCCCGTTTGCAAGCGCCGTCTGGCAGAAACACCTATATTGCCTGATCAATTTGAGGAGATCTACTGATATGGCGCAGCAGGCACAAGCCCAGGCACAGAGCACGACCAGCAACTACCGCGTGGATTTGCACAACCCCCAAGGCCATGCATGGCATGGCGATGAGCCCCAGGCCGTGGGCGGTGGCGATACGGCCCCCAGCCCCATGCAGCTGCTGCTGTCGGCCCTGGGTGCCTGTACGACGATTACGGTGCAGATGTATGCACAGCGCAAGGCCTGGCCACTGACGGGGGTGAAGGTGGATCTGGCGCTGAACCCCGATGGCGGCGCCGCAGCGGGCAACGACATCGTGCGCCGCATTCAGCTCGAAGGCGATCTGAGCGACGAGCAGCGCAGCCGCCTCCAGCAGATTGCAGAAGCCTGCCCGGTGCACAAGTTGTTGGTGGGGGAGGTGCGGGTGGTCACGGCGCTGGCTTGAGAGACGCTAGTACAGCCCTTGATACGTCGTTGCCTGGCCGGCCGCGCCAAGCCTTGTCGTACGTCTGTACTGCCTGCGGCTTGACGCCTAGTCGGGGACGCCTAGTCGGGGACGCCTAGTCGGGGACGCCTAGTCTCAACCGCAAACCTTCGGTTTGTTGGGCTGTATTAACGCCTCATGAAGGCTGGCCGGACACCCGGAGAGTCAAAGCAGGCCCTGAAGGCTTGCTTTGGAGCGCGATTGACGGCGCGTTATTGCACAACGATATTGTTGTGGTCGATATGGTAGTCAAAGTCGGGCTTGGCCAGCGACACGGTCACGGGTTGGCCTTCGATGGTCCAGGACAGCACAAAGCTGGCGATGGCCGTTGATACATCGACTTCCATGGGGCTTGGGATGGTTTCGAGCTGACCGTCCCCGATGCGGTGCTGAACAATGCCTACCACGCGAGCCTTGAAGTTCTCGGGGTAGTTGTGGGAGTGTTGAGTCGTCATTGGTTGTCTCCTTTCAATGAGGGGGCACCGAATTCCAGCCTGGCATCATGCGTTGCCAAGCCGGAGTCATGGAAGCCGCCAGCACGACCTGGCAAATCTGAGAGTTGCACCGGCTGCCAGAGCGAATCCCTGGGAGCCTGTCGTCGCGCCAGCTGCTGCCGGGCGCTAACACGTTGGAATATGTGGCAGTGACGCCCTCTCTGGTCATCACTTCCGCACCACTTGTTTGTACCATACCTGCAAGGCAGTGATGTGTAGGTCTGTTTCGGCGGAATGTGCGCGCCTTCGCGCAAGCGCACCCGCCCCCGATGAAGGAGATGGAATATGAGTAACGATAACAAGGCCTTGCGGCATTACCCCGGGCGGGTTGCGGATGTGGGCGGTGTGCCGGTGCTGCGCGCGCTGCCCCAGCGCGGACGGCGCATGGTGGGCGCCTGGTGTTTTCTGGACCATGCGGGTCCTTCGCACTTTGAGAGCGGGCCCGGCATGCAGGTGGGCCCACACCCCCACACCTGTTTGCAGACCTTCACCTGGATGATCGAGGGCGAGATCCTGCACCGCGACAGCCTGGGCAGCGAGCAGCCGATCCGCCCCGGCCAGGTCAACCTGATGACCGCTGGCAAGGGCATTGCGCATTCGGAAGAGAGCCTGGGTAAGCCGGACTTTCATGCGGTGCAGCTGTGGATTGCGCTGCCCAAGGACCAGCGCTTTATGCCCCCGCGTTTTCAGCACTACCCGCAGCTGCCCCGGCTGCAGGATCAGGGCATCCAGATGACGGTGCTGGCGGGAGACTGGCTGGGCCAGCAGGCACCCACCGAGGTGCACAGCCCGCTGGTAGCAGTCGATATGGAAGCGGCGCAGGCCAGCAGCGCCAGCCTCGCGTTGCGGCCCGATTTTGAATACGCGGTGCTCTGCCTCTACGGCGAAGTGCAGGTCAATGGCGAGGCGGCCCCCAGCAATGAACTGGTCTACCTGCCCGATGGCCAAACCAGCCTGGATCTGCAATGCGGCGCCGGCAGCCGCTGCATCTTGCTGGGCGGCACGCCCTATGAAGGCGGCGTGATGATCTGGTGGAACTTTGTTGGCCAGAGCCAGCAAGAGATCGAGGGCTTTTTGCGCGACTGGCAAAACGGTGAAGGCTTTGGGGCGCCGGTGGCCTCGCCGCTGCCGCCGCTGGTGGCTCCTTCGCTCGAAGGCGTGCACCTGCGCAGTCCGGGCGAGGCGCCCACCAAGGACTAAGAGTCGGTAACACAACCCTTGATACGTCGTTACCGAGCCTTGTCGTACTACTGTACTGCCTGCAGCTCGGCGCCTAGTCGGGGACGCCTAGTCTCAACCGCAAACCTTCGGTTTGCTGGGTCGTTTTAGCGACTCTAAGCAGCGCTGGCCGTGCGGCGCTGCAGCGTAAAAGGCGGCAAGCTGGCCAGCAGCCGCTGGCCATAGCCGGTGCGCACCAGGCGCTTGTCGTAGCAGTAGACATGGGCCTGGTCCACCTCGGTGCGGATCGCGCGCCCGACCCACTGGGCCAGGCGAATGGCGGTGGCGGGCACCACAATCTCGCTGAAAGGGTCGCGGCCCGAGTTCTTCAGCCATTCGGCGCGGGCCTCGTCGACCGGGTCATCGGGCGGCGCAAAGGGCAGCTTGGTGATGAACAGCGATTCGCACAGCGCGCCGGGCAGGTCCAGCCCTTCGCCAAAGCTTTGCATGCCAAAGATGATGCTGGGCAGGCCAGCGGCCACGCGCTCGCGGTGCTGGTACAGCAGCTGGCTGCGTGGCAAGGTGTTTTGCACCAGCACATGCTGGCGCATCGCGGTGGGCAGTGCGTCAACGGCCAGGCGCATCTGCTCGCGCGAGGTGAACAGCACCAGGCCGCCCGATTGCACCTGGGCCAGGTCTTCGAGCAGCGCATCGACCATCTCGTTGGCAAACTGCTGGGGCGTGCGCGGGTCAGCCTGGGTCTCGGTGACGATCAGACTGCCTTGCTCGGCATAGTTGAAGGGGCTGGCGACCTCCAAGGTCGAGACGGCCGCGTCGTTGTACAGGCCCGATTCGCGCAAGAAGAAATCGAACTGCCCACCGCTGGTGAGCGTGGCCGACGTGAGCACTGCGCCGCGCACCTGGCTCCAGAGGTGGTGGCGCAAGGTGGAGCCCGGAATCACCGGGCTCGCATAGGCTTTTATCGCAACAAAATCGCCCACGACATCCAGAGTGAACCACTTGGCGGCCGGCACGCTGCCCTGGGGCGCATCCTGCAGCAGCAGCTGGGTGGTGTCATGCACGGCCTCCAGGCGCGGGGCCAGGCTGCCCACCTGGGCATACAAGGTGGACAGGCGCTTGGCTTCGTCGGGCCGGTCGCGCATCTGCGAGCGCAGGGCCTTGGAGATCGCTTGCAGCACATCCAGAAATGCGCTGGCATGGTGCGCGGCCTGGGCCAGCGGCTCGACCAGCGTGGGCGTCAGCTCGCCCCGCGGCAGGCGCACGCGGGCCGGGCCCCGGCCGCCCGACTGCAGCTGCTGGCGCATGCCCTCGCCGTATTCATCCATCAACAGCCTTGCGCAATCTTGCAGATGCTGGCGCAACTGGCCGGAGTGGCGCGGGATATCGGCAATCTCGCTGACCTCCACCAAGGCGCCCACGCGCTGGGCGCGGCTGGCGAGCTTGTCGATCCAGGTGAGCTGGCTCAGGTTCATCTCGCAGGCGAACTGCGAGAGCGCAGTGGCGGGCAGGTGGTGGGCCTCGTCCAGGATCAGCAGGCAGTTGTCCAGCTCGGGCAGCAGGCGCGCGCCCAGGGTGGACAGCAGCAGATCATGGTTGGCCACCAGCACCTGGGCCTGGACCAGGTCCTTGCGTTTTTCGTAGTAGCTGCAGCTGCCAAACACCGGGCAGTGCTTTCCGGTGCAGGAGCTGCCTTCGGCCGCGACCGGGCTCCAGACCTCGGGCTCGGGCGGCGTGTCCAGGCTGTCGCGGTCGCCATCCCAGCCCCGGGTGGTCAGCGCATCGGCCATGCTGGTGTAGAACTGCAGGCGCGCGGCGTTTTCTTGCGGGCTGCGCTGCGACTGGCGTGCCTGCGCCGCTTCTTCGGGAAAGAAATCGTCGTCGATGGGCTCGCCGCCCTCCGTACCATCGCCCTGGGCCACACTGGCCAGGCGCTCGAGCTTGAGCTTGCAGACATAGCGGCCCCGGCCCTTGGCCAGCGCGTATTTGAATGGCTGGTCCATCTGCTGGGCCAGCGCCGGTAAATCCTTGTTCACCAGCTGCTCCTGCAGCGCCACGGTGGCCGTCGAGATCAGCACCCGGGTGCCACGCTGCAGCGCCATCGCAATCGCCGGCACCGCATAGGCCAGCGACTTGCCCACCCCCGTGCCCGCCTGGATCACCGCAATGGCGCGCTGCGGCTCTTCGTCCTCTTCGAGCTTGCCCAGCTGGGCAGCTGCAAAAGTCTCTGCCACTTTCTCCGCCATCAGCCGCTGGCCGGGGCGCGAGCGAAAGCCACCCTCGACATTGACCATGCGATCGAAGGCGGAAACAGCGCTGCGGGCCCATTCGGAACTAGACATAGGCGGGGAGTGTGGCATGGATTGGCCGCTATCGCGGGTACTGGGGTTTTATGCGGTAGTTGGCCGTGGTCGGCAGTTCAGGAGCAGCGCAACCAGGGCATTCAGAGAACGAACTCCCGCCAGGCAGTGACATTTGGCTGCAATCCCTGGCGTCCCTGCACAGTAGAATCATGCGGCTGTTCAAATAAGCGATTTGAGCAGGGTAAAAGAATTTTCTGTGTCAGGCAGTAAAGACGCCACCATGGGACACGCGCCGCTTGCGTCTTATCCAGGCCGTCGTTATGTCCCTGTGCATCAAGGTTGGAATGGCCAATTATCAAATTACGACCACCGTTCTGGGTGTGCTTTTTGCTGCGGTGATTTTGTTTCTGATCCGCGGCGACCGGCTGTATTTGCGCCTGGGCCTGTTCTGGATGGCTGTTGCCTTGCTGGCCGTATTGCTGGGGGTATGGCCGCGCCTGCTGGACCACTTTGCCGACGAGCTGGGGATTCGTTACTCCCCCACCTTGCTGCTGGTCTGTGCAGTCGGCGTGCTGTTTATCAAGGCCCTGCATGCGGATATGGTCAATACCCGTATCGAGCGGCAGGTTCGGCGCCTGAACCAAAGCCTGGCGCTGCTGCAGCTCAAAAACCAGCAAGCGGCCAACGACAAGCGCTGAGACGCTGCTGCAACTCCTATTTACCGAGATTGATTCGAATGCCAAAACTAACGCCTGTCATTCTGTGTGGTGGCAGTGGAACCCGCCTGTGGCCCTTGTCACGCGAGCACTATCCCAAGCAGTTTTTGAGCCTGGGAGGCGACGGCCAGTCGATGCTGCAGAACACGGCGCTGCGCTTGAATGGCGTCCACCCCGGCATTACGCAAACCAGCCCTGTGCTGGTCTGCAATGCCGACCACCGCTTTTTGGCCGCGCAGCAATTGCAGGAGCAAGGTATTGCCAATGCCAAGCTGGTGCTGGAGCCCGCTGGTAGAAACACCGCCCCCGCGCTGACCTTGGCCGCCTTGGCTGCAGACGCCGATGCGGTATTGCTGGCCATGCCGGCCGACCATGTGATGACGCGCCCTGAGCAATTGCACCGTGCCGTAGAAGCGGCTTGGCCGCTGGCCAGCGAAGGCGCGATGGTGACTTTTGGCATTGTGGCCAACCGCCCCGAGACGGGTTATGGCTATATCCAAAAGGGCGCTGCAGACAGCAATGGTGCTTTTGGCATTGAGAGCTTTGCCGAGAAGCCAACGCTGGAACTGGCTGAGCAGTACCTGCGCAGCGGCCAGTACCTGTGGAACAGCGGTTTGTTCATGGTGCGTGCTGACCAGTGGCTCAAGGCCATGGCCGCCCTGCAACCCGCGATGCTGCAGGCCTGCGAGCAAGCCATGGCGCAGAGCAGCCGGGATATGGACTTTATCCGCCCCCATGCCGAACTGTTTGGCGCCTGCCCCGCAGACTCCATCGACTACGCGGTGATGGAAAAGCTGCCGGTGCGCCCCGAGCTGGGCGTGCCTGCGCGCGTGGTACCGCTCGATGCCGGCTGGTCGGATCTGGGCGCATGGGACGCCCTGTGGGATGTACTGCCGCGCGATGCACAAGGCAATGCCGGCAGCGGCGAGACCTTGGCCATCGACACCAACAACAGCCTGCTGTTCTCCGAAAGCCGCCTGATCGCTGCAGTGGGCCTGGACAACGTGGTGGTGGTGGAGACGGCCGACGCCGTGCTGGTGGCCGACAAATCGCGCACCCAGGATGTGAAGAAAGTGGTGGCCGCCCTCAAGGCCCAGAACCGCAGCATGGCCTCGGCCCACCGCAAGGTGCACCGCCCTTGGGGCTGGTACGACAGCATCGACAGCGGCAGCCGTTTCCAGGTCAAGCGCATCGTCGTCAATCCCGGCGGCCAACTGAGTTTGCAGATGCACCACCACCGTGCCGAGCACTGGATTGTGGTCAAGGGTACGGCCGAAGTGACCAATGGCGATCAGACGTTCTTGCTGGGTGAGAACGAGTCCACCTTTATCCCGCTGGGCCATGTCCACCGTTTGGCCAACCCGGGCAAGGTGCCGCTTGAGATCATCGAGGTGCAGTCAGGCAGCTATCTGGGTGAGGACGATATTGTTCGGTTTGAAGATACCTATGGGCGAACCAAATAAATGGTGAGAACTCTTCGGTAATGAAGATATTTACACTGTCCTTTTATTAATATAATATTTTAATTGAGAGTTTTATGAGTAAGAAAATTGCGTTGATCACCGGTATCACTGGGCAAGATGGAGCTTATTTGGCTGAATTCCTACTGGCCAAGGGCTATGAGGTGCATGGAATCCGACGCCGAGCTTCATTGTTTAATACTGATCGTATTGATCATCTGTACCATGATCCGCATAAAAAAGGCTACGACCTGACTCTGCATTATGGGGATTTGACTGATTCATCTAGCCTCATTCGCATCATTCAACAGGTCAAGCCAGATGAAATTTATAATCTGGCAGCACAGAGCCATGTGGCCGTATCCTTCGAAGAACCTGAATATACCGCTAATTCTGATGCGCTGGGTACATTGCGTATCCTAGAGGCCATTCGAATTGCCGGACTGGAGAAAACTGCGCGCTTTTATCAGGCATCTACTTCGGAACTATATGGGCTTGTGCAAGAGATTCCACAGAAAGAAACAACTCCATTTTATCCTCGCTCGCCTTATGCGGTAGCGAAAATGTATGCATATTGGATCACGGTCAATTATCGTGAAGCCTATGGCATTTACGCGTGTAATGGGATTTTGTTCAACCATGAATCTCCGATTCGCGGAGAGACATTCGTCACGCGAAAGATTACCCGTGCACTAGCTCGCATCAAGCTCAACCTGCAAGATTGTCTTTACCTGGGAAACATGAACGCTCTGCGCGATTGGGGCCATGCACGTGACTATGTCGAGATGCAATGGTTGATGCTTCAGCAAGATAAGCCTGAAGACTTTGTTATTGCGACCGGCGAGCAGCACTCTGTGCGAGAGTTTGTCGAGCTGGCAGCGAAAGAGATTGGTATTGAAATCCGCTGGGAAGGCAATGACATTGAGGAGAAGGGCTACGACGTTGCCACTGGAAAGTGCATTGTTGCTGTTGATCCGCGCTATTTCCGCCCTGCTGAGGTCGAAACGCTCCTCGGTGATCCATCCAAAGCAAAAAACAAACTGGGTTGGACGCCACGGACAAGCTTTGCCGAGTTGGTTGCAGAAATGATGCGTGAAGACCTTAAAGAAGCACAGCGTGACGAGCTTGTAAAGCAGCATGGCTTTAAATATTTCAATCACCACGAGTAAAGAGTCAACATGATCCCCGTTTATCAGCCTTATTTCTCAGGTCGTGAGAAAGAGTATGTTAACCAGTGTCTTGATTCGACGTGGATCTCATCCAAGGGTGAATTCATCAACAGATTTGAGCGTGGTTTTGCAGATTTCATCGGTGTAGAGCATGCAACGACTGTCAGTAATGGAACCGTTGCTATTCACTTGGCGTTAGAGGCTTTGGGTATTGGTCCTGGTGACGAGGTCATTGTCCCTACGTTGACGTACATTGCGTCAGTTAATACCATTTTGCAAACAGGTGCTACGCCTGTGTTTGTCGATTCGCTGGAGAGCACTTGGCAAATTGACCCGGAAGATGTCAAGCGCAAAATTTCTCCTAAGACCAAAGCTGTGATGGCCGTGCATCTTTACGGCCTGCCTTGCGATATGGATCCTTTGGTAGCTATTTGCAAAGAACATCAGATATTTTTGGTCGAAGATTGTGCAGAAGCATTTGGTAGTAGCTACAAGGGTCAGCACGCCGGCACTTTTGGGGACATTGCCACTTTTAGCTTTTTTGGTAATAAAACCATTACTACTGGAGAAGGTGGTATGGTGGTTGCCAAAAATAAAGACATCTTGGAAAAAGCTTACTACTTGAAAAACCAAGGCGTCTCTCCGACTAGAGAGTATTGGCATGATCGCGTCGCCTATAACTACCGCATGACCAATATTTGTGCAGCCATCGGCTTGGCACAGCTAGAAAATGCGCCAGAGATCCTGGAGAAGAAACGCTGTATTGCGGAATGGTACAGACAGGATCTGGAAGGGTTGCCACTTAAGACGCATGATGAGCAGCCGGATACTGTTCATTCATTTTGGATGTGCTCGATTGCTGTCGATGATGCAGAAAATCGATCGGATTTGCGCAGTAAACTAAAAAATGAGGGAATCGAGACGCGGCCCTTATTCTTTCCTGCGCATACCATGCCACATTGTGCTGCTGACGGTCATTACCCCATCGCTGAATCCATCGGCGCACGAGGAATCAACTTGCCTAGTTATCCCGGCCTGAAGCGCGAAGATGTGAGTTTGGTCACTAAGTCAATTCGAGGTTTTTTTGATTGAGTATTGTAATTTCTGATATTGACAGGGGAAGGCGAGCGTGATCAACTATTTGACCGGCGTTTGGAAAGCACGTTATTTTTGGACGCATTTATCGTTGTCAGATCTACGCTCAAGATGGCGCAGATCATTCTTCGGGATATTGTGGTCGATTCTGCAACCCTTGGGTATGACGGCATTGATAGCACTGGTATTCAGCAAGATGTTCAATTCGAATATCTATGCTTATGCACCATATATCCTTTCCGGAATTATCGTGTGGGAATGCATCATGGCCTGCGTGGTTGGGGGATCATTGTCATTTGTTCAGGCAGATGCGTATATCAAGCAGTATCGTCATCCCCTGGCGATCTACACATTAAGAACGGTACTGACCAGTTTGATTGTACTGGCCCTTGCCAGTACTTCTCTGTATGGATGGTCTGCAATTGTTCTTTCGAAAAATTTCGGATGGTCATGGTTGGCAACGCTGACTATTTTTCCAATCTTGGCTTGCATATTGTGGCCAGCTTCAACGTTGTTAGCTTACTCAGGTGCCCGGTTTCGAGATATTCCGCATGCTGCTGGTTTGGTAATGCAGGCTTTGTGGTTTGTATCCCCTGTGTATTTTGAAGAGAAAATATTTAGGCAAGGTGGCCTTAGCTTCTTGGTTGATTACAATCCCATATACCATTTGCTGCAAATTTTCCGCGCCCCTTTGCTGACAGGCCAATGGCCCACAGTAGAAAATTATGCTTTTTCATTGGGCACCGCTTTCGTATTTTTATGTGCTGCCTGGATTGTGGGCAGGCGTGCTGAAAAGCAAGTGATTTTTTACATATGACAAACCCCGGCATCAAGCTGGATGCGGTGAATCTTCACTATGCATCCTCCGCTTTTAAAGATCATTCCCTTCAGGCTACCATTACACGTCTGGTAAAAACCCGTACCTTTAAATCTAAGGTCGCGGATGTGCATGCACTGCGGAATCTCTCTTTGTCCATCAAACAAGGGGAACGCGTAGGCTTGCTCGGTCATAATGGTGCGGGAAAGAGTACCTTGCTAAAAACTATTGCAGGACTTTATCCAATTTCTAGCGGCAACTTGAATGTGACTGGAGAGATTAGATCCTTGTTTGATCTGAGCCTTGGCTTTGAACCGGATGCCACAGGAAGAGAAAACATACTCTATCGAGGCCTATTGTTAGGTATGTCTCCCAAGTTCATGCGTTCCAAAGAAGAGGAAATCGTGGAATTTGCTGGATTGGGTGAGTTCATTGATTACCCAATCAAAACCTATTCAGCGGGTATGCAAGTGCGCTTGGCTTTCGCTGTCTCTACTGCGATCGGTGGGGATATATTGTTACTTGATGAAGTGATTGGTGCCGGTGATGCAAATTTCATGGCCAAGGCAAAAAGCCGTATTTCACAGCTGATTGCGCAAGCGGAGATTTTGGTGTTGGCGTCCCATGATTTCGGGGCTTTGAAGAATTTGTGCGAACGCGGCATTGTGTTACAGCGTGGTTCAGTTCTGTTTGATGGCGACATTGAAGAAGCTATCAAAGTCCATTTAGCTCATCAGTGATTGGATGCATGCAATGACTCTGCGTGTCATGTGGCTGCTGAACCATACTTCAGCCAGAAAATTTGAGATTCCCATGCTTAAGCAGTGTGGGATTTCTCAAATATACTTTCCTAAAATTGTACCTAGTGACATAAGCTTCAGAAGCAGCAGTGTTAGTTATGAAGAGGACCAAAATCTTGATATACCTGCGGATGAGCTTGAAATATTAAATGCCTGTGATTGGTATTCTGGTGCTACACCAGAAGCTTGGGCTTTAGCTAATAAATATTTTGATGTGGCATTCGTTATATTGCATGATGATGCTCTATTTCGAGAGATCTCACGCTATTTTAGTGGCCTAGTTCTTTATCGTGCATATGGGTTAGATAAAACGCTTACTTACAGCGATCTTATCCGTCATTTTGGTCTTGAGACACATATTAGAAATATGTATTCAAGATTTTATTTTGCCGAAGCGTATCCACATTTGGCAGATATTGAAGAACGATATATTTCTCATCGGAGATTATACCTTCCATTGGGTATGGCAGCTCGGCATGCGACTCCTTGGCTAGGCGATGAAAAGAAAATATATTTCGTGTGCCCAAGTATTGGATTCAATCAATATTACAAAGATATTTACGAATCATTTAGACGAGATTTTGTGGAATTTGATTATGTGGTCGCTGGTGAGCAGCTGATTCCTGTAAGCGATCCGAAGGTTTTGGGATATGTATCCAATGAAGCACACACGGCAAACATGACTCAAAGCCGTGTGATGTTTTATCATTCCCAAGAGCCTAATCATATCCATTATCATCCATTTGAGGCTATTTTGGCAGGTATGCCTCTTGTCTACATGGCGGGCGGTATGCTCGATCGTATGGGTGGAAAGGGCCTGCCTGGTCGGGCGGCTTCCATTAAAGATGCGCGTCGAATCATTCGTCGATTGATGAACGGTGACAAAGCATTTATCGAGTCAATCCGCACATCTCAAAAAATTCTGCTGAAAAGTATGAGTGCGGAGGTGTTGAGTCCTGCATGGAAATTGGGAATAGAGCGCCTTGAGGCAGACTACCAAGCCCATAAGCAAGCGTCAATCCAGCGACCCAAGGATAGGTTAAAACGCATTGCTGTTATATTGCCGGAGCCATATCGAGGTGGTACCTTGCGTGGTGCAATAATGTTAGCGCAGGCAATTCATATGGGAAGTCTCCAGTGTGGAGATGCAGTCGAAGTTATTTTCGCACACCGAGAAGATACTGACGTTTACGAAGACGATGACTTCTTGGAGCTAGGAGAGAAAATCGCAAGACGACCTTTCAGATGGCAGAAATTGTCTAGCACAGAAGCCTGTCGTGCTATGCATTTTGCTGGGCATGAAGGTTGGTTTACTGAAGTCACTCACTCAGTTCCGGATGATGGGATGATCCAGTTTACAGATTGCGATCTTTGGGTTGTTGTCAGCGATCGTCTCCCAACTGCCCTGTTGCCTGTGCGGCCCAGGGTAATGATGATATATGACTATCTGCAGCGTTATGAAAATGTCATGTCACGATCGAATGATCTAAATTTTGTGCAAGGTGCTCGTTCTGCGGACAAAATTTTTGTGACCACAGAATTCACTAAAAACGATGCGTTGCAATATGCTGGCGTGGATCCACGACGACTGGTACAGGTGCCGATGCTGATACCTAAGTTTTCCCAAAAAGATCTACCTGAGGGCCAAGTAGTCGAACCTTATTTCCTCTGGACCACTAACGCAGCTCCTCACAAAAATCATCTCGAAGTGATGAGGGCATTACGGATATATTACGAAGAATACCAAGGTTCTTTGATATGCAGAGTGACAGGCGTTGGTACTTCGACAATCCCCGAGAGTAAGCTTTCGCATCTCAAGCCTGTGGGAGCATTAATTAAAAATTCCAATCTGCTGAGGTCTAGAATTCGATGGCTGGGAGATTTGCCGGATCATGAGTACCGAGTGCAATTGAAGTCTGCGCAATTCCTGATGCACGCTGCACGGGTTGACAATGGTACTTTCAGCGTTATTGAAGCAGCGCAGTTAGGTGTTCCATCGCTTTCAACAAATTATCCCGCAATGCGCGAGATGAATGAATGGTTTTCCTTGAATCTGAGTTTCATGGACGGATCTTCTGCGCGCAATATGGCAAAAATGCTTAAGCAGATGGAAGAAAGCTGTCAGGCACTTCGCGCCTTCTTGCCTAGCCCTGATATATTTGAGAGGGGGGGGGTGTCTGCCCATGCCCGCAAGTATTGGCAAGAGGTGAAATCATGCCTGTAAAAGAATATGGTATTTACATAGCGTATCCACCGATGTCTGACCTTAAGAAAGAAGGTCTGGGTCGATATCTGGCAATGTTCCTTAAGGGTGCAGAGGCTCTGGATGATGTTCGATTTACTATCGTGTGTCCTAGTTGGAGCAAAGAAGCGCTTGAGGAATTATTTGAAAGTGAACGGGTCTCTAGTCTCCTATTTACTATTGAAACTCCTCAAGGTGCACCGTATGTCCTTAAGTTTTTTGAAAAATTACATCAACGTAGGAAAAATCGTAAGGGTAGATGGATTGTTAACCTTACGCGGAAAATAAAAGGATATAGTCGCGAGTTTTGGCATGGCGTGGCATCCAGCGCTGTGAAAATTCATTCTGTTCCTGATATTTTTTCGTTTGCGGGCATCACTGGCGTTAAACTACTAGCGGTATCTATCGTTGGTGTAATTGCCATACCGGTTTTATTCGTTGCCGCATCAATTGTATATACCTTAAAGACATTATCTAAGTCGCGTTCATTTCAGCGAATTGTGTCGATGCTAATGCCCAGTGCCGGTAATGGATTTGCGATGCATCTTTTTGATGAAATGCATCGTGCCGAGCTCGATCGTATGCAGTCTATCATTGCAACGCTTGATTTTGTTAAGGCTTGGTATTGTCCAGTCGCATTTTGGCCTTCATTTCATAATATTGCAAAGCCTCGTCTTATATGCATTCCTGATGTCTGGCCGACCGACTTTCCCGTGGGGTTTGCAAAAAATGGAGATCGTTTGAAGCTGATTGTGGATCGCGTAGGCGAATCTATATATCGAGCGGATAATTTGGTGACTTATAGTAGCCATATTAAATGGAAGACATTGGTTGATCACTATGGGTTGCGTTCAGATAAAATATCGGTCATCCATCACGCGCCTAATCGGATGGATGAGTTTAATAAAATATCACCAATCAATCCGGAATTGTCTTTAAAGTACTGCAAAGCCCTACTGTTGGGAGCAATACGTCGCAGTGCAAATTATAAATATTCTAAAGATTTTCAAAATAACGAAGTAAAATATTTATTTTATGCCAGTCAGTTTAGGCCGAATAAAAATGTTTTGACCTTGCTTCAGGCTTACCTTCATTTGTTGAGAAATAAGTACATTTCTCACAAGCTATTCTTGACAGGAAATGGTGATAATGCTGACGTCAAAGAATTTGTGACCCGCCATCGCCTGCAAAACGACGTGCTGTTTTTGCATGGACTGTCCACCAGCGAACTGGCTGCGTGCTATCAGTTGGCAGATTTGGCGGTGAATCCGTCTTTTGCCGAAGGTGGTTGCCCATTTACCTTTACGGAGGCGTTGTCTGTGGGCACTCCGGTGGTGATGGCACGTATACCCGTGACAGAAGAGGTATTGACTGACCCGGATTTGCAGCAAGTGACCCTGTTTGATCCCTACAGCTGGCAGGACTGTGCAAACCGCATTGAATGGGGGCTCCACCATCGAGATGAACTCCTGGAGGTGCAGAACAAGGCCTTTGAGCAGCTTTCCCGCAGGACTTGGACAGATGTCGTCAATGAGCACGTCGCTATTTTGGACCGCATTTCTCAACCATGAGTGACCGAAAACTTCTTGTATATGGATTTGGGGGGCATGCGCGCAGTGTGGCGGATGTAGCGCTGTGCTGTGGCTATACCCACCTGGCGTTTGTTGACGCGCAAGCCCGTCCCCATGAAACATTTATTGGGCACCCGGTGGTGTCTGCATTTGGGGATCTACAAGGAGATTGGTCAGAGGCAATCGCCGCGTCGGGAGATGGATCCAAACGCCAAATGCAGCTCGATGAGTTGACGCAGTTGGGCTTTCAAGTGATCTCGTTGTTATCACCTCGGAGCACCATTGCGTTCAATGCAAAAGTTGCCATAGGTAGCTTTGTTGGGCACCACGCCCATATTGGGCCTGGCGCCTGTGTGGGACGAGGTGCAATCGTCAATACGGCTGCTGTGGTGGAGCACGATACCTACGTAGGCGACTTTGCACATGTGTCGGTCAATGCGACGCTCGCTGGCAGCTCTAGAATTGGAAATTTTTCGATGCTAGGTGCTGGAGCCACAGTCATTGATCGGATCACTATTGGCGACCATACGATGGTGGGAGCTGGATCCGTTGTTATCAGAAGCATTGCCAGTCCCGGTGTCTATGCCGGTGCACCCTGTAAGCCCATCCGAAAGCAGTGATGAAGCTGGATCTGGTTTTTGGTGCTGACAATCTTCACTACCCGCTCACTGGTATTGGCCGTTATGCCTACGAGTTAGCATCGCGGTTGGATAGCGATGAGCGCATTAGTCGCGTGAGGTATTTTTCGTTGGGGCGCTGGATCGCAGATCCTCTTACGCAGTGCATGACGTCACAGGGGTCTGCCCGGCGTCAGGCATGGGACTTGCGTGCACGTTTGGCCAACAATCGCTTGGCTGCATCGGCTTACACCGCGCTAGCACCCATGTACTTTCAATGGGCACTGCGAAAGCTGGACAGCAAAACAATTTTCCATGCGCCCAACTTTTTCGTTTTGCCTAGTCAAGCGATCAAGATCGTTACCGTTCATGATCTTTCGCACGAACAGTCTCCAGAATTTCACCCTGCTGCTCGCGCGCTGTTGATGTCCTCCATGCTGCCCGAGTCTCTCCGTCGGGCAGACCACGTCATCACGGTATCGGAAGCTGTTCGCAAAGAGTTGATCAGCCGCCACCAGGTGCCAGCAGATCGCGTCACAGCAGTGCACTTGGCAGCAAGCGACGTGTATCGGCCGCATACCCATGAAATGCTAGCACCGGCGATAACAGAGCTCGGCTTGCAGTGTGGGGCCTACAGCCTATTCGTAGGTACGGTGGAGCCGCGCAAGAACCTGGATCGATTGGTGCAAGCCTATGCGTTGCTGCCAGAAGAAATGCGGCGCGCATGTCCGTTGGTGGTAGCTGGAGGCCAAGGCTGGAACTCCGAGTCCGTTCACGCTCGAATGGCTAAAGCGCAAGAGCAAGGATGGCTTCGATATATGTCTTTTGTTGATCAGCGCCTGCTACCTGCCCTTTATGCGGGAGCGCGTTTGATGGCCTATCCGTCCCTCTACGAAGGCTTTGGTCTGCCCATCGTGGAAGCGATGGCCAGTGGCACACCTGTGCTCACCTCCAACACATCCTGTATGCCCGAAGTAGCTGGTGGTGCCGCTTATTTGGTCAACCCTCGAGATGTAGATGACATCCGCCACGGTCTGGAGCACTGTTTGAGCGACGAGGCATGGCAGGCCGATGCGCGGGCCAAAGGGCTCGCACGAGCGGCACAGCTCTCATGGGACCGCTGTGCCAGTGAAACCATCGCTGTATATCAGAAACTGGTGTGAGTGCGCCAACCTAATTTTCCTTTGCTTGAAGCTGACGAAATCTGCAGCGCTTGCAACAGCGGGGCAAAGGCAGAGGCGCTGCCGGCCCCTCAAGGCCAATCCACAAACGAATGCCGCCACCCCGTCCACACCCCAGGCCCCTGCGCCATCTCCGCATCACTGAGCAGGCAACTGTCCAGCTGCGTGCGCAACGCCGCCTCGTCCATGTCGATACCGATCAGCACCAGCTCCTGGCGCGCATCGCCCACGCGCTCGTCCCAGGCGGCGCGAATCAGGGCCAGGGCCTCTTCGTCCTGCGGCCAGCGCTCTTGTGGCACGGCGGCCCACCAGTAGCCGGCGGCGCTGTGGCGGGCCACCGCTCCGGCTTGTGACCACTGGCCTGCCAACGTGGGGTGGCTGGCCAGCCAGAAAAAGCCTTTGGAGCGCACAACACCCGGCCATTCCTGGTTGATCAGCGCAAAGAAGCGCTCGGGGTGGAAAGGGCGGCGAGCGCGGTAGACAAAGCTGCCAATGCCATAGGCCTCCGTCTCAGGCTGGTGGCTGCCGCGCAGCTCCTGCAGCCAGCCGGGGGCCTGGGAGGCCTGCTCAAAATCGAACAGACCCGTTTGCAGCACCTTGTGCAGGGGCACTTGGCCAAACTCGGCCAGCTCGATGCGGGCGCGGCGGTTAAGGCCGCGCAAGATGCCCATCAGCTGTTCGCGCTCTGCGTCAGACACCAGATCGGCCTTGTTGAGCACGATCACATCGCAGAACTCGATCTGCTCGACCAGCAGGTCCACCACGGTGCGCTGGTCCTCAACGCCCAGCGATTGGCCGCGTGCCCGCAGTTGGTCGCGCGAGCTGTAGTCGCGCAGGAAATTGAAGGCATCGACCACCGTGACCATCGTGTCCAGCTGCGCCACATCGCCCAGGCTGCGGCCGTCCTCGCCGGCAAAGGTAAAGGTCTCTGCTACGGGCAGGGGCTCGGAGATGCCGGTGGATTCGATCACCAGCTGGTCAAAGCGGCCTTCGCTGGCCAGGCGGCTGACTTCCAGCAGCAAATCCTCGCGCAAGGTGCAGCAGATGCAGCCATTGCTCATCTCCACCAGCTTCTCATCGGTGCGCGACAGCTCCGCCCCGCCCTGGCGCACCAGGGCCGCGTCGATATTGACCTCGGACATGTCATTGACGATGACCGCCACGCGCCGGCCTTCGCGGTTGTTCAGGATGTGGTTGAGCAAGGTGGTTTTGCCGGCGCCCAGGAATCCCGAGAGCACGGTGACGGGAAGCTTGGGTTGGGCGGTGTTGGCCAGCGGTTAGGCGCGTGTTGTGGAGGTCATCGTGGAAAGCGGGTTGGTGCGGGTCTGGGTGGCGTGGTGCATGTCCAGGCCAGGTCTTGGCTATGGTTCAACTGCAGTGTGATATGTTATAACATAACAAATGAAAATCAGCTTTCTCAACTGTTTACCGAGAACCTGGCTTGGTGGCTGTGAAGATAGAAGAAGGACAGCGATGATTCCCAGAACCTACGCGCAGTGGCGGCACTGCATCACCGTCGAATGCGGCATCCCCTTGAGCGCCGACTTCATCGCGCAACGCCTGGCGGTGTGGCGCAATCCGCAGTTGGAAGAAACACAGCGCTTCAGGCGCCTCTATGGCGACGCGCATTGGCAGGCGGTGCAGCGCTGGTTTGTGCAGGCGGCGCAGGAGCAAAAGCAGGAGGGCGCCGCTGCGGTGCCCCCGCTGGCGGCGCCCGCACAGCAGACCGGCTAAACTCGGGCCTCTGCCTTTGTTGTCACCATGTCCACAGCCGCCAAAACGCCCCAGCCCGAGTTGACCAAGCACCAAGCCCTGGTGCTGCAAGCGCTTGCGCGCGAGGCCAATGCGGCCAGTGCCTATGCGCTGCTCGACCAGCTGCGTGACGAAGGCCTGCGCGCGCCCCAGCAGGTCTACCGCGCGTTGGACAAGCTGATCGAATACGGTCTGGTGCACCGCGTGGAAAGCCTTAACTCCTTTGTGATCTGCGCCCATACGCATGCCGAAGGCCATGACCATGGCCTGGTGGTGTTCGCCATCTGCGATACCTGCGGCCAGGTCGATGAGTTTCTGGAGCCTGCGGTGGAGCGGCGCCTGAAGACCTGGTCCAAGGCCAACGGCTTCCGGCCCAGCAGCACCCATGTCGAGATGCATGGCATTTGCAGCCGCTGCGCTGCGGCACCGGCGGCCTAAGAACCTGTTCAAAGTCTCTACGCAGCCGCGTTGGAGTGCAATCGGGATGAGTTCGAAGGGATGGAACGCAGCTTGCACCGGGGTGCAAGCAAGGGCCAGCGCGCAGAAATCGCCCGATTTCACTCCAACCCTTAGGGACAGTGGCTTTGCGCTGCCCGGGAAGGGGCGCCCGGCTAGGGCCGCCCGGCTAGGGCCGCCCGGGCAGGGGCGGTCTGCGTCGTTGCAAATCCTCGCAATAGCTGGGCTATTGCTGCGGTATGGCGCGGCTGGGCGCCCCCCTAGCATCCCATCCCGCAAAGACACTGTCGCGGCGCGAGGAGACTTTGAACAGGTTCTAAGCGCCTCGGCCAGCCCCCTTCTCTCCTCACAACACACGATTCTTCTGCTTTAGTGCATGGCAGCCACCGCCAAGCTGGGCTGCGCTTTTTGCGTTGGTATTTTCATTTGATGTTATAACATCACATTTTGAAAATGCTGCAGGTGCATTGCCGATGCTGCCAGTTTGACTGGTCGGCAGGGCGCCTGCGAATGGGCGAGCTATGGGATCAATACAAACAACCAGGCGCCGCAGTGCCTTGCAGGCGTCTGCGCTTTCGCGCTGCCTGCTGGCGCTGGGCCTGAGCGTGCTGCTCTGGGGCGTGGTGCTATGGGCGGTGCAGCAGCCATGATGCAGTCCGTTTCCGGCCTGGCAGCGGCGGCCGTGCATGGCATCGATTTCGAACTCTCCAACCTGGGCCTGGGCTATGGCGGCAAACTGGCGTTGCGCGGGGTCAGTGGGCAGTTTGCGGCCGGCTCGATGACGGCCATCGTCGGCCCCAATGGAGGCGGCAAATCCACCTTGCTCAAGGGCCTGCTGGGGCAGCTTGCGCCGATGCAGGGGTCGCTGCGCTGCCGCTATCCGCGCGCTGCGCTGGGCTACCTGGCGCAGGCCTGCGAGGTAGAGCGCGACTTTCCCATCAGCGTGGAGGACTTTGTCAGCATGGGCCTGTGGGCGCAGACGGGTGCGCTGGGGGCCGTCAGCGATGCGCAACGCGCGCAGATCAGCATGGCATTGGCGACAGTGGGCCTGCAGGGCTGGCAGCCGCGCTGGATTGCCGAACTCTCGGGCGGGCAGTTCCAGCGCATGCGCTTTGCCCGGCTGTGGGTGCAGAACCCGCCGGTGATCCTGCTGGACGAGCCCTTCACTGGCGTCGACGAGCCCTCCATCGATGTGCTGCTGCAGCTGTTGCAGCAGTGGCATACGCGGGGCCGCACCGTGCTGGCCGTGCTGCATGACCGCGAGATGGTGGAGGCATTTTTTCCGCAGGCCTTGGCGCTGGCGGGCACGCAGCTGGCCTGGGGGGCAAGCGCCGATGTGCTGCCGAGCCTGGCTGCGCGCGCGGGTGCCAGGAGGCGCGCATGATCGCCGAGCTGTTGTGGCAGCCCTTTGTGGACTACGGCTTTATGCGCCGCGCGTTTGCGGGTTGCCTGGCTTTGAGCGCTGGCGCCGCGCCCTTGGGCACCATCTTGCTGCTGCGCCGCATGAGCCTGGTGGGGGATGCGATGTCGCATGCCATCTTGCCGGGCGCGGCCCTGGGCTATTTGCTGTTTGGCCTGTCCTTGCCGGCGATGACGATCGGCGGGCTGGCGGCCGGCCTGATCGTGGCCATGCTCTCGGGCGTGGTGACCCGCTACACCGCCTTGCGCGAGGACGCGAGCTTTGCCGGCCTCTACCTGATCTCGCTGGCGCTGGGCGTGCTGCTGATCTCGCTGCGCGGCTCCAATGTGGATCTGCTGCATGTGCTGTTTGGCTCGGTGCTGGCGCTGGATGACCCCACCTTGTACCTGACCGCCACCATCGCCTGCCTGTCGATGCTGGGCCTGGCGCTGGTGTACCGGCCCTTGCTGATGGAATGCCTGGACCCCGGCTTTTTGCGTCTGCAGGGGCGCATGGGCAGCATCAGCCATGCACTGTTCATGCTGCTGCTTGTGCTCAACCTGGTGGGGGGCTTCCATTCGCTGGGCACTTTGATGGCAGTCGCCCTGGTGGTGCTGCCCGCCGCCAGTGCGCGGTTCTGGCTGCGCGGTGTGGGCCTGCAGATGGCACTGTCCACCGCCATCGCGATGGCCGGCAGCCTGCTGGGCCTGCTGCTGTCCTACCACGCGGGCATTGCGGCGTCGGCCGCCATCACCTTGAGCCTCGGCTGCCTGTACCTGCTGTCGCTCTGCCTGGGGCGGCTGGGCAGCGTGCGGGCGCAACGCCAGCGGCCGGCCAACGATTCTGTGTCTGAACCAATGGGAGTATCCGAATGAGCAATTTCTACTTGAACCGCCGTGCGCTGCTGGGGCTGGCACTGACCAGCGCTTTGCCTGTCGGCTCCGTCTGGGCTGCGGGCCAGCCGCTGCCCGTGGTGGCCAGCTTTTCGATCTTGCAGGACTTGACGCGCCAGGTCGGCGGTGATCGGGTCAGCGTCTCTGCGCTGGTCGGTCCCGACGGCGACGCCCATGTGTTTGAGCCCACCCCGCAGCAGGCGCGCCAGCTGCAGCAGGCCAAGGTGCTGGTGGCCAATGGCCTGGATTTTGAGGGCTGGTTGCCGCGCTTGAAAAAAGCGTCCGGCTTTCAAGGCCAGGAGATCGTCGCATCGCAGGGCATTGCGGTACGCACCTTGCCCAAAGGCCAAGGCCAAGGCCATGACCACGGGCACGACCACGGCGCTGGCAAGGAAGGGCATGACCACGACCATGACCATGACCATGGGCACGGCCACCACCATGGCCCCAACGACCCCCATGCCTGGCAGGATGTGAAAAACGCCATCGTCTATGTGCGCAATATCGCCAAAGGCCTGGCCAAAGCAGACCCGGCCAACGCGGCGCAGTACGACAAGCAGGCCACGCAGTACATCGCCCGCCTGACGGCGCTGGATGCCAGCCTGCGCCAGCGCTTTGCCGCGCTGCCGGCCGAACGGCGCAGTGTCGTCAGCACCCATGATGCCTTTGGCTATTTTGCCCAGGCCTACGGTCTGCGCTTTGTGCCGGTGCGGGGCCTGTCGACCGAGTCCGAGCCTTCGGCCCGTGATCTGGCGGCCCTCGTCAAACAGGTCCGCGCGGAGCGCATTGGCGCCATCTTTGTCGAGAACATCTCCGACCCGCGCCTGTTGGAGCAGCTCGCCCGCGAGACCGGCGCTGCCATAGGTGGGCGCCTCTACTCCGATGCACTGTCGCCCGACGGCGGCCCTGCCAGCACCTACGTCGACATGGTCGAGACCAACGCGGCTACCTTGCTCAAGGCCTTGCAGGCGGGTTAGGCAATCCGCAGCCATAGTGGATCGCCGTTTGTCCCTGCAGCATGACAGACGGCGTTTACGACCACGACGGACTATTGCTGTCCATGGTGCGGAGCGTCCTCCATCTTGACGCTTCTCCATGGCGTTACGCACCCGTTTGGCGCCAGTGGATCACGCACACAGGTTGGGATCTGGAGCGGGTCTGACTTTATTCAATGTGCGCGTTTGCGCAGTTTTTGGTTTGGAAGATGCACACTCGACCGCCGGTGTGAATGCTTTCCCGTCCCTCTGCCTGACGCATACCCTGGGCTAGGGTCGACCTTACGAGCAATCAAATATCTGTTAAGGCTCTCAAATTATAAAAAACTGGTATCAAATTCGCTTTTCTGATCATTGTTAATTGATGTTAATTTGCTTAAATTTTCAGCATTTTAGAACCCCGAAAGTAGCGGCAGATGGACTTGTTTTTGCTTGATGGGTAAGAGGTCATCTATGATTTGCTCTAATAGATAATCTATAAAAATGTAATTTAAGATAGTATTTATTAATCATGCGTGGATGATGCAATCCAGACCCCTACGACCAAAAGCAACCTCTCTGTACTTGTGTGAGGGCTGTGGCACCTTGTGCAGACTACAGACCACGCTGGCCGGTGCCTACACCTATTCAAAGCTGCGTTGGCTGAATCCGCAAGGATTCAGAACTTTTGTGGCTCTGCGCTTAGCGGTGAAGCGGTGTGTATTAGCCGTTGTGGGGGCAATGGCGGCGGGTTTATGCCCCAACGTGGCGACCGCCGGTCCTATTTCGCCGCATGCTCAAGATAGTGCTGCCGCTAGCCTTGCGGCCATTCATGCGACCAGCAGAAGTGGTAACACCCGCCAGAAGTTGGTCTTGGATGGGGAGGCTTTGGCGCTAGCGAGCCAGTACTGGTATGTTCAAGGCACCCACACCGTCACCAAAAAACTGTACCAGCAGCGCCTGAGCTGGACTTACATACATAAAATGCAGTATCGCCAACGGTGCATAGCCACCCAAAGCGCCCCCACGGATGTGGACCAGGATGCCAACTGTGCGTCCGTGGCAGTCAACGGCGCCGATGGAGAAACGGACAACAGCTGTCCCATTACCAGCGCACCGGTATGGGATGCGCTCAGTGGCATCTATACCGCGTGTGCGCAGCGTTCGGACTCAGAAATGGTCGCCTTTTGCGAGCCTGGGAAGGGCGATGACCAACCCGGGCGGATGAACCTTTATTGCGAAGGCCGTGGCAGCCCCTTGAGCAGCACTGTTGCCCCCAGCGCCTGCCATGCGGGGTTAGAAGGCAACTACATGGTTGAATGCACCGAACCTCAGAACCGCTGGAGCAAGCGGGAGCAAGGCGGACCGGGCGCCTGCCGCACCACTGTCACGCCTGGCTACGATTTGACCTGTGATGTGCGCCGCACCCCGTGGAAGCCAGTGTCGTCTTGCACACCTCAGGTCCCTGGTGTTGGTAACGGCTGGGTGGGCACCGAATGCCTGCAACAGGACAACATACAGCCCCAAGATCCGACGGCGCAGAGACATAATGGACGACCTGTGCAGGGCGTTCGAGCTTTAAGTGTGATGCCAGACGGGGTGCTGACACCCTGAAACCCTGCGTATTGGTGATTGCCGCAGCATTCAGCGCTTGCCAGTGACGGTGGTGGCGGCATGAGGCAGCCCCGCCCCCAGCTGCAGCACCGCCGTCACCATCGTGCCGGCCGGGCTCGATTGCACGCTGAAGCTGGCGCCCAGGCGTTCGGCGCGGGCAGCCATGCTGCGCATGCCCACCGATTGGCCGGCGCGCTGCACAGCCTGCACATCAAAGCCCACGCCATCGTCCTCGACCCGCACCAGCAGCTGGTTGGGCCGGGGCTGCGAGTACTCCACCCGCACCTTGCTCGCATGGCTGTGTTTGATGACGTTGGACAGCGCCTCCTCCACCAGCCGGGTCAGCAGCAGGCATTGCAGCGCATTGGGGCGCTTGCCTTCTTCGACGCTGCCCTGCCACTGCGCGGCAATGCTCCAGTGCGTTTGCACACCAATCTCATCCAAGATGCGGGTGATGCGGTGGCGCAGGGGCGCGGCCCATTGCACGGGGGTGTCGGGCACCGATGCGCCGGCGCTGGAACCGTAGTCGATCAGCTGGTTGAGGTCATCGCGCATGCTTTTGAGCAAGGACAGCACGCGCGCGCTGCTGATGGTCTCGTCCGCCTGCTCGACCAGCGCCATGCTGCGTACCAGGGCACCGCCCAGGCCGTCGTGCAGGTCATGGGCCAGGGCCATGCGCTCTTGCAGCTTGGCGTTCTCCAGCGCCTGCACATGCTCACGCTGCAGCGCCTGGGCCAGCTCGCTGCGTGCCGATTCCACCCCGACCTTGAGCTCGCGGTTAAAGCGCCGTACCTCATGCATCTGCCGCACCAGCTGGCCGCCCAAGAGCAGCATCAGCAGGCCAATCACCAGCACGCCGCTGAGCGCTGCCCAGTCGCGCGCCACCTGCCAGCGGTCCAGCACCGAGTAGAGGTTGTTCAGCGCCACCAGAGTCAACAGCAGCCAGATGCAGGCAAGCAGGATATGCGCCAGATTGCGCGGCCGTTTGCGCGGAAACCAGGCATGGACTTGGAACTGCAGCCCATTGACCAGGAACACCGCCGTCGCGCCCTGCCACACCAGGCTAAAGCCCTGGCGCGCATGCTCGGCCGGCACCAGGCAGGTGACCGCTGCACCGACAAAGGCCAGCAGCCACAAAAAGCGCTCTACCCAGGGCAGCTTTTGCGCGCCAAAGCGGAAGGTGAAGATGCATACGCTCAGCACATAGCCCAGCAGCGCCACCAGGCTGAAGCGGGCGCGGGTGAGTGAATCGGGCCAGGGCCACTGGCTGCCCGCGAGGTAGGTGCTCAAATACAGCATCCAGCACAAGGCCATCAGTGCAAACCAGCCATAGGTGCGGGCTTTGCGCTGCAGCAACCAGATGCTGAAGAACAGCACCCCGGCCATCGCACACAGCACGGCATTGACAAAGTAGACCGTGCGCTGGCGCCATTGTTTGCCCGCCTGCACCTGGGCCACCTCTTGCGGCGATCCCAGGCGCAGCTGGCCCAGGCCCGGGCTCAAGGCGCGGTGGCCTACCGCATATACCCAGATGGTGTTGACCCCGGGCTGCAGCAGCGATTCGGGCAGCAGCCACCAGCGCGGCACATTCCAGCTGCGCGACAGCGGCTCGACCAGGGAGGCATCGCTCCAGAGCAGGTCATGGTTCACATACACCGCGCCGGCCACACTGATGCCATCAATGCCCAGTGCGATGGGCTCGGGGGGCGCTGTGGACTCGGTATCGAGCCCCGGCTGTGGGCTGGCGCAGCTGCGCTGCCAGGCAATGCGGTACCAGACCGCGCCATCGTGCGCAGGCCAGCGCTGGGTCCAGAGATCGGGCAGCGTGACCGGCTCCCAGCCCTCGCTAGGGGCGGGCAGCTGCGGGTTGAGCGCGCTGGCGCGTGCCGCATCCACGTGCAGGATCTGCGCCTTGCAGCTACCAGCCTGGAGAGTGCTGGCTGGCGCGGTTTGGGCCATCGCAGGTCCAGCCAGCAGCACAAACAGCAGTACCAGCAGCAGCGCCAGCAGGTACGCCCCGGCTTGCAACAGGCGGGGCAGGGGGTGAGCGCGCGGGCTCACTCAATCATTCCCCGGGCACGCGCCTCGCGCACCGCCATCATGCGCGAGGAGACGGCCAGCTTGCGGTAAATGCGCTTGACATGGCTCTCCACCGTATGGCGGGACAGATGCACTTCGTTGGCAATCTCACGGTTGCTCATGCCATCGGCCACCAGGCGCAAGATCTCGGCCTCCCGGGGCGTGAGGCCCACATCGGGCTCGCCGCCTCTGGCAGCGGGCGCTGCGTGGCCGGCCGGCTTGGGCGCGCGCAGTGGCAGCAGCTGCAAAATGCGCCGGGCAATAAAAGGGTCGATGGGCGCGCCCCCGCGCAGCACGCTGCGGATGGACAGCATCACCTCGAAATCGTCGCGCTGCTTGAGTACATAGCCGGTGGCCCCGGCGCGCAACGCGCTCAGGATCAAGTCTTCGGAACTCCAGGCCGACACCACCAGAATGCCCAGCCCCGGATCCTCGGCCCGCAGCTCTTCGATCAGCGACTGGCCATTGCCATCGGGCAGGCGCAAATCCACCAAGGCCAGGCCCACCGGCCCCTCGGCGAACACGGCCCGCGCCTCTGCCAGCGTGCCGGCAAAGATCAGCGCCTCGTCCTCATAGCCAAGCTGGTGCAGCACCTGGCGCAAGCGTTGCTGCAGAAGCGGCTCGTCCTCCACGACGAGGACGGGGACAGGCAAAAGAGCATCTTCAACAAGCAACGAAGGTTCAAGCATGGATAACCAAAAAACGCGCGGGCGGACCCCGCGATGGTATGCGAGTGGGCGAAAAATGCTATCCCTGAAAGTGGGGAATTTGCGCGGAATCGCTCCGGCTGGAGCCAGGCCTGCGCAGCGAATGGCAGGGGAAGAAGCAGTTAATGCGGGTTTTAAATCTGACGTTTGCGAAAAAACAACCTACCTGAAAATGCAGTTTTCTATTTATAGGTTCGGCAAATAGATTGACGGAAGTCACACCGTAAGTAATCTATAAGTTTAGAAACCATAAGTAAATATAGTTCTTTTTGAAAACAGTGATAGAGAGAAACAAAGGTTTCAAGAGAGAATGGCGCCCATTTCTATAATTGGATGACGGGCGGGGTATGACAGGTCAGAAGGTATCGCAGCCGCAAAGACAAGAGCTGCAACAAAAGATAGTTTGGGTAAGCATATTTTTGATGACTTTATGGCTGTGGTCCGCATCTGCTGCCGCACAGACTGCCAATATGACTTTGGAGCGGGTAAGTCTTTTCTTCAGCGATGGCGTTTCAGCTGAGGAAATACGACAAGTCCCTGCGCAAGCCCAAGCACCGCTTAAAAACGGCTTGACGCTTATCAATGCCGAGAAATCCAGCTTTGGTGCAAGTGGCGTGCAGTGGAAGTGGTTACTTCGCAATAGCACCTTATCGCCGCTTGACGATGTGCGCATCACCGGCTTTGTGGATATTGACCAGGATGCTGCCGATAACACCTTTTTCAACGAATCGGTGTTGGCCCCGACGCTGACCGCACCTGCTGGCCATATTGCTGCGGATCGATGGGAAGCGGGAGAGATGGGCTATTGGACCGGCTCCTTGCTGTCACGCGCTGCGGTCGGTGATCTGCTCAATAGCACCCAGGCACCGGCTGCTGGCGAGGATATGGCGATCGCCCTGTCCGCCATACCCGGGCAATTGGCTCCCGGACAGGAGCTCAGCGTCTGGTTGGTTGTGGGTGACCAGGACAATGCCGGGGCTACGCAAAATGACCTGGCATCGCTGCGCAAGCATTTTGCGCAGTTCTATCTATTCAAAGACGCGGCACCGGATAACCGTGCGCAAGTGGATTACGCCGTCACGCAGACGGTGGCCAGTACCCAATACAAGGTGGGTGAGTTGGTGCAATACCGCCTGGTGGTCAGCAATGCCGGCCTGGCTGCTGGCTCGGGCGTGACCTTGAGCAGTACGGTGCCAGCCTCGCTGGCCGATGTGCAGTGGGTGTGTACTGCCCAGGGCCTGGCTGCCTGCGATGCCAGCCCAGGCATGGGCCACCAGCTGCGGGTGGATGCCCAGGTGCCCGCTGGCGCTGGCAACCAGGTAATGGTGACGGTGACCGGTAAAGCGACTGCAGATGGCGTGCTGACGCACCGAGCCTCGGTGGCGCCAACGAACGCCGATACCGTGGATACGAATGCAGCCAACAATGACAGCTTGGTGCAGGTCAGTGTCAGCACTGCAGGGGCTGCGCAGGCCGATTTGGCGGTGTTCAAAACCACCAGCACACCCAAAGTGCTGCCCGGCGGCAAGCTGGCCTTCCAGCTGGTGGCTGTCAACCATGGCCCGGCAGCGGTCAGCGCAGCGCGGCTGCAAGATTTGATGCCCTCGGGCGTGGAGGACATGCGCTGGACCTGCAGTGCGCGCGGTGGTGCCGTATGCGGCACAGCGTCAGGGCAAGGCGGCGATATCCAAGTGCTGGCGGAGATGCCGGTGGGCGCGTCCATCACCATCGATGTGGCGGGCGCCATGGCGCAGGCCGGTGGCCACTTGGTGAATACCGCTTCAGTCGCGTCCGAGCTGCCCGATCCCGTGTAGTCCAACAACAGCGCATCCGCCTCCGTCAATGCACCTGCGGGCGCCCTCAAATCCATTCCCACCATGGGCTGGCTGGCGCTGAGTTTGCTGTCGGGCTGCACCTTGTTGCTGGGCGCACGGTGGCTGCAGCGCAAAGGAGGGCTGGGCAGCCGGCGCAGCTGGATGCTGGCCTTGCTGCTGGTGCTGGGCCTGGGCGCGGGGGGTGATTCGCACGCCATCTTTGTCAATGGCGATTTTGAAAGCCAAACGGTGACGGGCTGGACCAAGCGCTTTGGCCTGAACCCGGGCTTGACCGGCGCGCCGCCTTTTCAAGTTGGCGATGTGCGCTTCAATGGCAGCGGCTTGGAGAAGGTCAGCGTGGTGGATGGCCGCTTTGACCCGCGCGCACCGCAGCTGGTGCTGCCGCGCCAGGGCAATTTCTCGGCCAAGGTCAACGACGACGACAACGGCGCACACATCAACGAGATCATCCAAAAGGGTGTGATTGCCGAAACCGACCGCGACCCGGGTGACGGCAAGCTGCATGTGCGCTTCAGCTATGCCGCCGTGCTGGAGGACCCCAGCCACAATCCCACAAACCAGCCTTACTTCTTTGTCGAGATCAAGGATTTGACCAAGGGCGAGACGCTGTACTACGACTTTGCCTTTGCCAACCAGCCCGGCCGCGTGTTCTACACCACGGTCTACAAGGGCAGCAAATGGCTATCCACCCCTTTTATCGATGTGGACCTGGAGGTGCCCGACAGCAGCCTGGGCAACGAGTTGCAGATCCGCGTAGTGGGTGCCGATTGCTCCCAAGGCGGCCATGGCGGCTATGTCTATGTCGATGCCTTTGGCTCGGTCAGCATTCCGCCGCAGGGCGCCTGCGTCAATGACCTGCAACTGCGCGCCAAACCTGGCAATGTGCAGCTGACCTGGGCCGATACCGGCGCCGCCAGCTATGCGGTCTACCGCGCAGACAAGCTGGAAGGTCCTTTTGTGCGTTTGGGCACCACGCAGTCGCGCCACTCTACCTGGCTGGACCGCACGGTGCAGGCGCAAAAAACCTACTACTACAGCATCCGGGCGCTGGATGTGGATGGCCATGCGCGGTGCAGCTCTGGCGAGGTAGCGACCTATGTGCCTGCGCACTGGAGTGTGGGCGACCAGGTGAACCGCCCGCCGATCTTTACCAGCCAGCCGGTGCTTGCTGGGGATGTGCGCCAACTGTATGAGTACCAGGCCACGGCCATCGATGCCGATGGCGACCCGCTCAGCTACCAGCTGATGTATGCCCCCGTGGGCATGACCGTGGATGCCGCCACCGGCAAGATCAGCTGGCAGCCAGGCTTAATGGGGGATTTCCGCGTGAACCTGCAGGTGAGCGACGGCAAGGGGCTGCTGGCCAGCCAGGCCTTCTCCATCCATGTGGTGGATGGCAACCTGCCGCCGCAGATCACCAGCCAGTTCCCTGCCAAGGTACCTGCGGGTGTGAGTTTCTCCCACCAGGTCACCACCACAGATCCCGAGAGAGGGCCGTTGCAGTACACCTTGGGCAGCCAGGCGGCGGGGATCAGCATCAATGCCTCTGGAGGCATTTACTGGACCAACCCCGAGCCCGGCACCTATCCGCTGGTGATCCAGGTCACCGACCAGTTTGGTGCCCGTGATGTGCAGCGCGTGGTGGTGTCCGTGCAGGCGTTCCCGGCATTCACCAGCCTGCCGGTGTTGACGGCCACCGTGGCCCAGCCCTATACCTACCAGGCGCTGGCCAGCGACCGCGATGGTGACGCTATTGTCTACAGCGTGCTCAGTGGCCCTGCAGGCCTGGTGATCAACGCCAGCAGCGGCGCCGTGACCTGGCCATCGCCTGTGGCGGGGACGGCCGCGGTCGTCCTGGCAGCCACTGATCCGGATGGCAACCAGGGCAAGCAAAGCTTCAGCATTCGCACCACGGCAACGCCCAACCGGGCACCGGTGTTTATCGCCACACCGGTCACCTATGTGGCCTACCCCGCCACTTACGGCTACACGGCCTCGGCCAGCGATGCCGATGGTGACAACCTGGTCTGGAAGCTGCTGCAGGCACCTGCTGGCATGACGATCAGTGAGCGCACGGGCGCCATCGCCTGGAAGTTTGCCAGCAACGCCGCTGGCAAGTTTGCTGTGCGCGTGCAGGTGGACGACCAGCGTGGTGGCCAGACCGAGCAGGCGTTTGAAATCCAGCTGCCGGTGTATGGCAATGGCGCCCCCGCCATCACCAGCCGCCCGCCTAGCCAGGTGCGCGCTGGCGCCATCTATAGCTACTCGGTCAGTGCTACTGACCCTGAGGGCGAGACGCTCAGCTACCGCCTCGCCTCCGGGCCTGCCGCAGCCGCTTGGGCTGGCAATCAGCTGAGCTGGGCCACCAGCGTGGCCGATGTGGGCGTGCATGCGCTGCTGATCGAGGTGGCCGATACCGCCGGCAATGTCGCGCAGCAGAACTGGCAGCTCGAAGTGCTGCCCGCCAGCGGCAACCAGCCGCCGGTGATCAGCTCCACCCCCAAGGTGACGGCCGTTGCCGGTGGGGTGTATGAATACCAGGTGGTTGCCACCGACCGCGATGGTGACCCGCTCAGCTACCAGCTGCTGACCGGCCCGGCAGGCATGACGATCTCTGCCACCGGCAAGCTGGAGTGGCCCGTGCCCGCTGGCTTTGCCGGCAGCGAGACGGTGGAGATTAAAGTGTCCGATGGCCGGGATGGCGAAGTGACCCAGGCCTATGCGATAGGCGTGGGCGTTACCGCCAACCGGCCGCCGCTGATCAATTCGACCCCGGTCGCCACCGGCACGGCCGGCGCGGCCTATCTGTACCAGATTCTGGCCAGCGATCCCGATGCGGATGTGCTGACCTACAGCGTCTCCACCAGCGAGCCCGGTATCACCGTGGACGCGCAGACGGGCCGGGTCTCCTGGGCCGTGCCGGCAGGCACGAGCGGACAGGCGCAGCTGACCGTGCAGGTGACCGACGGCAAGGGCGGCACCGCATCGCAGACCTATGCCATTGGCGTGGGCCAGCCCGGCAACCGCCCACCCCGGGTGACCACGCAGCCTGGCACCAGCGCTGTCTCGGGCGCCAGCTATACCTATGCGCTCAAGGCCGTGGATGCCGATGGTGATACCTTGGTCTATGCATTGACGGAGTTCCCGCAGGGCATGCTGATTGACAGCAGCACCGGTGCCATCCAGTGGAGCGTTCCTGCCAATGTGGCTGGGCTGGCACCTGTGATGGTGGAGGTGACGGACGGCAAGGGTGGCATCGCCACCCAGGGCTACGCCATCTCGGTCTCGGGCGCCTCCAACCGCGCACCCGCATTCAGCTCCACACCGGTGACTTCGGCCACCGCAGGTTCGGCCTACGCCTACACGGCGCGGGCGACCGATCCGGATGGCGATGCCATCAGCTATACGCTGGTCTCAGCCCCCGCCGGCATGGCGATCCATGCCACATCGGGCGCCATCAGCTGGACGCCCACCTTGGCGCAAGGCGGCACCCATGCAGTAGCCGTGCGCGCCACCGATGCCAAGGGGGCCTATGCCACGCAAAGCTTTGGCGTTTACGTGCAGCTGCCAACCAACAACCCACCCCAGATCAGCAGCAAGCCCGCGCTGCGCTGGGCCCCGGGCGTGCCTTATCAATACCAGGTTACGGCGACCGACCCGGAGAACGACCCGCTGACATATGCGCTGGACAAGGCCCCTGCGGGCATGGCCATATCGGCCAGCGGCCTGCTGA
This sequence comes from Comamonas sp. 23, assembly GCF_049601575.1. Classification (NCBI taxonomy): domain Bacteria; kingdom Pseudomonadati; phylum Pseudomonadota; class Betaproteobacteria; order Burkholderiales; family Comamonadaceae; genus Comamonas; species Comamonas sp. 23. The sequence goes on along the minus strand of NZ_CP187127.1, from coordinate 73,612 downwards.
CCTGGAACAGCCCGGTGCTGGGCAGCCATGCGGTAGAGATCAAGGTGCAGGACAGCCGTGGCGCCTATGTGGTGCAAAGCTATACCTTGCAGATTGCGGCCAACCGCGAGCCGGTCATCACCAGCGCGCCCGTGCCCACTGCGGCCATTGCTGCGCCTTATGCCTACCAGGTGGTGGCCACAGACCCGGATGGTGACTTCCTCACCTACCGAATGAGCGGCGCACCGGCCAGCTTGACCATGTCGGCCACAGGCCTGATCTCGGGCACGCCGACTTCGCAAGGCACGCATGCGATCATCGTGACGGTGTCGGACGGCCAGGCCTCCGTCACCCAGAGCTGGACCTTGCGCGTGACCGAGCCCGCAGCGGGCGGACCGCTGGAGGCGGGCGTGACGCCATCGCCCAAATACCTGAACCTGGGTGAATCGACCACCCTGCAGGTGTTTGCGCAGGGCGGAACAGCGCCCTACACCGTCAGCAGTCTGACCGTGAACGGCCGTGCCGTGACGGTAAACGCCGCTTACCAGGCCATCTTCACGCCCACGGCGATGGGCAAGCACAACCTGCGCCTCACCTTGCGCGATGCCAAGGGCAGCAGCGTGACCGTGGACGACTGGTTCGGCGTCAAGGACCCCAGCGATGTGCTGGCGCCGTTGGCGGCCATCACCGCGCCGGGCAGCTCGGACGACATCACGGTGACGGACGTGTTCGAGCCCACGGCCATCATGGGCACGGCCTCCGATGCCAACCTGGCTGAGTACCTGCTGATGATCTCGCCAGCGGGCCAGAACCAGTGGAGCAAGATTGGCGGCGGCAGCGCCAGCGTGACGGCCGCCAAGTTGGGCGACCTCAACCCCCAGACCCTGGCCAACGGCTTGTACGACCTGGGCCTGGTCGTGCGCGATATCTCGGGCAATGAGACCAGCGCCAAGGTGACGGTGGCTATCAGCGGAGAGCAAAAGACGGCGCCCCTGCAGCTGACCTTTACCGATATGGCTTTTGAGATCGAAGGCCTGCCGCTCACTGTGCGGCGCAGTTATGACTCGCTCAAACGCGCGCAGCGCATGGACTTTGGCTACGGCTGGTCGGTGGACTACCAGGACGTCTGGTTGCAGACCAATGGCGTACTGGGCCGCTCCTGGGTGATGCAGGAGACGGGCTCGGGCTTCAACCGCAAGATCTGCGTGCGGCCCCAAGGCTCCCGCGTGGCATCGGTGCGTATGCCCGACGGCAGGCTTGAGCAGTTCGACCTGCGGGCCAGTCCGGAGTGCGTGAGCGTGCTGCAGTGGGCGTCCAACCCCAGCGTCAGCCTCGCATTCAGCGCCAAGGCCAGCAACAAGAGCGGCAGCAAGCTCGAAGCGCTGGGCTACAGCGATCTGCGTCTGGCCGGTGGTGATCTGTTCGACATGGGCACGACCGAGACCTTCAACCCCAGCCAGTACAAGCTCACCACTCTGGATGGCATCGAATACATCCTGAACAAGGACTTCGGCATTCAGCAGATCAAGGACCGCAATGGCAACAGCCTGCAGTTCACGCGCAGCGGTATCAGCCACTCTGGCGGCTGGGCGCTGGCCTTTACCCGCGATGCGCAGGGAAAGATTAGCAAGATCAGCGGCCCCGGCGGCCAGGTGTTGAACTATGGCTACGATGCAGCCGACAACCTGATCTCGGTGGTCGACCAGAGCAATGCGGCGTCCGACTTCCGTTACGAGAACCCCAAGGTGGCGCATGGCCTGACCAGCTATACCGATCCACTGGGCCGGCTGGCGCTGAAGACCACGTACGATGACGCCGGGCGCGTGCTGAGCCAGACCGATGCCGCCGGCAAGGCCGTGACGGTGAGCACCGACAACACGGCAAACAAGCAGACCATCAAGGACCGCAACGGCAACACCACCGTGTATGACTTTGATGACCGGGGCAACATCACCCGCGTGCTGGATGCCGCAGGCGGCACCACCAAGTACGCCTATGACGCCAATGACAACGAGATCGAGGTGATCGACGCGTTGGGCCGCAAGACCACGCGCAGCTACGACGCCTTCGGCAATGTCACCAGCGAAACCGATCCCGCCGGCCGTGTGACCAAGACGGCTTTCAATGCGCAAGGCAATGTCACCACCATCACCGATGCGGCAGGCAACGTCACCACCAATGGCTACAACGCCAGCGGTGATCTAACAGCCATCACCGATGCTGCTGGCAAGGCCTTTGGCATGGGCTACAGCCCGACGGGTAGCCTGAGCAGCATGACCGACAAGGTCGGCAATGCCACCCGCTACACCTATGCCAAGATTAATGGCGCCACGCTCAAGCAGACCGAGACGGCTCCGGACGGTACGGTGACCACCTACGCTTACGACAGCGCAGGCAACGTCATCTCCACTACGCGCGCCATCGTCACCCAGCCGGGCCAACCTGCCACCACGGTGGTAGAAAAGAGCAGCTACGACACCAAGGGCAATGTCACCAGCCGCACCAATGCGGTGGGCGACACCAGCACCTACCTCTACGATGCGGCGGACCAGCTGGTGCAAGAGACCGACAGCCAGGGCCGCAAGACAGCGCATGAGTACAGCCTGCGTGGTGAGAAGTCCAAGACCACCTACCCGGATGGCAGGGTAGAGAGCTGGGCCTATGACAACAACGGCAACGAAACCCAGAGCTGCATCGGTAGCCTGTGCACGCGCACAGCCTACGATGCGCTGGACCGCGCCACCAAGGTCACCGACCCAATGGGCTTTGTCGTCGAGAGCGTGTACGACGCAGCAGGCCAGCTCAGCTCCAGCAAGGATGCGCGCGGCAACAGCACGGCGTTTGAATACGACCTGGCTGGCCGTGAAACCAAGCAGACCAATGCCGCTGGCATTGCGGTGACGCGCGAGTACGACCTGGCGGGCAACCTCGTCAAGACCACCGACGGCTTGGGCCGGGCGACAGTCCACGTCTACAACAACACCCAAAAGCGTACCAGCACCACCTTGGCCAATGGCGCGGTGACGCAGTTTGCGTATGACGCCAATGGCGTGCTGCTGAGCGAGACCAACCCGCTGGGCCATGCCTACCAGTTTGGCCACGATCCGCTGGGCGGTCTCAAGACTGTGACCGACCCACTGGGCAAGGCGACCGGCTACACCTGGAATGGCAGCAACCAGCTGCTGACCCAGACCGATGCCAACGGCCACACCACCCGCTATGGCTACGACAGCGCTGGCCGTCGCGTGGCACGCACGCTGCCGGGCGGCAAGAGCGAAGGCCTGGTCTACGACAGCGAAGGCCGCCTGGTGACCCGTACTGACTTTGACGGCAGCCAGACCATCTACAGCTATGACGTGGGCGGCAAGCTCAGCAAAGTCACGCGCAGCGATGGCCGCAGCCTGAGCCAAGGCTATGACAGCTTTGGCCGCATGAACAGCCAGACCGATACCGCCTATGGCAACCTGGGCCTGACCCTGGACGGCAACGACCGCGTCACCCGCGAGGTCTGGAGCCACAGCAGCCTGGGCACCAGCTTCAGTGCGACCTTGGACTACGCCTGGGACGCCAACAGCAACCGCACCCAGGTCAGCACCTCGGGCCAGGCCATCAAGGCCGGCTACAACACGCTCAACCAGCTGGAGACCCTGACCCACCCCGATGGCAGCACCACCCGTTTTGCCTACGACAACGCAGGCAACCGGGTACAGGTGACGCGGGCCGATGGCAGCACCACCGACTACCAGTACAACCTGGCCAACCAGCTGACAGCCGTGCTGCACAAAAAGGCAGACGGTGCAGACATTGCCAGCTTTGTCTACACCCTCAATGCCGCAGGCCAGCGCACCCAGGTGGCCGAGCGCATGGTGGGGGTAGGCAGCCCGGCAGAGACGGTGGAGCGCACCGTGCGCTACCAGTACGACGCCGCCGGCAAGCTGCTGCAGGAGCGCGTGGCACAAACCGCGCCTGCGGTGTTTGACTCGACCATCGACTACGTCTACGACGACGTAGGCAACCGCAGCCGTCGCAGCGTCAGCCACAACGGCCAGGTCACCACCTACCAGTACGACAGCCATGACCGCCTCACGCAAAGTGTGGATAGCCTGAGCGGCACCACCACTTACCAGTGGGACGAGCGCGGCAACCTGGTGCAGAAGGCATCACCCGCCGATACCACCACCTATGCCTGGACGGTGGACAACCGCCTGGCCAAGGTCAGCACCGGCGCTAAAACGGTTGAGTACGGTTATGACAGTAGCGGCCGCCGCATCAAGCGCCTGGTCAAAGAGGGCGCCACCACCACGGAGACCCACTACAAGGTCGACCACCAGCGAAGCTACAGCGAGATCCTGGTCGAGAGCACCAAGGTCAACAGCGGCGCCTGGGTCGATACCGTGCATGTGCACACCCCCGATGGCTTAGGTGAGCTGATCGCCAGCACCTCGGCTGGCGCGCAAACCCAGCTGTTCAGCGATGGCCTGGGCAGCGTGCGTGTGGCCCAAACCGCTGCCACCAGCCATGTCTTCAGCTACGACGCATTCGGCATTGCGCTGGGCGCCACTGAAGGCATGCCCGCCAATGCGGCCGATGCCGCTGCCACCAGCCACCGCTACACCGGCGAATATGCCGACAGCCAGACGGGTCTGCTGCATCTCCGTGCGCGTGATTACGATCCGCAAGTTGGTCGCTTTATCTCGATGGATGAGCACCCCGGCGCGAGTCGCATTCCGCTGACTTTGAACAAGTACCTGTATGGCAATGCGGACCCGGTGAATACGGTGGATCCGAGTGGGAACATTTTTATATCCATGGCGATGCCCAATTTTGGACATTTGATGCGCGTAACTTCCGCAGGTACCAGAGCGCTCGGGATTTTGGACAAGCTAGACCATGCGCTGACCTTGCTGCAGTTGGTACATGCATACCAACAGGTATGGAGTGTTTTCCAAGGCCCAGAGTGGCAAAATTCCATGAAGGATGCAAAAAATCAAAAGGGTTTTGTGAATGCCATGGAAAATTTTGATGTAGCGGTTGCAGAGCTGGCAGGGAAGTCTGCTGCAATATTTGCAAATAAGGGGGTCGCTAAAGCTATGGGGGAATTTATTAGAGGTACCAGAAATGCGCTGCTGATTTATGGGCCAACCCCCGAAATACCAGGTAAAGTTTCTCCTTTTCCGGTTAAACAGGTTAAGGTGGGCACGTTGTCTCTCAGCAAATCGCATCGAGACATATATGTTGAATTTGGCGTTAGATCGCAGCAAGGGGGCCGCATGCTCGGCGCCGGTCATCGATGGAGCCGCGAAGGGAATTTGCAATGGTTCCGGCAGGATTGGCATAGCGCTGTGGGCCATAACTCCCAAAGTTTGTGCTTTCCTATTGCAGGAGGGTCATATCATTATCACTGCGCAAAATAGGCATGCCATGAATAAAAATGCACTTATTTTTGAGAAGCTGACAACCGATGAAATGAATATTTTGCTGTCAGAGTTGAATGGCAAATTTCCTCATTTCAGTTTGATTTCAAAGCACCAAGAGGACTGGCAGTCGTGTTTTAAAGAGGCAATGGAAAATGTTGCGTCGTATGATGCAGACTACGACCCACCTAGATTTTTGAGGGAGAACTGGCCGACAATTGGACCAGTTTGGGAATTGGCTGATTTTCCACGCCTAGGTGTATGCTCTTTTGATGTGCTGACCAAGGTGAATTCATCCTTCTTGTGGTTGATTTCTTTTTGGTATTGCTGGGATATTAATTTTATTGCTTACTCTTGTACTGATTGCTCAAAAGACATAGCGATAAAATTTCATGCACTTGCAATAAATGCGTTGAATTTTGATTTGGAGCTCAATGCCTTAAATGCCTATGACTCAGTACTAACTGTATTTGAGGATATGGATATGGTTGGTGAGGCATTGGATTTTTATTTGACGGGGGATATGGGAGGCGATGATCCATTTCGCCCCATTCTTTTTTGTAAGCAGATTGAGGTTGTGGAGCAACTTAAGAACCATCCCTTCTTTGTAGGGAAGTGCGACTACTACAGCCGTGAAGAATATTTAAAAGATCCGGTTTTGAACCCGCTGCGTCTGCAGTTACCGCCTGGAATGTGATAAATGCTTTCTCTAAGTGACGAGGGATTTTACCAATACGAAGTTTATTGTTTAATGAACTTTGTTTTGATTAAGCCTGAATCACAGCTGGCGCATTTCTACGTTAAGAGGATTATGCCTGTTTGTGCAGAGTCGCACTTTCAAGCCATGGATCTGGATCATGATTTCAATTCGAACATTATAAACCCTTTATATCAGCTGTTTATATCTTGTTTTCTGAATTCGCTAAAGATAATGCCGCTATTGGAGGGCCTGTTTGGTGGTGGTGATATATATCGCGAGATAAACAATGAACGAGAAAATCTGTTTGATGATGAGGTGTCAAATAGATTTTTTGAAAATCTTGAATTTAATACATCTTTGAATGGGTTTGAGAATGGAGAATGTTGGCAAGAGCTGAGAGAGAAATCTAGATTATTTTTGACGAAATATAGTCTGTTGGATAATTTTGATTTTCCAAATCCTATGAAATTCTCTGAATTTTTATATCCAGATGATTTTGAAAAGTATGATCCGGCCCCTCGTTGGTCTAGGTGTGGACAGTCCATTTCGTTGGAGGATTGGGCGCAAATGAAAAATATCACGATGGCTGCCTATAAAGACGCGGTAATTTAGTCTCTTGAGAATTGATACGCCAAGGCAGTGACGTATGCAGAAGCTGATGAACGTGCTGCACGGGGCTGATCAGCTCAGCCCCATGTTGAAAACCGGAGAAGCGCAACGCTTCTTCGATGCGGCATGCCAGTTGGAAAGCCGCAGGCCCGCATGCTTACGGTTCCCTCGGCATGCTTTCCTCTGAACACGCCATGCGCCAGTAACCAAGACAAGTTCTTGCTGCCAGCGACGCCAACCCCATCCACATCCAGTCAACCTCAAAACCGCAGGATCCGCGGCGTCTGGACATGCACATGGGCAGGCCATGCCTGATGCAACCCGGACGTGTTCCATGCAAAGCCATTGCGCTTTGATTGCTTCATATTGGTATGACCAATATGGAAAATGGCACACTAGATTGTCAAATTAAGGGTTTACCCTGGCAATAAATTTGCATGATTCCCCAATAATCGCCCAACTTTGCCGCAGATTGGCGATTTCATGGTTTATTGGTAATACCAATTTAGACCAAAGGTCCAACCAACGGCATAGCGAACAAGCCATTCACCAGGCAAGGCCAAGAACAGGGCAGCCCTAGCAGCCCGTCAGCGCCAAGCCTCCAGTGAACAGCCCAAGAACAAGGCGCGCCATGCGCCCGTCCAATAACTTCGAGACATCGCCATGCAAACTCTCTGGCAGCAAAACTACGACCCGGCTGGCAACATCTGGGTGTCGGCCCTGGTGGCATTGATTCCGATCCTGTTTTTCTTTTTGGCATTAACCAAGTTGCGGCTCAAGGGCTACCAGGCGGGCACCGTCACGGTGGTGCTGGCGCTGGCGGTGGCGTTGTTGTTCTACCGCATGCCCGTCAGCGCGGCGCTGGCCTCGGCCGTCTATGGCTTCTTTTATGGTTTGTGGCCCATTGCCTGGATCATTGTGGCTGCGGTGTTTCTGTACAAGATCTCCGTCAAGACGGGGCAGTTCGATGTGATCCGCTCGTCGATCTTGTCGGTCACACCGGACCAGCGCCTGCAGCTCATCCTGGTGGGTTTTTGCTTTGGCGCGTTTCTGGAAGGGGCGGCAGGCTTTGGCGCGCCGGTCGCGATCACGGCGGCCCTGTTGGTCGGCCTGGGCTTCAAGCCGCTGTATGCCGCAGGCCTGTGCCTGATCGCCAATACCGCCCCGGTCGCCTTTGGTGCGATGGGCATCCCGATCATCGTGGCCGGCCAGGTCTCGGGCGTCGATGCCTTTGCGATTGGCCAGATGGCTGGCCGCCAGCTGCCGTTCATGACCGTGCTGGTGCTGTTCTGGCTGATGGCCATCATGGATGGCTGGCGCGGTGTGAAGGAGACCTGGCCTGCGGTGCTGGTCGGTGGCGGCTCGTTTGCGATCGTGCAGTTTCTCACCGCCAACTACATTGGCCCGGAGCTGCCCGATATCACCTCGGCTATCGTGTCCTTGATTGCGCTGACCCTGTTCCTCAAAGTCTGGCAGCCCAAGCGCATCTTCCGCTTTACGCCAGAGGCGGGTGAGCCGGCTGCAACGGCCGTGCCCGCAGCGCCTGTGTCGTCGGGCGCGCCGCTGACGGCTGTTGCCGTCATCAAGGCCTGGTCGCCGTTCATCATCCTGACCGCCATGGTCACGGTCTGGAGCATCAAGCCCTTCAAGGCGCTGTTTGCCGCGGGTGGCCCGCTGGCGTCCACCGTCATCAATATTCCGGTGCCGTTTCTGCACAACCTGGTCGAGAAGACACCGCCCGTCGTGGCCGCTGCCGCCCCTTACGGCGCCGTCTACACCTTCAACTGGCTGCTGGCCACCGGTACCGCCATCCTGATTGCGGCGCTGATCACCATTGCCTTCACCCGCCTGTCGCCGTCCAAGGCAGTGGCAACCTTGGCCGAGACCTTCAAGGAACTGGCCGTGCCGATCTACTCCATCGGTATGGTGCTGGCCTTTGCCTTTGTCGCCAACTACTCGGGCCTGTCGGCCACCCTGGCGCTGGCACTGGCGCACACCGGCCAGGCCTTTACCTTCTTCTCGCCCTTCCTGGGCTGGATAGGGGTGTTCCTGACGGGCTCGGACACCTCTGCCAATGCACTGTTTGCCGCGCTGCAGGCCACTACTGCGCAGCAGCTGGGCCTGCCCCAGGTGCTGACCGTGGCCGCCAACACCACCGGCGGTGTGACGGGCAAGATGATCTCGCCCCAGTCCATCGCCATTGCCTGCGCGGCCGTGGGTCTGGCGGGGCGCGAATCGGATCTGTTCCGCTTTACGGTAAAGCACAGCCTGATCTTTGCGGTCATCATCGGTTTGATGACTACGCTGCAGGCCTATGTGTTTCCGTGGATGATTCCGGGTCATTGAGCGTCGCTGCGCCATCGCCCTTGATGGAGCCCGCGACGGCAACACATACCACCTGAAAGCTCTCCCCATGCGCCTCGCTGACCATGTTGTCGAAAAACTGCTTGCCCTGGTGCAGGCCCGTGGCTTGCAGCCGGGCCAGCGCCTGCCGGCGGAGCGGCAACTGGCGCTGGAGCTGGGGGTGTCGCGCACATCGGTGCGCGAGGCGCTGCAAAAGCTCATCAGCCAGGGGGTGCTGTCGGCCCGGCGCGGCGATGGCACCTATGTGCAAACGGTGCCATCGGCCGATTGGCTGCAAGAGGCCATGGGGCCGTTGGCCGGGCTGATTGAATCGGACCCCAACTACCGCTATGACGTGCTGGAGACCCGCCATGCGCTGGAGAGTAGCACCGCCTGGCTGGCCGCGCAGCGTGCCACCGCGCAAGACAAGGAACGCATCCAGCGCTGCTTTGATGTGATGATTGAGCACCAGCAAAGCGGCCATGCCGAGTTGGCCGCACGCGCCGATGCGCAGTTCCACCTGGCGATTGCCGAGGCCTCGCACAACCTGGTGCTGGTGCAGGTGATGCAAAGCCTGTTCACCGTGGTGCTCTCTACCGTGGAGCGCAACCGCCATGACATGTTCCGTTTGAGCGCCCCGGTCACGCTGCAGCAGCTCACCGTGCAGCACCAAAGCCTGATGCAGGCGATTTTGGAGGGCGACCCGCAGCGCGCCCGCGCCTGCATTGGCGAGCACCTGGAGCATGTGCGCCACACCATCTTGCAGATGGACGAAGAGCGCGCGCGGCGCGAGCGATCGATGCGCCTGCCGGCCGAGCTGATGCCCAGCCCGCCCGGGGCGCCCTGATCTACGCGGACCCTGACAACCAACATACCGAGACAAACCTCCCAGCCCTGAGAGCGCCACCATGATCATCTCTTCCGCATCCGACTACCGCGCCGCCGCGCAAAAGCGCCTGCCGCCGTTTCTGTTCCACTACATCGATGGCGGCGCGTACGCCGAGCAAACGCTCAAGCGCAATGTGGCTGATTACGCCGATGTGGCCCTGCGCCAGCGCGTGCTCAAGGACATGAGCCAGCTCGACACCAGCATCGAGCTGTTTGGCGAGAAGCTCTCTATCCCCGCCATCCTGGCCCCCGTGGGCCTGCTGGGCATGTTTGCACGCCGGGGCGAGGTGCAGGCCTCACGCGCCGCCGCTGCCCATGGCATTCCCTTCACCCTGTCCACCGTTTCGGTCTGCCCGATTGAAGAGGTGGCACCCGGCCTGGGCCGGCCCATGTGGTTCCAGCTCTATGTGCTCAAGGACCGGGGCTTTATGAAGAACGCGCTCGAGCGCGCGCGGGCCGCCGGCTGCTCCACCCTGGTGTTCACCGTCGATATGCCCGTGCCTGGCGCCCGCTACCGCGATGCGCATTCGGGCATGAGCGGCCCCAACGCCGCGATGCGCCGCTACTGGCAGTCCGTCACCCACCCGGCCTGGTCCTGGGATGTAGGCTTGAACGGCCGACCGCACGACCTGGGCAATATCTCCGCCTACCGGGGCAGCCCCACCGGCTTGGCCGACTACATCGGCTGGCTGGGCAGCAATTTTGATCCATCGATCTCCTGGAAGGACCTGGAATGGATTCGCGACTTCTGGAAGGGCCCGATGGTCATCAAGGGCATCCTCGATCCGGAAGACGCCAAGGATGCCGTGCGTTTTGGCGCCGATGGCATCGTGGTCAGCAACCATGGCGGCCGCCAGTTGGATGGCGTGCTGTCGTCGGCCCGCGCGCTGCCGGCCATTGCCGATGCGGTCAAGGGCCAGATCAAGATTCTGGCGGACTCGGGCATCCGCAATGGGCTCGACATTGTGCGCGCCATCGCCTTGGGGGCGGACGCCACCTTGCTCGGCCGCGCCTTTATCTATGCGCTGGCCACCTCCGGCCAGGCCGGCGTCAAGCACCTGCTGGAGCTGATGGAAAAGGAAATGCGCGTGGCGATGACCTTGACCAGCGTGGCCAAGGTCGCCGATATCAACGGCGATCTGCTGGTGCGCCAGTAAACGACGCACCCTACCAAGACCTGCCATGACCGCTGTCACCACCACCCCCGTATCGCGCGAAGCGCTGCTGGCCCAACTGCGCGCCGCCGTCGGCCCCGCCCATGTGCTGACGGGCGACCAGGCCACGCGCCGTTTTCGCAAAGGCCACCGGACTGGCGAAGGCCCGGTGCTGGCGGTGGTGCGCCCGGCCAGCCTGTGGGAGCAGTGGCAGGTGCTGGAGGCCGCTGTGGCCGCAGGCCGCATTGTCATCATGCAGGCGGCCAACACGGGGCTCACCGGCGGGTCAACGCCCGACGGCAGCGGCTATGACCGCGAGATCGTGCTGATCAACACCTTGCGCATCACCGGGGTGCAGGTGATTGGCGGTGGAGCCCAGGTCGTCTGCCTGCCCGGGGCAACCTTGGACAAGTTGGAGCAGGTCCTGGCACCCTTGGGGCGCGAGCCGCATTCGGTCATCGGCTCGTCCTGCATCGGCGCCTCGGTGCTCGGCGGCATCTGCAACAACTCCGGCGGCTCGCTGGTACGGCGCGGACCGGCCTATACCGAGCTGGCGCTCTACGCCCAGGTGCGGGCCGATGGCTCGCTGGCGCTGGTCAACCACCTGGGCATTGCGCTGGGGGATAGCCCGCAAGAGATTTTGACCCGCCTGCATAACGGCGACTACCGCGAGGCCGACATCACGCACGATGCGCAGCGCGCCGCCTCCGACCCGCGCTACGCCGCCGCCGTGCGCGATGTGGACCAGGATTCGCCCGCGCGCTTCAATGCCGATCCCTCGCGCTTGTTTGAGGCCTCGGGCTCGGCCGGCAAGCTCTGCCTGTTTGCGGTGCGGCTCGATACCTTTCCCAAAGTGCCCAGCACCGTCTTCTATATCGGCAGCAATGCGGCCGACGACCTGACCACCGTGCGCCGCCATCTGCTCACCGCCTTGCCGGAGTTGCCGATTGCCGGTGAGTACATCCACCGCACCGCCTACGACATTGGCGAGCAATACGGCAAGGACACCTTCTTGCTGATTGACCGCTTTGGCACTGCCCGCGTGCCTGCAGCCTTTGCGCTCAAAAGCCGGGTCGATGGTTTCTTTGAGCGCCTGGGCCTGCGCGGCGTCAGCGACCGCATCATCCAGGCGTTCACCAACCTCTTGCCCAGCCACCTGCCCGCGCGCATGCGCCAGTGGCGCGAGCGCTATGAGCACCACCTGCTGCTGCGCGTATCGAACGACACGGCGGACGCCACACGCGCGTTTCTGAGCACGCATTTTGCTGGCAGTGCCAGTGGCGGCTGGTTTGAGTGTGATGCCGATGAAGGGCGCAAGGCCTTTTTGCACCGCTTTGCGATTGCCGGCGCTGCCATCCGCTACCGCGAAGTGCACCGCGCCCAGGTCGAAGATATCGTCGCGCTCGATGTCGCCCTGCGCCGCAATGACCGTGACTGGGTGGAGCAGTTGCCCGCCGAGGTCGAGGCCGACATAGTGCACAAGCTCTACTACGGCCACTTTTTCTGCCATGTCTTCCACCAGGACTACATCGTCAAAAAAGGTGTCGATCCGCTGGCGATGGAACACCGCATGTGGACGCTGCTCGATGCGCGACGGGCCGAGTACCCGGCCGAGCACAATGTGGGCCACCTCTATGTGGCCAAGCCTGCGTTGGCTGATTTTTACCGCCAGCTGGACCCCAGCAACAGCCTGAACCCCGGCATTGGCCATACGGCGCGGGGCAAGAGCTGGGAGGCTTGTTGTGAGCGGCCAAGCGCCTGGCCCAAAGGGTATTCAGACTAGCGCAGGGCGGGGCTGTGGCGCTGGCGATAACGCACTGGCGCCGGGGAAGGAAGGGCAAGCAATGGCTGGCCTGCAGCCAATAGGCGGTGGTCTGGACGGGCTCACAGCGTCTCGCACAGCATGTCCCAGAAGGCTTGCACCAGCAACGGGGTGTCGGCCTGCTTGCCGTGCTTCATCAGACAGATTTTTCTGGCCAGCTGTGGCCGGGCGATCGGCAGGTAGCACAGCTGCGGGTCAGTGTGCGCCTGCTTGCTCAGGCTGGATATCAGCCCGACTTTCAGATCACTGTGCACCAGCGCGTACAGCGATTCGATCGACGACAGGTTGTGCGGCACATTGACATGCACGCCCTGCTCGCGCAGCACGGTGGTGATCATGTCATAGGTATTGCCCCGCCGCAGCACCGCCAGCGGCTGGTCTTTGAGATCGTGCCAGTGCAGCTTGGCCTGCTGGGCCAGCGGATGGCGCGGGGAGACCACGACCACGATCTCATCGCTGGTGATCAGGCGCGAATCAATGTGCGCAGGCATATCGAAATGCAGCCCGACCGCAATATCCGCATCCCCTTGCGTGATCGACTCGATCAGCGTGTCGCTGTGCATGTCGTCGAGCACGAAATGCACCTCCGGGTGGCGCTGCTGGAACTGGGCCATGTACGGCGCAATCCACTGCGATGCCGATGGGATGCAGTGGATGCGGATAGAGCGGCTCTGGTGCTGCAGCCGCTGGAGCATCTCCTCCATGCCCTGGTCAAAGGTGGCAATCATCCAGCTGACCTGGGCGCGCACCGATTCGCCCGCTGGTGTCAGCCGCACGCGCCGCATGCTGCGGTCAAACAAGGTGACGCCCAGCGTGATTTCGAGTTCGCGGATGGCGGAGGAAAAGGCCGGCTGGCTCATCGCCAGCGACTGGGCAGCCTGGGTGAAGGTGGGGTGCTCAGCGGCCTGCTTGAAGCAGCTGAGCTGCCGCAATGTGGGGATGGATGCCGATCTCTGCGGCTGGTAAACGTGGGTCATGATGAATTCATTTTTTCAAATCAAAATAATTACTCCAATTGTAAATTGCTATGTAATTAAATTTTTTACAGATGCGTAAAAAAATGGGTGGTAACGGGCGCCGATGGCAACTGGATAGCACCAGGCAGAAGCGTAAAAGTTCCGGAGATTTTTACGAAATTGCCTCTGTTTCATCGGTGTTTTCACCGATGAATGGCGAAGTGATGGCGCCGCGATGGGTAGCGACTGTGCCACACATGGGGTAGATCGTAGGCATACCTAACATTTGTTGAATTTATCGCTATTTATTAACGATAGATATAGTATATTATTTAAGTTGGTTTTTTCGCACAGATCGGCCCGAGGCTGGCGTGCCGCCCACAGGGCGGTTTTGACCGGTGGCGTTCAGCGCCTCCCTGGCCCTGGGCCAGCGCACTGCCTGCCGCAGCCGGCTGCCCATGCTGCCGATGCGCTGTGCATGCCCGCAGCAGCCTGCCCCTTTGCCCGGATGCCATGTCTTGACCGGGCCGGAGCTGCCGCTGCGCAATGGCATCCCCTGGTGCATTTCCGAAACTCCGCTGCTGGTGCGGCAGACCGGGCCCATCGACGGGCCGGACAGCCGGCGCGGGAATGTCTTTTATTTTTTTACAAGCTCATCTATGAATTTTTCAAGCATCGATTGGAGCCAGGCGCCAGAGGATGCGCGCTGGTGGGCCATGGATGGTGATGGCCATGCCTATTGGTACTGCAGGCCGCAGATTGCCGCGGCCACCACCTTCTGGTTTGCTGCGCGCCACCCGGCGCCCAGCTTTGGCTATGCGCGCGATTTCCGGCAGTCCCTGCAGGCTCGGCCGGCACCGGCTGAGGAGAGTGCGCCTGCGCGCGCTGCAGCGAGCCGTCTGCTGCGCCGCTAGCACGGTGCGCCAGCCCTGCCCCGGGGCAGGGCTGGCGCCGTGCCGGTCAGATAATGCCCAGCATCCAGGTCAGCACCAGCAGTGACAGCGACAAGCCCCAGATCCAGAAGAACGAGTAGCGGATATGCTGGCCCATCGACAGCTTGGCCAGGCCCAGGCCCATCCACAGCGCCGGCGAGAACGGCGAGACAAAGGTGCCCACAATGCTGCCGATGATCATCGCGTAGGCTGCCGAAGTCGACGGCACCCCCGCCTGCGAGGTGATCTGCTCGACGACGGGGAACAGCGCGAAGTAGTAGGCATCGGTGCTCAGCACCAGCTCCAGCGGAATGCCGATGGCGCCAATGACCAGGTGCATATAGGGCAGCAGCACGGCCGGCAGCACATCGACCAAGGCCCGCGCAATGCTGTTGAGCATGCCCGACTCCTTGAGGATGCCCAGGAACGTACCGGCCGCCAAGATGATGCTGGCCATCATGATGGCGCCGCCCGCGTGGGCATTGATGCGCTCGATCTGCACCTTGGGTTGGGGGTAGTTGATGACCAGGGCCACGCACAGCGCAATCATGAAGGTATAGCCGGGCGGGAACACGCCCATCACCAGCACCGCCAGGGTGAGCAAAAACACCAGCGCATTGACCCAGCGCAACCGGGGGCGCAACAGCTGCGCGCGCGCCTCATCGGCCGCCTTGGCCGCAGCCGCCTGCATGGCCAGTTCGGTGGCGGCATGGGGCTGCAGTGCCGCGGCCAGCTCGTCGACATGGCTGGGATGGGCGGATGCGGGCGCCGATGTGTCCACCGACGCAGACGCAGCTGCAGACGCAGAGCCGGACACCGCAGCAGGCATGGCTTGCGCCAGCTCGGCCTTGAGCGCCTGGCGGCGGATGCGGCGCTGCTCGCGCAGGCCCAAAAACACCGCCAGCACCAGCAGCAAGGCCAGGCCCAGGCCTTGCACCACCACCAGCTCGCGCCACAGCGCCACGGCATCCATCTCCAGCACCGTGGCTACGCGGCCCACCGGCCCACCCCAGGGCAGCATGTTGACCACGCCGGCGCTGGCAGCCAGCAGCAAAAACAGCAGGTAGGGGCTCATCTTCAGGCGCTGGTACAGCGGCAGCAGCGGCGGCACCACCAGCAAGAAGGTGGAGGCGCCTGCGCCATCGAGCTGAGCGATGGCCGATATCAGCACCGTGCCCACGGCCACGGCAATCACATTGCCGCGCGTGATGCGCACCATGGCGCGAATCAGCGGGTCAAACAAGCCCACATCGTTCATCACGCCAAAAAACAAAATGGCAAAGATGAACATGGTCACCACCTGCACCACGGAGCTGATGCCGTGGCGGTAGAAACCGGTGATCTCGCTGGTACTGAAGCCAGCGATCAGGGCGCCGGCAAGGGGCACCAGCACCATGCTGATCACGGGCGAGACCTTCTCGCTCAGCAGCAAGGCGACGATGACAACAACAATGGCTAAGCCAATCAAGGTGAGCATAACTACTTCTTCTAGTGCGTGGGGGAAATGGCGCATACCTTGCGCGGTATGCAGCCGGCGCTGAGTGGCCCACACATGCCCGGTAGCCAGGCCCGGCGGTGCTTGTGGCACCGCCAGCGGCTCGCCTCTCGTCTCCAGGGCAAACACGGGGTGGGTTTGCCGGGGCGGTGTGGGCCGCTCTTATCTGTCGCGGGACCGGGTCGCGTTGAATCTGAAAAGGTCCTTGTCTTTCACATAGCGGGCCGATTGCTTGCGGGCGCGCCGCGCCCGGCTGCGCCGGCGTGTGTAGCCGGACCAGTCGGCCCACAGCTTCCACAGCAGGGCCAGCAACGAGGGCGCCAGCACATGGGGCCATGGCCAGCTATCTATTGGTGGAATTTCATAGATTTTCAGCATCAACAGGCTGACAGCAATGATCAAGAGGTACATGGCAGAAAGAAGGGGCGTGTTGTGCTGCCTGCGAGGGGCTGATTGGTACGACCGCAGGCAGCGGTAGCGCAAGGCGGGCGGTGACCTCACCACCCGGGATGAAACGGGGAATCAGGCCCGCAATGGCTGGGCGGTACCCCACCCTGTGCCTGCAGACCTGAAGAAAGCGTGTCTGGGCCGCCATCTGTAGAGACTGGGCGGCATACAGCGACACATGCGCATAAATTATAGCTTTATGCTAATAAATCAATGAATCAAATCATTAACAGCTATGTTGAATGCGCATTCTGTGCTGGCGCTGCTGCTGGGTGTGTGGGCGGAAAAAGGCCGTCGATACCATGCCTGCAGGTGGCCAAACCCTTGGAGCTACAGGGTTTGATGGCGGGGGCGCGGTTTTTTTTACAGCCCATTGGGCGCGTTCAGGTGCAGTGACCTGGCAAGCGTCAAATGCGATTTTTGCTGTGAATTTCTAGGGTTTTAGAGCCCTGTGGTGCCAGTCAGGTACAGCGCTGGGTTGTCAGAAGTTAACAAATCAAAAGTGTATAGATAAAGTCATTAATTGAATAACTAGCCAGTCATATCTGACACTTTTCTGATCAGAACTTATGAAAATCGGCAGATGCCTAGAGCATTGCTAATACAACAAATTTTTCGAGAAGTGGTAGTTTTTGTGCGCGTGCTGATAAACGGTAAATACTGTGGATTGCATGCATAAAAAACGAAAGGTTACGAAATAAACCAAAGAGAGCGTTATGCCATTTTGGCGACAAATTGTTAACCCAACGCCTTGGCGGATGGGTTTGCAGCGATGTCGCATGTCAGAGGTAGAACCCTTATCCCATAGGCGTTTGCGAAGTTTTGGTGGCGACAAAATAGGCGCCGAACAGCCGACCCGGAGCGCCCGCGTAAACCCTAGGTTGTGGCATATGTAACGTATGAATGTTAATTTTTTCAAACCAAGGCGAAAACAGTGGTTTTTGTGCCAGCCCTTGTCCGCGGTGCTAATTTAGGTAACGAGGCCATTAAAATTTGTACATATTAATATTTCCAATGAATGGAGTTGATGTGATAAAAAATTATCTGCATCGCATGCGCTGGGAGGCGCAAGGGCCTGCGACCCGGCCCAAAGGAGGCGCCCTACGCGGCGCGGTGATTGGCAGGGCCCTGTTGGCCCTGGCGGGCCTGTGCGCCTTGGCCAGCCCGGCGCAAGCGGCCATCACCATCACCAGCGCGGTGGTCAGTGCCGACGGCAGCGGCCCATTCGACGCCGACAACAACCCCGGCAATGACAGCGGGCCTGCCAATGGCGTCGTGCGCAGCCAGGACACCGTCCTCTACACCATTAACTACAACGCCTCGGACACGAGCAACAGCGTGATCACCGCGACCTTGCCAGCGGGCATGCGCTGGGATCCCACGGCCACTGCTGCCACCGTGTGTAATGGCCCCGGCGGCGGCAGCTTGAATGCTGCCCGAACCGTGCTGACCTGTAACCGCCAGCCCGCCAGTGCGGGCGTAGAGTCGTTCCAGGTGCTCAGCTGGGTGGGCAATGTGGCCAATGGCGCCTCGGTGGCATTGACGGCCGCCTCCGGCGGCTCGTCGGCCATCTCTCCGTCGGTCACCGTGTCCGCCACCCCAAAAACCGATACCCGCGTGCGGGCGGAGCCTGGTGCTATTGTGCGTGCAGAAACGACGCCAGGCTCCGGTGTTTGGGAGCGGCGCATGCCGGTCACCATCAGCCTGGGCGCCTTGCTGCCCGCCAGTGGCAACTTCAAGGGCTATGAGGCGCTGCAAAACCCGGTGGCTGTCACCATCAAGGTGCAGCCTGGCGCCGTGGTGCGCAACTGCCCCGCTGCGGCCACCTGCACGCAGTCTGCCCCGGGCGCCGATGTGACGGTGCAACTCAACAGCCCCGTCACCCATTTCCTCGATGCCGCTGCTGTCGGCGGTATGGAAGCCGATTGGCGAGGCACGGTTTTGACAACTGTCGAGATTGGCGTCCCTGAGATCCCGAACTTTCCGGCAGGCCAAGCCAGTTTTATCACGGCGCAGCTGGTCAATTTTGCACCGCTGGGCCTCGGCGGCCAGCCCAATGCAGTGCCAGCACCGGGCTACCAGCCCGGCTTTAGCTGCGCTGCCAACACCACAGTGAACCCCTCGCAAACCTGCCTCAGTGTGGTCGTGAACCGTACCCAGACCGTGCAGCTGACCATCAGCGGCGGTGCGGTTTATGACGGGAGCAATTTTCTGTATGGCGATGGCCATGGTTATACCCAGGGCTTTGAGAAGGTGGCGCCTGGTCAGACTTTTAATGCCCTGCTGGGCCTGGCTAATCGCCCAACCTCCGAAGACCCGGTTACCGATGCGCAATCCTGCGTGGCCTGGAACCCGGCCTTGCTGGAGCTGCGCGCTGCCGCTAGCCTGAAGCTGGGCAATACCCCGCTCTTTTACCTACCGACCCAACTGGGATTTCCCGATGTCGCCGCTGCCGATATGGTGCTGGAGTATTCGGCCCAGCCCTATGCCGATGATGCGGCGCGCCGTGCGGCCAACTGCGGCGTCGCCGGTGATGGCAATCCGCTGTGGACCAGCAACTACGCATCGCTGCCGCCCAATACCATCACCAGCGTGCGCTATGCCTACCGCCCCGATTTGCAGCCTGGCCAAACCGTAGGCCTGGTGCTGCCGCTGCAGCGCAGCAGCAGCGCCACCTCGCTGGCGCTGGCCGATGATGCACCGCTGCCCTGGTTCCGCCAGTACTTTACGGCGGCCAGCGGACGCGTGTATTCCACCTATGACGGCAACAGTAATACCAATGGTGGCAACGGCGGCGGTTATGTGCAGGCTGCCTCTGCCCAGGTGCGCCACCGCATTGCGCTGCCGGCCAGCGTGTCGCCTGGCGATATTTTCCCGATCAGTGTCACGCCCACCACCATTGGCGCGACCACGCCCGGGATCAATGGCGTCTCGCGCAATGTGCAGATCACCCTTGACTTTCCCAACACCTATATCCAGCCACTGGAGAGCTCGATTGCACCGGCCTTGCCGCCCGGGGCAACCTATGTGCTCACGCCTGCCGATCTGGGCGCGGACGGCCTGCCCGGCACCGCCGATGACGGCGCGCCCGCCAAGCTGGTGCTGAACCTGGGCGACCTGGCAGCGCCCGGTGGCGCTGTGGGCCCGGCCCCGTTCCAGGGCCATGCCACCGCGCACCCGGCCATCACCTTCCAGGCCCAGGCGGCCTATATCTCCCCGGTGGGTGGCTACCCGCTGGTGGGCCTGGTGGCAGCCAACAATGACCTGAGCTTTGCCGACTACACCGGCGTGGCCAATATCGCCCCATCGGCGTTGCTGCAAGACCGCACCGAGCGGGTCAGCACCACGGTGTCGGGCGTTGCCGGCTTCCAGATGAGCAAGGCGCTGGTCAGTGGCGGCACGGTCGACAACAGCGACCCGGCCAATCCGGTCACCCGCATCACCGCTGGACAGCCCTTTACCTATGCGATCTCGTTTGGCAATGCCACCAGCACGGCCAAGGGCCAGCTGCGCATGGTCGATGTGCTGCCCTTTGATGGCGACGACCGCGGCACCACGGGCCTGGGCCCGCTGCAAATGGTCAGCGCCACCGCCGCCATGGGTGGCTCCGGCCAGGGCACGATCGGCATTGAGTACACCACCACGGCAGCGGCCACGGTGCGCGCTGCCGTCCAAACCCCGGGCAATGAAGATGCAGCCACCGGCGTGGCCTGGACGGCCTACGCCGGCGGTGCCTTCCCCGCCGGTGTGACGGCGCTGCGCTTTACCACCAGCTCGACGCTGCAACCGGGCTACAGCGGTATTGCCAACCTGACGATGCGCAGCGCTTCCCCGCTGGCGCCCACCACCGAGCTGTACAACGACGTGTTTGGCCGCGAGCTGAGCCCCGGGGGCCTGGTGCTGACGGCAAGCGGACAGGTGGAGCTGCGTGGCCAGGCGGCTGCCAGCCTGACGGGCCTGGTGTTCAATGACCTGAACATGAACAACACGCTGGACGCTGGTGAAGCGGGAGTAGCGGGCATCACGGCCACGCTGACCTGCGATGCCGGCCCTGCCTGCACGGCGGGCGAAACGCATAGCGCAGTGACCGACGCCTCGGGCGTGTACAGCTTTGCGCCGGGCGCCACGGTCGATGGCCAGGCCAATTTCCCAGGTCTTGCCAGCGGCTCCTGGACCTTGAGCATTGCCCCCGGTGCGCAGTGGCTGGCCGTTGGTGCCACCCCCGGCACCGTCAATGGCACAGCCTCTGGCACGGCGGTGGACCGCAGCATCAGCGGCATCGTGGTACCCACGGGCGGAACGGCGGTGGACTACCTGTTTGCCGAGCGCCAGCAGGGCAGCCTGACCATCAACAAGGCGCTCGTGCTGCCCGCGGGTGTGACCGGTCCTTTTGATTTTGCGTTTACCGCAACCTGTGACCTGCCCACCGCTGGCTTCACCTACCCTGCGACCCTGACCGGCTACCCGGCCAATACCTCGGTGACGATTGACGAGGTGCCCGCCACTGCCAACTGCACGGTGACCGAAGACACCCCTTTGCCCGCGGCCCCTGCCTCGTACGAATGGGCGGCCCCCTCGGCGCCTGCGCCCGTGGTGATCGCTGCCAACGGCAACGCGGCGGTGACGGTGACCAATACGCTCAATGCGCTGTATGGCAGCATCACGATCACCAAGGATCTGGTGTTGCCAGGTGACGCCCCTGGTCCGTTCACCTTCAGCTACACGGCGACCTGCGATCTGCCAACGGCCGGTTCGGTGTTCCCCGCCAGCCTGACGTACCCGACCGCGACGTCGACCACCATTGCCAATGTGCCCGCTGGTGCGCAGTGCGTCGTGGCGGAAGGCCCCTTGCCTGCAGCCCCTGCGAACTACACCTGGGGCCCTGCGGCAGCGAACGCCAATGTGACGGTGCCGCTGAATGCCTCAGCCCCGGTGACGATGGCCAGCAGCCTGGTGCGCTTGACCGCCGGTATTGAAGTGACCAAGACCCTGGCGCTGCCCAGCGGTGTGACCGGCCCCTTCAGCTTTGGCTTTACCGCCACCTGCAACCTGCCCAGCGCGGGCTCGACCTTCACTGCGACCTTGGCCAACTACCCGACCAACACCCGGGTGACGATCCCTGGCATCCCCTCGGGCGCCAGCTGCGCGGTGACGGAAAACACCCCGCTGCCAACCGCACCGGATGGGTACGAATGGGCAGCGCCTAGCGTGCCTGCTCCGGTCACGGTGCCCAGCAGTGGCGTGGCTTCGGTGGCGGTGACCAATGCGCTGAACCAGCAGTTTGGCAGCATCACCATCAACAAGACGCTGACCCTGCCCAATGGCGTGACCGGTCCGTTCAACTTCACGTACACGGCCACCTGCGACCTGCCCAGTGCCGGCACGGTGTTCCCTGCGAGCTTGAGCTACCCGACCGCGACGTCGGCCACCATTGCCAATGTGCCCGCTGGCGCCCAGTGCGTAGTGGCTGAAGGCCCCCTGCCCACGCCACCTGCCAACTTCAGCTGGGGCCCTGCGGCGGCCAATGTCAACGTCACGGTGTCTGCCAACAGCGCCGTTGCCGCCACGATGGCCAGCACCCTGGTGCGCCAGCAAGCGGGCATTGAAGTGACCAAGACCCTGGCACTGCCCAGCGGCGTGACCGGCCCCTTCAGCTTTGGCTTTACCGCCACCTGCGACCTGCCTAGCGCTGGCACGGTCTACACCGCCACGTTGGCCGACTACCCGACCAACACCAAGGTGACGATCGCCAATGTGCCAGCCGGTGCCAACTGCACGGTGGTGGAAGACCAGCCGCTGCCAACGGCGCCTGCCAACTACGTGTGGGCGGCTCCGTCGGTGCCCGCACCCGTGGTGGTGCCCAGCACCGGTGCGGTGGCAGTCGGTGTGACCAATGCGCTGACCGGGCAGACCGGTGACATCCTGGTGAACCTGAACACCACCCTGCCCGATGGCGTGGCCGGTCCCTTCAGCTTTGTCGTGACTGCCACTTGCAACCTGCCCACAGCGGGAACCACCCACAGCGTGACCATCGTGTCGCCACCAGCGAGCGCGACCGGCACCATCACCGGTGCCCAGGCCGGCGCTGAGTGCACGATTGCGCAAACCTTGCCTGCCGCACCGGCTGGCTACCAGTGGGATGCGCCAACGCTGGAAGGCAGCCCGGTGACCATCGCGGCCAACACCAATGTGCCGGTGACGGTGAGCAACAGCCTGGTCAAGGCACAAGCGGGCACGCCAACGCCCGTGCCAGTGGACAGCCGCGTAGCACTGCTGCTGCTGGCGCTGCTGCTGGCTGCCGGCGCCAGCCTGCAACTGCGCAAGCGCTAAATCAGCCTTCCAGCAGGGCGGTCCACTCCGCACTGCTGGCTGGGTGAGCACAACCAGCAAAACCGGGGCTTGATGCCCCGGTTTTTTTATGCCTGTTGGTTGGATGCCCGTGTGCGCAAAGGCAGGCTCATTGCGCGCTGCGAGCGCCTCAACTGCTCTGAAGACGGCAGGCGCTAGTTCAGCAGCCCTGGCAAAAAATCACTGGCCCGGCGAAACCGGAAACGCGCATAGGCACGCAGCCGGTAGGTATGCACTGTCGCCGTGCTGATGGACAGCGCGGCGCCAATGTCCTGGGCGCTGTCGCCCAGCAAGGAGCGCGCAATGACCAGGCGCTCGCGTGCGGTGAGGGACGGAAAGCTGCGCTGCAGGCGCGCCAGCAATAGACCTTGGGCATCGGCATCAGCTTGCGGCCGGGTGGGGGCGGCCGATTCCCGGACCCGGGCATGCAAGGCCACCATCGCCAACTGCCCCAGGGCGGCCAGCTGCGGGCTGGGGCTGGCGGACTGCACATGCAGACCCCGGTAAAAGCTCAGAATCAGCAAGCGCTGCGAAGCATCGACCCAGCTGAAGCTGAGCTTGTCGACAAAGCCCGGTTGCTCAAAACACAGTTCGCGGTACTCTCCCGAGGGCAGATGGCAGGCCCGCACCTGCTGCGAAAATCCCCCGCTGCGCTTGCCGCGCAAGGCCTGCGCCTGCAGCACCGGGTCCATCGCATGGAAGCGCCGGGCGTAGGCGCCTGTCCGCTCGGCAATCCCCCGGCGCTCGCCGGCAGCCAGGACCTCGTGCACGCCGCCCGCTGCATCGACCTGGTAGGCGAAGATCTCTTCGACCTGGTCGAGGCCGCGCGAGGCGCCCAGCAGCGTCTGCGCAAAATCGGGCGACAGCGCCGCGTCGAGCAGCGACTGCCCCATCGAGGGATCAAACATCAACGCTTGCATGGTGGCGACTCCTTGCTGCGGCCTGGGCAGCCATTAGGGGCTCTGTGGGTGGCATCGTGGAACGACGCGGGCCATCGCAGTGCGCTGACCCGCTTGTGCACCCGCTACTGCTGCAGATCGACCCCCATGCGCTCGCGCGTGGTGCTGACGGCGACCAGCGACACCAGGGCCAGCCCCATGATATAGATGCCGATATAGAAGGACTGGCCATAGCTGGTGATGAGCCACTGCGCAATGGAGGCGGCAAAGGCCCCGCCCAGGATGGTTCCCAGCGCATAGCCCACGGACACGCCCGAGTAGCGCACATGGGCCGGAAACATCTCTGCATAGAGCGCCGCCTGCGGGCCATAGGTGAGACCCAGCGGAATGCTCAGCAGCGCCAGCGCGACAAAGAACAGAGCCAGGCTGCCCGAATCCACCAGCCACCACATCGGCACCGCCCACAGGGCCAGCAGCACATAGCCGATCTGGAAGGTGCGCACCCGTCCAAAGCGGTCTCCCATCATGCCCCCCACCAGCGTGAACACCAGCCAGCTGAGCGAGGCGGCCATGGTCACCACCAGCAGCGGCGTGGCCGACAGGCCCAGCTTGTTGCGGCCATAGGCCACAAAGAACGCAATGAGCAAGTAGCCGGCGGCGTTGTTGCCGACAAAGATCAGCGCCGTGCGCAGCACGGTGCCGCCGTGGTGGCGGAACAGGCTGCGCAGCGGGGCGGATGAAGCGGCCTTGCGGGCATGCATCTGCTCAAAGATCGGCGACTCGCCAACGCTGCGGCGAATCAAGGTGCCGACCCCGATCAGCACGATCGACAGCAGGAACGGAATGCGCCAGCCCCAGGCCATGAACTGCTCGCTGGACATCGACGAGGTCAGGATGCTGAGCACCAAGGTGGCCAGCAGCAGGCCAATGGGCACCCCGATCTGCGGAAAGGAGCCGAAAAAGCTGCGCCGGTGGCGCGGGGCGTGTTCCACCGCCATCAGGGCCGCGCCGCCCCATTCACCGCCGGCCGAAAAGCCCTGCACCACGCGCAGCACGACCAGCAAAATGGGCGCCCATACCCCAATCTGGGCATAGGTGGGCAGCAGGCCGATGAGCATCGTTGCGCCCCCCATCAGCACCAGGGTCATCACCAGCACGGCCTTGCGGCCCAGCCGGTCACCCAGCGAGCCGCAGACGACCGCGCCCAGCGGCCGGAACAAGAACGAAATGCCGATGGTGGCGAAGGCAATGATCTGTGCCAGGGCCGGGTTGTGCTGGGCCAAAGGCCCAAAGAACAAGGTGCCCAGCACCAGGCCGGCCATCTGCGCGTAGATGAAGTAGTCATACCATTCGATGGCCGTGCCGACCAAGGTGGCAGTGAGCACCCGGCGTTCATCCGGGGTGGTGGTGCCTGCCGGCGACGCGGGCAGGCTGCTGATCGATGAATTCCCCATGTATTTGTCTCCTTTTATAAAGTGGGTCTATGCCCTATTTGCTGGCTGGCGCTGGCGCTGGCGTTGCGGCTTGCGAACAGGCCACCGAGCCCAGGGGCCAGGGGTCCCCGGGGCGCGGTCAGTCCGCCGCTTTGCCCGCAGCCGATGTGGCCAGTGCGATGGCGCTGAGCACCACGCTGCTGTCGCCAATATGGTTGGCCAGCAGCAAGATCAGCCTGGCACTGGCCTGCAGGCTTTGGGCCTCGTCCAGGCCCTCGTGCATGTGCAACAGTTGCTGGTAAATATCATCGACGCGCTCCAGGTTGGGGTGGCGGATCAGGCAGGTCATGGCCGTGCTCCTGTGGCAGTGGTGAATCGGGTGGGCAACGGGGCGGCACCGGTGCTGGCGCTGTCACAGGCGCAAGCGGTATCCAGTGCTGCTTGCAAGACGCTGGCCGCGACCGGCGCCTGAAAGCGCGCGGCCACATACTGGTCCGGGCGGATCAGGTAGCCGCAGCCCGGCGCCAGCGCATAGCGCGCCTGGAGCAGGGCCGTATCGCCCAGCGCGGCAATATCGAGCAGCTCCACGCCTGCGGGCAGGGCCTCATGCCACTGGTGGGCCAGCAGCACAAAGCGCCCCCCCAGGCGTGGCAGCAGCCAATGCCCGGCCAGTGGTGCGTCCACCGCTGGCGCGCCGGGGCACAGGCCGCCCTCCCATGGCTGGTCATCGGCGGTGTTGAGCGCGCTGTGCGGGCAGGGGATGGCGGTGGACAGCCGCCCTGAGTTGACAAAGGGCCGGGCCCAGGCTTCGCGCGCTGCCAGCTCCAGCACCGCATTGCGCAGGGCCCTGCTGGCAGCGCTCTTGGGCGTGAGGAAGTCGGTGGAGCGGCTCGAATGCAGGATGTTCTCATCGGCCATCGCAATGGCCTCGTCGTTGTAGCTCTCCAGCAGCGCCTGCCCCGATTCCCCGCGCAGCACCCGGTCGAGCTTCCAGCCCAGGTTGTCGGTATCGGCCAGGCCGCCATTGCAGCCGCGCGCCCCAAAGGGCGATACCAGGTGGGCGCTGTCGCCTGCAAACAGCACGCGGCCATGGACAAAGCGGTCCATGCGGCGGCATTGGAAGGTGTAGATACTGTGCCACTCCGTGGTAAACGGCACCCCGGGCCCCAGCATTGCGCGCACATAGCGCTCCACGTTCTCGGGCTGGGCGCAGGCCTCGCGGTCAATGCCCCAGCCAAGCTGAAAATCGAGCCGCCACAGCCCATCGGGCTGGCGGTGCATCAGCGCCGACTGGCCGGGGTTGAACGGCGGATCAAACCAGAACCAGCGCTCGGCAGGGCGTTCCTGGGGCATGCGGATGTCGGCGATGAGGAAGTTCTCCTCAAACACCCGGCCGTTGAAATCGAGCCCCATCAGACCGCGTAGCGTCGATTTGCTGCCGTCGCAGGCGATGAGCCAGTCGGCCTCCTGCGTGTAATGCTGCGCGCCCGCCTGCACGCCCAGCCGCACATGGTCCGCCAAGACCTGCAGAGACTCGATGTTCTGGCCCAGGCGCAATTGCACGTTGGGTAGGGCGCGCAGCGCATCGAGCAAGGCCTCTTCGACGTAGTACTGCTGGATATTGATAAAGCCCGGGTACTGCTGGTCCTTGATGGGCAGCATGTCGAACTGGTAAATGGGCTCGGCGCGCGCGCCCCAAAAGACCTTGCCCACGTTCCAGGTCACGCCCTTGTCCAGCAGGGTCTGGCCCACGCCCAGGCGCTCGAAGATATCGAGCGAGCGCTTGGAAAAGCAGATCGCCTTGGAGCCCCCCGGCACAAAGTCCAGCCGGCTGATGACCACGACCGCATGGCCGCGCCGCGCCAGGTCCAGCGCCATGGCCAGCCCCACCGGCCCGGCCCCGGCGATGACCACGCTGGCACGCGGCTCCTGGCGGCTGGCTGCCGGCGTGGCCCCGATATGGCGCCACACCGGAATGCCCCGGTGCTGTGGGGTGGCGGGCGGCGCGGTGGCACTGCGCGCCTGCGCCAGGGGATGCATCGTGCTCGCTGCCATGGCGCTCACCCTTGCAGCTGGGCCCAGACGTCCCGGTCGCGCTCGGCCGTCCAGATGCGCGGCCAGCTGATGCCATCGAACTCGTCCCACAGGCGCTGCACATTGAACGGCAGGCAGTGCTCAAAAATGGGCCAGCGGCCAAACTGGGGCGCCAACGCCTGGTGGGTGGCCTCAAAAGCCTCCTTGAGCGTGCCGCCGCGCCGGTAGACCGGCCCCACCTGGTCGATCATGCCCTGGAGGAACGCGCGCGTCTGCTCGATGGCCGCGTCGCATGCCGCCTCGCCCCGGGCCACCGCGCCCCGGCCGCCGACCAGGTTCTGCGCGCGGTACTGCTTGAGCTGGTCCAGCGTTGCGCCGGCCCATTCAAAGTGGTGGGCATCGCCCGTGTACAAGGCCGCTTCGGCCTCCACCAGATCGCCCGCAAACAGAGTTTTGCTCTTGTCGTGCCAGACGACGATGTCGCCCGCCGTATGCCCCCGGCCGTTGAACTGCAGCTCCAGCGTGCCCCGCTCGCCTCCCAGCGCGATCTCGTGGCGGGTGGCAAAGGTCTGGGTCGGCCGGGTCAGGCCCGGAATGCCTTCGAACTCCTTGAACAGGCGCGGCATGCGGCCGTACTCGCTGGCCCAGTCCTGCTCGCCGCGCTCCTCGATCAGCTGGCGGGTCACGTCGCTGCTGATGATGTGCTCGGCCTCAAAGGCCGATGCGCCCAGCACGCGCACGGCATGGTAATGCGTGAGCACCAGGTATTTGATGGGTTTTTGCGTGTGCGCCCGCAGCGTGCGCAGCCAGTCACGCGCTGCCGCTGGTGTGGCGCGCGCCTCGATCGCCACAATAAAGTCCTCGCCCTCGATCGCGCCCACATTGGGGTCGCCTTGCGCGGTCAGCGCATAGACGCCATCGCCCAGGATCTCCAGCGTCTCGGTTTTGGCCGTCATGTCGGCCGATGATGCAAACGGTTTTGCCATCGCTTTGGTGCTCCTTGGTAGTCCATCCATGGTGTTCATTCACGCCAACGCGGCTGCCTGCCAAGCCAAGCCCGGCCCTTGCCACAGCGTCTGCGCCCATGCCACCCAGTCTGCGGTCACGCGCTGGCGCTGTCTGTCCCTAGGTCTATGGACAGGCAGCACAGATCGGGCAATACGGTGTTGATTCGCCTCAGATTTTTTGCGAGCACACGGGTATATCCCTAGCTTTGTGAAACCTTGCGTGGGTACAACCGCTGCGCTGTGCACTGGCTGCTCTGGGCCGTCCGTGCTGCGGCGCCCACGCCGGCCACACCTGATCGCCCGCCGATTTCCAATGATGCTTTTAATCAATTAACAACACAATTGCAATAGATTGCATTTGATAGTTTGGTAAATTTTCCTAATAGCTTTTGCGTATGTATGATGCCTTTTTACACGATATCTCTGCAGCGCAAGGTCGCCTCCTTGCGGCCCTTGTGCGCCATCAGGGCCGCGTAACAGCAGGCGCTTGCCACGGCCGGCCGCAACAGCCGCCCGGCAGGCGGTCCATCGGTTTGCGTTGCAGATCTGTTTTTTAGATGGACAAGTTCAGAGAGGACGAAATGAAGAATTTCCCCCATTTTTTCAGGCTATGCCTGGCGGCTTTGTTGCTAAGCGTGGGTGCACAGCAGGCCTGGGCACAAAAGGTGCTGCTGCTGACGACTGATATCACAGGCGCCAATGCGGAGGGCGCTCCTGAGCGTGTGGGCTTCGACAACCTGCAAAGTGAATTTACTTCGCAACTGGCCAACCCCAGTGATCTGACGCGCCTGTCGGTGCTGAACACTGCAGGCTCCATCTCGCAGCGCACCTTTACCGATGCGCCAGCGCCTTATGACATTGTCATCGTCGCCAGCGGGGCTAAGGCGATAGATCCCTCCAATTGGGCCGTATTGCAAGATGCGATAGCCAACCGCTGGGCCAATTCCATCGTGTTCTTTGTCGATGGGTGCTGTGATGCACAGAATGGAGGCAATGCGCGGCGACTGGTCGCCACCTTGAATGGCGGCGCAGGAACCGCCTTCTCCCTCGGAAGTTCTGCCTGGCGCTTTGCCCGGTTTCCGCTCAACACCAATTCTCCTTTTGCCCCCTCGTTTGCGGGCTTGAGTCCTTTTGCAGGCGGCGATATCACCTATATCAACCAGGTGCCTGCGAACAACGCGCTCTATTTGGCAACGGGTACCGCGCCAGGCAATTTTCCACCGGCTGGCACCTCCCCAGTCGATGATGTTTATGGACTGCTAATCCCTACCGCCGAATCCAACCAAGGTACGGGCGCCTGTGTGTTCGCGGTGGTGGATGTGTCGCCGTTCGTATCGGCATTCGCTGGTTACCCCACCTGGACTGAAAACCGAGGCAAGGTGGGCCCCACCTTCCTTCATGCTGCGACCTCCGAGAACGGCGCCTGCGGCCTGCCCAAGGTCAGCAAAAGCTTTGACAAAAGCGATATCTACCTGGGCGGTAGCGACAACAGCACCGTGCTGACGATCGATCTGTCCAATGGCACGCGCGACCCTATCATCCATGTCGATATGACCGACAACCTGCCAGCGCCTTTGGTGGTGGGGGCAGGCACCATCGGCAATACCTGCACGGGCGGCAGCCTCAGTGCCGTCGCTGGCGCCAATGTCATCCGCAGCAGAGGTGTGACCATTCCGCCCGGCGGCTGCAGCATCACGGTGCCGGTGGTCTGGCCCAACACCGATGCTGGCCGCCAGGCTTGCGTGAACACCCCGGTGCTGACCAACACCATCACGCCGGGCACAGACTTTGTCTCGCCGATTGGCCAGGTCAACACGCCAGCGACGGCCACGCTGGCCTGCCAGCCCGCGCAACTCTCCATCGCCAAGCAAGTGGTTTGGCCGGCAAACATCACGCCGGTGGATCTGACCGGCAGCAGCTTCCCCGTCTCGGTGGTCTGCACCGGCAGCGATGGGCAGGCCTTGCCCGGGATCGACACCTTGATCACGCTGGATACGCCCAAGACCGGCAGTGTCACCGTCACGCCAGTGATCGCCAGCGGCAGCTGCGTGGTGACCGAGGGCACACGCCCCGCGCCCCCCGCCAACCATATCTGGGTGGAAGACCCGGCGCCCAGCGTCTCGGTCGCGATGGCCGCGCCGCCAGCGGCCAACCATGCGCTGCTGGTCAACACCTTGGCACGTGCCAATACCGACATCACCATCAGCACCACCGTGACCGGTGGCCCGGCAGCGGGCATCAGCGGCAGCTTTGGCTATACCGCCAACTGCGGTGCCGATGGCAGCTTTAGCGCCACCGTGAACCTGAGCGGCAGCAGCGCCGGAGCCATTGCCATCACCAATGTGCCTGTGGGTGCCAACTGCACGGTAGAACAAACGCCCACCATGCCAGCGGCCCCCGCAGACTATGTCTGGAGCGAGACGCTGCCGGTATCGGTGGGTCTGGTGACTGGCGCCAGCGGCAACACGGCATCCTTTGTCTACACCCTTGTGCGCACGGTGCCCGCCGTGCCCGCTGCCGTGCCTACGCTGCAGCAATGGGCGCTGGTGGCGCTGTCGCTGATGCTGCTGGGCGCTGCCACGCTGCGCCGGCGCCAGGGCTGAATGCACTAAGCCTCTGCGCGGCAGCAGGGGCTAGGTGGCCCATTCCACCGGGGCCGCTGAGCGCCGATACGCCAAACCGCCGGGGCAGCTGCCCCGGCTTTTTTGTGCCCGCGCCAGGGCGCCGTAGCGGCGACGGCGCTCTGGGCACCAGCGATAAAAATGCCCCGGGCGCAGGCCACGGGGCATTGACTATGACGGAGCAGGGTGGCCGTGCAGCGCACCCTGGGGTCTTGCTAGGCCGCGACGCGCCGCAGACTCAGACCAGTTTTCGGCGGGCAAGGCCGACCAGCAGCAAACCCAGGCCCGCCAGCGCCAGGGGGTGGCCGACCGGCACCGCCTTGGGCACGACCACTACGGGGGCAGTCACCTCCAAGGTGACGGTGGCCGTATCGCATTGCGTGGCCTGCACGGTGCTGCAGATCTGGTAGCTCACCGTGTAGGCGCCCGGCGTGGCGGTCGCGCCAATCAGCACATTGCCATCGGGCGTGACGGTGATGCCGGTGGGCCAGGTGCCCACGGGCGTCAGGGCCACATTGCTGGTGGTGGCGGGTGCCGCATCGACCGTGTCATTGGCCAGCACATTGACGGCGGTGACCGTGCCGCTGGTGGGGCGGGTGATGGCGGGGGCGGCGTCATTGACGGCATCGACACCAATCAGCTGCACACCGCCAATGCCCTTGAAGGCAAAGATAAAGGTGTTGGGCGTGCCATCGGTGTTCGGGGTGCCGGGAGGGTTCTCACTGGGCTTGCCCAGCGAATAGGCCTCGGCGCCAAAGCTGCCCAATGCGGCCAGCGCATCGACCTGGTTGCCCGCAACGCCGTAGCCGATGGTGAATTCGACCTTGGCGCCGGGCGCAATGGTGCCAAAGTTGAAGCGAAAGTGCGCGCCGTGGTCGGTCGGGCCGCTGTCCACCACATCCTGGTCGACAAACAGGATGCCCGAATCGCTCTCGAGCGGGTCGGCGGTATGGAAGCCGTTGTCGCTGGAGAAGACCAGCGCCGTGCTGCTGCCGCGCTGGATGGTGGTGTATTCGTTGAACTGGGTGGGGAAAACATCCCAGTCCATCGCGCGGCCATACAGCGCCTCGACCGGTGCGGACGAGATGTTTTCGATTGTGACCTTGACTTCGTAAATATTGCTGGTGGCCGTAGAAGGCGCGAAAGCGTGGGTCACGCGGAAGGTGCCAAAGGCATTGGCCACGGCGGTTGCGGTCGTGGCCGTAGAGGTGAACGACTCTGACGTAATCCCTTGGATGCCCACGCTGGCGCCGGTAAATCCCGACGTATTGCTCAGGGCATCGGCAATGCCCCAGGCCTCGCAATAGCACCCTGGTGTCAGACCATCGGCGCCGTTGGCCAAATAGGTGATGCCCGTCAGTGGCGATATTTCTTCGGGCATCAACGAGCCATCGTTGCGCACCCCCACCCGCAAGGTGCCGTTGTCGATATTGGCCTGGGCCAAAACGATGGCTGGCACGCTGACCAGCACTCCCGCCAACAGTTGTCCTAGTTTCATGCTCTCACCTCATTTAGTATTTAAATTTATGATGAGGTTTTTTATCATAGTTATAAGAGATGAGAAAATTACTATACCAAACGCATAGAGCCATCAATAGTCCATAAAAACAAGTACTTATGCATATTTCTAAATTCAATTTTCTAAAAGAATGTGATTATTCACTTTGTTAAAGATTGTCAAAATCTTGCTATCAAATATTCTTGATATAGGTCATGAAAATGGGATTGCAACGCATTGCAATGCCTGCGCATTTGATGCGCAAGGCGAGAGGAGAAGTCGTCGTTTTTGACCTGGAGAGGGGGCGCAATGCTGGCTGCAGCACATTCCGCCCATTGATGGGCGGTATTTATCTGGGTGGCTGGCTGCATATGGCTGCATATGGCTGTTGATGGCCGCCTGAGCGCAGCGCTGGCATAGGCCCCTGGGGTGTTGCACCCGCACGCGCCACTTGGGGCGATGGCCGCAAGTGTCAACGGCTGAACCGACTGGCCAGATGGCCGAGGTAGCGTGCGCCTTCAATCGCCATGCTGCCCAGCGCATCGACCAGCGCCTGGTTGGCCTGGCGCGCCTCGGTGCTAAAGCGCGGCACGATGTTGCGAAAATCATCCGGGCTGAAGGCGGTGTCTGCCTGGATCGCTCCGGTCAAAAAGCCCTTGCCCAGCGGGCTGAAGGGTACGAAGCCGATGCCCAGCTCTTCGAGCAGCGGCAAGGTGGCCTGCTCGGGCTCGCGCCACCACAGCAAATATTCGCTTTGCAGCGCTGCAACTGGCTGCACCGCATGGGCGCGGCGGATCGAATCGACGCCGGCTTCGGACAGGCCAAAGTAGCGGACCTTGCCCTCGGCAATCAGGTCTTTGACGGCACCGGCTACCTCTTCCATCGGCACGACAGGATCGACGCGGTGCTGGTAGAGCAGATCGATAGGGTCCGTGCGCAGGCGCTGCAGCGAGGCATGGACCACCGCGCGGATGCGCTCGGGCCGGCTGTCGAGCCCGGCCTTAGAACCTGTTCAAAGTCTCCACGCAGCCGCGTTGGAGTGCAATCGGGATGAGTTCGAAGGGATGGAACGCAGCTTGCACCGGGGTGCAAGCCAGGGCCAGCGCGCAGAAATCGCCCGATTTCACTCCAACCCTTAGGGGGACAGTGGCTTTGCGCTGCCCGGGAAGGGGCGCCCGGCGAGGGCCGCCCGGGCAGGGGCGGTCTGCGTCGTTGCAAATCCTCGCAATAGCTGGGCTATTGCTGCGGTATTGCGCGGCTGGGCGCCCCCCCCCCCCCCCCCCTCGCATCCCATCCCGCAAAGACACTGTCGCGGCGCGAGGAGACTTTGAACAGGTTCTTAGAGTCATCATCCTTGAAGCCAAACTTGGTGGCAATTACCACCTGGTTGCGCTAGGGTGCCAGCGCTTCGCCGACCATCTCTTCGTTCAAGGCGCCATAGGCCTCGGCCGTATCGAAAAAGGTGACGCCACGGGCTGCTGCCTCGCGGATCAGCTGCACGCCTGCGCTGCGGCTAACCCCGGGGCCATAGCCAAAGCTCAAGCCCATGCAGCCCAGGCCGAGGGCGGAGACCTGCAGGCCGCTGCGACTGAGTGGGCGGGCGGGGATGGGGGTGTGGGTATCAGAGTTCATGCCTATCAACGTAGGTATGTAGCCCCGTGATGACTAGACGGCTGGCATGGCCCGCCATCATGAGCGGGGCTCATCAATGGCGGGCGCCATGCCGGCGGCATCAAGTGGCCGCGCTGGCCACCACGCAAATCTCGATCAGCTTGGCCGGGCTGGCCAGGCGCGCTTCCACCGTCGCGCGGGCCGGTGCATGGCCAGCGGCGACCCACTGGTCCCAGACCACATTCATCTCGGCGAAGTGGCGCATATCGGCCAGGTAGATCTGGCAGCTCAGGATGCGCTCCTTGTGGCTGCCATGCTCGGCCAGCAGGCGGTCAATCTTGGCAAGCACCTCTTGGGTCTGGCCGCTGATGCCGGCATCGGCCTGGTCGGCCACCTGGCCGGCCAGGTACAAGGTGTGGTCGTGGCGCACGACCTGGGACATGCGGTGGTTGCCGCCGATGCGGGTGATGGTGTTGTTGCTCATGGGGTGTTCTCCTGAATGGTGGCAAAAGGCGGGTGCTTTATCAGCGCTCAATGCCGGCCTTGTATTTCTGGTACTGGATGGTGCTGACCACGGCGATGCGGCGCAGCGGCTCGGGTGGCAGCCAGCTGGGGCGCTCAAAGCCCAGCGCATCGGCCAGTTGGGGCGACTGCTGGCCGCAGGCCATCTCGCCGAGCAGCTTGCCGAACATGCTGCCCTTGAGCATGCCCGCGCCATTGCAGCCGATGGAAATGTAGAGGCCATCGCCCACCTGGCCAAAGTAGAGCGCGCCGTTGCGGGTGAGGGCGGTGACGCCGCCCCAGACCAGCGGCAGCGCATGCGAGCGCATCTGCGGGTAGCGCATCTGGTAGCAGCCCTGCAGCGCTTGGCGCACTTCGGCGAGCGGCTCTTCGCTGTCGTACGAGTACGAGCTGCGCACCATGAAGCGCCCGCCCGCGACCTTGCGCAACGTGGTGCCCAGGCGGTTGGCGGGGATCACGCCCCATTCCGGTGCGGGGCCCAGTTTTTTCAGCTCGTCCTCGTCCAGCGGCTCGGTCAGGCCCGCGTAGGTGTAGATGGTGAACACGCGGTCACGCGCAAAGCCGAGCTTGCGGGCAAAGCCGTTGTTGGCGATGACGATGCGCGGGGCGCTCAGCTCGGCCGTGGCGGTGCGCACGCGGTGGGGCTTGCCCTCGTGCAGCGACAGCACGGGCTCGCCCTCCCAGAGCTGCACATTGGCGGGCAGGCTGTCGGCCAGGCCGCGCACCAGGGCGGCGGGCTGCACAAAGACGTTGTTGTCCGAGTGGTAGCCGTAGCGGTAGTGCGTGGTGCCCAGCTGCTGCTGCAAGGCATCGCGCCCCAGCTCGGTATAGGCGACGCCCCAGTCCTGGTACTGCTGGAGCGTGCTTTTGAGGCGGGCGGCACCATCGGGCGTGGCGGCCGCGTGGTACTTGCCCACAGGGTTCCAGCCGCAGCCGATCTGGTGCTGGTCGATCAGCGATTTGAGCCAGGCCAGACCGGTGTTGTAGAGCGCCATCTGCTTGCGCGCCACCTCGATGGGGCTGCCGTGGCCGGACATGCCGGTGTTGTGCGGCAGGTTGATCAAAAAGCCCGAGTTGCGGCCCGAGGAGCCGTCGCCCACGGTGCTGGCATCGACCAGCAGCACGCGTGCCTGGGGCTCGAGCTCAGCAATGCGACGGGCAGCGGCCAGGCCGGTGACGCCGGCGCCAATGACGATGGCATCAAAGTGCCGCTCCGTGGGCGCCTGCGTGTGGGCCTGCCTTTTGGGGAGCAAGGTATTCCAGCCCGAGCCCGCTTGGTAGCTCGGGAAAGTAGGTTGCTTGGACATGGGGTGGTGTTGGTTAGTGGCGGGTGGCCTGCAGGCTGCGCATGACCTCGGACTGCACGGTGTCCCAGATCTGGCCCTTGAGTTCGTTGTAGCGCGGCGAGAGCTGCACCTGTGCATTGCGCGGCATGGGCAGGTCGTTGCGGATGTCGGTGACCACGCGGCCGGGCCGCGCGCTCATGATCAGCATGCGGGTGGACAGCAGCAGCGCCTCGTCGATGGAGTGGGTGATGAAGATGATGGTCTTCTTGCTCTTTTCGTAGATCTGCAGCAACTCGTCCTGCAGCACTTGGCGCGTCATCGCATCGAGCGCGGCAAAGGGCTCGTCGAGCAGGATCACATCGGGGTCATTGGCGAGCACCCGGGCGATGGACACGCGCTGGCGCATGCCGCCCGACAAGGCATTGGGGTACTTGTCCTCAAAGCCCTGCAGGCCCACCATGTCGATAAAGCGGCGCGCCACCTGCAGGCGCTCGGCCTTGGCAATGCCCTTCATCTTGAGGCCAAAGGCGACGTTGTCGAGCACCGTGAGCCAGGGAAAGAGCGCGTACTGCTGGAACACCATGCCGCAGTGCGGATCGACCTTGTTGACCTCGCGGCCGTTGACGACGATGCGCCCGGCCGTGGGCTTGTCAAAACCGGTGACCAGGTTGAGCAAGGTGGATTTGCCGCAGCCCGAGGCGCCCAGCAGCACGACGAACTCGCCCTTTTCAATCTCCAGATCGACGCGCTCGAGCGCCTTGAAATCCCCGTAGTGCTTGGCGATCCCCTGGATGGAGATCATCGGGCCTTTGTGTTGCGCGTTCATTGTTTCCACCTCAGTACCCAGTTTTCAATCAGTCGGAAGAAAAAGTCGGTGATCAGCACCGTGGTGCTGATGAGCACCATGCCCAGCACGACCACCTCGGTCTGGAAGAACTCCTTGCCATTCATGATGAGAAAGCCCAGGCCTTCGCGCGCGGCGACCAGCTCAGCGGCGATCACGCAGGTCCAGGCCAGGCCCAGGATCACCTTGAAGCCGCTCAGGATCTGCGACAGGCTGCCCGGCAGGATCACCTCCTTCATCACCTGCCAGCGGTAAGCGCCCAGGTTTTGCGCGGCGCGTACCAGGAGCGGATCGACATTGCGCGTGGCCTCTATCACATAGACCATCGCTGGCGCAAAGCAGCCCATGAAGACGATGCTGTACTTCTGCGTCTCGGTGATGCCGAACCACAAGAGCGACAGCGGAATCCAGCTCATCGACGGCAGCGGGCGCAGAAACGACAGGATGGGGTCAAAGGCCGCCCGGGCGTACGACGAGGTGCCCAGAAAAATGCCCAGCGGAATGGCGACGGCGGTGGCCGCCAAAAAGCCGATCATCACCCGGCGCGCAGACGCCAGGATGTGGGGCCAGAAGGTGCCATCGCCCAGCATGGCGGCGGCCTTGCCCAGCGCGGCGCTGGGCGGGGGCAGAAAGATGGGGTCGACCAGGCCTGCGCGGCACACGGCCTCCCAGACGGCGATGAACAGCAGCACGGAGGCTGCACTGGTGGCGGCCAGCGCCATGGAAGAAGGGGGTTTGGCGATCACGGGGTGTGCTCCGGCCTTCAGACAAAGGAGGCATCAATCCAGTCTTTGACGACCGGGGCCTTGTCAATCTGCTTGTGCTTGACCAGCATCTCGGCGAGCTTTTGCAGGCCTTGCACAAACTCGCCCGTCAGCAGCTCCTTTTGCTGGGCCTGTGGGTACCAGTCCGAGCCGGTGACGGCCGACATCTGCTCCTTCATGGTGAGGCCGGTGAACTTGAGCAGCGCCTGCGAGGCCTTCTCGGGCTGCTCGCGCAGCAGATCGCTGGCCTTGAAGTAGGCCGACAGGTAGCGCTTGACCAGCTCACTGTTCTTGGCGGCAAACTCGCGGCGCACCAGCAGCACATCGGGGCCGGGCGTGACCTTGAAGGACTTGTAGAGGCTGAACTGCGAGTCATCGGCCAAGAGCTTGACGCCGGGCTCGCGCAGGATGTTGTCAAAGTGCGGGGTCCAGGCAGCGGCCGCATCGATCTGGCCGGTCTTGATCGCGCCATGCAGCTCCGGGCCGGGGATGTTGAGCACATCGGCCCCGCCCGGTTTGATGCCCGCCTGCTCCAGCACATCGAGCACCAGCAGGTGGGTGCTGGATGCAAAGGTCACGCCGATCTTCTTGCCTTTGAGATCGGCCACGGAGTCGATGCCTTTGCGGGCGACCAGGCCTTCGACGCGGCCAAAGTTTTCCGGAATCGCAATGATCGCGAACTGCTTGGCGCCGCGCGACATCAGCGCCAATGCCGAGACAATGCCGGCGCAGCCGATATCGACGCCGCCGGACATGAAGGCGCTCATGCGGGCCGACGAGGTGGCAAAGGACTGCCAGTCCTGCGTGATGCCCACCTCCTTCAAATAGCCCTCGGCCATCGCCAGGTGGGCGGGGTAGTGGCCCAGCCAGGGTGAGCCCCCGTATTTGACGGTCGCATCGGCCGCCCAGCTGGGCAGCGACAGCGCACTGGCCAATGAGGCGGCGGCGCTTTGTTGGATAAAAGAACGGCGGTTGAGGGTCATATGTGTCTCCTTGGATTTCCTGTTTTTTAAAGAGCTGGCCAATCGCTGGACAAGACACTCCCCTGGCGCGGATGCGGCGGCATCCCAGCCATGGACAGCGGCTTGTGCAAGGGTGGGCTAGCTCAGCGCGATCCCGCTTCTGAGCCAGGGGATCAGTTGGCGTACATCGGGAAAGATGTCGTTTTCCATGACGCTTCTGCTCACTTGGAAGCAGTTCTCGGCCATGTCCACATACTCCCCCTCCCTGGAGAGCTGGTAGATGGTGCGGTGCAGGCTGGCGCCGGGCAGCGGAATGGCAGTGATCTGCCCGCTGTAGGTGCGGCCCTGCAGCAGGCAGATGGGGGTGGTGATGGTCCAGCCCAGGTCGGCGGCGACCATGGCCATCACCACGTCGGAGGTGTCGATCTCCAGATAGGGGCGGGGCGTGAAGCCCTGGCGGCGCAGGTGGCGCTCGATCAGCGCGCCAAAGTGGGAGCGGGCGCTGAAGCGGATCAGCGGCATCTTCTCGATCAAGGTGGTGAGGTCGGCGTTCTTGAACTCTTTCTCGCGCACCTTGGGGATCACCGCGATAAAGGGCTCGGAGAAGATCGAGCGGCGCACGATGTGGTCAATGTCATCGAGCGTGTCTGTCGTGACGATGAGGTCGAGCTGGCGCTTCATCAGCGCCGTCGCATGGCTGTTGGCCAGGCCCGACCAGAGCAGCAACTGGCTGGCCGATTCGGTGACCTTCTTGACGATGGCCGGCCCTGCCGTGGCGGCAAAGGAGTCGATCATGCCCACACGCATTGCCGGGCGGCTGGCCAGGTCGGCATCGCGCACATGCACCACCAGCCGCTCCATGTCTTCGACAATCTGCCCGGCCCGGCGGCTGAGCGCAATGCCTGCCGGCGTGAGCTTGAACGGCCGCTGCGAGCGGTCAAACACCTGCGTCTGCAAGATCGCCTCGATCTGCGTGATGGTCTGTGAGACCGCCGATTGCGTGACCCCCAGCGCCGCCGCGCCCTTGGACAGGCTGCCCGAAGACGCCACGGCCTCGAAAATCTTCAAGGCGCGCACATCGAGACCCGAGGTTGTCTTCATGTCGTCTCCGTTGTGGATCCGCTGCAGCAACTGAGGCGTTTTGCGGTGGATTATTAAGGATCCTCTGCAAAACCCTCGCCAAGCGGGATGGACGCGGATCGGGATGAGGCGCAAGGCGTCTTTTGCAGTCAATAGCGCGCTATTGACAAGAAAGAAAACACAGCGGATCGCCCGAGCCCGCGATCAGACCACGGCAGGGAGTTTTACAGAGGGTCGTTAAGTATTAGTATTTCTACAAATACTAGCCATTAATCGGAGATTTTGATAACAACTTAATTAAAACTAATACTTAGGATCAGTTTCGCTTGGGTGGGGCATCTTCAGTCGTCCACAAAAAGCCTCCAAGGCCGCAACATGCTGGCGGCGATGGAGGCTGTGGCCGGGGTGGAGCCGGAGCTTTTAGGCTTGCTGGCGCGTTGCGGCCAGCACGATTTCGCGAATGCAGACGCCGGCCGGCTGCGCATAGGCGTAGTGGATGGCGTTGGCCACATCCTGGGCCGCCAGCACCTTGCCGCCCATGGCAGTTTTCCAGTCTTCATAGCCGGACTTGATGGCCGCATCCGTGGTGTGGCCGAGCAGCTCGGTCTCCACCGCGCCGGGGGCGATGGTGGTCACGCGCACATGGTGGGCAGCGAGTTCTTCGCGCAGGTTCTCCGTCAGGCCATGCACGGCAAACTTGGTGCCGACATAGGCCACATGGTTGGGGAAGGTCTTGCGGCCGGCGACCGAGCTCACATTGATGATGCTGCCGCGCTGGCGCTGCACCATGCCGGCGGCAACGGCATGCACGCCGTTGAGCACACCTTTGACATTCACGTCGAGCATGCGGTCCCACTGGTCCGGGTCCTGGCGCGTGATCTCGCCCAGCAGCATGACGCCGGCGTTGTTGACGATGGCATCGGCCGGGCCAAAGCGCGCTTCGCCTTGCTGCACGGCGGCGGCCAGTGCGGCGCGGTCGGTCACGTCGACGGAGAGCGCCAGCGTGCCAGGCAGGTTCAGCGCCTGCATGGGCTCGAGCCGGCGCGCCAGCAGCAGCAGCGGGTGGCCGAGCGACGAAAACAGCTGCGCGGTGGCCAGGCCAATGCCCGAGCTGGCACCGGTGATGACGATCAGGGGTTGGCGGTTTTGCATGGTGGTGTGGCTTTCTAAAGAAATAGATTTTTCTGATGAATCAGTAGAGAATCTAGTGTAGAGCGAGCGTATGGCGTTTGAAAAATGGTTTATTCTTCTTTCACTCATACGTTTTACTTATGGCTTGAGATGGACTACCGCCAATTCCGCGCCTTTGTGGCCGTCTTTGAAGAGCGCAATATCACCGCCGCCGCGCAGCGCCTGCACCTGAGCCAGCCGGCGCTGTCAGGCAGCATCCGCCTGCTGGAAGAGGCCCTGGGCACGGCGCTGTTTGTGCGCAAGGCGCGGGGGGTGGAGGTGACGGACGACGCCCGCGCGCTCTACCCCCAGCTGCGCCGCATGGTGGCCGAGGCCGACGACCTGGCCCAGCGCTTTCGCCAGCGCGGCGCGCGTGCGCGCCTGACCATTGGCGTCGAAGAAGATGTGGCCCGCAGCACCGTGCAGCACTTGGCCGCCACCGCCCGTGCTTGCGTGCCCGGCCTGCAGCTGCACCTGCTGGCGCAGTGCGAGGGCGATGCGCGCCTGGCCAGCGAAGAGTTGCGCTGCGAGGACGAGCTGTTTTTACCGCTGCTCAGCGAGCGCTATGTGCTGGCCCTGCCCGACCAAGCGCTGCCGCCAGACCACGCAGCGGGCACCCCACAAGACCTCGCCACCGACTGGATCGTCTGCCCCAGCCACGCCAGCCACCAATGCCTGATGCCGATCTACGGCAGCCGCGCAGACACCCCCGCCGCGCTGGCCGGCAACTTCTCGCTGGCGCTGGACCTGGTGGCTGCCGGCGTGGGCCGGGCGATCGTGCCCGAAACTCTCGCGCAAGCAATTCCGGGCGTGCAGACCCAGCCGCTGGAGGTGGAGCTCAAACGCCGCATTGGGCTTTGCTATAACGTGCAGGCGCTGGGTAATGGGGCACTGGCGCAGTTGCGGGATGGGGTGTTGGGGGCTTGAGTCGAGCCGCATTTTGCGAATAAAACGGCTGCAATAAGCCATGCTATATCCAGCAAAGCAGTTTTTGATGGCCGGCTTGGGTGGGATATCCGTGCTTTCAGAATTGCGCTGGTATATGCGTCCATGGTGCCTATGACGTAACGGGGCCTTACGCTGAAATGAGACAAATCTGAATCCTGTGCGTCAGAAAACAGGGTTTTTTTGTTTCAAACTGTGTAAATCTGTATAAACACCACCAGCGTTTTGCGTGTCTTGGCCGTTGTATTGGATCCCGAACTATTAGAACGGCGATGCTGGGGCGTGGGATTAGTGCCTGACAGCCGCTATCCAAAAGCAGAGCTTGTAGCGTAATAAATCTCAAGATAAACGGTCTATTTCTAGGCCAAAAATCCAAGTCAGTGCGCCATTGTGCCTAGCGCTTGATACTGACAAGTCGCTGACAACTAACCAGAAACCCACCATCATTTCGACGGTTACAAACACGTTAGGTGCTTTTGTAAAGCTCGTCTACATTTGCCTCCATAGTTATATCAAATGGAAACAAAATGTATATAGAGGGAGCCTGGGGGAGGGAAGCGGCCGCGCGCTGCATCGATGTCGTAATGCTTCGCCGCCCTGGCGAAAACCACGCTGGCAATGCGTGGTGAGTGATCACTATGAATAGCTGATCGCACTCTTGGTCAATTCTCATAGCCATCGACCCCTTTTAGAGAGGTTGGCACCAGCGCCGCGCTGGCTGGCTCACCCGCTGTGGTGGCAAATACCGAGATAACCTAATACCTGCAGATCTGAAACGGAGGGATGCCTGTACGCATCCGCGTTGTCGTGTCTGCTGCGATTTTTATAAATACGAGAGATGGATGGTGACGACAATGGTGCCAGAGGGGAAGCATTTTTTTCGTGCGTGGGGCAGACGCTTATCGATATGGCTGTTACTGCTGCTGTTCATGGCTGCCGGGGTGACTGCAGCACGGGCCGATGGCGTGGCGCAGGCCAAAGGTTTGGCATGGTTGCAGGGGCAGGTTCTGCCGTCCGGCAAACTGGCTAGTAAATCACGCTTTGGTACTGCTGCGCAGGCGCAATGCGAAGCGGCGCAAACGTTGCTTCGCCTGGCAGGCAATAACAGCCAGGTAACGGCGCTGGTGAATGCCATGCCCGCATCGGGCGATAACGTACCGACGGAAACCCTGGCTTGCTGGCAGTCGCTTAAAACCCAGCAGGGCGTGCAGATTACCTCGCCGTTGTCCTCTCGGTTTATTGCCGACAAAGGCTTTGCCACCTATCCCGATGAAATGGTGCCCGGCATCATCGA
Source organism: Comamonas sp. 23 (assembly GCF_049601575.1). Lineage (NCBI taxonomy): Bacteria > Pseudomonadati > Pseudomonadota > Betaproteobacteria > Burkholderiales > Comamonadaceae > Comamonas > Comamonas sp. 23. The sequence goes on along the minus strand of NZ_CP187127.1, from coordinate 30,555 downwards.
CACGGCCTGGGGTTACAGCACCATGGCGACACCCGCCGCATCCACGCGCCAAGGCGTCATGCAGTGGCTGATGTCCAAGCAGTCTGGCGGCATGCTCAAGGCGGGCGGCTATGCCAATCTCTACACCACGGCGGTGGTGCTGCGCGCCATCAATCCAGATGCCTTGAAGGACGCAGGCACCTTGGCCTTGGCACAGACTTTGGCCCAGGCGCTGCTGGCCAAGCAGGCGGCCTCTGGCGCATGGGGCGAGAGCCAAATGCTCACCGCTTTGGTGTTTGAAGCAGTGCATCCCTACACCGCATCGGCACCGCAGGTTGCTACCCAAGTGCAAAGCTATTTGCTGGCCAGCCAAAAGCCCGATGGATCCTGGGAAGCCGACAGCTACACGACCGCCCTCGCTTTGAGGGCTTTGGCGTTGGTTGCCGTCAAGCCGACCGACCCGGGCCAGCAGGCCAACTCCGGCACGGTCTTGGGCATGGTGCTAGATGGCAGCAGCAATGCACCGCTGGAGAACGCCACGGTCACGGTGACACCGGCTTCAGGAGGAGCTCCCATCTCGGTGCAAACCAATGCACAAGGCTTGTACGAAATCGCGGTATCGCCTGCCGGCCAGGTAGGCGTGGCGGCGACCAAGGAGGGCTATAGCCTGGTCTCCGGGTCTGGTGTGGTGCAGGCGCGCGGCAGCTTGAGCTTCTCGCCCACGTTGACCAAGGCGATCACCGTGACCCCGCCTGCCAACCCGGACCCCGCAGTGACGACGGTGACGGTGCAGGGCACGGTGACCCAAGAAGCCAATGGCGCGCCGATGGCCGGGGTGACGGTGACAGTGAAGAACACGGCCGCCGGAACAAGCTACCAGGCGAGCACCGATGCCGCAGGCAAATACAGCATCGCCAGTGTGGCTGCCGGTGCAGTCGTACTTTCTGCTGACAAAGCGGGCTGGGTCAGTGCATCGGGCACGGCACACCTGCCTGCCGGCAGCACGGGCCTTTTCTCGCCTGCGCTGATCGATGCGAGCTCGGCGGGTGCCACATCGGTGCCGGTGAGCGGACAGGTCATCGATGCGGCGACGAAAGCGCCACTGGCCGGTGTCGTGATCGCGATCCAAGGGCCCTCATCCCAAACCACCGGGTCCTCGGGTGCCGATGGCAAGTTCTCGATGACGGCGCCCATCGGGGCCATCACCCTGAGGTACACCCTGACGGGCTATGGCGCCATCAGCCAGTCTGGCACTTCATCCATCGGATCGCGGCTGGATGCCGGCATCATTGAGATGTCTGCGGCGCGCCAAACCAGCGTCTTGCATGGCCTGGTGACCGATACATCGGGCGCTGCGATTGCCAATGCCACGGTGGCCGTGGGTGCAAACAGCGCGTTGACCAATGCGGCCGGTGCCTATGTGCTCGAGGGGCTGACAGGCACCGCCTGGGATGTGCAGGTGTCTGCCAGCGGCTTCCAATCGCGTAGCTACCAACTGACGATTGCCGAGCCCGGCGATATCACGCAGGACTTTGTGATTCCGGCGTCGGCAGGGGTGGGCTTTCTCGATCTCGCCGACTTGGTGGTAGCGCCCACGACCACGGGTTTGAACAAGCCTGTCAAGGCCAGCGTCAAGCTGAAGAACAACTCTGCGGCGGCATCGACCACCAGCATCGTGCTGGAGATCCAGCGCCCCGCCGGCGATGTGGTGGCCACACTGTCTGCGCTGGATGCGGCGGCCATTCCATTGGGCGATGCGACGCTGAACCCTGGCCAAGCGCTGGAGGTGTTTTTTGACTGGAACACCGCCAGCCACGCCGCCGGCCGGTATGCGGTGATTGCCAAGCTGGTCGAGCCCGGATCGCGCGGCAAGGACAACCCCACTGGCGTGGTCACCGGCAGCTTGCGCGCCGCACTGGACATCACGCCCCAGGCCGCATTCTCTGGCTCGGCCAATGCAGAGCCGCCGGTCGTACAGGCTGGTGCGAATACGCCGGTGGCCTTTAGCGCCCTGGTCAAGAACGATGGCAACGTGGTGCTGCCCGCATCGGGCTACTTGCTCAAGGTGAGTGACTCCACCACCGGCGCGCTGGTGTACCAGACCACGGCGCAAGCCCCCAGCATTGCGCTTGGTGGCCTGCAGGAGATCAGCTTTGGTACCTGGATGCCCGACAAGGCGGCCAGCCTGAAGGTGGAGGTGACGGCAGGCATTGCGCCGGGCGCCGCTATCCAGTCCAGCCTGTATGTGGGTGATATGGCCAAGGCCGAGTTCACGGTTGACAAGCCAGTGGTTCCGCCAGGTGACCAGACGGTCAAAGGCAAGATCAAGATCACCGGGCTGGATATGGCATCGGGCAGCAGCACCGATCCGTTGGCGCCGGTGATTCGGGATGCCGTGACCAAGGCCGTGCGCTATGGCGACAGCTATGCCTACCAGCACCATGTGAGCGATCTCAAGTGCTTTGCCTGCCATGTGCAGACGCAGGCTGTGGTGGGTGGCGAGAAGAACCTGCGCTTTGTGCAGCCGCTCGACCAGAACAAGCGCAACGAGCTGATGAATGCCATCTTGCAGCAGGTGCGTGCGGACGGCAAAGTCAATTACTCGGGTGACACCTACATCCGTACCACCACCACCTTGGGCTTGTGGGCGACCAAGGAGTGGCACAACCCGCAGGAGATTGCATCGAGCAACCGCAAGCTGGCCGAAGCCATTGTCTCCATCGCCAACAATGGCGAATGGAATCCGGACTATGGCGGCCACTGGTGGGGCTCAACCGGTCAATCGACGGGCATCAATGTGGCCAGCTTGGTGGACTACAGCACGCTGCTGAACAAGCACGGCCCGGGTACCGTCAAAACCAATGCGCCAGTCAGCATTGCAGGGCTCAGCACTGGTGACCAGCGCTTGGCCGTGGCTGCCAACGGCCAGGTCTATGTGGGGGACAGGGGCCGGCAAACTGTCTATGCGGTGGATCTGGCCTCTGCCCAGGCGACGCCAGTGGCGACGGGTTTGCCGATCCAGAACCTGCGTGTGCTGGCCAATGGCAAATTGCTGATCGCCACCACTTCGGGTGTCTACCTGTCGGACACCGGGGGCACGCCCGTCAGGATCAGCAGCCAGGCCAGCAGCGATGCGATGGAGCTGGCAGGCGGGGGCTACTTGCTCAAGGCCTATGGGCAGACCAAGCTCTTCAAACTCGATGACGCGGGCAACCTGTCGGAGTTCCTTAACAGCAACCTGCTCGAATCGACGGGCGGGCAACTGGAGCAGGAGCCCGATGGCGCCATTCTGGTGACCCACCCCGGACAAAACCGCGTCTTGCGCTTTGAGCTGAGTGGCGCGTTCAGAGACACGCCTGCGGCATATACCAATGGCACGCCTTACCAGCTGGTGCGGTGGGGCGACAAGGGCTATTTGCTGAGCACCAGCAATGGGCTGTATTGGTACAACGAGAACTGGATTGTCGAGCGCCTGGGCTTTGCCTCCGTCAACACGGCGGTGGCCTTGCCGGATGGCTCGCTGCTGTGGAGCGACAGCTACAGCCTCAACCGCATGGCATTCACGCCGGCGGACGCTGCTGATGTTGCGGCCAAGATCGACGCGGCCTTGGCGAAGTCGGCGACCAAGCTGGTGGCGGGCTCGATATTCAATGCCTCGAACAATGCGGACATGGCGTTCAGAATGATGGGCCTGTCCAAGCTGCGCGAGTACTACCAAGGCACGGCGCGCGCTGCGGAGTTCGATACGCTGATCTACGACATGGCGCAGACCTTGTGGAGCCGCCAGAACAGCGACGGCGGCTGGGGCAATACGACGGGTTACACCACCAGCGACCCGGTGGCGACGGCCATCGTGGGCGTGGCGCTGGACTTCACCAACCCCTCGCGCAGCGACCCGAGGTTGCGGCGAGCGATTCAGTATGTGCTTAACCAGCAGCGCGCCGATGGCTCCTGGCTGAGTAACCAGGGGCTGGGCGGATCGCTGCTGTCTTCGACCTGGATCGAGATCTGGCTGCCCACGATGCTGGACCGTCTGGGTGCGCTCGATGCCGACCTGGTGGTGAACTTTGCGGCCAACACGGCGCCGACAAATATCCAGCCCGCGCCCACCAAGACGCTGCCGCAGGCCGATGGCTCCACGCAATACCTGTGGTCATTCACCGGCATTACCGAGACGGGCCGCGAGGTCAACTTTGACCTGGCGCTGGCCAACATGGCCATTGAAGAAGTGCGCCCGGCCGCGCAGATCGCGAGCCTGCAGTTCCAGAACAGCTTTGTGGTGGGCGAGGTGGTGTCGCCCATCGTGGTGCCGCGCATTGCCGCCAATGCCAACATCCGCATCCAGGCGTTGACGGACAAGCCGGTGTACACCAGCCAGGAGACCGCGTTCTTCTCCGCTCCGGTCACCAACCAGGGTGTGGCTGCGCGTGAGGCACAAGTGCGCTTTACCGTGTTGGATGCCAATGGCGATGCCGTGGCCTCTCTGCCTTTGCCTGCACCGGTCAACGTCGGTGTGGGGCAGACCCTGCAGGTGGACAGTACCTGGCCGGCAGCGGGTGTGCTGGCGGGCGACTACCTGCTGCTGGCCGAGCTGGTGTCGCCAGAAGGGGTGGTTTACGGCAGTGCCACCGCACCCTTCAAGGTGGTGGGCGGCCCGGGGCCCGGCAATGCGACCAAGATCAGCACCGACAAGGCCGAGTACCTGGTGGGCCAGGCCACGCAGATCACCTCACGTGCAGGCAACACTTCATCGAACGTGGTGCAGCAAAACCTGCGTGCAGAAACCGTGGTGCTGCAGCTGACGAGCACCAAGCGTGAGCGGATGAAGGCGTCCCCTTCGTTCCAGCAGATGGAGGCGATCACGCAGCTGGTGCCCGCCGGATCGCGCGAGTTTGGCTACACCCTGCTCGCAGGGCAACTGAGCGAAGGCACCTACCAGGCGCATCTAAAGCTGTACGACAGCGCGGGCAACCTCTTGTCTGAAAGCACGACGGGCTTCCAGGTCAAGGCGGCAGCCGCTTGCGTGCCTGGTGCAGTGGGTGCCATTACCGCAACGCCCAGCACGGCCAACATTGGCGACAGCGTTGCGCTGGGCTTCAAGCTGGACAACCCCGGCGCTGCGCTGGCCAACGGCGCTGTCACTTTGCGTGTGGTCCACCCCGACAGCGGCGCGCTGCTGATGGAAGAGGCCAGCGCCAATGTGTCGGTAGCAGCTTCTGGCCAGTGGAGCCAGAACTACCGCTGGACCGTGCCGCAAGGTGCGCCCGCCAACGTGCTGGTGATTGCCAGCCTGGGTGCAGCGGGCTGCGAGGAAGCGGTGGCGACTGCGACCTTGAAGATTGGCAACGGCGGCAATGGCAGCGGAACAGACACCGGCACAGCCAAGAAGGTGCCAGTCCATGGCCCTGCTGGATTGCTGTTGCTGAGCGCCGCGCTGGCTTGCCTGGCCGCTGCGGGCCTGCGACGCCGGCAATCGGTCCGCTGAGCACCACAAAACGGGTCCATGCGCCAAGGTATGGGCCCGCACATGACAACGACAAAAAAAGAGAGAGAGAACGACATGGCGATCGTTAATGCAAACAGCCGGATGGCAGTCGCAGCGGGTGATGCAGCGACCGATGCCGTGATGCGCGGCTTCAAGAAAATAGTGCGTCCTGTTGCCTACGTGGTGGCTGCCGCCCATATCGCGTTGGCGCTGCAACCGCTGAGCGCCATCGCCCAGGAAAAAGGCCAGCAGGCCTACAACCCGATGGCGCAAAGCCAAATGCAGCGCCTGCAGGCCTGGGATGCCAAACTGAAGGCGGCCAACTACCAGGCCCAGAAAATGGAACAGGCCGGATCGTTGCGCTTGCAAGAATTGATTGCGCAAGCGGGCGAGCAAACCCGGGATCTGCAGGTACAGCAGTCGCTCACCCAACCCCAGCAAAAGAAGGCGGGCCCAGGGCCCATCTACAACGCCAAGACCACCCCGGCATCGCTGCGCGACACGCTGGCCGCTATCCAGGACGAGAGTGGTACGGCGCGCGAAGACTTGCGCAGCATGCGCGCTGAGTCGGTGCAAAAAGGCCTGGGTGCCGAGATACTGGCCCGCCACGATGCAGCGGCTGCCGAGTTTGAGTTGAAGGTGCAAAAGCTCGATGCGTTGGCTGCGCGCTTGCTGGGCAACAACGGCGGCCTGGCGGCCAAGTCTGCCGCCGCCATCAACAGCACGGATCTGCAAGCGCTGGGTGCACTGCTCGCGCAAGGCGCACCGCAGAAGAAAATCACCACCAGCCCGGAGCTGCCCTGGCGCACTCCCACCCCTACCAAACGCGAGCCCGCGCAGACCCGCCAGGCCTGGAGCGAGCAACTGGGCCTGCCAATGGGCCAGGCCGCGCTGCAGTCTGCACCAGTGACCAAGCTCACCACCGTGGGCGGCGTGCAATTTACCGTGCCACCCAGCGCCGACCAGGCGCCCAGCGATGCCGACCTGGGCGAGACCGACGAGATCGTGCTGACCGATGCGATCAAGGCCAAGGCCGCCGAGCTGGGCAAGAACCCCGTCGCTATCCAAAACTGGGTGCGCAACCACATCGAATGGGTGCCCACCTGGGGAGCCGTGCAGACGGCCGACACCGTGCTGGCCAGCGGCCGGGGCAATGCCTTTGACATTGCCAGCCTGGCCATTGCGCTGCTGCGCGCGAGCAATATCCCCGCCCGCTACCAGCTGGGCACCATTGAGCTGCCCGTGGCCCAGACCATGAACTGGGTAGGCGGCGCCCAGGTGCCCGCGGCTGCGCAGCAGCTGATGGCCCAGGGCGGCATCGCCAACACCGGCATCATCATGAATGGCAAGATTGCCTCCATTCGTATGGAGCACGTCTGGGCCAGCGCCTATGTCAACTATGCAGCCAGCAAAGGCGCCGTTGATGGCGGCGCCGATGCCAGCCCACCGCAGCACCCCAACATCAACGCGAACGCCAATGGCTGGCTGCCGCTCGATGCCAGCTACAAGCAATACCAGTACGCCCCGGGCATGGACCTGCAAAAGGCGGTCCCGCTGGATGCCAAGGCGCTACTCGACAGTGCCCAGTTGGGTGCCACCGTCAACGAAGCTGAAGGCTGGGTGCAGAACCTGAACCAGGCCGCCGTGCAAAACCAGATGCAGCAGTACCAGGCCCAACTGCAAAGCTACATCAACAGCCAGAACGCTGGCGCCACCGTGGGCGATGTAATCGGTAAAAAGATCATTGCCGAGCGCATGCCCTCCACGCTGAGCGGCCAGCTGCCCTACACGGTGGTGACGGAAAACCCCGCCACCAGCCGCATCCCTGCCAGCCTGCAGCACCAGTTCCAGTACAGCCTGATGGACCAGTGGGGCGAGCAGATCCTGAGCTACACCGCCAAAGTCAGCCAGTTGGCCGGCAAGCGCATCACGCTGAGCTATGTACCCGCCGACAAGGCCACCGAAGACCTGATCGCCAGCTATCTGCCCAAGCCCCATGCAGACGGCAGCCCCATCCAGCCAAGCGAGCTGCCCACAAGCCTGCCGGGCTATCTGATCCGCTTGAACCCGCAAATCAATGTGGATGGCCAGGTTGTCGCCCGCAGCAGCATGGGGCTCACCATGGGCACCGATTTGCAAGGCCAGGGCGGTTTTACGCAATACAGCAACCCCACTCAGTGGGACCTGACGCCCGACTCGAGCCATGTGGTGGGGCAGGCGACTGCGATTGGGATCAGTGCGGGAGGGATCAGTGCTAAGCAGCTGGAGGTACTCAAAGCAAGGCTGAACAACACCAAGAGCCAGCTGCAAGCCAATGACGTGCAGAACCTCACGGGTGAGAAAGTCAGTGGCGACCTGCTGACGGCCGTCATCTGGAGCTGGTTTGCGGTGGCGGAAAGCCATAATCGCCTCAGCCAGAACCAAACCGGCGTCATGGAGACGCCAGGACTGAGCTACGGTCTATTCCATGCTGCGGCCAGCCCTATTTACAGTTGGGGTGTGGTTCGACAGGTCAGATTTCCCGGTGTGAATTTGGACATTGGCCATATCCGTAACCTGACCTGGGCGAAGGACAACGACAAAAGCAAGTGGATTGGCTACAACCGCATTCGCGGGCAGTTCATGAGTGCGCTGGAGCATGCAGTACCGGAGCGGTTCTTTAATGATTCGGCGCAGTGCAACCTGGTGGGGGCAGCCAATCCGGTAGCAGGCCTGCCCAGTTGCCCCGAGGGCATCTCGGCAGTCAAAGCCATTGGGCTTGCAACGGCTGAAGGGCAAAAGATTTACACCATCACCCAAAAAATCTACGCCAACCATCCGAACATCGTGAATGCTGCACTCAGCGCGCACAGCTATGAGACGCAGATGAAAGTGGGGCAAGCACTGGCTGCGGGGAAAGAGGTAACGATCCACGAGCGCCCGATCATTTTGCATGGCTGGAAAGGTGCTGGTTTTATCAGCATTGATCCAGAAACCGGCGCTGGCGCCTATACCATTGAGGGGGGCAGCAATGGAGGCTGGTTGACGTTGCTTTCAGCCGCCCTGGCTGGGCTGGTAGATGCATTGATCACAAAACTCCGAAACCCCAATGCAGTCAATGGACCTTTGAATGAACTGACGAGATCGTATTACATCAATTTGGCGGCTAAAGCCGCCACGATTCTGTCGTTCATCGTATCCATTGTCGATATTGTCCAGAATCCGGATCTGTCTACCCCCAAGAAAGTGGCTCAGATTCTGATGGTGCTGTCATTCTCTGTCGCCGCGATGGAGGGCGCTGCTGCTTTGGGGCTATTCTTTGCCAACCCTATTACAGGCGCGGTGCTAGGAGTCTTGCTGGCAGTTGCATTGGCCTATTTCTTGATGGAGCTTAATATGGCGATTGCGGAACTGTAATGTACAGACTCACTTCGATTCTCATCCCCTCACTCATATTTTTGCTTGCTGCCTGCATTTGCTTTTTGATGAGGATGGCTTTTTCGGTGCCAGCGCTGAGCTTCTTCAAAGCGTTTGGCATTGGAATGGTGTTGGCGCTGATGGAGGTGCAGCTGCTGAAAAGGATGGATGAGGGCAAGCTGAAGTATTTGTTGCTGGATGGCGCAATCTTCCCGTTTCTCTCCATGGGGATTGCTGCAGGTTTTTTGATCGGTTGAGCTTTACGAGCGAGGCAGACGGCTGCTGCTATGGGGGTCGATCTGCATTGGCGGTGGTCAAAGCGCACATGGGCCGAAGTAAGGTCCCATGTGTGCAGCCTAGAGCCGATCAGGACAGCACGTCGCGCAGCGACGCATCCTTGGCGAACTGGGCCTTGGCAAAGGGGCACAGTGGCAGCACCTTGGTGTGGGTCTCACGGGCCCAAGCCACCAGCGCATTGAGCAGCTGGCGGCCTGCGCCTTCGCCGCGCAGTGAATCATCCACTTCCGTGTGGTCGATGATGATCATCGTGGCATTGGTGCGGCTGTAGGTCATCTCGGCCACGCGTGTGGCATCGCGGTTGATAAAGAACGCGCCTTTGGAATCGGCTTCTTCGTGTTGGACGGTGTAGTGCATGCGGGCCTTGGGTTGAACAAAACCCCAAGAATAAGGGATGGCGGCAGCCCTGGCGGTGGAGGTGGCTTGGAGCAGGGCGCTGATGCGCGAGGATTCAATCCGCGCAGTCCGCGTCTTCGTCGTCGTCCTCTGGCGGGTTTTCAAACCGCTCCCAGGCGCCACCTACTTCCTGGCGCCAGGCGCTCCAACCCAGTGGCAGGTCTGCGATTTGCGCCAGGCTCTGGTCGCGCTCATACATGCAAGCCATGCAGACCAGGAGGGCCTCGCCGGGCTCGTCGGTGCTGGCATCCAGAAACTGCCAAGCCCCATCGGCATCATGCGAGACCATCAACACTGGCAGATGCTCGCGTACCACCTTGGTCGTAGAAAAGCTGGCGGTGTTGTGCGCATCGGCAAAGGGCCAACGGTCAAACTGGTGGCTGTGCATGGCGATGCTCCTCGTCGTCTCAGGCTTCGGTGGCAAACAGCTCGATGGCGTCGTCCGACCAGTCATGGCCGCTCCAGCCGGAATCTGCATCAGGGGGCGGAAAGGCGGTGCGGCAGTAGCCGCGCTTGGCCGCAAAATCAAACACCGCATGCGGGTAGCCATTGATCAGCAGCACCACCTTGCTGCCGTCGGTGGACCAGCCAATCGTCACTTCGGACGGCAGGTGCTTGTCGGAGACATCGGCCACGTTGTAGATGTGCAGCGCGTTCTGGATGGGTTGCTCGGCATTGGCAAAATCCAGCGCATAGAAGTAGGCGGTGTCGCCATCGTCTTCAAACACGGCCACATAGCTGCCTTCGGGCGCATTACCTTGCATCGGCTCGGCAGCGCCGATCTGGATGGTGCTCTGGGCGGTAACAACGATGGGCATGAACAGTCCTTGTCATGGATGAGAGGGAAGCCGTGGCGGCCAGCAAAGGACCAGCATAAACGGGCTTTGTGGCAGCGCTGGGTAGGCCAAGGTAGTTATCGCGTGCCCCGGATATGGGCGATCACTTCGCGCAAGGTGGTGGCCTCTGGCACCCACCAGTCTGCCAGCGCACCCAGCGCCACGGCGCAGACCAGGGCGCCGAGCAGCGGCTTCCAGGTCAGTCGCACGGCCGAGGCCAGCCAGCCTGCGCGCTCGACCCGCACCAGGGCGCGGGCGGTCATCATCGAAAAGGCCAGCTCCACCGCGACGGTCAGCAGCACATCCACGCCAAAGTACAGCCACAGCAGCGCGCCAAAGCCAAAGAAGGCCAGCAGCAGGGCGGCAAACACCGCCAGGATGGGGACGATGATGATGCCCTCATCGCCGCCCCCGATATCGACCACATCGACGGCATCGGTCCAGGAGCTGGAAGCACCTGATGCAGTCGACGACAGGTCCACTTCCGCCCAATCTCCTGACGCCCCACCACCACCAAAATTGCCGCCCCCGCCTGACTGCCAATCGGGCGCGCCTTTGTCTACGTGCAGATCGGGCACCGGGTCGATGCCATCGGCCCAGGAGTCTTCGCGCTTGCGCGCATAGGCATTGCGCACCAGGTAGGCCGCCCACAGCCGCAGCACCAGCAGGTACACGGCATAGCCCACGCCCAGGCTGATGGCATAGCGCAGCGCCATCGATGTCACCCCGGAATGGAGCAGTGCTGCCGTGACCGCCCACATCACCAGCAAGACCAGCAGCCCCATGCACAGGCCATGCAGACGCAGCCAGTGTTTTTTCTGCAGGGTGGATGCCATGTGCTGGGGCATGCGCAGCGATGACCAGCTGGACTTGCGCTTGCGTTGGGCGGCGCGGTTGTGGGGTGCTTGGGCCAAGGCGAAAGGGCGGGGAGTGAGGTCGGGAGCAGTGTAGCTCCAGATTGGACGTCGTCTGCTTGCTGATACCAACGATGCCGGAGAGACCATCCAGCCGAATACTGGAGGCTTTGCGCATGGCTCGGACGGCATGGCCAAGGTCTGACGAAGACTTGATGTCGAGCTTCATAGTTCCTGGTTGACTAGGAATTATGGAAAGGCATTGATAACGTTTGTAAAAATGCCTAGCAAAATAGGATTTATGGCTGGATAGTAGTTCGGGTTTGATGGAAATCCCAGTCTGTCAGTCGCAGGCAGATTGCGAGAGCAGGCATGAATCGCGAGCGCGCCAGCACACGCAAAAACAGCCGCTTTCGCGGCTGTTTTATGGAGGTTTCTGACTAGTCCGAAGTATGGGGATGCGGATAAAAACTTGGACTGGTTTACGCCGCAAGTCCAAGGCTCGCCCGGTATTCAACAGGGCTGAGAGAGCCAAGGGATATCTTGATCCGCTTCTCGTTGTACCAGCGGATGTACGAGTCGACCACCTTAATGAACTGCTCGATGGTCGTGCCCTTCCAGTCCCGAGGATAGAACAACTCGTTCTTGAGGCGGCCGAAGAAGCCTTCGCAAGCCGCGTTGTCAGGAGAGCAGGCCTTGCGAGACATCGAGCGGGTGAGGTTCGCCTCGCTCATCCTAGAGAGCCAGCCTGGCCAACGGTAGTGGCCACCACGATCAGAGTGGACCACTGGACGATCGCTTGTGTCTGCCACTGTCTCAATAGCTGCATCCAGCATTGAGTTGACCAGCTCTGCGTCCGGGCTCGTTCCAATGGTCCAGCTCACCACCATGCCGTCGAAGCAATCGATGATGGGTGACAGGTACACCTTGCCTGCTCGGATCTGGAATTCTGTAATGTCCGTGAGCCACTTTTCATTTGGGGTGGCCGCCTGGAAGTCACGGTTGATGATGTTATCTGGTGCCGGGCTGATCTCGCCGAGGTAGGACGCGAACCTGCGCCGCTTGGGCTTTGCGACGACCAGATTCTCTTGCTTCATCAGTCGCTGCACCACTTTCTCGGAGATCGGGCCTTGCTCTCTGGCCAGAGAGGCTTGCAGCCTGCGGTAGCCGTAGCAGCGGTGGTTGGACTCAAAGATCTCGGTAAGGGACTGGCGCACCACAAGGTACTTGTCGCCGACCACTGTGCGGGACCGATGGTAGAAGTATGAGCTGCGTGCAAGACCCAACTGTGCAAGGAGCTCTGGCAGGCGGTAGTGCTCCTTGAGGGCGTCAATCAGCAGTGTCTTCTCCCGGTTGGACAGGAGCTGCAGATCGACGCCCAGACCTTTTTTTAACAGTTCATTGGCCTTGTTCAAGAGGTCCTGCTCAAGGCGCAGTTGCCTGACTTCGCGGCGCAGTATCTCAACCTGGCGCTCGAGTTCTTCGCGCTCTCGCTCCTGCGGTGATTGATCGGTGTGCTTCATTGATGCGGGTGCCTCACGTCCCAGCAGCTGGTTCTTCCAGTTGTACAACGTTGGCCGGCATACGCCGAACTTATCAGCCACTGTTTGCGCACTTTCCTGCCGAGTGCAAAGCTCCATGACTCCCGCTTGCTTCAAGCTCTCGGGATACCTTCGTTGACCCACACTGCCAACCAGAGCCCTTCTGGCCTCAGGGAAAGCCTCACGCACCCATTTGGTAAGCGTTCCACGACTGGGGTAGCCCAGCGCCCTCATGGTGGCCGCGATGCATCGGTCATGGGTGAGGTAGTGCTCGATGGCTGCGGCCTTCTGCGCCTGCGAGAACTTCGGTTCACGGCCTGCGTAGCCAGCGGACAAGTCGAGCTTGAGCTGGTACTCGTTGTACCAACCCTTCAAAGAATTCTTCGTCGGATAGCCCAGCTGCCGGAGGGTGGGCCTGACGCGCTTGCCCAGCTTGATGTAGAGCTCAACGGCTCGGATTCGATCTTCGTAGGAATACATGAACTACCTCCTGGTAGTCCAAGTTTTTATCCGCACCCCCTGCTGGTCAAGATTGCATCGGCCCTAACACTCACTCATCTCCTGAGCCTACCGCAGCCGACAGCCTGATTCGTGCAACAACGCCTTTCTACGTAATTGGGCTATCTTCTAAATTGTTGATGGTAAATTGAATTATCCTTGAAGCCAGTGAAATCTAGTTGCTTTGCCAAATTTCATGCCAAGCCACACACCGACCGAGGTATAGTGGCGCAAAAAATAGGATGTATTAATGCCGATGAGTCAGTGCCAAACGAAATGGATACTGGGAAGTGATTTGCTTGTTGAGTTGATGACGGATAACTTTGTATTGCGCTCAAATCATAATAAGCCATCCATCTTGAATATATGTAGTGATTGGACACAAAGCAAAGAACACATTGAAGTAGTGCGTGGTTTATTGACTTGGCTAGTCTCTAGAGCTTACGGTTTGAGTCGAAATCAAGAATCTCCCGACACTTGCTTCACTTGTGGAGGCTGGTACACCGAGGATGATATACGTCGATTCTCCGCACAATTGCTTGCCGTACCCCATGCCGTGCAAGAGGCCATTCAAGAGCTTAGGGATATGCAGCCTTTCGTTCAAGCTCAGGTGAAGCATTCTTCGCAATACGCAAATGGGGTGGTAAAGATTGGTCGCGGTTACCGAAACGAAAGCTGGAGGCAGGGACTGTCAAGTGTAAGCTCCAATTATGCTAACCGCCTCCTCAGGTACGCACGTGCAGCTCAGATAGCAGGTCTAGCAAGCATTCAGGTCCCCCATGACACGTTGACCTCGTGGTCAACTACAGGCGATTACACCGGCTGTGAGGCTGTAGCTCTGGAGCGGGTTCCAATTAGTCAGGTGCTTCTAAATAGCGATATGCTCGGAGGCGATAACAAACGTTATCGCAATACTGTCGAATCAGGAGAGTGGATAATTATCACACCCGCCCCTACAGGCATGAGGGTTATTGAGGTAAAAAATGTTAATCCAATTCGCCGAGCTAAATGGCCAATGGTGGATGAGGGAGATGTTGAAGAAATCCTCGCTCAGGGAATGCCTTCCCAGCTAGTTTGCGCACCGCTGACATTTTGGGATACCTTGCCATCTTGACCGGCTAAGCTTTGTAAATATAATGAATTGGAATTTATTTAATTATTTAACCTTTGCGCGAGGGAATTGTAAAATCAATGATACTCCATTCGCTTCGTTTCTCGCACTAAGTGTCACGTTCATTGCCAGTGCATAGATTCTAGACGCAAAAAGTCCCAAACCACTGTTCCCTGTTTTTTCCGTCCCGCTAACACCTAAATCAAAAATTCGCGGAAGATATTGTTCTGGAATGGGTTTTCCATGATTAAAGACTGCTAATTCAACTTTGTCATTGATTAACGAAAGTCTTAGTTCAACATCCGTACCGTGCTTTCTGTATCGCTGGGCGTTATCTAGTAAATTGTCCAGAATTTGCTCCAACTGAATTGAATCCATCTCTACAGTTACTTCTTCGGTTGGTCCAACATACGTAACATTTTTACCGTCTTGATTAAGATTGTCAGAGAATACTTGAAGCCACAATGCTAAGTTTGTGGGCGCCATTGTTATTTCACCAGAACGAAGGCCGTCCTCAACGCTTGTCGCATCTTGAAGTGCTTCAACAGCACGTCGAATACGGGAGAGCTTCTGTTGGACCAGTTCCTGACCTTTCGTTGCATTAAATAGAGAGTTGAGAGGGGCACGAATTTCGTGACCAATGGCGTCGAGAATAGACTTGCGATTTACTACATGCGCTTCAGCGAGGCGCATTTGCTCAGCTTGCTCTATCGCTATTCGACGCTGTCTTTTAACAAGGCTAACATCTCTTGAACGACTACGTTTAAGCAATAGATAGAAAACACGAGCTAGCGTCCCAATTTCGTTTCTACCGGCAAACCTCTTGAGGTCTCCATCGCGTGTAGGTACAACAGTCATCGCATAAGCCATTTTTCTTAGTTTTCTTAGCTTGATTGCGTTATGGCTCCAATAGAAGGCTAAAGCAATAATGACTAAGCCTGCTGCGGACATCCAGGTAAAAGCTCGAGTTGCAAGGTCTGGCAGCTTGAATGGGGTTGCGGTCAAAGATGCTTGGACTTTGCTAAGTCCTCTCACGCGCATATCTTCAGCAACTGAAACTGGGCCTCTCTGTCGTATGCCATGAGATATTATAAATTCAGACCAGCCATCGGCGACATTTTGCCACCAGCCGTCTAGTCGAGTTGTGGATGGACTTATGGCGACATCGTCTGAACGCCAAACAGTGTTGCGGACTCCCGCTAAGTTAGAAGAGGTTATTTCAAGTGAAGTCCCGGAGGAAACAGCAGAAAGATATGCCTGAGTCAGTGATACAAGAGGGGTGCCTTCTTTACCTGGCGGTATATCGAATATCACCTTGGACTCAATTTCCGGTTCCGACTTGTCATAAACCTTAATTCCAACAAAGGTCCTTTTTAAAGCATCTGGCGGCCAATTTTCGTCGGAGCCGGCTGCCTGTAATAGTGCGGAGTCGAGGCGGCCAACAATAGTCACATAGTTCTGAGGAGAGGTTCCATTCTCCTCCACCAAGCTTTCAAATGCTTGGCCGCTTATGTAGCGTGATGACAATCCTCCTTCGCCCGCAGCAAAGCCCGACAACTCATGAATCTGTTCAAAGCGTGCGAGTTGTGAGGGGTAGCGCATGCGAGCCAATGGAGGGACTTGATAAGCTAAAGAGATGCGACTCTCACGTTGTCCACTGAAGGTAAGGACTACCCGGTTAACCTCTGCCAAAGGTTTTCCTACTCTATGGCGTTCTATTTTGCTCGTTGGATAGCGTAGAAAGAAATAGACATACTTTCCAGTGGGGTCTCCAGGAACTGCTGCAAAACATGCGCGCAAGCTTCCTGGTAATTCGGTACCTTTGGTGTTGTCTTGGTATACCAACTGGCACGCACGCGGTACTTCTATATTGATGTCACCCGTCTTAAATGCTCTTGCATTAGCCCTCTGCAGCATGTAAGAGAAGAACGACTTGCGCAACGAAACTATCGTGATTGGACGCGAAGCTGCAGAAAAGTCAGATGGATTTTCAAGTAAAGATGAACCATCTGCTTCCCGAATGTTAAGTAAAAACTGAGCAAGCTGTCCCTTCAGCTCTGACTCTTGAACTCTTTGTTCTTTTTTGTATGCTGACCAGCTGATGTCGAACAATGCACCCAATAAAAGAGTCGTAAGAACCGTCAAAAGAAATATAGAGCCGAGAGTAAAATCCCAGCTCCTAAAAAACGTCAGCAGACGCCACCGTTTAGATTTTCCAGTAGTAGCCACGACCCTGCTCATTATTAATGTGGTCAAATTCATTATCTATTTCTTTAAATTGACTTCGAATATTAGAGATTTGGGTCGCAAGGGCTTTGGAGCTCATCCCTGATTTTAGATTCTTTAAGAGATTTCTAGTTTCAACTACTGCGCCAGGCTTCTCAATTAAACACTGGACGATGCTCAATTGGGTCATCGTAAGTGCAACAGGCCTATTTTTCCAAAGGTATTTGTTTTTCCTGTGCGGGTCAGCTGTTAATCCGTCAGGCAAGCCATTTCTCGTTGCTAGGTCGCTGCTCACATCATCTTTGAACCATTCAAATGCATGTTCGATTTTGTTGATAAGGTCTCGTTCATCAACTGGTTTAGCTATGAAATCATAAGCATGAAGCGTAAGAGCAAGACTTCGAAGGTTATCCTCAGGCATGCCCGAAACTACGAGGGTTGGCCAAGTGGCTCGGATATCGCTTAATAAACCTAAGCCTGCATATCGATTTTTTGCACCTGAGCCAAGCTCGATATCCATTATTACCAAGTCAAATCTACCATCGCGTAGAAGTGCTTCGGCTTCAGCTTTATTAAATGCTTGTTCGACTTGAGCGTCAAAAGAGTCTTCGATGAGCGCTTTTAGGATGTCGCTGTCTTGGCGTACGTCCTCGATGATGGCGATGCGTTTCATTCGGCACCTTGGAACATGATTCTGGGACCTTCGAGCATCTCATGCCTTTGACCAAAATTTCCTGAACACCGGTTCAGCTTTCGGAACCGCCTTCCACAGGATGTCAAGGAAACCGGTCGAGGTTCTACAGGTGTTTAGGAATCTGCGCATAGCTAGTTTCAGCACCTGAACCGCAGTTCAACCAATCTTTTCCACGTTGCAGCAACACTAGTGGTCATAGCAACAACAGCGCCCGGTTGTGGGCGATTTACCCTTGAACGCAAGCACCTCTGCACAACATCTTGTGCGTCCTGAAGACCTCCCTCGCGGTATTTCTGCCGTGCGCCTGCTCCCTGACTCGCAGCTCGATGCGCTGTGGGGAAGCATCATCGTCAAATCTGAAATCAAAGAACAGCTGCTCTCGCAAGGCATTCTGAACTTCTCTTTGCGTACAAAGGTGTCGCGAGACAAGCTTCCGATGCATGGCGTAATCCTGCTCGTTGGCCCACCAGGTACTGGCAAAACGACGCTCGCCCGTGGATTAGCCAGCCAACTGGCTCATTTCATGCCGAGAGCAAAACCTCGTCTTGTTGAGGTGGACCCGCATGCACTGACCAGTTCAGCGATGGGTAAGACACAGCGCTCTGTAAGCGAGTTGTTTTCGCAGACCATCGCGGAATTGGCGAGCAGTGGACCTACTATCGTGCTACTGGATGAAGTTGAGACGCTGGCGGCAGACCGCTCCCGCATGAGCTTGGAAGCAAATCCTGTCGACATCCATCGCGCAACAGATGCCGTCCTTGTGCAGTTGGACGCACTGGCTGAACGCAATCCCAATATCCTGTTTATAGCTACCAGCAACTTCCCACAGGCCATTGATGATGCCTTCACTTCGCGATGTGACCTGGTGGTGGAGGTTCCGCCTCCGGCACAGGAAGCTGTTGCTCAAATTCTCGAGCACTGCATTGATAGCTTGAGTGAGCATTTCCCTGCACTCGCAAAAATTGCCAAGTCGAAAGACCTGGCTAAGGTTGCTCAAGCTTGTGAAGGTCTCGACGGCCGAGCACTGCGCAAGATGGTGGTCAACGCTATGGCTCAGAGCCGTGAAGTTGCTGCCGACCCCAACAAGTTGACCATTGACCATCTGCTCTCTGCGGCGGCAAGCGCGAAAGCTGTTCGCATGCAGAAAGGAGGTGCAAAGTGAGCTCAACTGTCCGCCGAGACTTTCGAAGCGTGCCCTATCGCGATGCCCTCGAAACCTGGAACTCTATCGTCGACATACTCACTGCGAAAAGTACCACTGATGATGCCCGCAAGGAGCTGATGAAGGTGGCAGGTATTGTTAGTAGTGTCATCGCAGACCAGGCTCCAAAATCCAGCCCCATCGTTGTGACTTGCGATGGGCCGCGCACCCGCATCTACTGCTCTTACGACGACGATGCGCTTGATGACTCTAGTTGCAACGAGGAAAAGCTAAGCTTCGACGCTACTGAAGGGTCATGGCAAGTTTCCGTCGCCGTCCATTCCGAAGACCTCGCCTGGGTCCAGGCAGCACTGAAGAAGCACACTTCTCGTGTTGTCGCCCGCGATGCTGCCTCCGGCTTGGTCATTGCAGAAGAACAGGCTTCTGCGAGTGCAACCGCCGTGACGCTCGATATGGAAGGCTTTTTGAAATCATGAGCGCCGTAGCAGTCTACTCATACACCCAATCAACCACTTATGTCACCGACAACGTGCTTAAGAGTCTTAAGGATGTCATCCGCCTCAGCGGTCTTTCTCCCGAGAACTTGGTGAATAGCTGGGACAGCAAGCACCGGGCCATCAAGACTTGGCTCGAGTCACGACACCTAGAGCGCGTGGAGCTTGAGATTTATAACCCGCTGACGAACGCACTGCTTGTTCGTTGGGACCTGGACATCGTCTACCAATGGTCGGACGGTGATGGGGCGTTTTACACCGACACAGAACAGCTCAAGTACGCCATCAAGAAAGCTGGCGTAGCACCCGAGAACGCCAGCTATTCCATTCTGCTCAAGACGAAAGCTGGGCGCCCGGATGTCTCTGGCTGGGGGCCGGCATCTAACCGTCCAACAACTGGCATGGTCCGTCAGGCCTTGGGCTCAACCGTGGAACACAGCGGCCTTGGAGCAAGCGCCGCATATTGGAGGCACAGCTAATGATTTCCCTTGATGAAGCATTTCGCAAGTTCAAGTCGCGTCTTGAGTTAAATGAACGTGAGCAGACTAACGCATCAAAGCGCCACACTGAGGTGCGCGAATACATCCGCACCAAGTTCGCCATCCAGCGTGACTTTTTGACGGGCTCCTATGCACGGCACACTAAGACTAAGCCGCTCAAGGATATTGACATCTTCTTCGTGCTGAGCGCATCTGAGACTGAGAAATATCACTCTCAACCACCCTCCAAAGTGCTCGAGGATTTCCACAAGGTCTTGGTAGACAAGTATGGTGAGGCCGCTGTGCGTAAGCAAGGGCGCTCTATCAACGTTGACTTCGGTGTAGTGGTCGATGCTGACGACAACACTGACTACCGAGTTCTGAGCGTGGATGTAGTTCCTGCAGTGTCTGCAGGCTCAGACTACGAAATTCCGAACAATGACACGGGTAAGTGGATGAAGACGAACCCCGAAATCCATGCGGGCAAGGCGCGAGATGCTCACCAAGCTTTTTCCAGTGAATGGAAAGGCTTAGTGCGGATGGCCAAGTACTGGAACAACAACCCGAAGCATGGCGCTGACAAGCCGGTTAAGCCCTCGTTTCTCATTGAAGTGATGGCCCTGGAGTGCCTGCACGGTGGATGGCAGGGCCGATTTGACTATGAAGTGCAGACGCTGTTTTCGTCGCTAGCAGACCGCATCAAGGATGAGTGGAAAGACCCAGCCGGCCTAGGTTCACCTATTAGCGATGGCATGGACGATGCACGCAAAGAGCGTGCTTACCAAATGCTTGTCGCAGCTAGTCGAGAAGCCTCAAACGCTATTCATTTGGCGCGTAAAGGCCAAAACACTGAAGCGCTTAAAGCTTGGCGACAGCTCTTCGGTCCCAAGTTCCCTTTGTCCTAATTTCTCTCTATGACCCAACAGAATTCTCCAACAACAGCGACCGCAACAGCGCTTGGTGCGGGCGCTAACGACACCACGTGGCTTAAGAGAGCTTTCGTCAATGTTCAGAGCAACCTCAGTGGTCAGATGGCCCTCGCATCTCAGTCCATTAGCCACGCTGGAACTATGGGTTCGGTAAATGAAGAGTATTGGCTGGAGCTGTTGCGTTCATACCTGCCCAATCGCTACGAGGTCGCCACTGGCATCGTTATTGACTCACTCGGCAATCGCAGTGACCAAATTGACGTTGTGGTATTTGACCGGCACTTCACCCCCACGCTGCTAGACCAGAAAAGCCATCGTTACATCCCTGCTGAGGCGGTGTATGCAATTTTTGAGTGCAAACCGGAAGTTAATAAAGGCTATATCGCTTATGCAGAGAACAAGGCAGCTTCGGTCCGTTCAATGAGTCGGACTTCGGTGGCTATCTCTCATGCTGGTGGTACTTTTAAACCAAAGCCGCATTTCCGCATCATTGCTGGCCTTCTCGCCCCGAATACTGGTTGGGTTGGTGGCTTAGGTGATACGTTTCTTGGCAACCTTGGAGATGATGTTGACTCATCACTGGACTGTGTCTGTTCGCTCGAAGATGGTTGCTACGATGACTACGACGGCAACAAGCTAGTGTTCGCGGAACAGGGCGCATTGATGTACTTCCTCTTCCGCTTGTTGGCTCGATTGCAATCGTTGGGCACAGTACCAGCTATCGATTGGGCGGCGTACAGCCGAATCATCAAACCATAACTTTTGCGGCTATTATTGAAAGGAGCTAATTTGGCCATTCTCTCATTGCACATAGTCCTGCTCCGGGAGGCTGTAGTGTCTGTAACGAATTCTCCCACAGACTTTGTCCAGCAACTGAGTGGCGTACAACACACGCCCGGCCAGTGGATTTCATAAATGAATTTATTTCTGTATTTTATACATTATAGATTCTATAAATCTAGGCGAAAAAACTCACTCCGCATTTATTTCGTGTCAATTTATACCGCATGTGCCAAATATGGATTGCGGCTTGGTACGGGCCAAACTATGTTAGAGAAATCATCCAAACTAGGAAATTTTTAATATGCCAACTTTTAATTTCTTGTTCACGTATTCAGTCTCTCCAATGAGTGATGAGGCAACAAAAATTCAAAAAGCAAATTCCACTAGAAGGCAAATTGCTGAAATTGAAAAAGATAAATGGGAAAAACTTACTGATGTAGAGACTGCATTTGCTGGGGAAATTTATCTTGAATCATATATTGCATCCAAACAAAGAAAGGAAGCACAAGAAATAGTGAGCAATGAGCTGAAAAAGGTGATTGATGAAAATAAAGCACTTTTTGATATATGGGTGAGCGTCGCCCTTATGGTTGATGGACTAGGTGAATGTATAGAGTTTAAGATTTAAGAATTCATTAGCTATTAGCTCAAGCCGACACGCATTCTGTGGGCGGCTTACCTAGTCCGTTGTATGGCTGCTTTATGATGCCATCAGAGGCAGCTTGTGGCCGGTTTCCGACTGTATTTGGCCGATCTACGACTGTCGCAAACCGACCCAAAGCGGTCTCTCTTAGCAAGCGTAGAGAAGCGCCAAATGATGCATCTGTTACATTTCTTGTAATTCAGTCGGGCTCGACATGAACCATGGCGGTCAGTTAGCGATCGGCTTATAAAAAATCTTTGTTTATTCCGAGACTGACCTCACGCTCCGCTGCACCGACCACGTTTTTCGGCCGGTGAATTAAAAGTTAAGCCACATAGAACTATTGTCAGGGGTATTTGGATTGAAAGCAGTAGAGAATCTGCTAGAGACTGGTTGGGCTGGCCGCAGTAGTGAAACCGTGCCGTTTAGCGGAGGTGTGAGATTTTTTCTCGAGAAAATGGGGGGATCATGCGCGAAGGATTAGATCGGGTCGTCGATGCATTAAGGCTAGCAGCAGCTGGGCTGGACCAGCTTTTCGAACGCAAGGGGATTAAGTCCCACATGATGCCCAACCCAGATGGGCACCCTTGGATTCGCGTCATGCATCCCATGCACGAAATGCGCTTCATAGGGATCACGCCAAACCGCGGAGATGGCCCGATATACTTGAAGCTGCGCGTATTTCTGTACGAGCAATACAAAGATGAGTTTGATCGGTTGCTGTTGGGCAAGTTCTTCTCATTTGAAGGGGTGGCGCTGCTACGCAATCCCGCATATCCGGGCGCGTCTTGGTTGCGTTACTTGGAGGATGAAGGTAGACCCGTTGTTGGTTACGAAACAACAATCAATGTGTCCTCCTGGCCTGACGAAACGTTTAATGCCCGCATTCACTCTCTATGCGAGGAATTTTGCCTGTTCGCTAAGGCTGTTGTGACTGGTGGTGCTGAATACGACGCGCTGCCGGACACTAGGCCTAGCAACCCTGCACCTGCGTGGCTTCGTGATGAGGCGGCGCTAGAGGAGCTACAGGCTAATTCTGACCTTAGCGAGTCAGAAATTTTGGCTTTGGTGAAGATCCGTATAGGGCAGAGCAACTACCGGCAGCAGCTCATCCGGAGATGGGGTGGCTGCTCGGTGACGGGCTGCAAATTGACGGAATTCCTCATCGCATCCCACATTCATGCTTGGGGCAAGTGCGAAAGCGCTGATGAGCGCTGGGATCCAGATAACGGACTGCTCCTCACACCAAGCCTAGATAAACTTTTCGACCGCGGATTAATCGGTTTCGACGACAGCGGTTACGTGGTGATCCATCCTAATCTGGCACGCGGCCAAATGCATCACTTCGGAGTCGATCAGAACATTCGATTACGAAGAGATGTGCTTAACATGCATCTAGGCATCATGAAGTACCTCAAGCTTCACAGACAAGTCAACGGGTTGGAGCCGATATCAGTTGCTTAGGAACTATAAGCGAACCTGTTCGATTGACTGCATTCAGTCTGACTGCTGCTGCCTTCAGGGATGCTGTCAAGGACTGCATCTGGCCGAATTGAGGCATCGTACCAGCAGCTCCAAGTGGCGGCGCATGACTGTTGCTGCTCGGCCCTATGCAGTCATCGGTCTGACCCAATAGCGGCAGTCGGCCCAGTTCATTTCACGCGCTTCAAATTCCACTCATGGGTGGCACAGTCTGCTCAAATGCTAAGCGTTGAGCCGCCTTTTTAAACCTCGTGCTCATAGCCGGTCGTCCCTCCTGCCACTTCCATGCTGTGTGCCATCTTTCTGCATATCCTGGTGCTGCGGCAAGGAACTGGAGACCGCGTGGGCTGCGCTTGAGTACTGCTGGCGTTCGGTGTCGGCCAATGACAAAGGTGAAGATGGGCTGCTTCCGCCAATGCGCCCAGATGTCCGGTGGCGGGTTGAATGACTCGACATCTTTACCGGTTGCCGCGATGGTGGCTATGAGTGTCATTCATGGATTGTCCTATGGGCGGGGCGCAATGATGGATGAAGTGCCGTTTGGCTCGGTCCGCCACTTGTAGACTGTCGAAAAAGCGGAGGTGTTCTAGATGCAAACAATGGGTTCAAAGCTCTTGGGGATTGTTCGTGTACCTGAAAACGAGCGGGTTCGCTGCCAGAACCCTGGTTGTGGCCATGGGGTGCACGCGGCAATCCATATCGTGCGCGAGGGCGGAGTCCTGATGGTGCTGGGCAGCACATGCTTTGAGCGCCGCTATGGAAGCGCCAAAGCTCTGGGACAGCCCCAGTTCAACTTCGGTGGGTCTGGTCGACCGCTGACAACCGAGGAGCGCGAGTTGCTGGATACCAATACAGATCTTCTGCTGGCGCGGTTTGAGGAGGAAGAGCGTCAGCGCCTGATCCGGGAGCAGGCGCAGGCGCAGGAGCAGGAGCAGGAGCAAAGGCGACTCGCTGCCCAAATGGAAGAGCGTCGCCGGGAAGCCCAACGCCTGGCTGCAAGATCTACTGTTGCCTTCGATCCACGGGAAAAGCTTCGAGCTTTGAGAGCGGCATTTGCCAACAAAGTGATCCAAGAGCCTGTACCGCGCGTTTTCACGCAGCACCAAGAGCCTGATGGTCCTGTGGCGCCACCCTCTCCACCTTGGGCGCAGGAGGTGAAATTGAACGGCAGCTTCTTCTGCTACGCCTTTGACGATGGCAGTAAATGGGTTCTGTACCCGCACAAGAAGGGCGACTATGTCCTGCGGCCATGGCCAGCGGCCGAAGAGGGATGGGATGAGGCCTTGCCGCCAAGTCTTGGAAGGCCGGAGCCAGAATCAGGCTTCTACCGGGTTACTGACCACATGGGTTTTCTTCATGCCGTCGCGCGATTCAGCACGGGCCTGCGTAACACATCGAATCCAGCCGAAATTCACCACGAGTTTGAGGTGCTCGCGCGAAAGGCCTGACCTCGCCCTCCAACGCTCACCGCTTGGGCTACGAAAACATGCCCATCAAGAGTTGAAAGCCGTCACAGAGCCATCTCGAACATCCGTGCGCGAATGACCGCTATGCGGTTGTGAGCGAAATAGTGCAATGAGATCATAGGTAACAACAATCACTGCAAATTGTCCATAGAAAAAGATATAAAAAAGAGCCCGGATGAATCCGGGCTCTTTTTGCTGGCTATGCCAAGAGTCTTCATTTAACGCCTAAAGGTAGGTGAGTCGTTTGGTTTGTGGCATCCAGTCGCAAAATTGTGTCGCGAGTCGCAAACAATACGGCGCCCTACGAGAACCTACACCATCACACATCAATATTCCCCGCCCGCAATGCATTGGTCTCGATAAAGTCGCGGCGGGGCTCGACCTCGTCGCCCATCAGCATCGTGAAGACGCGGTCGGCTTCGATGGCGTCGCCGACTTTGACCTGCAGCAGGCTGCGGACTTGGGGGTCCATCGTGGTTTCCCACAGCTGCTCGGGGTTCATTTCGCCCAGGCCCTTGTAGCGCTGGCGGGCGGTGGTGCGTTCGGCTTCGCTGATGAGCCACTGCATGGCCTGGCGGAAGTCGGTCACTTTTTCCATCTTGGCTTTTTCGCCTTCGCCACGGGTGACCTTGGCGCCTTCGGCGAGCAGACCGTGGAAGTTCTGGGCTTCGGCGGCCAGCGCCGCGTAGTCCTGGCCTTCGACAAACTCCTGCGTCAGGATGGAGCTCTTGATGTTGCCGTGGTGGTGGCGGCTGATGCGCAGGATCGGCTTTTCGGTGTGCGGGTCCAGCTCGCCCGTGACCTCGGCGGGCACGCCGGTGGTGGTCAGCTCGCGCAGCTTGGCTTCGAGCACCGGGGCGCAGACCATGGCGTCGTCCAGCGTGTCGAGGCGGATCTGCACGCCGTCGGCGATGGCGCGCAGCGCTTCGGCGTCCAGGTAGGACGAGAGGCGGTCGATGACGGTTTCGGCGGCCAGGTGCATGCCGGCCAGGCGGCCCAGCTCTTCACCATCGATGGTGCGCGGGTTGGCGCCGCCGGTGCTGACGCTGGCGCCTTGCAGGGCCACGCGCAGCAGGAACTGGTTGAGGGCAGGGCCGTCCTTGAGGTACAGCTCTTCCTTGCCGTTCTTGACCTTGTACAGTGGCGGCTGCGCAATGTAGATGTGGCCGGCTTCGACCAGATCGGGCATCTGGCGGTAGAAGAAGGTCAGCAGCAGGGTGCGGATGTGGGCGCCGTCGACGTCCGCATCGGTCATGATGATGATGCGGTGGTAGCGCAGCTTGGCGAGGCTGTAGTCGTCGGTGCTGCTCTTGCCCGAGTCTTCGCTCACCTTGCCGATGCCGGTGCCCAGCGCGGTGATCAGGGTGACGATTTCGCTGCTGGAGAGCAGCTTTTCGTAGCGGGCTTTTTCCACGTTCAGGATCTTGCCGCGCAGCGGCAGGATGGCCTGGAACTTGCGGTCACGCCCTTGCTTGGCCGAGCCGCCTGCGGAGTCACCCTCGACGATGTAGATTTCAGACAGCGCTGGGTCTTTTTCCTGGCAGTCGGCCAGCTTGCCGGGCAGGCCCATGCCGTCGAGCACGCCTTTGCGGCGCGTCATTTCGCGGGCCTTGCGGGCCGCTTCACGGGCGCGGGCCGCTTCAACGATCTTGTTGCAGATGATCTTGGCGTCGTTGGGCTTTTCTTCGAGGTACTCGGTCAGCAGCTTGCCGACGATGTCCTCGACGGGCGCGCGCACTTCGCTGGAGACCAGCTTGTCCTTGGTCTGGCTGCTGAACTTGGGCTCGGGCACCTTGACGCTGAGCACCGCGCACAGGCCTTCGCGCATGTCGTCGCCGGTGACTTCGACCTTGGCCTTCTTGGCCAGGTCATGGTCAGCGATGTACTTGCCGATGACGCGGGTCATCGCCGCGCGCAGGCCGGTTAAATGGGTGCCGCCGTCACGCTGGGGGATGTTGTTGGTAAAGCACAGCACCTGCTCGTTGTAGCCGTCGTTCCACTGCATGGCCACTTCGACACCGATCTCGGTGCCGGGGATGCCGCCATAGGTCTCGGCCGGGCGGCTGCCTTCGGCGTGGAACACGGTGGGGTGCAGCACTTTCTTGGTCCCGTTGATGAACTCGACAAAGCCCTGCACGCCGCCGGCGCCGGAGAAGTCGTCCTCCTTGCCATCGCGCTCGTCCTTGAGGCGGATGCGCACGCCGTTGTTCAGGAAGGACAGCTCGCGCAGGCGCTTGGCCAGGATCTCGTAGCGGAACTCGTAGTTTTCCTTGAAGATTTCCTGGTCGGGCAGGAAGTGCACTTCGGTGCCGCGCTTCTCGGTGGCGCCCACAATGCGCATCGGCGAGACTTCCACGCCGTCGACCACTTCGACCAGGCGGTTTTGCACAAAGCCGCGCGAGAAATCGATCTGGTGCACCTGGCCTTCGCGGCGCACGATGAGCTTGAGCTTGATGGACAGCGCGTTCACGCAGGACACGCCCACGCCGTGCAGACCGCCCGAGACCTTGTAGCTGTTCTGGTTGAACTTGCCGCCGGCGTGCAGCTCGGTCAGCGCGATTTCAGCGGCCGAGCGCTTGGGCTCGTGCTTGTCATCCATCTTCACGCCGGTGGGAATGCCCCGGCCGTTGTCCACCACCGACAGCGAGCCGTCGGCATGGATGGTCACCAGGATGTCGTCGCAATAGCCGGCCAGGGCCTCGTCAATGGAGTTGTCCACCACTTCAAACACCAGGTGGTGCAGGCCGGTGCCGTCCGAGGTATCGCCGATGTACATGCCCGGGCGTTTGCGCACCGCCTCCAGCCCTTCCAGGATCTGGATGGCGCCTTCGCCATAGCCGCTGGCATCGGGGCCTGGCGTGCTGGGGGATTGTTCCGGCTGGTTTTCTGCGGTCATGAAGCTGCCTTGGTACTGCACTGGCGGGCGCGGCGCCCTGCCATGTCTTTGAATCAAATAAATCTCGGTGCTGCGCCGGCCTGCTGCTGCAAACCGGCGCGCGGGTCGCCTGCGTGGCTTACATGCGCATCGGCATGACCACGTACTTGAAGGTGTCGTTTTCCGGGTTGGTGATCAGCGCCGAGTTGTTGTTGTCGGCAAAGTCGATGCGTACCATGTCCTGGCCCATGTTGGAGAGCACATCGATCAGGTAGGTGACGTTGAAGCCGACTTCAACGGCCGGGCCGCCATAGTCGATGTCGAGCTCATCCACCGCCTCTTCCTGCTCGGCGTTGTTGGCTGCAATGCGCAGGGTGCCGGGCTCGATGGTCAGGCGCACGCCCTTGAACTTGTCGCTGGTCATGATGGCCGTGCGCTGCATGCTGGCCAGCAGTGGCGCGCGGCCCAGCGTGATGCTGTTGGGGTGGTTGCGCGGGATGACGCGGTTGTAGTCGGGGAACTTGCCCTCGACCAGCTTGGTGACGAACTCCATGCCGGCAAAGGTAAAGCGCGCCTGGTTGCTGGCGAACTGCATCTCGATGACGGGCTGGTTGTCGCCGCTGGCGTCCGACAGCAGGCGCTGGAGCTCCAGCACGGTCTTGCGCGGCAGAATCACTTCCTGCTTGGGCACTTCCACATCCAGAGTGGCGCTGGCAAAGGCCAGGCGGTGGCCGTCGGTGGCCACCAGGCTCAGCGTGTTGCCCTCGGCCACGAACAGGATGCCGTTCAGGTAGTAACGGATATCCTGCACAGCCATCGCGAACGAGACCTGGCCCATCAGGTCCTTGAGCACCTTTTGCGGCACGCTGAACACGGGGCCGAACGAGGGTGCTTCCTGCACCAGCGGGAAGTCTTCTGCCGGCAGGGTCTGCAAGGTGAAGCGGCTCTTGCCACCCTTGAGGATCATCTTGGACTGCTGCGTCTCCAGGCTCACGGTCTGGTCGCTGGGCATGGTCTTCAGGATGTCGATCAGCTTGCGCGCGCCCACGGTGGTGGTGAAGTCACCCATGTCACCGCCCAGCTCGGCCGTGGTGCGGATCTGGATTTCCAGGTCGCTGGTGGTCAGCTGCAGCGCATTGCCGGTCTTGCGGATCAGCACGTTGGCCAGAATCGGCAAAGTGTGGCGCCGCTCGACAATACCGGCGACCGACTGCAGTACTGCGATGACTTTGTCTTGTGTGGCCTTCAGAACAATCATTTCAACCTCTTGTCAAATTGCGGTGTTGTTGTGGACGGCAGTTGTGCACGGAGCCCCCTCTGCACCTGTCCCATTTGCCATTGTGCCTGCGGCAGGCAGGCAATTGGCGAAATCAAAAAATTCCATCGGCTAGCCCTTGAGGGTCTGCTCCAGCACGTGCAATTGCTGGTTCAGCTCGGTCAATTGCTGGCGCTCGCCACCGATCTTGCGCACCGCGTGCAGCACGGTGGTGTGGTCGCGGCCGCCAAAAAGCTCGCCGATTTCCGGCAGGCTTTTCTGGGTCAGCTCCTTGGCCAGGTACATGGCAATCTGGCGCGGACGGGCAATGCTGGCCGGGCGCTTTTTGCTGTACATGTCGGCGACCTTGATCTTGTAGTAGTCCGCCACGGTCTTTTGGATGTTTTCCACGCTGATCTGGCGGTTCTGGATCGAGAGCAGATCGCGCAGCGCCTCGCGCGCCAGCTGGATGGAGATTTCCTTCTGGTTGAAGCGCGAGTAGGCGAGGATCTTGCGCAGCGCGCCTTCGAGCTCGCGCACATTGGAGCGCACGTTCTTGGCCACGAAGAAGGCCACTTCCTCGGGCATCTCGGTGCCTTCGACGCGCGACTTGTTGATCAGAATGGCAACGCGCATCTCCAGCTCGGGCGGCTCGATAGCCACCGTCAGGCCCGAGTCAAAGCGCGAGACCAGGCGCTCGTGGATGTTGGCCAGACCCTTGGGATAGGTGTCGGACGTCATCACGATGTGGCTCTTCTTGGCCAGCAGCGCTTCAAAGGCGTTGAAGAACTCTTCCTGCGTGCGGTCCTTGTTGGCGAAAAACTGCACATCGTCGATCAGCAGCAGATCGAGCGAGTGGTAGCGCTCCTTGAACTCGTCAAAGGTGCGGCGCTGGTAGGACTTGACCACATCCGAAACGAACTGCTCGGCATGGATGTAGAGAACTTTGGCGTCCGGGTTGTCGGCCAGCAGCTTGTTGCCCACGGCATGCACCAGGTGGGTCTTACCCAGACCAACGCCGCCGTAGATGAACAAGGGGTTGTACAGATGTCCGGGAGACGCCGCCACATGCATGGCCGCCGAGCGCGCCATGCGGTTGGCAGTACCTTCGACCAGCGTGTCAAACGTGAGCACCGGGTTCAGGCGGTTGCGGAAGTTGCCACTGGCATTGCCGGTATCACCCTCGGCGCTGCTGGCCTGGCCCGTATGGGGCGCGGGGCTGGCGTCGCTGATCTGGATGCTGTTGCGGTACTGCTCGGCCGCGTTGGCGGCAGCCTGGCCGGGGTTGCGGCTAGCTGGCCCGTAGGACGGCCCCAGGCCCATGCCTGACGAGGTGCCACTGCCCTGAGCCGACGCTGCAAGCGCACCACCGCTGCGCACCGGTGGGCGCACAACGGTGCGCACGGCCGCATCTCGCTGGGCAATGGCCAACTCGATGGCCACCGGTTGTCCGTAGGTTTCCTCCAGCATGGCGGCCAGGCGGCCGGTGTATTGGGCGCGAATCCAGTCGAGCTTGAAACGGTTGGCCACATAGAGCGTGACCTTGGACAAGTCGTCCGACACGACAGCGGTCAGCGGCTTGATCCAGGTGTTGAACTGTTGCTCGGGCATTTCTTGGGCGAGTTGCTCTACAACTGCACGCCACAAACCTTGGCCCAGGCTGGCTTCATCCAT